>NZ_JAFFZO010000043.1 GCF_016924145.1 Amphritea pacifica | reverse complement strand
ATCACAAAGAATACTTCGCCGGTGAAGCGGCACTGAAAGCGGCGGGTGAAGACAACACCATGAACCAGTTCGGTTAATATCTGACCTGACCAGGTGATAAAAAGGGACGCTTCGGCGTCCTTTTTTTATGCCAGCAGTATTCATGCCACCCCTAAAGTACCCATTATTTTTTAATGGTTATTTTGACCTGGCGCAGCGGCATCATCCAAGGATTGTTTCAGCCAGCTAAAATTGTCTTAAATCAATACTTTTCTAATTAAATAAGCATCAAATAGGTTCACTTTTTGATAGCCGTTTAACAAAAGGATGGTCTTAATGAACAGAAAAGCTCTTTCCGCATTAGTGCTGGGTGTATCACTGGCTGCCACAGCTAACTGTATGGCATACGAAGCAGGCGATATGATCTTACGGGTAGGTGCGGCGAACGTTGACCCACAGACATCGAATAACACACTCGTTCCAGGTTTAGATGTCGACGCCAATACCCAGCTGGGTATTACCGGCACCTATATGCTGACCGATAACCTCGGTCTGGAACTGCTGGCTGCGACCCCTTTCAAGCACGACATTACCCTTAATGGAGCGAAGGTCGGTGATACTAAACATCTGCCACCGACCCTGTCCCTGCAGTACTATCCGATGGATAGCAGTTCTGCCTTTCAGCCCTATGTCGGGCTGGGCATTAACTACACCGCTTTCTTCTCAGAAAACACAACAGGCGCTCTGGCCGGGACTAAACTGCAGCTTGATAGTTCATGGGGACTGGCGGGTCAGATAGGTGTCGATTATTCACTTAATGATCAGTGGCTTCTGAATGCCGCAGTCTGGAAGATGGATATCAATACCGATGTAAAAGTGGATGGTACCAATCTGGGCGAAATTGAGATCGACCCAATGGTGTATATGGTTTCTGTCGGCTACAAGTTCTGATTAAAGCTGATCAGACCGGATGCTGGGACGGCCCCCGCCTCCCAGCATCATCCAGATACTCTGAGTAACAGCACCTCAATATTATCGCTTTATATTTCCCCCGATTGATATCATTAAACACGATCAACTCCAGATAATGAATACTGGTTATAAGCAATTATAAAGAGTGTTATCTACTGGCGTATCAATTAGTTATATAAGAGTGATTTACTTTGACCCGGTTTTAATAAAATGTGAAAATCCCGTACTGTTTATACCAGATAAGCAATAGCCTGGATGTAACGGGTCTGGCGGCTTGGGTGGTGTTTTACAAATTTATCTTTTCCAGGAGCGTTAATCCCTATGTTTGTTAGAGCTCGGATACTGGCTGAAACACGTCAGGAAGTTATCAGGCATGAGCAGAAAAACAAGAAGCTTGAGCAGGAACTGAATACAGCACAGGAACGCATCGCTCTACTGGAGTCACAATTAAGACAGGCCACAGGCGAAAAAGATAACGATATCGGGGTAATGAGGGGCGCGATTCAGGGCTTTTCAAAACTCAACAATATTCGCGAACGAATCGCATCAATGGCGACTCACCTGCTTTCTGAACGGAATAAGATACTGGACTCTGCAACGATCTATGATCAATCCTCCTCCAATATGAAAAAACTGGTAGCGGGTCTCAGTGATGTCAATGGTGAAGTCAGTACCATACATGAGCAGGTATCAACACTTCGTAATGTTGCTGAAGAGATCACCCAGTTTGTCGGCAGTATCAAGAATATTTCTGAACAAACAAACCTTCTGGCGCTGAATGCAGCCATTGAGGCAGCCAGAGCCGGCGAACAGGGTCGCGGTTTTGCGGTCGTTGCCGATGAAGTCCGTAACCTGGCAAAACGGGCCAGCGAAGCCAGTGGAGAGATTGAAAAGCTGGTTGCACAGATAGACCATAGCACTCAGGAAACAGGCAGCAGTATCTCTGAGACACTCAATAACTGTGGTTCAATGCTAGGCAATGCAACTGAAACCAACGCATCCCTGGAACGGCTAATCAATCACTCTGTTTCGATGCATGAAACCATTACCGATGAAGCGATGGCCAGTTTCCTTGAGACAGTAAAAATGGATCATATGGTCTGGAAACAAGACATATACAACCATTGGCTGAACAAAGAATCCGGGGATGGCCAGATCGCAGACCACAATCAGTGCCGTTTGGGCAGATGGTATTATGAAGGTGACGGTGCTCAGACCTACAAAACAATGCCAAGCTTTGCCTCACTGGAAACCCCTCATGCTGAGGTACATAAAGGTGGATTGTTAGCACTGGAACGTATCGCAGAGAATGATCTGAAGGGATCACTGGAAGGCATCCGGTTGATGGAACGTGCCAGCGATGAAACATTCACAATACTGGATAGGCTGGGCGCTGAAATCGGTAAGTAACCGATAGCCCTGCCCCTGATAGGTATAAAGCCGGTACGTATAAAAAGGGTGAACATACTCACCCTTAGACTCTTTAGCCCGATCACCTGCGTCCCCGTACTGACATTATTTCTCTCCCTCCTGAGAAAAAGAAAATCCCCCCCTATAGAGTGCTCATACCTATTACAATGAATAATCTGCCAAACTAAACTAATCTTCAGCTAACATACAGCTGAGACAGACCGATGCAGAACCTGCTAACTAATATTCCGGCACAGCTTCCTGGTGAGTTATTTACAACGCTGTTAGAAAATAACCACCTGAAGATTGAGCGTATCGTATCCCGGGGGCATCACTCCCCCGAAAACTATTGGTATGATCAGGATCAGCATGAGTGGATTCTGCTGATTCAGGGTACCGCCCAGATCGGTTATCCCGATAGTCAGTCAAGGACGCTCCATTGCGGTGATTACCTCCATATCCCCGCGCACCGACGGCATCGTGTTGAATGGACATCACCCAATGAAGACACCATATGGCTGGCGATCCATTACGGCTGATTGTGGCAAATAGCCGTTACAGCTTCCTCTGATACACTGAAAATCTACTAAAAAACTTATAAATACAAAGGAATACCCATGACAGGTGATGTAAAACTTCCATCGCTGATCGATAGTGAATTAGTACTGTCTAACCGTATTGCAACGCTAACGTTCAGGCGCCACGATGTACGTAACGCCCTCACAGGCACTGGACTGATTGACGATATTATCCAGGTGGCAGAGTGGGTTAACCGCACTCCTGAAGTGTCGGTGCTGATACTGACCGGCGAGGGCAGCGCGTTCTCAGCCGGCGGCAATATCAAAGAGATGAGTGAGCGGGATGGCATCCATAAACACGGAGCTTTTGGGGGCGATGTCTATACGGTTCAGGAAAAATACCGCCAGGGCATTCAGCGCATTCCTCTGGCCATGGGCCATATTGATATCCCGGTGATCGCGGCGATTAATGGGCCGGCCATTGGTGCTGGCTTTGATCTGACCTGTATGTGCGATCTGCGCATTGCATCAACTCAGGTATTGCTGGGTGAAACCTTCGTCAACCTCGGCATCATCCCCGGTGATGGTGGAGCCTGGTTTCTACAACGACTCATCGGCTATCAAAAAGCGGCAGAACTGACACTGACCGGCAAAATGATCGGCGCTGATGAGGCGAAAGAGCTGGGCATCCTGTTAGAGGTAGTAGAGCCAGAACAACTGATGGGCAGGGCGATGGAACTGGCAAGCAGAATAGCGGACAAACCACCACAGGCACTCAGAATGACAAAACGGTTGCTGAAAACCGCCCAGAAAATGGAACTGCCCGAGTTTCTGGAACATTGCGCTCTGATGCAGGGGATTTGCCACAACACCGAAGACCACCTGGAAGCGGTCAACGCCTTTGTTGAAAAACGGCCGCCAAACTATCACGGCAGATAAGCAAACCCTGTTATAGCAAAATGCCTACTCTACTGACGCCTGCTCTCTGGCGTCAGTTTTAAACTGCAATTTTGCCAGACGTGAATACAGCTCAGAGCGTTGCAACAACTCCTCATGGCGTCCCATAGCAACAACTCTCCCCTGGTCCATTACCACGATCTGGTCTGCATGCAGAATCGTCGACAACCGGTGCGCGATAATAATGGTTGTTCTGCCCTGCATCAAAGTATCCAGTGCCAGTTGAACTTTATGTTCACTCTCGGTATCCAGCGCGCTGGTCGCTTCATCCAGCAGCAGTATCCTTCGGTCATTGAGGATCGCCCGGGCAATAGCGATCCGCTGTTTCTGGCCACCCGAGAGACGTACCCCCTGCTCTCCCAGATCGCTGTAATACCCATCCGGGAGACGTTCAATAAACTCATGGGCATAGGCGGCTTTTGCTGCCGCAATCACCTCATCGGTACTGGCATCATTGCGCCCATAGCGGATATTTTCAATCACATTGGCGGTGAAAAGTGCCGGTTGCTGCGAGACCAGCGCAATCTGTTGTCTGAGCTCCCGGGGGTCAAGATCCCGCAGATCGGCTGTATCAAAACAGATCTGACCACGCTGAGGGTCATAGAAGCGTAACAACAGCTCAAATACAGTGGACTTACCCGCTCCGGATGGCCCCACCAGAGCAGTGATAGCGCCTTCGGCGAAGGTTAGCGAAAAGTCTGCCAGAGCCGCCTGATCCGGACGGGATGGGTAATTAAAACTCACATCGTTAAGCCGCAACTCAGCCCGCAGATTAGCAGTATCTGTGGCAGTCTCCTTATCAGGGGCCTGTATCTCGCTCTGGGCATCAAGCAGCTCCATCAGCCGCTCGGTGGCACCGACGGCCCGCTGAAGCTCACCATAAACCTCCGACATGGTGCCAACCCCCATGGCAACGATCAGCGCATAAAACACAAAAGCGCCCAGTTCACCGGCGGTCATGGCCCCGGTGATCACATCATAACCGCCAACCCAGAGCATCCCGGAGAGCGCCCCGAAAACCAGCAGGATAACCATCGCCATCAATGACGCCCTTTGACGAATACGCTTCTGTGCGATGCTGAAAGCACTGTCTACCTCAAGGCCAAATGCGCGACTCTCATGCAGCTCCTGCGTATAACTCTGCACCGTCTTAATCTGCTGAATCGCCTCACCGGCATAACTGCCAACATCGGCAATACTATCCTGGCTTTTACGCGCCAGTGCCCGCACCCTGCGGCCGAAGATCAGAATCGGCAACAGGATCAGCGGCACACCGGCAACGATAATTAAGGACAACTTGATATTGGTGACAAACAACATAATCAGCGCACCGGACGTCGTTACCAGACTACGCAGTGCCATCGAGAAAGAGCTGCCAATGATCGATTGCAACAGAGTGGTATCGGTGGTCAGACGGGACATAATCTCGCCACTGCGGTTAGTTTCAAAGAAACTGGGGTGCAGACCGATCACATTATCGAACACCGCCTGACGAATATCGGCGGTCACCCGCTCGCCAAGCCAGGAGACCAGATAGAAACGGACAAAGGTACCAATGGCCATCAGCACCGCCATCCCGATCAGCACCAGAATCGCCTGATTCAGCTGCGTGACAGAGCCCGCGACAAAGCCCTTATCGATCACCAGTCGCACACCCTGACCGATCGCCAGGGTTATACCTGCGGTGAATAGCAGCGCGATCATCGCGCCGACCCAGTACTTGCGATATGGCAGCATAAACCGCAATAACTGGGCCAGCGTTGATAATTTATTCATCCGTGCGAAACCCGAATAGAAAAACGGTTGCAAAGAGAGCTGCTCAGAAGACAGTGGTTAATGCGTTAACCACTTGCTTTTCAACAGCCGCCAGAGTTGTGGCAGAGCCTGCCTGATCCAGTAGAACTGATACTTCAGCGTTAGCTGCCCCCAGCCCGTGCTGGCGTATTTACGCGCACTGGTGATCAGTTCCACACCGGTATTGACTAATTGTACGCCCTGTTGATGGGCTCGCCAGACAAGCAGATGATCTTCACCATACACTGCTTCGACCGGATAACCACCCAAGCGTTCAAATTGCCTGGCCGAAAGGCAGAACCCCTGGTCGCCAAAGGGTAAACCCAAATAGCGTGACCGCAGATTGGCCCCCAGGCTATTGAGCCACACCGGCCCAGCACCGTCGTTCAGGAAGCGCAGATTAAAATAGTGCAGCGCATCAGGCCGACGTGTCAGACTCTGATTAAGCATCTGCCACTGACGATGGCTGAGTTGACTATCCAGATGAAGAAACCAGATATACCCGGACTCAACCTCTCGCGCCCCGGTATTCAATTGCCGGGCTCGTCCCGCTTCAACGGTTAAAGCATCAATCTGATCACTGCTGGGTAAATGCGAAATAAGATGTTCAGAGGCCGGACAAAACACAAAAATGATTTTTTGTGCCTGCTGCAGACAAGCAAGCTGGCCGAGCATCGGCTGCAGACTGGTTTCGGCCGGACCGACCGGAATCACGACAGAGATACTATGCTGACACAACACCTGATCGCTCATTAAACTATATCGTTTCCTAAAATATAGCGTTTACTAAAATATATCGCTGACTGAAATATCCGGGGGAAACCAGGCTAAACATCACTGCCTGACTAAGCTTTACTACATGACTAAGCTTTACTACATGACCAAGCTTTAATACATGACCAAGCTTCACAACATAACTAGGTTTCGCTGCATGATGCTCCATACCTGAAACATGAAAAACAGCGATGGTGCTTCATACTGATCTGCTGTTCCAGCGCCTGGCGCAGGTCACCACCCAGATCATATTCGGGATCATCATCCACCAGCGTGCAGGCATAAACCCTCATCCGGCCATTTTGCTTGACCACCATCTTACTGAAGGCACACATAAAGCTGTTGCGGGTCTCTTCGGTATGATAGTGAGTCATACAGTGGGTGGTGATATCCGGCCCATGGCCATGACTCCCCGGCGGCAGAAAGTCCGGGAAGGCAACAAACTTAGTTTCAGCCGGTAATCCGCGTGAGACTAATAAGTCCCGATAGGACTGCTCTACCTCCACAGAGTTCTCTGCTTCTGCCATATGACGCGCCACCGATACATGAAAGCCCATATCGTAAAGCGCTTTCATCCCCTTCAGCGCAAGGTCAAACATCCCCTGACCCCGCCCGGCGTCATGCTCCGCTTCAACAGGCGAATCGATACTGACTCTGAAACTGACCGGAAAACGGCTCTTTAATAATGGCACCAACTGATGCAGACGTTTTTGCAGTGCATCGGTGCCATTGGTCAGCACCAGACAGGGAGCGTGCTCAGAAGCACGCTGGAGAATCCTGATGAGGTCTTTGGCCAGAAAAGGCTCCCCACCGGTAAAGGAGAACTGTTCAACGCCCAGCTCAAGGGCCTGATCGATAAAGGGCGTCACATCCTCAAGCTTCAGCAGTTGCAGCCGCTGATCACCGGGTCCCGACCCCTCAAGGCAGAAGTCGCAGCTGAGATTGCAGG
This sequence comes from Amphritea pacifica, assembly GCF_016924145.1. Taxonomy (GTDB): domain Bacteria; phylum Pseudomonadota; class Gammaproteobacteria; order Pseudomonadales; family Balneatricaceae; genus Amphritea; species Amphritea pacifica. The sequence continues at coordinate 30,641 of NZ_JAFFZO010000043.1, read as the reverse complement.
CCGTTCCGGTATGAAACCACAACTCTTTCAACAGATAAGGGCGAATATAACCCCGATCAGAACCATCAGCTGTTGTATACCAGTCACGACTCCGTATCCGTTCCATATCAACCCCTTACCTCTCTTTGAGTAAAACCTGTAACAGTTGTAACAGCTGTTGCCGGGCAGGACGGGAATCATACGCAAGTGTTCCCAGCAGCCGGCGCAAATCAGCTTCAGTATCCACATCATAGCCCGTGGAGCTGAAAGCAACCTGAAAATCAGCCGCTTCACATGCACAGGCCAGTTGCGCCCCCAGCTGTGGGGTACTCCAGGGCAGATTTTCCAACACTGGCCAGGGGCTGCGCCCGCCCATCGCGGTGACACCGCCATCTTCGGCAGGTGAAAGCACAATATCACTCTGCTGCAGTAACTGGCAAAGCTCAGCATAACGCTGAGCGTTGTGCTCCGGCGCATCGGTTCCGATAAACAGCAACTGTTCAACCCCCTGCTGTCGTACAATCCGATCCACATAATTCAGTTTTGCCCCCAGATTACCTTCGCACTGAGGAATTACCTGACATTCCCGCAACAGCAGATCTTCTGCCCACTGGCGATCAGCTTCACTGCCGGGTGAAAGCACGACCGGTCCCGGCCAGCTTCTGGCATCCTCAAGGGCGCAATTGAGCAACGCACAGGCAACCTGATAGGCGGCATCTTTACCCAGTGTCGCGGCGATGCGCTGCTTACCCTGACCATGCAATGGCCGTTTACAAAAGATAACCAGTGTTGGCTGCTGACTCATCTATCCATCCTTTAAACAGAAAAAAGGCAGCCACTTGCTGCCTTTAAAAACCACTTAACACTCGGGTTTAGTTAGCCTTCACGAAACCAGGTGGTTCCTTCGCGACTATCTTTGAGAATAATCCCCTGGGCGACCAGGTCTTCCCGAATCTGATCAGCAGCGGCGAAATTCTTCGCTTGCTTCGCATCAGCACGCTGTTGAATCAGCGCTTCGATCTGTTCCGGGGTAATCTCACCGGCTTTACTTTCACCCTGTAAAAACGCTTCTGGTGACTGCTGTAACAGCCCAAGAATACCACCCAGCTGTTTTAACTGAGCAGCCAGTGCCGGTGCTTTTGCATCCCCGGCCCGTGAGGCAGAGTTAAGTTCGTTAACCAGCTCAAACAGCACTGCCAGGGCTTTTGGGGTGTTGAAATCATCATCCATCGCAGCATAGAAGCGCCCTTCGTAGTCGTTATCCAGTTCAGCAGCAACCGCTTCAACGCCATTCAGCGCCTGATAGAAACGCTCCAGAGCGCTGCGGGCTTCCTTAAGGCTACTCTCGGAGTAATCGATATAACTGCGATAATGTACGGAAGAAAGGAAATAACGGACCACCTCAGCATCGTACTTTTCCAGTACATCACGGATGGTAAAGAAGTTGCCCAGAGATTTGGACATCTTCTCGGCATTGACCCGCACCGCCCCGGCGTGCATCCAGGTATTGACGAATTTAACGCCGTTCGCCGCTTCAGACTGAGCGATCTCATTCTCATGGTGCGGAAATGGCAGATCCGGCCCGCCACCATGGATATCAAAGGTATCACCGAGACAGCATTTAGACATCGCTGAACACTCAATATGCCAGCCGGGCCGGCCTGTTCCCCAGGGAGACTCCCAGCTCACCTCCCCCGGCTTGGCGGCTTTCCAGAGTACAAAATCCAGCGGGCTCTCTTTGGCATCCTGAACCTCAACCCGGGCACCGGAGCGCAGTTCATCAATATTTTTGTTGGTCAGTTTGCCATAGTCGGCAAACTTCTCAACCCGATAGTAGACATCACCATTGGCGGCGGCGTAGGCAAAACCCTTTTCAATCAGCACCTGCACCATATCAATAATATCCTGCATATGCGCAGTCGCACGGGGCTCACGATCCGGGCGCAGAACACTGAGTTTATCTTCATCCTCGTGCATCGCCTCGATCATACGATCGGTCAGTTGATCAGGACGTTCGCCATTCTCCTGAGCCCGCTTAATGATCTTGTCATCAACATCGGTGATATTGCGGATATAGTTAACATCCCAGCCTCGGGCCCGCAGATAGCGGGTAATTACGTCAAACGCCACCATCACCCTTGCATGTCCGATATGACAGAAGTCGTATACGGTGATACCGCATACATACATATTGATCTTGCCCTCTTCCAGCGGCTGGAACGGGGCTTTTTCTTTGGTCAGGGTGTTATAGATCTGCAACATCGGAATTCGCTTATGAGTCAGGTCAGGATGAAGTTCAGTAAAAAACAAGCTGACCATTATAGAGGAAACCGGCGGGGATTTAACAACCTGATTAAAATTACTTTTATCACGCAACAGCGAGCTGTCTATTTGTCTCAAAATGAGGGATCTGATCGTTGATCCAGAACAGTTCCTGCCACAATTGCTGTAATAATAGTTAAAACAACACAGACTTATAAGAATAAACTAATATAGTAAGTTGACGTTTTAGTATGCCCGGGAGTACCACAATGAACAGCCCAGTCAAAGATACCAGGCAAACCCGAATGATGGATGGCAACGAAGCCGCCGCCTATATTGCTCATCACCTCAATGATGTTATCGCGATCTACCCGATCACTCCGGCTTCACCCATGGGGGAGATGAGTGATAGCTGGAGTGCCGACGGAGTCAGAAACCTCTGGGGCGTAGTACCCGATGTGATTGAGTTACAAAGCGAAGGCGGGGCCGCCGGTGCGGTTCACGGAGCTTTGCAGGCCGGGGCAAAAACCACTACTTTTACTGCCTCTCAGGGGTTGCTGCTTAAAATCCCGAATATGTATAAGATTGCCGGAGAGCTGACGCCGACTGTTTTTCATATTGCTGCTCGCTCGCTGGCGACCCACGCTCTGTCAATTTTCTGTGACCACAGTGATGTGATGGCTACCCGGTCAACCGGCTTCGCGATGCTTGCTTCCAACTCGGTACAGGAGGTGATGGATATGGCCACCATCGCCGAGATGTCTACTCTGGAGGGACGGGTACCGCTACTGCATTTCTTTGATGGATTTCGTACCAGCCATGAAGTCAGCAAGGTCGAGGTGGTCACCGAAGCGATGCTGCGACAGTTGATCAATATGGAGCGGGTACGGGATTGCCGCAACCGGGCACTATCACCCGATCATCCTGTAGTGCGTGGCACCTCCCAGAACCCGGATATCTTTTTCCAGGCCCGGGAAGCCTGCAACCCCTATTACGAGGCCTTCCCTGAGATCGTGCAGCAGGCGATGAACCGCTTTGCCGAAGTGACGGGGCGTCAATACCAGCTTTACGAATATGAAGGGGCGATAGATGCCGAGTCGGTGATTGTTCTGATGGGGTCTGGTGCGGAAACCGCCAGCGAAACCGTCGACTTTATCAATCGCAACGGCGGCAAAACCGGAGTCCTGAAAGTTCGGCTGTTCCGACCGTTCGACGCCACCCGTCTGCTCAATGCCCTGCCTGACAGTGTAAAACAGATCGCGGTACTGGATCGCACCAAAGAACCCGGTGCCGACGGAGAGCCGCTGTACAAAGATATCGCCACGGCATTTATACAATCAATCCTGTCCGGAAAGCTAACCGCAGATAAGCTTCCGAAACTCTTGGGCGGGCGTTTTGGTCTCTCCTCAAAAGAGTTTACCCCCGCGATGATTCGCGGTGTATTTGATGAGCTGGCCAAACCGCAGAGCAAAAATCTGTTTACCGTTGGTATCGATGACGACCTGACTCACACCAGTATCAGCTATGATCCTCACTTTATTACCGATGCCCATAATGATGCCTATCAGGCGGTATTTTATGGCCTGGGCGCTGACGGGACGGTCAGTGCCAATAAGAACAGTATTAAAATCATCGGCGATCAGGACGGCTATTATGCGCAGGGGCACTTTGTTTACGATTCGAAGAAATCCGGCGCGGTAACCGTTTCCCATCTGCGGTTCGGTCCTCACAAGATTCATTCAGCCTATGAAATACAGGAGGGACAGGCGGATTTCGTCGCCTGCCATCAACCCCGTTTCCTGAGCCTTTATCCGATGCTGGAAAAAGCCCGTCATGGCGCGGTATTCCTTTTGAATAGCAGCGCTGCACCGGATGAACTCTGGGACACCCTGCCCGAAACCGTCCAACAACAGCTGATCGAAAAGCAGATCCGCCTGTATGCTATCGATGCCTACCGGGTTGCGACCGAATGCGGTATGGGTAAACGAATCAATACCATTATGCAGAGCTGCTTCTTTAAGATTTCCGGGATTCTGCCAATTGATCAGGCGATCGCGCTGATCAAAGACGCTGTCAGGAAATCCTATAGCAGCAACCCGAAAGTGGTTGAGTTGAACCTCAATGCAATTGATGCCAGTCTCAGCCAGCTGCATGAAATTAAGGTTCACGAGCGGGCCACCAGCCGCATTCCGATGCATGAACTGAGTGCCAATCGCGCCAATGACTTTGTTCGCCAGCTGACCGCAGAACTGATTGCCGGTCACGGTGACCGGATACCGGTCAGCGCCCTCTCTGCTGATGGCACCTGGCCCACCGGCACCACAGCATTCGAAAAGCGCGATCTGGCGACAGAGCTGCCGCTGTGGGATGAAGAGCTGTGCACCCATTGTGGTAAGTGTGTGTTGGTCTGCCCTCACAGCGTTATCCGTAGCAAGATTTTTGATAAGTCACTGTTGCAAGAAGCCCCGGATGGATTCCGGGCCGTGCCCGTCAAAGGCGCGAAAGATTTTCCTGAAGACAGCTATATCAGCTATCAGGTCTCTCCCGAAGACTGTACAGGCTGTACTCTGTGTGTTGATATCTGCCCGATTGTTGATAAACAGCATCCGGAGCACAAAGCGATCAACATGGTACCGAAGGAACAAACCTTCGGAGTGGAAAAAGACAACTGGGAGTTTTTCCTGTCTTTGCCAGAGTTTGACCGCACCACACTGAAAAATACAACTCTTAAGGGCTCGATGGTATTTCAGCCTCTGTTCGAGTTCAGCGGAGCCTGTTCCGGCTGTGGTGAAACCTCCTATATTCGCCTCGCCAGTCAGCTATTTGGCGACCGGATGCTGGTTGCCAACGCCACCGGTTGTTCATCTATCTATGGTGGCAACCTGCCCACCACTCCCTGGACCAAAAACCCGGATGGTCGCGGGCCTGCCTGGAACAACTCTCTGTTTGAAGATAATGCCGAGTTTGGGCTGGGTATGCGGGTGGCGCTGGATAAACAGAAAGCCTATGCCATCAGCCTGTTGCAGGAATTAAAGGAGAAGCTTGATCCTGAACTGGTTGAATCGTTGCTGACTGAAACAGAAGCTGATGAAGCCGGTATCGAGCACCAGCGCCAGTCAGTCGAAAAGCTTAAACTCGCGCTGGATGGCCTCAGCGATCATTCGGAGATCGGAGACAAAGCCGTTGAGCTGCGTCATCTTGCTGATCAGCTCTGCCGTAAGAGTGTGTGGATTATCGGGGGGGATGGCTGGGCATATGATATCGGTTTTGGCGGACTTGACCATGTACTGGCTTCAGGACGCAACGTCAATATCCTGGTATTGGATACCGAGGTGTACTCCAATACCGGCGGCCAGACATCCAAGGCAACACCGATTGGCGCAGTCGCGAAATTCTCCGCATCCGGCAAATCGGTCGCGAAAAAAGATCTGGCCCGCATCGCCATGGACTACGAGCATGTCTATGTGGCCCATGTGGCTTATGCTGCCAAAGACGTTCAGACCCTGCGGGCATTTCTCGAAGCGGAATCCTATGATGGCCCGTCACTGATTATCGCCTACTCCCCCTGTATCGCTCACGGCTTCGAGATGAAGGATAACCACCTGCATCAGCAGTTAGCCGTCGATAGCGGTCACTGGCCGCTGTTCCGCTACGACCCCCGTCTGGCAGATCAGCATAAAAACCCACTGAAGATGGACTCCAAACCACCATCGATCCCCTATTCTGAGTTTGCCCGCCGGGAGACCCGCTTCAACTCGCTGTTAAAAGCACACCCCGTTGAGGCCGCAGCATTTCTCGATAAGGCACAACACGATGTCAGCGAACGTTATAAGCGGTATCAGCAGATGGCGGAGATGGATTGGGAGGAAGCGCCATCACCGGAGTAACCAGATAAACCTGACCGGATAACCAGGCTCAATCTTCAGCATTGAGCCCGGCTCTTAATATGATACAGAATTGATTATAGTCATTTAATCTTCGTAACATAAAGCATAGTATTGAGCCATCCAAACGCCGGTCTGCCGTGTGCAACCCATGACGCTAAACGGCTCTATCCGTGTGACACAGGGTAAACCCCTGCCTTAAAGAGAAGGTGAATCAATGAACACTAAACCATCCAGTCCTACCGATGACTTTTCCCAATGTCATATCTCTATCATTAAGAACTTTGAACAGCTTGGAAAACTGGGCAATTCAGAGATCACCGATCCGGTTCAGCCAGAGATCAGGCAAACTGCGGAAACACTGATTACTTTTTTCCACGAAGTAGTGCTCAATCATCACCAGGAAGAGGAGCAGGAACTGTTTAATATCGTGATGGACTGTGCCAGCCCCGGTGAAGAGTTGCAACAAACAGCGATGATGGTGAAACGGCTGACCGAAGAGCACCGCAATCTGGAAAAAGAGTGGAAAAAAATCGAGCCGGATCTTAAGAAACTGGCGAAAGGCAAGTTTGTCGAACTGGACAGGCAGGCCGCAACAGGGATGTCTGAGCATTACCTGCTGCATGCGAAATATGAGGAATCATTTTTTCTGCCCCTGTCAGCTGAAATTCTCAAAAATACCGATCTTGAGTCGCTCGGACTCAGTCTGCACACCCGCCATAACCTGCACAAAACTCCCGGCTATATCTGACAGATACAACAACGGCTACCGATGGGTAGCCGTTTTTTGTTTCAGACTGTCAGACGCTGCGTTATTTTTTCCAGGTGTCGCGCAGTCCGATCGTTTTATTGAATACCGGAGTCTCCGGTGTGTGCTGGTAACGATCCGCAACAAAATATCCCTCACGTTCAAACTGGAACGCGGTTTCCGGAGCGGCATTGATCAGTCCGGGCTCAACCCAGCAATTATCAATCTCCCGGAAAGAGTCCGGGTTGATATTGCTCAGGAAGTCCCCCTCCCCCTTATCAGGAGATTCAACATTGAAGAGACGATCATAGATACGCACTTTCGCCTGCTTACCCTCGGTGGCTGATACCCAGTGCATCACCCCCCGTGGTTTGATACCCTCTTCGGGATTCTCCCCTACGGTTCCCGGGAGCAATGACGCATGGACTTCAATGATCTCACCGGCGGCATCTTTAACCACATCATCGGCCTTGATGACATAAGCACTGCGCAAACGCATATAGTCACCTGGCACCAGCAAACGGAACTTCTTCCGCGACAGGGTTGAGTCTTCGCTGAAGTCAGCCCGGTCGATATAAAGCTCCCGGGTAAACGGCAGTTCACGGCTGCCCATCTCTTTTTGCGGATGCACCGGAGCGCTGAGCATCTCCACTTCGCCTTCCGGAAAGTTGGTAATGATCAGTTTAAGCGGATTCATCACACACATTGCCCGCGCGGCATTGTCGTTCAGGTCTTCACGGATAAAGAACTCAAACTGGGCCATATCCACGGTACCATCGGTTTTAGCGACCGCCAGACTGTCACAGAAATTGCGCACTGCCTGCGGGCTGTAACCCCGCCGACGCATCCCCTGAATCGTTGGCATCCGGGGATCATCCCAGCCACTCACATGGCCTTCATCCACCAGTTGCTTCAGCTTACGCTTACTGGTCACGGTGTAGTTGATGTTCAGGCGGCCAAACTCATACTGGCGCGGGGTACTCGGCACCGGCAGGTTTTCAATAAACCATTCATACAGCGGGCGGTGATCGGCAAACTCCAGAGTACAGATGGAGTGAGTGACCCCCTCAATGGCATCTTCCTGGCCATGGGCGAAATCATAGCTGGGATAGATACACCACTTATCGCCAGTCTGGTGATGTCTTTGCTTACGAATGCGATAAAGAATCGGGTCACGCAGATTCATATTCGGCGATGCCATATCGATTTTAGCCCGCAACACCCGGCTGCCCTCGTCAAACTCGCCATTTTTCATCCGCTCCAGCAGATCGAGGTTTTCCTCTGCCGACCGCTCACGGAACGGGCTGTTCTTGCCCGGCTCAGTCGCCCAGCCACGATACTCACTGGCCTGCTCAGGGCTGAGGTCACATACATAGGCTTTGCCAGCCTTAATCAGGTGCTGTGCCCAGGCGTAAAACGTATCAAAATAATCAGAGGCATAACGCACTTCACCCGCCCAACTGAACCCCAGCCAGCGCACATCATCCATTATCGCGTCGACGAATTCCTGTTCCTCTTTGCCTGGATTGGTGTCGTCAAAACGCAGGTTGCATTCGCCGTTGTACTTTTCTGCAGTACCAAAGTTCAGGCAGATCGACTTGGCATGACCGATGTGCAGATAGCCATTTGGCTCTGGCGGAAAACGTGTGACCACCTTTTCCAGTCCCTGCTGCTGGTCCTGTTCGATAACCTGATGAATAAAGTTGGTAGGTTGTTTCACAGTATTGCTGGCGTCGTTATTGCTCATAGAGGCTTCTTAAACTTCCGTATGGTATCAAGTAGGCCGATATTATAGACAGATGGCCTGCATACAACCATAAGCAAGCCGAAATTAATCAGTTAGTTATCAGATTAATTCTTTAGTATAATAACGCCCATTGAATCGACACAAAAAACTCTCAGTCCAACCAACTAGATAAAAATAACTAGTTAAAACAAAGGGATCGTAAGCATGATCGTACTGCACACTAACTTCGGCGATATCACTATAGAACTGGATTATGAAAAAGCGCCTAAGTCAGCAGAAAACTTCGAAAACTATGTTAAAGATGGCTTCTACGATGGAGTTATTTTTCACCGGGTTATTGATGGCTTTATGATCCAGGGTGGTGGTTTTGAACCCGGCATGGTCAGCAAGAAAACCGCCGGGAGCATCGAGAACGAAGCAGATAACGGCCTGCAGAACAAACGGGGTACCCTGGCGATGGCCCGCACTATGGATCCTCACAGCGCATCGGCTCAGTTCTTTATTAACGTCAGCGATAACACCTTCCTCGACCATACGGCTAAAACCACAGAAGGCTGGGGCTATGCCGTGTTTGGTAAAGTAACAGAGGGTATGGATGTGGTTGATAAGATCAAAGGGGTTTCTACCACCTTCCGTGGCGGACACCAGGATGTTCCTGCCGAAGATGTGATCATCACCTCCGCTGAAGTTGTGGCTGCAGATAGCGCTGAGTAATGCGAAGCCTGTTTATATCTGATCTTCATCTTCACAGCGGACGCCCGGATCTTACCCGGACGTTACTGCATTTCCTGGCTACTACAGCAAAAGAGTGTGACCGGCTATACATTCTCGGTGATCTGTTTGAAGCCTGGATAGGCGATGACTTTATAGCGGATGATCTGCAACCGGTTGTCGATGCACTGAAGACGCTCTCCCGGTCAGGCTGCGAGATATTTTTTCAGCATGGCAACCGGGACTTTCTGATTGGCAGTCGTTTTGAAGAACTGACCGGTGTGCAGATTCTGGACGATAGCGAAGTCATTCAACTGGCATCGGGTCCCGCCCTGCTTATGCATGGCGATCAGTTATGTACTGATGACCATGCCTATCAGGCGCTGCGTCAGCAGCTGCGAAACCCGCAATGGCAACAGGCGGTGCTGACCAAGTCTGTCGAAGAACGGCTGGAGATGGCGAAACAGCTACGCATGGCCAGCGAGACCCAGACCGCAGACAAAAGCACCGAGATCATGGATGTTAACCAGCAGGCAGTACTGGCCGCGATGGCCGGCTCGAACTGTAATCTGCTGATCCACGGCCACACCCATCGCCCGGCAGAGCACTCTCTTGAAGGGGGTAAGCGGCGTATCGTCCTTGGAGACTGGGATAAGTCTGGCTGGTATCTGGAAGCGTCAGAACAGGGTGAGAAATTAATCGAATTTGATCTTAATTAATCAAAAGTCGAAACTATAATTATCAAATACAAATATTGATAATTCAGTCAATTTCTCCTCACCTCTTTATACCGGCTCCGCGGCTGCATCTTCACCCTGCCAGTAATGACACAGCTAGACTCGGGTGAAGATGACCTTCAGTCCCAATATAATCATCGTTGCGCCAAGCAACCGGTCGATGCGACTTCCAAGTCTTTTAAACCGGCGGTTGATACCCGGATTTGACAGCAGAGTGACAACAGCTGAAAACCACATCAGCTGAATCAGCATCATCCAGGCGCCATACACTGCAATCTGAACTAACGGCATCTCTGGTGACAATACAACGGTGAACAGGGATATAAAATACACCGGCGCTTTCGGGTTAAGAACATTACAGACAAAACCGGTTATGATATGACGACCTGCTGAAATATCGACTGCAACGGTCTTCGACGGCCGAACTCTTCCAGACGAACTCCGCACGCCCACTATTCCCAGATAAATCAGATAGCTTCCGCCGAGGATTTTAATCACCCAGAGTGCAGTCTCTGAGTTTGCCAGCACTGCGGCTAACCCCAGGCTGGAGTAAAATATATGCACTGACAACCCTAAAGCGATGCCGATACTGCACATAAACCCAGCTTTTCTGCCGTTTGTTAATGTCTGCTGTGAAACCAGCACAAAATCAGGCCCCGGAGACGCCGCGGCCAGAAAGTGCACTGCGCTGATCAATGCTAAACCTTGCAAAAGATCCATAACCCACCCAAAAAATATAATTAATCGACTGATTAACGATATATGATTAATAATCAGGTTATTAACCCCCTTATCTGGAATGGATTTTTGTTGTATGCGCAAGAATGAACAGTATGCACTGATGTACGAGATGGCGGTTTTCGTTGAGGTGGTTAACAGAGGCAGTTTCACCGCTGCGGCCGAGGCTCTCGGCAGTTCGACCTCATCTGTCAGCCGTAGTGTTACGAAGCTGGAAAACCAGCTTTCCACAAACCTGTTACAGCGTACAACCCGCAAATTAAGACTAACCAGCAGTGGCGAGCAGGTATACACCCGCTGTAAACAGATGGTAGAAGGGGCGGAGCTGGTATTGGACATCTGCGATAGCCTGAAACAGGAGATTGAAGGCGACATCAGTATCAGCGTCCCCAAGGCCGTTGGCAGCACCGTGATTCACCCCCTGATGCCAGAGTTTCTTCAGCGTTATCCGAAAGTGAATGTGCAAATGATTCTGGACGACCGTGCACTGGATCTGATCGACAATGGTATCAACCTGGCATTAAGGATCACCGATCAGCCACCACCGGGACTGATGGGCCGGGAGCTTTTCCGGCTGGACCACGTGATATGCGCCTCTATGGAGTATCTGCAACAACATGGACTCCCGGAGCACCCAAAAGAGCTGAAAGACCACAGTTGTATCTATCTGGGTAATAACCCGGCTGACAGCCGCTGGCGATTGAAGAAAGATGGGCAGATCATCGATATTGATGTCAGAGGCCGGTATGCGGCCAATCACACCCAGGTACGTCTTGATGCGGTCAAACAAGGGATCGGTATCGGCACATTACCCGATTTTACCGCCCGCCCCGATCTCGAGGCGGGAAATATTATTCAGCTATTCCCTGACTGGGAGTTTATCACCAACTATCAGGGCGGTGTCTGGGTTCTGTATCCCCCCACCCGTCATCTGCCACAGCGGTTGAAGGTTCTGGTGGACTTTCTGAAAGAAAAACTGCTTAACCCTAGTGTTAGTTAAATGGGTGAATTTCAATGCTTAGAACTGAGTGTTTAAAGTCTGCTGATTAAATCTAACTAGCGTATTAATCCCCCTTCATCAATGCAGAAATACAATCTTTCATCCATACTCTGAAAGCATGGCTGATAAACGGCTATTCTGAACAACGCAACTATCAGCCACGACTCCCATAGATCCCGGATACGATGATAAGCGAGGTCGATAGTATGTCTGCAACCATTCTGCTCGGTACGCGCAAAGGCACGGTGGTGTTGGATAGAATAAGCTCAGTCTGGAAACCCCGCCCCATTATGCATGCAGGCATACCGGTCTGTTACGCAGTACGTGATCCGCGAGATGGTAGTTTGTGGGCATCGCTGGACCACGGTCACTGGGGGCCAAAACTGTCATGCTCCCGTGACGATGGCCTGAACTGGACTGATCTACAGTCGGTCAGATTTCCGCCGGGCGCGCGCCAGATCATACAGTATTTACCGACCCCGGACTTTAACCCGGAAGCGCCAGAGGGACAGCCTGAATACCGCGATGCGACAGTGTTAAAAATCTGGACCATTACCTTTGGCAGCGAGGAGCAGCCTGGAAAAATCTATGCGGGTACCATTCCGGGCGGTTTGTTTGTCAGTAACGATAACGGCGAGACCTGGGAACTCAACCGCCCCCTCTGGAACCATGAAAGTCGCGGGGGCGATCTGTTTAACGGCGACGCAACCAGCGAGAACCGCTGGGGCGGCACCCCCGCCAGCATTGATTACGGTGTGTTTGAGCCGGGAATCCATTCCATCATTATCGACCCCCGTGATCCGAATCACATCTACGTTGCCGCCTCATCTGCCGGCGTCATCGAAACAATCGATGGCGGTCTGAGCTGGAAAGGCCGCAATCAGGGCATGCTAATGGATTATATGCCCAACCCCAGTGCAGACTGGGGCCATGATCCGCATTTTGTCACCGCCTGCCATTCCCAGCCCGATCACCTCTGGCAACAGAACCACTGTGGCGTATTTTACAGCGACGATGGCGCGCAGAGCTGGCACAAAGTCAGCCTGCCAGAAGCCGGTGTCCATTTTGGCTTTCCGGTGGCGGCAGATGCCAGCGACGGGCGCACCGCATGGGTAATACCGGCACAGGGAGATTCGCAACGCATGGCTATTGATGGCGGCTTGTGTGTCGCGCGAACCAGCGATGGGGGGCAGTCCTGGCAACTGTTCCGCAGCGGTCTGCCACAGGATAACGCTTATGATATCGTCCTGAGACATGGTCTTGATGTAGCCGGTGATTGCCTCTGCTTTGGCACCACCACCGGCAACGTTTACCTGTCAGAAGACCGCGGCGAAACCTGGAGCTGCCTGGGTAACAATTTTCCGCCGGTTTATTCTGTGCGCTTCGGGTAGGTGCAATGACCCGAGTTGAAATGACACCCCACCTTTACCGCTTCTTTCCGATGCTGGAAAATCGCGAAATCTGTATACCGGAAGTCTCGGTGGCCGAGGTTATACAAGCGATCGACCGCATCGCACCAGGGTTTTGCGATTACATTCTGGATGAGCATGGTGCCCTGCGCCGGCATATTATGCTCAGCATCAATGAGACGGTTGTGATTGACCGTAAAACGCTCTCAGACCGGATTCCGGATAATGGCACGCTCTTTATCTTTCAGGCGCTTACCGGCGGTTAATCTGGCCCCCTCTGAAGCACTGCATCAACGCTATTCAGTATCAACTGGTTCGATTAATTGCATAGCGAGCCTGTCCCGCCAGACCGCAACACAACTGAAACGATCACATCCCCTTAAGGCTTAGCTCTCTGGAACCGACTATGCATGATAACGAAACCGTTTAAGCCGATTCATTATATGCCAACAGCATATAGGGTTTTATCACCCGATAAGTGTTAGCATACTCCTATCTTACATTAACAAATATTATGTAATTACAAAGACTTATATCTATGGATTTTATCTGGGTTCTGTTCGCTTTTCTTTGTGGTCTGTCGCTTAAAGTTATTGGGATGCCGCCCTTAATCGGCTTTTTACTGGCGGGCTTTCTGCTGCACTTTCTCGGCATTGAGCCCACCGAAAGCCTGGATACCCTTGCTGATCTGGGCATCACCCTGATGCTGTTTACCATTGGCCTTAAACTGCACATTGGAGACCTGCTCCGGCGTGAAGTGTGGGCCAGCACGCTCAGTCATATGGCGTTGTGGATCCTGGTATTTGGCTCTTTTGTCCTATTGATGGCGGTTGTGGCTGTGCCCTATTACAGCGGCCTCGATCTGACCACGGCGGCCCTGCTCGGCTTTGCCCTCAGTTTTAGCAGTACGGTCTGTATCGTTAAGCTGCTGGAAGAAAACGGGGAGATGAAGACCCGTCATGGCCAGCTGGCGATCGGTGTATTGGTGATGCAGGATATCGTAGCAGTGCTGTTTCTGGTGGTTGCCACCGGAAAGCTGCCATCGATCTGGGCTCCGCTTCTGTTCGCGCTGATCTTTGCCCGCCCGATACTCTACAAATTACTGGATAAAGCCGGACATGGTGAACTGCTCCCCTTAACCGGTTTTTTCTTCGCCCTCGGGGGTTACGAACTTTTCCAACTGGTCGGTGTTAAGGGGGATCTCGGGGCGCTGGTATTTGGCATACTACTGGCCCAGCACACTAAAGCCTCAGAATTAACCAAGTCGTTGCTTAGCTTTAAAGATCTGTTTCTGATCGGCTTTTTTCTGTCGATCGGATTTACCGCATTGCCAACCTGGTCAATGCTGGGCACAGCCGCACTGATCGCTCTGCTGATCGGCATTAAGTTCGTGCTGTTCTTTGCTATTTTCACCCGCCTCAGACTGCGCAGTCGCACCGCCTATCTGGCCTCACTGGCCCTGAGTAACTTTAGTGAGTTTGGCCTCATTGTTGCAGCCCTGAGTGTCGATTCCGGCTGGCTTAGCCGCGAATGGCTGGTAATTCTTGCGCTGGCAGTATCGCTGTCTTTTGTGCTGACCAGCGTTCTCTATCCCCGCGCGCATCGCTTTTACATGCAACATAAAGATTATCTGAAACGCTACGAAAACAGCCACCGCCTGAAAGCGGACATTATTGAACAGTTTCCCCATGCAGAGGTTCTGGTCATCGGTATGGGCCGGGTGGGAAAAGGGGCGTATAAAGCGTTGCAGAATATTATTGACCACCGGGTTGCCGGACTCGATTCAGACCGCTTCAGAGCCGCAGAGCTGCAGCAGAAAGGTTTGAATGTCTGCTTTGGCGATGGTGAAGATGCCGATTTCTGGGAAAGCTTTAATACCTCTGACATTAAACTGATACTGCTGGCCCTGCCCTCCATCGAAGATAGCCGTAATATTACCATCCAACTGGCGAACTGTGGTTATCAGGGCCAGATTGCAGCCATTGCCCGCTATGAAGATGACCGGCAAAAGCTGCTGGATGCTGGCATCGATAAAGTGTTTAACTTCTACAGAGAGGCCGGTAGCGGTTTTGCAGAAGACAGTTTGCGGCTGATATCAAGCGACTATAAGCCGCAATCCCAGGGCTAACAGTCCTGTTGCTGCGGTAACGGTTCAACCAGCAGGCTGATCAGACCAGACCGCAAATTCGTTGCCGCCGGGCTCTATAAAATGAAAACGGCGTCCACCGGGAAACTCAAAGATCCCTTTACAGATATCACCACCATGGCTTGCAACTTTTGCCAGGGTTTGTTCAAGATCGCTACTGTAAAACACCAGTAGCGCACTGCCCTTTTCCTGACTCGCAGTCTGGTCTGAAGTAAAGAATCCCCCCTCAAGACCCTGTTGGTCAAATGCACTGTAATCGGGACCATAATCGGTAAAGCGCCAACCAAACACATGGCTGAAAAAACCTTTTGATCCATCAAGATCAGTCGAACCAAACTCTACGTAATTAAGCTTTTCATGCTGCTTATCCATCGCCCCTCTCCTTTTAAGTTACACAGACATATCCCTGAGAGTATCTGCCTGAATTGTAGAGTATAAAAGATCACATGGCATTAGCGGACAAACTCTATCGGTCTCCAACACCACAGAACAGACCTCCACACCAGACAACGCGATCATTTACGGGTTAATTCCATTGTAGGAGCCGCATCCTGCGGCGATAAAACGATTTACAGGCACAGACTATCGCCGCGGGGGCGCGCCTCCCACACCAGACAACGCGATCATTTACGGGTTAATTCCATTGTAGGAGCCGCATCCTGCGGCGATATAACAATTTACGGCCACGGACTATCGCCGCGGGGCCGCGCCTCCCACACCAGACAACGCGATCATTTACGGGTTAATTCCATTGTAGGAGCCGCATCCTGCGGCGATAAAACAATTCACGGGCACGAACTATCGCCGCGGGGGCGCGCCTCCCACACCAGATAACGCGATCATTTATGGGTTAATTCCATTGTAGGAGCCGCATCCTGCGGCGATAAAACAATTTACAGGCACGGACTATCGCCGCGGTGCTACTCCTCCCACTCCACTGAACAGACCACCACACCGAACATCGCGATCATTTATGGGTTAATTCCATTGTAAGAGCCGCATCCTGCGGCGATAAAACAATTTACAGGCACAGACTATCGCCGCGGGGGCGCGCCTCCCACACCAGACAACGCGATCATTTATGGGTTAATTCCATTGTAGGAGCCGCATCCTGCGGCGATAAAACAATTTACAGGCACGGACTATCGTCGCGAAGATGCGACTCCCACACCACCTATTGCAGAAAAAAAAGACCCTGCACTTGCGTACAGGGCCTAAGCGTGAAGTGAAACGAACAGTCCTTGATAGGGAGGCCTGAACGTCTGACTGCCACTTCGACATCGGTAACATTCTGCAGATAACCTCTGGGCAGAATGAAAAACAGGTTTGAGCGCTTAGAAGCTGTCTCCGGGAATACGGACGAACCCTTCCATCAGTACCCGTGCGCTGCGGCTCATGACCGCTTTAGTGGCACTCCAGTCACCATTGGCCTGCTGCTCTGCGGCGGCACCGACACGCAGGGTGCCAGAAGGGTGGCCGAAGGTAACCGAATCGCGCTCTACACCTCCAGCGGCCAGGTTCACCAGAGTACCGGGGACCGCGGCAGCGGTGGCGATAGCGACTGATGCAGTGCCCATCATCGCGTGGTGCAGTTTACCCATGGACAAAGCCCGTACACAGACATCGATATCATCCGCAGAGATCCGCTTACCACTGGAAGAGACATAGGCAGTTGCTGGCGCAACAAAGGCCACCTTAGGTGTATGCTGACGGGCTGCCGCTTCCGAGATATCACTGATCAGCCCCATCTTCAGCGCGCCATGAGCTCGAATGGTTTCAAAACTTCCCAGCGCTGCGGCATCGGAGTTAATATCTTTCTGCAGCTCAGTCCCTGTGTAACCGATATCTGAGGCGTTAAGAAAGATGGTTGGAATACCCGCATTGATCATTGTCGCTTTTAAGGTGCCGATGCCCGGAACCTCCAGATCATCCACCAGATTCCCCGTGGGGAACATTGACCCCTCACCATCAGCCGGGTCCATAAATTCGATCACCACCTCTGCTGCCGGAAACGTCACACCATCCAGTTCAAAATCACCGGTTTCCTGCACCTCTCCGTTAGTCATTGGCACATGGGCGATGATGGTTTTACCAATATTTTTTTGCCAGATCCGCACGGTACAGATCCCATTGTCAGGAATACGCTCGGCGTCAACCAGGCCATTACTGATGGCGAACGCCCCTACCGCTGCGGTCAGGTTGCCGCAGTTGCCAGACCAGTCGACAAAGGCTTTGTCGATCGCCACCTGACCAAACAGATAATCGACATCGTGACCGGGTTCGCTGCTCTTATCCAGGATCACCGTTTTGCTGGTACTCGAGGTTGCGCCACCCATACCATCAATCTGCTGACCATAGGGATCGGGACTGCCGATCACCCGCAGTAAGATATTGTCGCGGGCTTCACCCGGCTGCTGTGCTGCTGCCGGCAGATCCTGACGACGGAAGAAAACACCTTTACTGGTACCGCCACGAATATAGGTCGCGGGGATTTTTACCTGTGGAACAAATGCCATTTTTTATATTCCTGTGTCTCTGAGTGTCATTCAAAAACGAGACTCGTGTTCAGAAAACTCTTAATAAGATCAGAGTGGTATAAGCGCTTATTAAAAATTCTCTTAAGAACTCTCTGTAAAAACTGCAGAGCCGGAAGAGTGCTTATCCGGCCCTGCATAGTGTTTAACGCTTATGCGTTGGCTTCCAGGAAGTCCTGCGCAAAGCGCTGCAGCACACCACCAGCACCGTACACATGGACCTCTTCAGCGGTATCCAGACGACAGGTCACCGGAATCTCAACCACCTCGCCATTGCGACGGGTCATCACTACTGTCAGATCGCAACGCGGGCTGATCTCGCCAACCACATCGTAGGTTTCAGTGCCATCAATGCTGTAGGTATTGCGGTTATCACCGGCTTTAAACTCGAGCGGTAATACCCCCATGCCTACCAGGTTGGTACGGTGGATACGCTCAAAACCTTCCGCAACTATCGCTTCAACACCGGCCAGGCGAACACCTTTGGCGGCCCAGTCACGGGAAGACCCCTGACCGTAATCGGCACCGGCGATGATGATCAGCGGCTGTTTACGCTGCATATAGGTTTCGATGGTTTCCCACATCCGCATCTGGGTACCTTCCGGCTCCAGACGTGCCAGAGAGCCCTGGATAATCTCGCCATTCTCATCCCGGCACATCTCATTAAGCAGTTTGGGGTTGGCGAAAGTTGCCCGCTGAGCAGTCAGGTGATCCCCCCGGTGGGTTGCGTAAGAGTTAAAGTCCTCTTCCGGCAGGCCCATCTTGGCGCAGTATTCACCGGCAGCACTGGAAGCCTGGATTGCGTTAGATGGCGACAGGTGATCTGTGGTGATGTTGTCACCCAGTACCGCCAGCGGACGCATCCCCTTCATGGTCCGTTCACCGGCCAGTGCGCCTTCCCAGTAGGGAGGACGACGAATATAGGTTGTCTGTGGACGCCAGTCATACAGAGGGCTGGGTGAACGCTCTGCGGCTCCCAGATCAAACATAGGAATATACACCTGATTGAACTGTTCCGGCTTCACGGCGCTGGCTACAATAGCGTCGATCTCTTCATCACTTGGCCAGATATCTTTCAGGGTAACCGCATTGCCCTCTTTGTCGGTCCCCAAGACATCGTTTTCGATGTCGAAACGGATGGTGCCGGCAATGGCATAGGCAACCACCAGTGGCGGAGATGCCAGGAATGCCTGCTTGGCGTACGGATGAATCCGGCCATCAAAGTTGCGGTTTCCGGACAGCACGGCGGTCGCATACAGATCGCGGTCAATGATCTCCTGCTGGATCACCGGATCAAGCGCCCCGGACATACCGTTACAGGTGGTGCAGGCATAGCCGACGATACCGAAACCCAGCTTTTCCATCTCGGGCAGAAGACCGGCTTCTTCCAGATAGAGTTTGGCCACCCGGGAACCCGGCGCGAATGAGGTTTTAACCCAGGGCTTGCGAATCAATCCCAGCTCATTGGCTTTCCTGGCAACCAGCCCGGCTGCCACCACATTGCGCGGGTTAGAGGTGTTGGTACAGCTGGTAATGGCGGCGATGATAACGGCGCCATCCGGCATCAGGCCATCCGCTTCTTCTGCTTGGGCTGCGGCCAGCATCACATCACTGGAGATACCACGCTCGTGTAAAGCGGAGGTCGGCAAACGGCGATGTGGGTTAGACGGACCCGCCATATTACGGACCACGGTAGACAGATCAAATTCCAGCACCCGCTCGTACTGAGCATCAACCAGATCATCCGCCCACAGGCCGGTTTCTTTGGCATACTGTTCAACCAGAGCAACCTGTTCCGGCTCACGACCGGTCAGCTTAAGATATTCGATGGTCTGCTCATCGATATAGAACATGCCGGCAGAGGCACCATATTCCGGCGTCATATTGGAGATCGTCGCACGATCACCAATCGACAGGGTTGCAGCCCCCTCACCGAAGAACTCCAGATAGGCGGAAACGACTTTCTCATTACGCAGAAACTCAGTGATCGCCAGCACCATATCGGTGGCGGTAATCCCCGGCTGGCGCTTGCCCACCAGTTTAACGCCGATAATGTCCGGCAGGCGCATCATAGAGGGACGGCCCAGCATGACGGTTTCAGCTTCCAGACCACCGACACCGATAGCGATAACACCCAGCGCATCAACGTGAGGGGTGTGACTGTCGGTACCCACACAGGTATCCGGAAAGGCAACGCCGTCACGGGCCTGAATCACCGGAGACATCTTCTCCAGGTTGATCTGATGCATAATACCGTTACCGGCCGGAATCACATCAACGTTATCAAAGGCGGTTTTACACCACTCGATAAAGTGGAAGCGGTCATCGTTACGACGATCTTCAATATCGCGGTTCTTCTGAAAAGCCTCGGGATCAAACCCTGGTGCTTCAACAGCCAGCGAATGATCAACAATCAGTTGGGTTGGTACAACCGGATTCACTTTAGCCGGATCACCACCCTGTTCAGCAATCGCATCCCGCAGGCCAGCAAGGTCAACCAGTGCGGTCTGACCGAGAATATCGTGACAGACCACACGGGCCGGATACCAGGGAAAGTCGAGATCCTGCTTGCGCTCAATCAGCTGTTTCAGGGAATCAGTCAGTGCTTCGGGTTCACAGCGACGCACCAGTTGTTCAGCCAGAACACGGGAGGTGTAAGGCAGCGTTGCATAAGCACCTGGCTTAATCGCTTCAACCGCCGCACGGGTGTCGAAGTAATCCAGGCCAGTACCTGCTAACGGTTTACGGTATTCAGTATTCATATCACACCATTGAAATCTTAGTTAGGGAAAGGGCTGAGCTTCACCACAGCCCCTCTCCTCTCAGCCAGTTCAGCTTATGGACGGTCAGCGATATCGATCCACTCGGCGCTGATTGGGCCACTGTAGTCAGCCGATGGGCGGATAATGCGGTTATTGGCACGTTGTTCCATCACATGTGCGGTCCAGCCTGCGGCCCGGGAGCACACGAAAATCGGGGTAAACAGCTCGGTCGGAATGCCCATGAAATTGTAGGCAGAAGCATGGAAGAAGTCGGCGTTACAGAACAGTTTCTTCTCACGCCACATCACCGCTTCCACCCGTTCAGACACGGCGAACAGATACTCATCGCCCACCTGTTCAGAGAGTTTTCTGGACCACTCTTTAATAATCGCATTACGGGGATCAGAATCCCGGTAGATCGCATGGCCAAAACCCATGATCTTATCTTTACGCGCCAGCATCGCCATGATTTCGGCTTCCGCTTCATCCGGAGAACGCCAGTCCTGAATCATCGCCATCGCCGCTTCATTAGCACCGCCATGCAGGGGGCCACGCAGGGAACCAATGGCAGCGGTCACGCAGCTATGGATATCCGATAACGTTGAAGCACACACCCGGGCAGTAAAGGTTGAGGCGTTAAACTCATGCTCAGCATAAAGAATCAGCGAAGCATGCATCACATCAACATGCAGCGGTTCAGGCTTCTTGTCGTGCAGGGTCCAGAGGAACTGCTCACCGATAGAGTTGGCATCGGTCTCCACATCAATACGCTTGCCATGATGGCTGAAGTTGTACCAGTAGTTAATCATACCCGGAAAAACTGCCAGCATCCGATCGATATGATCATGCTGCTCGGTAAAATCCTGCTCGGTTTCCAGGTTGCCCAGCATGGAGCAGCCGGTACGCATCACATCCATTGGGTGAGCGTCCGCGGGAATCTGTTCCAGCACGGTTTTGAGAGCAGCAGGCAGCGCGCGCATCCCTTTCAGGCGGGCTTTATAAGCATCCAGCTCACCCTGATTTGGCAGCTTGCCATACAGCAACAGATAAGCGACCTCTTCAAACTGCGCCTTATCCGCCAGCTCTTTGATATCGTAGCCACGGTATGTCAGACCTGCACCACTCTGCCCAACGGTACAGAGTGCCGTTTCACCAGCGGACTGACCACGCAGACCCGCACCACTTAATTTTTTAGCTTCAGCCATCCTATCTTCTCCTCTCTGCTTGCGGGCCTGAAAAGTGTGTTTACCCGTTACAGTATTTTTTGCTTTGACTCTGTCGATCTTCCCGCTTTAACGCTCAGCGGGAGTTAGCTCATCGGGTTTCAGCGCTGTGGCTGATTACTTGTTTTTACCTTCCTGAAACAGCGCATCCAACTTCTGTTCAAAGTCGTGGTAGTTGAGAAAATCGTAAAGATCCATGCGGGTCTGCATCGTGTCGACAACCGCTTTCTGGTCACCATCTCGCAGAATCGCTTCAAATACATTCAGTGCAGCCAGGTTAGCCGCACGGAAGGCTGACAATGGATACAGCACCATGGTCGCGCCATGAGCGGCCAGTTCCTCAGTATTAAACAGCGGTGTCGCACCAAACTCAGTGATGTTAGCCAGCAGGTGTGCGCCGTTAATGCCATCAGAAAAGGCCTGATAATCATCCAGGGTGTGAACCGCTTCGGCGAAGATACCGTCGGCACCGGCTTCCAGACAGGCCTGAGCACGCTCAACCGCAGCATTCAGCCCTTCCATCTGAAACGCATCGGTACGGGCGATCAGGAAGAAGTCGTCGTCAGTCTTAGCATCGACAGCGGCTTTCACACGGTCAACCATCTCCTCCAGAGACACAATCTCTTTATTAGGACGGTGGCCACAACGTTTCTGCGCAACCTGATCCTCAATATGACAACCTGCCGCACCGAACTTTGTCATCTCTTTGATGGTACGGGCGATATTGAATGCCCCCCCCCAACCGGTATCGATATCAACAATCAGCGGCGTTTCCACAGCGCTGGTAATACGGCCCACATCGGCCAGCACGTCATTCATCGATGTCATGCCCAGATCGGGAAGACCATAAGAGTGGTTAGCAACGCCGCCACCGGACAGATAGATCGCCCTGTGGCCAACACGCTCAGCCATCATCGCATGATAGGCGTTAGTGGTACCCACGATCTGCAGTGGATTGGTCTCGTCTAATGCTTTGCGGAAACGTCCGCCAGCGGTCAGTTTGCTCATAGGTTATTCCCTCTCTTCTTTGTTCGTTGGGTTCAGACGTTCTTCTATATTACGGCGTGCCCGGCCTATATGCCGACGCATCAGCAGTTCTGCCAGCTCGCCATCCCTCTCTTCGATCGCATCCAGGATGCGATGATGCTCCTTCAGGGCACGTTGCGGACGTGATTTAGAAACGCTGAACTGGTAACGGTACATGCGTACCAGGTGATAAAGCTCACCACCCAGCAGCTCAAACAGTTTAGAATTTTTACTGGATTGAACGATGCGGTAGTGAAAATCCAGATCGCCCTCTTTCTGAAAGTAGGCGCGTCCATCAATCTCCTGGATATTTCGCTCATGCTGATAGAGCAGTTCCCGCAGGCTGTTGATCTCATCTGTCGACATATTTTCGGCCGCCAGTCGACAGGCCATGCCCTCAAGCGCCTCACGAATACGGTAGATCTCAACTAACTCTTCCGGGCTCAGCGATACAACACGGGCCCCGACATGGGGAATACGGACCACCAGGCGCAAGCCTTCGAGCTGACGGATCGCTTCGCGTAAAGGCCCCCGGCTGATGCCGTAGGTGCGGGCCAGTTCCGGTTCGCTGATCTTTTGTCCCGGAGGGATATCACCGCGGACAATGGCGGTAATCAGTTGGCCACTGACACGATCGGCCAGGGTGCGCACTTCGCTTGAGGTATCGTTTAATTCTATGATCTCTGCCATTACAACCTTCTCGATGGATTGTCGACAATCTTGTTATTTGGCTAACAATACAGAGCAACTCCTGCATCGTCAACCATACTAAAGACGAAAAGTGTCGACATGCTACAAAAGTATAGGGGTATATCCTGACTTAGCTATCAGACATAAAAAAGCCCCGTCAAACGAGGCTATCAGTCTAGTTCAGGAGTGCGTATCAGGCGAGAAAACGGTTCAGTTCGCTATCCATAATACGGGCGATCTGACGGGGTTTCTGAAATGGCAGCGAATGATCAGTGCCCGGCACCATAAAGTAGTGCCAGTTGGGCAGGCGCTCAGCCAGATCCCGCTGATACTGATGCATCAGATCGACACTGTGACCGCCAATAAAACTGGTGACATCACCCTGGGCAGCCACCAGTGCTTCACGGTCTATAGTGGTGATCGCTTCCGTGACACAGTTGAGGGCATTAGCAAAACCAATAGGACGTGCTGCAAGGCGCTGGATTGTCAACAACTCGGCTTTAGGCGCGACTTTCCGGTTGGGCGAGATAGTATCCAGAAACGCACGTATTCCGGTTTCCGCCTGATCCCCTTGCAGATGCTCTGCGGCTTCACTGAACTTCAAGCGCAGATTAACAGTCGATTCCCAGCAGGGCCGGTCAAGCATCGCAGACTCTAACAAATATTGTTTCTTCACCCGCTCATGGTAACGCTGCTTATACAGTAGTGACACCATCCCCCCCATGGAATAGCCCGCCAGATCAAACTGCCACCAGCCCAGATGGTCCACCAGAGCACCGAGATCGTTCACCAGTTCATTGATGGTGAAAGAATGCTCCGCTCCGTCGGGGTAGCGCGTATTGCCCGTGCCCCGCTGGTCCGGTATGAGAATTTCATCCCAGCCAGTGGTCATCATGCTAATGGCTGACCAGGTATCCTCTCCAGCCACGCCGGCACCATGCAACATCACCAGCCGGCGCGGCGAGCTGTCACCGGACTTTCTGTAAAGCTGATAACTGACCTGCTGGTCGGGAAGGTTGAGCTGATGCTGAGTAATCTTGAAGGGGTGTTTAATCATCGGTTCTGCTAACTGTTATCTGACGGCTATAAATAAACGGATAGTATCCTGAAGAAGAACAAAACTCCCGTCATTATACGGCGATTATACTGTTAAGATTTGTAGAAAAAACTGCAGGATTGCACCTCGCTTTCGCTACCCCGGACAGATACAATCGCTTTTTACCCTGAACCATCCTGTTAATCTTAAGCTGACGGATGGCAAAACAACGACCGGTCAAACTCAGAGACCTGAGCTGAAGACAGGCAAGAACTAAGGTTTATCGGGTGTACAGACTTTTTTCACTCCCCTATCTGCAAAATACCACCCTCTACTTCGAACGCATCCGTCACCTCGACGCCCCGGTCTTCCTCGACAGTGGAAAACCTGCAGGCCGTTATGGGCGTTTTGATATCATCGCCGCAAATCCTGAAGCCCGGCTTAGTTATCAGAATGGATTAACTCATCTCACCACAGCCAGCACCGATGAACAGCTTAGCGGCAATCCCTTTACCCATCTGCAACAACTGTTTAGCCAGTATCAGCAGCGTTGCCCTGAGCCACAACAAACCGAGGTTAAAGCGCTGCCATTCTGTGGTGGGTTGCTGGGATATTTTGCCTATGACCTGGGCCGCAGTCTGGAAACACTGCCAGAAAACACCATCGCTGATATCGAGCTGCCCGATATGCAGGTGGGTATATACAGCTGGGCAGTGGTGATCGACCATAAGAGTAACACCGCACAATTGGTCACCACCCCCCTGATCAATACCGCCGGGGCAGAAAATATTCTGCAGCTGCTAAACCATAATACTGAAACAGGCAGCCGTGGCTTTACCCTTGCCGCCCCCTTTAAAAGCAATATGAGTGAACCCGAGTATTACCACTCACTTAACCGCATCGATCAGTACATCCACTCCGGTGATTGCTATCAGGTTAACTTTGCCCAACGTTTCAGCAGCCGCTATCAAGGGGACCCCTGGGCGGCCTACAAGCTGATCAGACAGCAGGCGCCAACCCCCTACTCCGCCTACATTGAAACCGCTGACGGTGCGATTCTGTCACACTCACCCGAACAGTTTCTTGAAGTGTGCGACAACCAAGTCACCACAAAACCGATCAAGGGCACACGGCCAAGAGGCAACAACCCGGCGCTGGATGCACAGTTAAAACTGGCCCTGCATGACAGCGAGAAAGACCGGGCCGAAAACCTGATGATCGTCGATCTGATGCGCAATGACATCAGCAAGGTATGTGAACACGGCAGTGTCAGAGTGCCTAAACTGTTTGCTGTAGAATCCTATGCCAATGTCCACCACCTGGTCAGCACCATCACCGGCAAACTGGCGGCGGATAAAACCCCGATCGACCTGCTGGAGCACAGTTTCCCCGGCGGGTCGATCACTGGCGCACCGAAGATCCGTGCTATGGAAATTATCGAAGAGCTGGAGCCCCATCGTCGCTCTGTATACTGCGGCTCAATCGGCTATCTGAGTTTCTCCGGCCAGATGGATACCAGCATCACCATCCGCACCCTGATCTGTGAAAACGGCCAGATACACTGCTGGGCCGGCGGCGGCATCGTCGCAGACTCCGAAACCGCTGATGAATATCAGGAAACCTATGACAAGGTGAATAATCTACTTAAGCCTTTAGAGGAGACTATTGGTAAGAGCAGTGGCTAGATCGCCTTTAAAGGCAGTGGCCAGATCGCCGCTTCGCGGCTGGCTAGTGAATAGACGCGACTACGTCGCATGCCAGGAAAAGCGTTGCTTTCGTGGGGTGAAGGGATGAGGGGCCAGAAAACAGATCTCCCCCCCTTTCTTGTCTGTGAATCAGACGCAATCAGCTCTATCCGTTTACGGCTGCATAAACACATCGGAGTTAATTCGTAACTGCATCAGTTTGAGTTCTTCGGACTCGATAGATAAGCCAAAATAGAGTTGTGCTTTGCCATTTTCATAGCTTGCCATAACGTCGTAGTTACATCGTTCAACTGCACCACTGGTCGATTTATGATTCAAACACCCCTGCCAGGCAATACTATCAATAGATGTCAATACTCCCAGCTTTTTAAAATAACCGAACAGCTTTACGCCATCTTCATCCGTTGTGCTTTCTAACCAGGCGTCACTCAGATACGGCCTGGCTTTTTTATAGTCCCAGGGATCTTGCTCAGCAAGAAAGTTTTCGATAAACGGTTCTGCTCTATTTTCAAACTTGCCGTAGGTATTTGAGGTAGAATATGCGCCCCAGATAATCAGTACGATCAGCAGCCCAAAAACAACACCTAAACCAATCAGAATTTTCTTTATAATCCTTATTGCACCAGATCCTCGTTCTGGCTTTTCATTCGATGCGTTGGGGGCTCTATAGGGGTTCTCGTCCATGTTTTTTTCTCCGACATTTATTGTGCCAGCCCGGTTGCAGATGGCACATTAACATCTGGTCGACTTAACGTTGTTACGCCCAGCATGGGCATAAACTCATAAGGTGAAAGGCCTCAGTAGGAAGCTCACCATCCATAGCGATCTATCACAATATTAAATGTTAACGACTGGCGAATGGCAAGGATTTATCTCAAAGAGAAGTGGCCAGATCGCCGCTTCGCGGCTGGCTAGTAGTTAGACGCGACTGCGTCGCATGCGAGGAAAAGCGTTGCTTTCGTGGGGTGAAGGGATGAGGGGCAAGAAAATACGTCTGTCTCCCTTTTTCCTAATATCGATATTATCAGGCATACTCTGCTAACTCTTTAATCAGCCAATCACTGAAGACAGTGACTTTGCGTAAGTTTGCACTGAAGGGTGATACCAATAAAAAATACGTTAGCCCCGGTAAAGAGCAGTCATCATCCATAGTTTTTAACCAACCGTTCTGCACCGCCATTTTAGCTAATACCGAGCTAACCAGTGCTATTCCCTGACCGGTTAAAGCGGCTTGAACAACATGATCTTCCTGGTCAAAGTAACTTATCTTTGGGGCGGATATATTGGCGTTAAACGTTTGAAGCCACTTTTCCCAGCTTATTGAGGGTAAGTCTTTGTTCTTCCATCTGGTCTCTATATAAGTGGCATCAGTTAAATCCTTACAACTGTTCAAATAACCCTCTGTTGCATAGCCGGCAAAACGTTCGGTCACCAGTTTTACCGCTGTTGTATTTTTCTCAACATCACGACCATATCTTATTGCGAGATCAATGCGACGATCGCGCCTGATATCAGCAAGCTCCTCTCCGGTCCTTATCGCAACCTGAATATCAGGGTGTTCTTTATAAAACCTAGCCAGATTGGGAACAAGCCACATTGAGGCAAAAGACGTCGTTGTGGCTATGTTCAACACAGACTGCGCATCGGATATTTCTTCAATTGCCGTTGATATCTGCTGCAGCGCCTGATGGGCAACAAGTGCAAACCTGGCACCTTCTTGAGTCAGGACTATTGAGCGGACTTTTCGTTCGAACAGCAAAACCCCCAGCCGGTCCTCTAAGTTTGATATTTGGTGAGATATTGCCGTTGGAGTGATATTCAGCTCACCAGCGGCAGCTTTAAAACTACCTAAGCGCGCAGCAGCCTCAAACCCTTTGATTTGATTCAGTTGAGGTAAGCGAGAAAACATAGACTTTACTCATAGATGAAATCAGATCATCTATAAGTAAAGTTTTACCATTTGTCAACAAGCCCGGCTTTGCAAATAATTCCCGACACAGCGTAATTCATAACAAACCAGGGAAAATCATATGACCGCTATACTTCATATCGATGCAAGTGCACGTAAAGAACGTTCTATTTCAAGGACCTTAGGCGAGACATTCAAGCATCAATGGCTCACAGAAAAACCCGCAGATCGATTTATCTATAGAGATATTGGCAGCACACCACCAGACTTTATATCTGAAAGCTGGATTGCAGCGGTCTTCACCCCCGAAGAGAAAAGAACAGATGAGCAAAATTTATTGTTAGCATTGTCTGATGTGTTAATTGAAGAGTTATCAGAGGCTGACGTCATTGTCATATCCACTCCGATGTACAACTACGGTATGCCTGCATCACTGAAAGCATGGATTGACCAGATTGTCAGAATAAACAAGACCTTTACCTTTGACCTTAACCGTGGTGATTTTCCATTAGAGCCTACCCTGTCAGGAAAATTTCTCGTGCTTATAACATCTTGTGGCGAGTTTGGCTTTGAAGAAAACGGAGCACGGGAAACGATGAATCATTTAGGCCCCCATCTTCGCACACTCAGCAAATACCTTGGCGCAGATGAAATACATGAAATCAACGTGGAATACCAAGAGTTTGGTGATAAACGGCACAAGCGGTCAATTGAAAGCGCTTATAAGTCAATTCCGGAATTAATAAAACGAATTACCAAAAAGCTAGCTTCCCCAGAAAGCCCCTGTAAAGAACGCTGCCAGGATTAAATGTAATCCATTAAGCGCTCTTCAATTCTGATCTGACCTGGTTCATGACTACCTTCCTGTTCTGCCAGATTCGCTTCTGTACGGGTGCCATTCCCCCGACACCTCCGTGATCTGGCAATAGCTAAAATCAACTGAACTATACTTTAGTTTGAACTATGAACCGGGTCCAGATTTGGAGGATTTGTTATGTTGAAACGTACACTTATGCTGGCAGCTGTAGCCACTACACTATCTGTGCAGGCTTTCGCGGGTCACTGCCCGATGGACGCTAAGGCGATCGATAATGCGCTGCCCCGCAGTGATCTGAATGAGATGCAGAAAGCCGAGGTGAAAGCTCTGCGTGATGAAGGTATGCGCCTGCATGCAAATGGAAAACACCATGAGTCCGAAAAAACAATGGCTCATGCTATGCGCATGCTGCTTGAATCCAGGTTAGAGTAAGCTTAATTCTTAACAGCCTTTGCAGTGATGTGATGGACGCCCTTCCGGCAGTGGCGTCAATTTCTGCAATGATCACAGCAGGCATAAGAGAGCCGTGGCTAGATCGCCTTTAAAGGCAGTGGCTAGATCGCCGCTTCGCGGCTGGCTGGTGGTTAGACGCGACTGCGTCGCTTGCCAGGAAAATCTGGACCATAGGTTGGGATGAGGCACGAATCCCAACAACGCCCGTGATAACTGTCATACATCTAATGATTGAAGAGAGGCTTGCGCTCGTTCCCCCGCTCCCGCGTGGGTAGACCGCCGCTGCGCAGCTAGCGAGTAGTTAGGCGCGACTGCGTCGCTTACTGGAAAAAGCATTGGTTCATATGATTGAAGAATTTAAGCGGAAAGAAAGAGAATCTGTCTTATTGTCGTGCAATTAGTAACTGGCCTCTCAATTCTGAACAATTTTTGCGTGGGTATAATGACCCTGGTCGTCAAAATAGATACGTAAATCGTCATAGTCCATACGCAAGCCGCTGCACATGCCAAGATCATATTTATAGACTTGTTTGGTTATATCACCCTCAGGACTTCCAAGCAGAACAATGACATCTTCCTTAGTTGTTTCGCTGGATAACACATTATCCCGAATATCTTTAGCCATTCCGCCACGGTAACAAGAAGCTTCCTGCTCTCTGGATACCGGAGCGTTCCACGCACCCTTATCAAAACGTTCAGTACCAAAAACACCAGAACTCATATACCAAAAAAGAAGAGCACAGAGCATTACCAGAACCGTAATAACTCCCCCTACAACGATCAAAATCCACTGTACTATTTTTAACAGGTGCACAATTGAAACCTCAAACATTCCGTGTAAAAGGACGAGCATGGATAGTTCTGGATCCAAGACCGTGAATGACTAGCACGCGCTTCGCGCTTACTCGGTGCTCGACGCGATTGCGTCGATTGCTCTAAAAGGCTTGCAGTGATTTTACGGGATGAAGGACAAAAATAAATCAGTCCCCTTTTCTCCATTTTGGCTTGTTTACGGTTCAGCTCTGCCCGTGTTCCACTCCACTCTTTGGCTGCATTGGATGGCATTTTACAGCCGTCGATAGCAAACATTTCCCGACCAATCAGGTTCATGCCATCACACACCA
>NZ_JAFFZO010000042.1 GCF_016924145.1 Amphritea pacifica | reverse complement strand
CCAGCACGGCGGCAGCCACCGCCCGGCATACATCAACGTCCAGACCTTTCCAGTTACCTTGATCATCAGGCACCGAGAAGCCAGGGACACCACTCGTTACACCACACTGAAGTGCGTCACGCTCCTTTACTGTTTCCAAAGTACCCGCCATGGCGGTACCTGTCATTGCAACCATCAGGACGGCAGCAGATATCAGGGTTTTCTTCATTGGATGCTTCCTCTTTGTAACGAATTAATGAATAACAAAAGCGGGCTGTGTTCAGCAGCACAGCTACAGTGCTATGCAAAGCAAAGAGCGTTCCACTTCTTTATTCTTTTAATCCATATAGTTAACTTTCAGTCTATTAGTGTAGCAACTGTTTTCCGACTGTACAGAAAGCAGCTAATTAACTAACTCTTTTCATGAAACTTTTAAATAATGTTGTAATAAAATTACAATTAAACTGTCAAAATAGATCAAAATAACTGACATTTTCGATCACAAAAAAATAGTGCGCACCAAAAAAAACCACCCGAATGGGTGGTTTTCAATGTGCGGTTTATATTCAGTGCGTTATTCGGATGGGTTAATATCCAGTAACTCAACCTCAAACACCAGCGTCTCATTGGGTCCGATCGCGTCACCCATCCCGCCGGGGCCGTATGCCAGATCAGCCGGAAGTACAAGGCGGGCTTTCCCCCCCACTTTCATCAGCTGAAGTCCTTCAGTCCAGCCCGGAATCACACCATTCAGAGGGAAGGAAACCGGTTCACCACGACTATAGGAACTATCAAAGTCGGTACCGCTGATCAGCGAACCACGATAATGTACTTTTACAGTATCTTCAGGCTTAGGACTGGCTCCCTCACCGGCGGTCAACTCTTCATACTGCAGCCCGGATTCGGTGGTGATAACGCCCTCTTTTTTGCCATTTTCAGCCAGGAACGCCTCACCTTTCTTCAGGTTTTCATCTGCCAGCTTATTAAACTCGGCCTGCTTCTCTTCCATTTTTTTCTTCTGGAAGGCCATCATTGTGGCTTCAACCTCATCCGGTTTCAGCAGCGGCTCTTCACCAGAGTACACCGTTTCTACAGCACGTCGCAGCGCATCAACATCAAGCTCAGCCACATCGGCTTTCAGCCGTTCGCCCAACATCAGACCCAGACTGTATCCCAGTTTCTGCTGATCAGTCTCCAGGGTGTACGGTTTTTCAGCCTTTGCGACGGCTTTATCATCTTTGTCAGGGCCACATCCCACCAACACAATACTTGCTACGGCCACGGCCACCAGCGTTTTCTTCATTGTCATTCCTTAATCCCTAGGGGTCAGTTATCTGCTGTTAGTAAACCATTAAACTGAAAAGTTCAGTTAATTACCACCGCACCCGATTGCTTTCTCAACTAATTGTTGTAAATGAGCCTGCAGATCTCCAGTCATAACAGGGTCGGTCCCCGCCGCAGTACACAGATTAACATAGCCCAGTTGATTCACATCACCTGCTGAACCAGAAACATCAGGACAGCGATCTCTCAGATCATAGAGCAAACCTGATTCCACTATTTCTGCGGCCAGTTCTGCTTTTTTCAACCGCTGATAACACTCCTCTTCTGCGGTTGAACGCCTTGACTGACGCAGCTGATAGCGCAGCAGACGCAGGGGTTCAAGCATCTTGATACGCCACTCCCGGACACCCGCATCATCCAGAGTCTCAGGCAGTTGCCGCCCCAGATGCGCCAGCCATAAGGCAAACAACAGATCGTTTACGCTCAATTGATAACGGTTTTGCAACCGCAAACACAGCTGCTCTATAGCCGGGTTAGAATAGATCGCTACGGCATAGCTCCAAAAGGCATTATTTTCTGACATCTGTGATAAAATCCGCCGCCATGATTCAGTTAAACCAGCTTAGCTTACAACGAGGACCCCTGCGCCTGCTAGACAGAGCGCAGTTGACGATTCACGCCAATCAGAAAGTCGGCATTGTGGGTGCCAACGGCGTTGGTAAGTCCTCACTCTTTAAATTGATTCTCGGTCAGCTGCAGCCCGATGAAGGCGACCTGCAGCTGCCGGGCAATCTGACCATCGCCCATATGGCTCAGGAGGTCGCCGACAGTGATCAGCGCGCCATCGATTATGTACTCGATGGCGACCAGCGACTGCGTGCCATTCAACAGGCGCTGACCGAGGCAGAGCACAGCGATAATCATCACCGCATCGGTGAGCTGCACGCTCAACTCGATGCCATTAATGGCTACAGTGCAGAAGCCCGCGGGCATCAGTTACTAAGTGGCCTGAGTTTTGCTCCCCGAGATGCCGAACGCCCCGTCAACACGTTTTCCGGAGGCTGGCGTATCCGCCTCAACCTGGCACAGGCTCTGATGAGTCATTCCGATATCCTGCTGTTGGATGAGCCAACCAACCACCTGGATCTGGATGCTACGATCTGGCTGGAGCAGTGGCTGCGTAACTATCAGGGTACCCTGCTGCTGATCTCCCACGACCGCGACTTTCTCGATGCGGTCAGCACCCATATTGTGCATATGCATCAGCAGAAAACCGAGCTGTATAAAGGCGGCTATAGCGACTTTGAAAAGCGTCGGGCTGAACGACTGGCCCAGCAGCAGTCACAATTTGAAAAACAGCAGGTCAGAATCGCCGAGATAGAAAGCTTTGTCCGTCGTTTTAAAGCCAAGGCGACCAAAGCCAAGCAGGCGCAAAGCCGGGTTAAAGAACTTGAGCGGATGGAGCTGATCGCGCCCGCCCATGTGGACAGCCCGTTCAGTTTTACCTTTCAGTCATCGGATAAGATATCTTTTCCACTGATGAGTCTGAATCACTGTCAGCTCGGCTATAGCCAGCCGATTCTTAGCGACGTAAAGCTGACGCTCTCTCCGGGAGACCGGATCGGCCTGCTGGGGCCGAATGGCGCGGGTAAATCCACCCTGATTAAAACCCTCACCCGGGACCTGCCGCTGATTGATGGTCTGTATCAGGCCGGGGAACATCTGAAGATTGGCTATTTTGCCCAGCATCAGCTCGAAGCCCTGGATCTGGAAGCCTCTCCCGCCCTGCATATCCAGCGAATATCACCAAAAGCCAGTGATCAGGAGATTCGTAACTACCTGGGCAGCTTTGACTTTAATGGCGACCGGGCACTGGAACCGGTGAAACGCTTTTCCGGCGGTGAAAAAGCCCGGGTTGCGCTGGCACTGATCGCCTGGCAACGGCCCAACCTGCTGTTACTGGATGAACCGACCAACCATCTGGACCTGGAGGTTCGCCATGCGCTGACGCTGGCGTTGCAAAACTTTGATGGCGCTCTGATTCTGGTGTCTCATGACCGCCACCTGCTGCGCAATACTGTTGATCAGTTCCTGCTGGTAGCCAACGGTCAGGTATCCCCCTTTAACGGTGATATGGACGACTACCAGCAGTGGCTGACAGCCCAGCGCCGGACTCAGAATCAGATCATTGAGGAGCCGAAAGAAAACCGCTCCCTCAGTGCTGCAGAGAAGAAAGAGCAGAAACGACTCGATGCTGAACGTCGTAACGCCCTGCGTCCGCTGCGAAAAGCGATTGAAAAGCTGGAGGCGGATTTAGACAACGTGACTCAGACGTTGCAGCAGATTGAAACCACCCTGGCAGATGTTTCGCTGTATGAAGAGAGTAATAAAGAGCAGCTGAAACAGCAGTTGCAGCGCCAGGGCGAGCTGCAGCAGAAGGCCGATGCGATTGAATCCGAATGGATGGAAAAGGTTGAACAACTGGAACAGCTGGAGAGCGAGACCGCAATCTGAAACGCAATGATTAGCGGATCAATATTGTAGTCTCACTCGTCTTATCGGAA
This sequence comes from Amphritea pacifica, assembly GCF_016924145.1. Lineage (GTDB taxonomy): Bacteria > Pseudomonadota > Gammaproteobacteria > Pseudomonadales > Balneatricaceae > Amphritea > Amphritea pacifica. The sequence continues at coordinate 38,652 of NZ_JAFFZO010000042.1, read as the reverse complement.
TTAGTACATCTTAGCCCGGCTTAATGGGCGTGCATAATGGTATGCACCAGGGCATCCAGTTCACCACGGCTCGCCACAATGTGGTCGAGGACCTCATCCACGTCCTCCTGCGTTATCCGTAACTCACTGAGCACCGAATCAGGAATGGCCTCAACCGGACCATCCGCCAGTTCCTTGCTGCGCAGCGCCCGGCTAACTACATAGATCAGCTTCGCCTCATGGCTCGCCAGCCCCTCATAGTCCAGATCATTATGGTAGCGTACCGCCTCAACCACCACCTCGGGTAATCCCCAGTTATCCAATAGCCAGCCGCCAATCTGTTCGCGGGTGACATTCAACACCTGTTTCTCAATAAACTCCAGCGCCATATGGGGGTTCGCTTCGATATAGCGGGACAACAAAGAGAAATGGGGAGGAAACAGGTACGCCAATATCAGGTAACCAAAGTTTTGTAACAACCCGGCCAGATAAACCAGCCCCGGTTTTGGCCTGATCTCGACAGGCATCTTTTTACACATCAGTTCAGAGGCAGCGGCAATGTAGACTGACTGTTTCCAGTAGGGAATGCCATCACGCGGCGTATCATCAGGTACCTTGAGGGTTTTACCCATCGCGACCCCCAACGCCAGATTCACCACGAGATCAAACCCTAATACCCGGATGACGGCATCTTCAACCGAATGCACCTCGCCCGGAGCGGCATAATAGGGTGATGCTGCCCAGCTCATGACCTGTGCCGCCAGACTGGCATCCCCCCGCACCAAAGGCACCAGATCATCAATCCCCGCAGAGGGATCGGAACGCAGCTCTACCAGACGCTTCATTGACGGCGGTAACGGCGGTAACCCAAGCGTATCCTCCAGACGCTGCTGAATCCGCAGCGTGGTAAAACGTTCAACCGCCCGGGTAATCACCTGTTCATCACTGCCGTCCTGCTGATGCTGAGCAATCGTCTGGGAGGTCAGCCCTAACGAGCAGAGGGACATGTGATCCCCGAACCACTCACTCCGGGCCTCAAAAGCGAGCCCGGTATAAGACTCCACCACATCAAACCGCTCATAATCCGCCAGCGACTGATCGATAAATACCGGCAGCCGGAAAAGCTTTTCCTGGCCAGCCTGCGACTTCAGGGCGGCCTGATTGAAAAATTTTGAAGCGTCTTTACATCTGACTGGTTGCAGATGTCGACCGGAATGCTTCCAGATACTCACCAGATTTAACAGCATATTCGCCGGTAACAGCACCAGAGCCTTGCCTTCATGATCATTCAATAACACCATGCGGATCACTCTGGAATCTTTATCCGAGCTGTAGATAGATTTAACTGCTATAGACAAAGGGCATTCTCCAAATCACAGGCCATCGAAGAGCTATCGGCCTGAAAAATACTATCTTTAATAGGTTCCAGTATAGTTAGCGCCCAGTCAGCCGGCAGCAATAAGCTCACCATTTCGGGTTACTCTGAACAGAGAAACCGCTGCTGTCTGTGCACCGACAGCCAACTAATTGAGTTATATGATATTTTTTAAAAAGAGAGCCCCTTTTATTGAATATCTGCTTTAATTACAGCTCAGCCCCTTTCTGACGGATAAACCAGAATCAGGAATTCAGTTATGCGCAACGTGCTTCTCACTGTTATTTTAACGACTACCGCCCTGTTCCCATCGTTTCTTTATGCGGTTAATGAAGATCTGGCCCCGGAGTCAGCCACAGGGGTTCAGACGCAGGCAACGGTCAGAGCCCGCCAGCAGTTGGTTGTCACCGCCCATCCTCTCGCAACACAGGCGGGATACAACATACTGCAACAGGGCGGCAGTGCAGCGGATGCCGCCGTAGCGGTCCAGGCGATGCTAACACTGGTTGAGCCCCAGTCGTCTGGTATAGGCGGCGGTGCGTTTATGCTCTACTGGGATAACAGTGCGAAAAAGGTCACCGCGTTTGATGGCCGGGAGACAGCCCCTGCTGCTGCCACTGAAGATCTGTTTCTCACAACCAGCGGCACCCCCATGAATTGGTGGGATGCCATGGTGGGAGGACGCTCAGTCGGTACGCCCGGGGTTCTGGCAATGCTGGAGCTGAGCCAGAAAAATTATGGCAAGCTACCCTGGGGAAAGCTGTTTGATGATGCAATTTCGACCTCAGAAGCCGGTTTTAACGTGACCCCTAGATTACATCAGCTGCTGGCCTCAAAGATCAATCCAGGGCTTGGACGCTATCCGCAAGCACGCCAATACTTCTTTACTGCAGATGGGGAGCCTCTGCCCGAAGGGTATCTGTTAACCAATCCGGCACAGGCGGACTCTCTGCGGCAGATTGCACAGCAAGGTGCTACGGCACTCTATCGGGGACCACTGGCTGACAAAATCATCACAGCGATAAAACAGGCAAAAGATAACCCGGGCAAACTAACCCTGAGCGATCTGCAGAATTATCAGGCGGTTGAACGCCAGGCGATCTGCCAGCCGTTCAGACAGTATCGGGTCTGTGGTTTTCCGCCACCGACCTCAGGCGGAGTCACCATCCTGCAGATCCTTCTACTGATGGCGTTAGCTGAACCGCAACCGTTGCCACCGGATAGCCTCGAGTTCTATCACCTGTTTACACAGGCAAGCCGGCTGGCCTATGCCGACCGGGCCCGTTATCTGGCGGACAGTGATTTTGTCGGGGTACCCGTCGATCAGTTGCTGGATGCCGACTATCTGCAACAACGCAGTCAACTGATTAACCCACATAGAGATATGGGCCAGGCCCACCCGGGTGAGTTGCCAGTTGCGATCAGCCAGGCGGACGACCAATCGCCGGAACTCCCCTGCACCAGCCACTTTGTGATCGTTGATCGCTGGGGCAACGCGGTTTCGATGACCACCAGTATAGAGATGGCCTTTGGCTCCACCCTGATGGCAGGCGGCTTTCTGCTGAACAATCAGTTAACTGACTTCTCATTTGTTGCCGAGGTTGACGGGAAGCCGGTGGCAAACCGGGTTCAACCCGGCAAGCGTCCCCGCAGTTCGATGTCGCCGATGATGGTATTTGATGAAAATAATCAGTTAATCGCTGCACTGGGCTCCCCCGGTGGCAGCCGGATCATCAGCTATGTCGCTGAAAACCTCTATCGTAAACTCAGCTCTGATATTTCGCTGCAACAGGCGTTTAACAGTCCCCATGTGGTTAATCGCAATGGTGTTACAGAACTGGAAGCAGGCACTACTGCAGAACGGTTTGCCGAACCACTCAAAGCGCTGGGTCATGAGATTAAGATCCGGGATCAGAACAGCGGATTACATGGATTTTTCCGCCAGAGTGATGGCTCATGGGGCAGCGCGGCAGACCCCCGTAGAGAGGGCACCGCACTGGGCAACTAACCCCCTCTCAGCCGATCTGGCCTGAGCGGTCGGCCAGATCGAGCCCCCCAATAAACTGTCAAAGCGTTTACGGCGCAGGTAGATACTCATTTTAAGGGGAATTCCCCTCTACATATTTAGACTTTAGTCGTTATAATAACTTCAGCAATTGTGCATAGCACAAACTCTCGAAGCGACACAGATTCAACTAATAAAAATAGCCTTTCATAATTCTGAAATCAGCCTCGTATAACCTAACTTATTGATTTTTTTAAAAAGGGTGAGCCAAGATGTCTAACTTATTGATGGCTGGGAAAAAAGTACTAATTGTCGGAATCGCCAACGACAAAAGCATCGCTTACGGCGTTGCAAAAAAATTGCATGAACAGGGTGCTGAACTCGCTATAACCTACCTGAATGACAAAGCAGAGCGTTTTGTCCGCCCGCTGGCTGAAGAGTTGCAAGCGTCGATTATCATGCCTCTGGATGTGACTCAGGAACAACAGATGGTTGATCTGTTTAATGCGATCAAAGAGGCCTGGGGCTCTCTGGACGGTCTGGTTCACTCGCTGGCATTTTGCCCGCTGGAAGACCTGCATGCGCCCATATCTGAGTGTTCCCGCGAAGGTTTTGCCCAGGCTATGGATGTCTCCTGCTACTCCTTTATCCATATGGCTTCGTTTGCCAGGGAGCTGATGAAAGATGGCGGTTCGATGATCAATTTCTCCTATCTGGGCAGTGCGCTGACCACCGGGGATTACAACATCATGGGCTGCGCCAAAGCCGCACTGGAAGCGGCTACCCGTTATCTGGCCCGGGATCTGGGTCCATTACATATCCGGGTCAACTGTATCTCTCCCGGCACCATTGCAACCCGGGCTGCTGGCGGTATTAAAGATTTCGCCACCATGCTGGAATACAACCAGCACAAAGCCGTTGACCATCAGCTACCCACCATCGAAGAGGTTGGTGATGCGGCGATGTTCTTCCTCAGCGATCTGTCCAAAGGGACTTCAGGCAGCATCCACTATGTTGACCATGGGGTGGGTATTGTCGGCTAAGCCAAATACTGACGCTAAAAAACACCGCACTGCGGTGTTTTTTATATCCAGCCTTCGCTATCAGTATGTTTTGTAAGGTAAAAACTTACCCGAGAAAACAACATTCACCCGGTCACCGTTGGGGTTGGGTTCCCGCTGAATGTCCATTGAGAAGTCGATCGCACTCATAATGCCATCGCCAAACTCTTCATGAATTAACTCTTTGATTGTGCTTCCATAAACATTGACTAGCTCATACCAGCGATAGATCAGAGGGTCGGTTGGCACCGCTGTCGGCAGTGAGCCTTTATATGGCGCGATCTGCAGCCAGGCTACCGCTTCGTCAGCTAATTCAAAGATCTCACCTATTCGGGTGGCCTGCTCTTTATCAAGGGCCATCTGTCCGAGGCACGCGGCAGTTGTCCACTCTTTTGATAAACCGACGGTTTCAGCGACAGCGCTCCACTTGATACCTTTGGCAACTTTCTGTGCAAGGATCTGAGCAGTTACTTCTTCACGGCTACTTATCATAGTAGTGACTCCTTATATGATCGTTTTATTGAGTAAGATTGTGGATTTGAACCAGAAGCGCAGCGACCGTCACCGCTAGCATCAGTGAAATACTTTTCCAGAACAGCAACGGGTTGCGATCCAGCAGTGGTGGACGGGTTTCGCTAAGAAACGTTTGGTTCGGATACCTAAGGTCATAAAGAAACTCCGAGAGTTCTTCATAACGCTTATACGGGTTAGGATTGAGCGCTTTGCGCAAGGTATAGTCGATCCACCCGGGGATCTCACGCTCATCATCAAGCACACTGTGGTACCGCAGTCGTTTCTGAGCAGAAACTGTGCGCGACTTCGCAACCTGAGTATCGTAGGGGAAGCGCCCTGAGAGCATATGGTAAGTGAGTACAGCCAATGAAAACTGATCCGAGCGTCTGGAAATGATCTCTCCAACAAAATATTCGGGCGCCATATACAGCGCTGTACCCTGCATTTCATCCTGTTCCAGTGTATTCTCTGCTTCGACAATACCGGCGATTCTGACACCACCAAAATCGATGATCTTCACCGTACCGCTGGTGTCGATCATGACGTTATCAGGTTTAAGATCCTGATGCAGAATCTCCATGCGATGCATCGCCTGTAAGCCTTTCGCCACCTGTTCGATGATACCTCGCACGGTTTCAATATCCGGGTTCGGGTTATCTATCAGCCACTGTTTAAGGGTAATTCCCTCGATATATTCCGTAACACTGTAAAGATAGTGACGCTGGCGGTTCTGCAAGCCTGCCTTCATCACGTGGGCGCTATTGATCCGCCGCGCAACCCACTCTTCCATCAAAAACCGTTCCAGGTACGCGGGATTGTTGCGCAGTTCAACAGAGGGAATTTTGATGACAACACGTGCCCCGTCCTCAAGATCCTCAGCCAGATAAACATGGCTGCGACTGTTGGCATGCATCTCTCGCAGGATCAGATAACCATCAAACGCCTGGCGGGCATGCAAAACCGGTGGTAACTCCAACTCTTCGACCTGCTGCTGCAGCGTACTTGCTTCCATAGAAGGCAACTGATCGACCCTGGCAATCTGCAACGTCAGGTTATCATCACTCCCTTGTGCCAGGGCTCGCTGAACCAGGGTTTCGGCAGCCAGGTTCAGATCATCTGCATGTTCACTGAGGACTTCCAGAACATCCTCAGTGTCAATAAACTCATAAACTCCGTCCGTACAAAGCAGGAAATAATCACCCTGTTTTAGTGCAACCGCCTGATAATCAAACTCAACGTCCAGTGCAACACCCATCGCCCGGCTGAGGTAACTTTTCTCTTTCGAAATCCAGCTGCGGTGGTCTTTGGTTAACTGCTCCAGTCCCTGACCTCGCAACCGATAAACCCGGCTATCACCGGCATGAAACAGGTGCACCGTCGCTGCTTTAAAAACGGCCGCACTCAATGTGCAGACATAACCTTGATCTTTGTTATAACGAAACTCACTACGTTGCGTCTGTGAGCATAACCAACCATTAACCGCTTCAAGTACTTTCAGGCCAGACGTGTAAACCGTCCAGGTATCTGAAGTACAGAAATAGTCATTCAGAAAGCTTTTTACCGCGGCTTCACTGGCAACCTGGCTGACACTACTGGTACTAATACCATCTGCCAGGACCAATGCGGCACCTTTGAGACTAAGCTGCGGTTCGCGTGGAATAACTGCGCCATGAAAATCCTGATTGATCTCTTTGACGCCTTTATCACTGAACTGTCCCAGACTGAGCTTAAGCTGGCTACTCATACGACCTACGATTCTTCCAGAAATCAGGAGTTAACTTAGAAGACAACGACATAGTTATCTGCACTGAATAAGAAATCCCGGTGATCGAAACAATCACCGGGATTTCTACTGGTCATTCAACTTTTTAAATACCCGGATTACAGAGCAGCGACTGTATGACCAGACGCTTTACTGCTCTTGCTTTCCTTAACATGAGTCAGGTACAAAGGCAGCCCCACCAGCAGGAAACCACCTGCCAGGTTACCCAGAGCCGTTGGCAGCTCGTTCCAGATGATGTAATCCATAAGAGTGAAGTCCCCCCCCATGATCATAGAGAACGGGAACAGGAACATGTTAACAATTGAGTGCTCAAAGCCCATGAAGAAGAACAGCATGATCGGCATCCACATCGCAGCCATTTTAGCCCCCGCAGACGTAGAGATCATCGCACCAACAACCCCCATGGACACCATCCAGTTACACAGCATGCCGCGAATGAAGATAGTAAACCACCCACCAACACCCTGAGCCTGATAACCCAGTGTACGGGCTTCACCGATCTTGCTTACTTTTTCAGCAATCACACCTCCATCGGTCTGGTAGCCATAAGTCAGAATAAACGAAGCAAAGAAAGCAACCATCAGTGCGCCGGACAGGTTACCGAGGAATACCAGCCCCCAGTTACGCATCAGACCACTCATGGTACAGCCAGGTCGTTTATCAATCAGTGCCAGCGGAACCAGTGTAAATACACCGGTAAGCAGATCAAATTTACACAGGTAAAGCATGATAAATCCAACGGGGAAAAGCAGCGCACCGACCAAAGGGATACCGGTTTTAACGGCGACAGTGATGGCAAAAAAAGCTGCCAACGCCAGAATCGCTCCCGCCATAAATGCACGGACATAGGTGTCTTTGGTGGACATGAAGATTTTCTGCTCACCTGAATCGACCATTTTGGTCGCAAATTCACTCGGTTCTAAGTAAGCCATAGTTTTGCCTCATTTAATTAAGTAAAGTTTCTCATCTGTTTGCCGCTTTCTGCAGGGCAAAAAAAAAGCGCCCACCCCTCTATCACCTGGTAGTGATAAGGGATGGACGCCTTTGTCCGAATTTTTTAAGTTGTATGCGCCGCATATCTGCGACGGCTAATTAACATGCTGCAGAATCAGTACCATAATTTCAAAAAACCCATTTAAACAACAAGTTAAGAAGAATGTATTCGAAAAGTAGCACTCCTCTTGCCATTCAATGGTGCAGGCGCACAATCGCTGTGCACTAAAATACCGGTGCAGGGCACCGATGCGACACTTGCCTGATGAGCAACAAGCTATACTGCCTTTTTCCCTCCTGAAAAGAGCCCGGTTAATCTCTGAGACAGAGATTAACCGGGTGCCATCGCTTATTCGTCGATCGATTCTTCAGGCAGCACCAGGCTGAGAATAATCGCCGCCAGACCGCCGGTGGTAATCGGCGAGCCAAAGACGCTCTGAACCATCTTCGGCAGTTGATCAAGCAGCCCGGGAGTCATGGTCACGCCGAGTCCCATACCAAAGGCAACCGCCATAATCAGCAGCTTTCGACGATCGAGATGTTCTGAGGCAATAATCTTAATCCCGGCAGCAGCTACGGTGCCAAACATGACCAGTGTTGCGCCACCCAGTACCGGTTTTGGAATCTGCTGCAGCACTCCACCAATCACCGGAAAAAGCCCCAGCAGAATAAGAATGCCACCAATATAGAGAGCCACATGCTTGCTCGCCACACCGGTTAGCTGGATGACTCCGTTGTTCTGACTGAAGGTGGTGTTGGGGAAGGTATTGAATACCGCCGCCAGAAATGAGTTGAAACCATCGGCAAACACGCCGCCCCGAACCCGGGAAATATACTCCTCACCCGCAATCGGTTGCTTTGACACCATACAGTTCGCGGTGATATCGCCGGTCGATTCGATTGCGGTGATCATATAGATCAGTGCAATCGGCAGGAATGCGCTCCAGTCAAACGAGAAACCATATTTAAAGGGTACCGGAAGACTGATCGCTGGCAGGCTGACCAGATGATCGAAACTGATCTTGCCCATAAAGCTGGCGATGATCATACCGATCACCAGGCCGATCACAATTGATGACAGGCGGATCCAGCTGTTGCTGGAACGGTTAAGGGCAATAATACTCACCAGCACAATGCCCCCCAGCATCAGATTTGCCGGAGCACCAAAATCTTTTGCTTTAAAGCCCCCCGCCAGATCAGTCATACCCACTTTGATCAGGCTCGCCCCAATAATGGTAATCACGATACCGGTGACCAGAGGGGTTATTACCCGCTTCAGCTTATGAATAAACTGACTCAGAAAGATCTCAATAAAAGCGCCCAGCATACACACGCCAAAAATAAGGGAGAGAATTTCGTCTGGGCCTCCGCCCTGCCCTTTCGCAATAAAGCCTGCGGCCAGTACCGAGCTGAGGAACGCAAAGCTGGTGCCCTGCACGCAGATCATCCCGGCCCCCATGCCCAGAGGTCGCTTAGCCTGAATAATAGTGCCCACTCCCGATACCATCAGCGCCATGCTGATCAGATAGGGAACATGCTCACCCAACCCCAGCACCCCGCCAATAATCAGTGTCGGGGTGATAATACCGATAAAACTTGCCAGAACATGCTGTAGAGCTGCAAAGCCTGATTCTAAAGCCCCGGGTTTTGAATCCAGCGCATAGAGCAGGTCGTTAGAGTGCTGTGTCGACATAAGGCCTCCTTGTTTCGTGGCAGGGTTAACAACCCCGCCTGTGCACGGTCAGTTTCAGAAGTGCCATTTCAACAGCAGAGAAGCACAACGCTCATCGGTTGTACTGCCGTACTTATTGTTCCAGTAGGCGTACTCGATACCCACATACAGAGGCGATTTCAGCCCCAGATTCTTACCGGCATTCCATTTGATCTGAGGGGTAAAATTCATCTCAGACTCATGGGTTTTACTGCTGGTACTCCAGTCGAGAAAGCCATCGATGAGAAACTCCTGACTACCCGCTTCAATCGGATAGGCCCAGGTCAGCGTCAGTTGTTCATCATTATCAGCAAGATCGTTATAGGCTTTATATACACTGGCATTGAAGTAGCGGAAGCCCGGCACATCCAGGCTGACGCTCACCCCATAGAGATAGTTATCGAAACCATCGCCAGCTTCCCAGGTGCCGGTCAGAAACAGATCCTTGACCGGCCCAAAGGCGAGATCACTACCGGTCACATAGCCAAGACTCAGACGCGGGGAAAACTCACCGTAATAGCTGCTGTCACCGTCCTCAGGCATGGTGCGATCGATAAACAGAAAGGTATCCCCCCAGTTATGCCCGGTTGCATTTTCCAGCGTCACAACATCCATATTGCCGGTTGGTGTGAATTTATAGTCATCACCTTTCAGGTAGCTCAGACTGGTATTGGTCCAGAGCATCTCAGCGGCAGCAGGTGTAGCAACAAAAACGCTTGTTAATAGCGTGGCCAGTGCGAGTGTTCGTTTCATAGTGGTCATCATCCCATTACATCGTTAAAGAAATTAAAACCGTCCGACAGGACTTACGAACTACTTCAGCAAAAAGCTGGCCAAGTGGTCAGAAAAACAAACATTGCCATTAATACCATTAATAAACAAATAGTTACGAAGGAGCCTATGCAGACAGTCTACTTTTACACCGTTTTCCGCAGTGCATCATTCTAAGGCGGTCACTCCGTATTCAGCCCAAAAATGTTTACTTATAGTGCAAATATCACATACAAAATTAATAATTTTATGTATACAAAACTCTGAATTCAGACAGAAAATTTCTGCTTTTATTTTTCGTGACCAGCGGTCACAATATGACCCTTGGTTTTCTGGACTGATAAAGATGCAACCTAATCGGAAAATGAGAGAGTTTGAACGCCGCGAGCGGGACATTCTCGACACTACGCTGACACTATTAACCGGCGAACAATGGCAAACGATCAGCGTCGATAAAATTGCCCAATGCACCGGCATTGGTAAAGGTACCGTTTACAAACATTTTGGCTGCAAAAATGATATTTATGCGCACCTGCTGCTGGATAATTACCGGCAGATGCTGACACAGCTTAAACGCTTAGCAGCGGATGACCATTTAACCGGAGTGCAACAGATACGCGGCATGCTGTTATACACGCTTGAGTATCACCGTGAAAACGTTGCTCACCAGCATATGCATCTTCATTTCAGACAAAAAGCGTTCCGCGAACAGATCAGCAGCAGCTATCTGCAACAGTTAGATGACACTGAAGAGCAGTTTATCGAAGCATTTGAACAGGCCGTTTATAAAGGGATTACCGAGGGCGATGTAAATCCGGATATCCCCCGTGAAACAATGATGGCAGGGGTGAGCGCGACATTCGAAGGCGCCATTGTGATGTTGCAGGAGGGTGGCTGTTGTAAACAGCAGATGATGCAAACGGCCGAACAAAAAGATGCCTATATTAATCACGTGGTTGACTACATGATCGCAGCACTTATCCGTCAGCCAGCAGAGAAACAGGAAGAACGATGAACAGATCCGTAATAATGGCGGTTATGGTGGCTTTGCTAATGACAGCCTGGATGGCTTCAGGCATGCAGGATGACAAGCCTTCCGTCCAGGCATCAGAGCCTTCCGCTCAGACTAAGCCCTTAATGAAAGTCAAAATCATCGATTCCAGCGCCCGGAAAGTTCAGCAATTTGTGCGGATACAGGGGCAGGTGGAAGCTAACCGCACCATCGAGCTCAGAGCAGAAATTGATGGCCGCGTCGAAGCCCTCTCCGCAGATGAAGGACAGCGGCTGCAGGCTGGCGACCCACTATTGCAGATATCCGCTGATTTTCGTGCCGCCCAGCTGGCTGAAGCACAGGCGCTGCTGAAGCAGCGCAAAAGTGATCTGACCGCCAGCATTAATCTGAAGAATAAAGGTTTGCAATCGGAAAATAAGGTATTTGCCGATCAGGCCGGAGTCGAAGCGGCACAAGCTCAACTGGCTCGTATAGAGCATGAGCTGCGAGAGACTCAGGTCACCGCCCCCTTTACCGGTGTACTGAACCAACGCATGGTTAAGCTGGGTGATTACCTGCAAGCCGGTGATGTACTGGGACAGCTGGTCGATGACGAAACCGTGAAAGTCACCGGTCAGGTACCACAGCACAGCGTCGGCCGGCTGGAGGAGAGCCAGCCGGTCGATGTGACGCTGAGTAATGGTTCGACACTGACCGGGCGCTTAAATTTTATCGCCCCCGTTGCAGACCCGGTCACCCGCAGTTATCGGGTTGAGGTACAGATACCCAACCCTCAGCACTCGCGGATTATCGGCTTGTCAGCAACATTAAAACTCCCCGCTGGCGAACAATCCGGGCACCTGCTGCCAGGTTCGGTACTGGGATTGAATGAAGCAGGAAACCTGCAGGTCAGGCTGGTCGATGCTCAGAACCGTGTCAGCGAGACCGTCGTCGAGATCATCCGTACCGACAGTAACGGCTTCTGGCTCAGTGGTCTTAACGACGAAGCCCGCGTGATCACCATTGGCCAGGATTTTGTGGCGGTGGGTGAAGAGGTGGAACCGGTCAGCGATACCGGGCTGATGTCAAAGCAGGTCAGCAACCTGTCACTGCAGGAGAACTGATCAATGATTGCCGCTCTTGTTGCCGCCGCGATAGACCGCAGCCGCACCAGCATACTTATCTTACTGTTCTTTCTCGTGGGGGGAATGTCAGCCTTTCTGAATATTCCCAAAGAGGCGGATCCCGATGTTGCGATCCCGATCATCTATGTCTCAATCCCCTTTGAAGGGATTTCACCGGATGATGCGGTACGTCTGTTAGTGCGGCCGATGGAAAAAGAGCTGAAATCAATCGAGGGTGTCAAAGAGATGCGTTCGGTGGGCTCAGAGGGCCATGCATCGGTGACCCTTGAATTTGATGCCGGCTTCGATAGCGATACAGCGCTACAGGATGTTCGTGAACGGGTCGATATCGCTAAAGGAAAGCTGCCTGCAGATGCAGATGAACCACAGATTCACGAAGTTAACGTCGCGCTGTTCCCGGTACTGAACATCGCCATCTCCGGCGAGGTCTCAGAACGGATTAAACTGAAAGTCGCCAAAGACCTTCAGGATGAGATCGAAGGGGTTGCGGGGGTCCTGGAAGTTGATATTGGCGGCGAACGTGAAGAGCTGATGGAGATAGAGATCGAGCCTCAGTTGCTGGAAAGCTATCAACTGGACTTCGAAACCGTACTCGATAGCGTCGCGCGGAATAATCAACTGGTTGCAGCCGGAGCGGTCGATACCGGCAGTGGCCGTCAGGTATTGAAGGTACCCGGGGTGGTTTCCGAGTTGAGCGATATGCTCAATATGCCAGTCAAATCAGTTGATGGCACCGTGGTCACCGTTGGCGATATTGCCAAAATCCGCAAAACCTACAAAGACCCTGAGGGTTTCGCCCGTGTCGATGGTGGCGCTGCCATGGTATTAGAGGTGAAGAAAAAGGTTGGCGCAAATATTATCGATACCATTGAAGCGGTCCAGCGAATCGTTGCCGAGCGCAGCCAGCTATGGCCCCAGGGGCTGAAATACTCCTATATTCTCGATCAGTCCACCCAGATCAGAAGCATGCTCAGAGATCTGATGAATAATGTTCTCAGTGGCATCATTCTGGTAATGGTGGTGGTATTAGCGGCGATGGGCTTACGCACCTCTTTGCTGGTTGGCCTGGCTATTCCTGGCTCTTTCCTTGCCAGTATGATGGTCCTGAAGTTAATGGGGTTCACCCTCAATATCGTCGTGCTATTCAGTCTGATTCTGGTCGTCGGAATGCTGGTCGACGGGGCTATTGTCGTTGCCGAACTGGCGGAAAGGCGCATGAGTCAGGGACTGAGTGGCCGGGAAGCCTTCCGTTATGCAGCGTCACGGATGGCCTGGCCGGTGATTGCCGGAACCGCCACTACCCTGGTGGTGTTCATGCCACTGATGTTCTGGCCCGGCGTGATTGGTGAGTTCATGAAATACCTGCCCGCCACCGTTGTCGTCTGCCTGACCGCATCCCTGTTTATGGCACTGATCTTCATGCCCGTAGTGGGCGCCGTCAGCGCCAGAAAGCGATACGTAAAACAAAATGACAGCGATGAATATACCCTGCCGCAAACAGCCCTGAACCGCGCCTATACCCGCCTGATGTCGAAGTTACTGCACTACCCGGTCCGGGTGTTTATTGTGGTCTTAATAGCGATTGGCAGTAGTTACGGAGCCTACGCTGTTTTTGGTAAAGGGATTGAGTTTTTCCCCGATATCGAGCCGGAAATGGTGCTGATCAACCTGCATGCCAGAGGCGATCTGTCTATTTATGAAAAAGACCGGTTACTGCGACAGGTCGAGCAACGGGTGATGGATATCCCCGGACTGAAATCAGTCTATGCCCGTAGTTTCAACCAACCCTCCAATGATGCCGCTGAAGATGTGGTCGGGGTGATACAGTTCCAGCTGGATGACTGGGATAAGCGTGACAAAGCCGCCCACATTCTGGCGCAGATGCGGCAAAAGACCGCCGACCTGCCCGGCGTCATCATAGAAACCCGCAAAGCGGAAAACGGTCCCAGTGAGGGTAAACCTATCAAACTGTTTGTCAGCGGCTACGACAGTGAGGTGATCTATAAAACAGTCGCCGATATCCGCCGGATGATGGACGATATTGGTGGTTTCTCCGGGGCCGAAGATGACCGGCCACTGCCGGGCATCGAGTGGCGCATCATCGTCAACCGGGAGGAAGCCAGCCGCTATGGTGCCAGTATTGCCCTGGTTGGCCAGGCGGTCCGGCTGATCACCAACGGCATCAAAGTCACCGATTACCGCCCGGAAACCTCCGATGATGAAGTCGATATTATGATCCGTTTCCCCGAGGATAAACGCAATCTCGATCAGTTGATGCAGATGCAACTCAGCACCCGTTATGGAATGATGCCTATATCCAACTTTATCGAGCTTAAGCCCGCCCCGAAAACCGGGGTATTGAAACGGGTCGATAGCCGCCGGGTCATTACCATTCAGGCCGATGCTGAAGAGGGGCATCTGGTGAACGATCTGGTGGTCGCAATGCAGCAGCGTCTGGCGCAGCATCAATTCGACCCACAGATCCGCCTCACCTTTAAAGGCGAGGATGAACAGCAGAAAGAGACCGGCGCCTTTCTGATCCAGGCCTTTGGCACAGCCCTGTTTCTGATGGCACTGATTCTGGTCACCCAGTTCAACAGCTTATATCAGGCGGGATTAGTACTTTCAGCAATTGTCTTTTCCACCGCCGGAGTCTTAATTGGTTTAATGGTAGCGGGCCAGCCTTTTGGTATCGTCATGGTCGGTGTAGGGATCATCGCCCTCGCCGGTATCGTTGTGAATAATAACATCGTGCTTATCGACTGCTATAACGACCTGCGCAGGCAGGGCCGCTCCCCCTACGATGCGGCACTGCAAACCGGCAGCTTACGTCTGCGGCCCGTCGTACTCACCGCAGTAACCACGGTGCTCGGCCTGATGCCGATGGTACTGTCGATGAATATCGACCTGATCAACCGCGATATCAGCTTCGGAGCCCCCTCCACCCAGTGGTGGACCCAACTCGCCAGTGCCATCGCCGGAGGCTTGTCGTTTGCAACGATCCTGACTCTGTTCTTAACGCCCTGCCTGTTAGTGCTGGGAGAACGCAAGTGGTTTCGCCGTCAACAACCACAACCTGAAACCGCTGAACTAATCTAAAACAGACAGCCCTGCATGGGCAGCAGGGTTGCCTGTCAGAGAAAAAACGGAGAATGGAAGTGGTAGGCCATTACAACATCGTCGCTCTTGGGCGATGGCCCCCCGGGATAAGCAGAAAACGCAAATAATCGAACCAGGTTCGAGGACGCCCTGCGATAATCCAGATACGAAAAAGCCCCGACTCTCTATCAAGAGATGAGCGAGGCTCTATCAAAATAAGTGGTGCCCGGAGGCGGAGCAATGGCCGAAGGCCATTACAACATCGCCTGCTCTTCGGCGATGGCCCGAAGGGGAGGAGCGAAGCGACGAATAATCGAACCGGTTCGTGTTCCGCCCTGCGGTGTTGCGGATACAAAAAAGCCTCACTACGTAGCGAGGCTTTAATGATACCTGAAGTGGTGCCCGGAGGCGGAATCGAACCACCGACACGAGGATTTTCAATCCTCTGCTCTACCGACTGAGCTATCCGGGCAACGGGCGCCTATTAAACACGGCCCCCCAATAAAAATCAACTTAATTTCCAGACTGTCCTGTGAAATATTATGTTATTGATCAATAAGTAACCGATCAGATGCCATATTGTGCCCGATATGCAGAAATTGCTTCGATCTGAGCATCCATGCCGCCCTTTTCTGTCAGATATTCAAGCAGGTCGTTCAGCGATACAATGCTGGCAACCGGCATAGTGTAATCGCGCTCCACCTCCTGAATCGCCGACAGCTCTCCTTTGCCCTTCTCTTGTCGATTCAGCGCAATCACGGTGCCAGCCGGGGTCGCTCCCGCCTTATCGATAATATCCATCACTTCACGGATCGCAGTCCCTGCGGTTATGACATCATCGATAATCAATACCCGGCCTTCCAGCGGCGCCCCAACCAGGTTGCCCCCTTCACCGTGGTCTTTTGCCTCTTTGCGGTTGAACACGTAGGGAACATCCTGATCAAACTCAGTCGCCAGCGCCACACAGGTTGCTGCGGCCAGCGGAATCCCTTTGTAGGCAGGCCCCAGAATCACATCATACTCGATACCGGACTGCTGAATAGCGGCGGCATAGCACTTCCCCAGACGCGCCAGCGCAGCACCGCTGTTAAACAGACCCGCATTGAAGAAGTATGGGCTGGTACGGCCCGATTTCAGGGTGAACTCGCCGAATCGCAACACCTCTTTATCAATAGCGAACTCGATAAACTCTCTCTGATAATCCTGCATCCGGGGTCTCCGCAAAGCTGTGTAAAAAGTAGCGCGTATAATACAGGGTTTCTTCCTGCGCCTCCATTGTGAACAATGCTTAAGCTCTGAATTGTTCACAAAGCGATTAATAGTCGGTGCTTTAGATTCAATTTTCCTTAAACACCCAGTACAATGCGCCTTTCGCCTCAAATTGTGTTTCTCACAGGTTTATACGTTATGCGCGTCATTACATTCAATACGCAGGGTATTGAACAGGCAACAGACAACGGGTTCTTCCAGTGGATGGTGAAGCAGGATGCTGATGTGGTATGTCTGCAGGATCTGCGTGCCAAAGATTATCAACTGGATGATAAACGCTATCGTCCGGATGGCTATGAAGCTTATTTCTTCGATGCCTTTGAAGATGGCTATAGTGGCGTGGCGATCTACACCCGGGTAATGCCAAAAGCGATTATGACCGGTCTTGGATTTGAACAGTGTGACTTCAATGGACGCTTCATTCAGGCTGATTTTGACAATGTCAGTGTGGCATCCTTCAGTGTCCCTTCAGGTCTCAAGGGTGCAGAAGCCCAACAGGCCAAAGATGAATACCTTCACCTGCTCAAGGGGCACTTTACCAAAACCCTGCGCAAACGACGCGAGTTTATCTTCTGCGGGCCTCTGCTGATCGCCCACAAACCAAAGGACCTGAGCAACTGGTATGTTAACCAGAAGGTGTCCGGTTTTCTGCCTCAGGAACGGGAATGGATGGAAGAGCTGTTTGGCGAAATGGGGTATGTCGATGCTTTCAGGCAGGTTAACCATGTGGATCAGCAATACACCTGGTGGCCGGACTACAACAAAGCACGGGACCTGAACGAGGGAGCTCGCCTGGATTATCAGATCACCACCGCCAACCTGCGTAAAACGATCAAATCAGCCTCAATCTACCGGGGCGAGGTGTTTTCCGCCCACGCACCGCTGATTATTGATTATGATCTCTAAGATCCGCCTGCACGCATAAAAAAGGGAGCCGCGGCTCCTTTTTTTATACTCGATGAGACTCAGGCTAAAACTTTCTCCTGCAGCTCACACAGCTCTGCAATGCCCTTTTTCGCCAGCTCCAGCATCGCATTCAGCTCTTCCTGTGAATAGGGTTCACCCTCTGCGGTGCCCTGAACCTCAACGAAACCACCTTTATCGGTCATAATCACGTTCATATCGGTTTCGGCTGCAGAATCTTCAGCATAATCCAGATCCAGCACCGGTTCACCTTTATAAACACCGACAGAGATTGCCGCCAGGCCATACTTGATCGGATCCCCTTTCATCGCCCCATGCTTATCTTTCTTGAGAAAGCTGACCGCATCTCGCAAGGCGACATAGGCACCGGTAATCGAGGCCGTGCGGGTGCCACCATCCGCCTGAATAACATCACAGTCGATGGTAATGGTGTTCTCACCCAGTTTCTTCAGATCCATACAGGCCCGCAGTGAGCGACCAATCAGCCGCTGAATCTCAACGGTACGACCGCCCTGCTGTCCACGGGCGGCTTCGCGACCGTTACGGCTGCCTGTTGCCCGCGGCAGCATGCCATACTCTGCGGTAACCCAGCCCGAACCCGAGCCACGCAGAAAACGTGGAACACCCCGCTCAACCGACGCGGTACAGATCACTTTGGTATCGCCAAACTCCACCAGCACGGAGCCCTCAGCATGCTTAGTGAAGTTCCGGGTGATACGCACCTCACGCATCTGGTCCGCCCTGCGATTACTCGGCCGGAAAGTTGTGACGCCAAGGTTTTGTAGCTGATCTGAAATTGTTGAGCTCATGTACTTAAGAATCCTGTTCGGAACCCCAACCGAACGCATAGAGGAAGCGGTCGAGGACTGTTAGAATAAAGCGCAAATCCGCCAACACCCGTTCAGTGTCGGCAACGAAAACAGCATTCTAAACGAGAACCGACAATATGACACGTAGCATGACCGCTTTTGCCCGCCAGGAAGTGCAACATGAATGGGGCAGCCTGATCTGGGAAGTCCGTTCAGTCAATCACCGCTATCTGGAGCCCCACCTGCGTCTGCCAGAAAGTCTGCGTGATCTCGAAGGTCCGCTGCGGGAAACGCTGCGTAACAAGCTCAGCCGCGGCAAAGTAGAATGCACACTGCGTTTTGTACCCGAGGCCCAGTCTCAGACCCTCACCGTTAACGAAGCCTTTGCCCGGGAGCTGTTGGAAGCCGCGCAACAGGTGGAAAATCTGCTCCCGGTATCCAAACCGATTGATACCATGGATCTGCTGCGCTGGCCGGGCGTTCTGCAGGATACCAGGCTGGACATGGATGCCGTCAAAAAAGCCGCCCTGACCCTGTTTCACAAAGCGCTCGATGAACTGATCGACAACCGCGGCCGCGAAGGTGTAGAGCTGGCCGCCCTGATTGATCAGCGCCTCGACACCATTACTGAGATTGTGACTGAAGTCCGCACGAAATTGCCAGGAATCCTGCAGGCACAGCGCGAAAATCTGAGAGCCCGTTTGAAAGAGCTCAAAGCGGAGCTGGACGAAGGACGTCTGGAGCAGGAAATGGTCATCCTGGCCCAGAAAGCCGATGTCGACGAAGAGATGGATCGCCTCAACACCCATGTTCAGGAAGTAAAACGGGTACTCAAATCCAAAGGCCCGATCGGCCGCCGTCTGGACTTCCTGATGCAGGAACTCAACCGCGAAGCCAACACCCTGTCATCCAAATCGATCGTCTCAGACACCACTCAGAGCGCAGTGGAACTTAAGGTTTTGATTGAGCAGATGAGAGAGCAGATCCAAAACATCGAATAGTTTTTTTACCCGTCCAAGAATGTCTTAGAAGCCCTGTTATTTGCTTGTAAATACAGGGCTTTTTTATTTTTCCCGTCCAAATCGGTTTGCAGATGTCCGTTACCAACTACCTGTTTAGTGGTGGGCAGAATGGTGGGCAGCCCCCTCATTTTTGCTCAATAAGCATTTTGCGGTGAGCAAATTGGTGGGCAGTAAGTTACCCAATTTTCGCATTTAACTCGCCACCACAACAGGTTAGCTGCTGATTCAATAAGCAAATCGGTGGTGGGCAGCCATTATTGCCCCCTCCATTATTTCAGCAACTATGGAGTAAACATGGGAAAACTCACAGCAAAACAGGTTATTGCATACAGCAAAGCCGACCCCAAAAAATATTCAGATGGTGAAGGTCTATATTTTTGCGTCCGCAAACAAGGCTCGCCTTACTGGATGATCCGCTACACCACAGCCAAAGGACGACGAGAAGCAACCTTGGGGCAATTTCCTTTAATGTCGTTGGCAGACGCTCGAATTGCCGCCGCATACTTTCGAAAGGAAGTACGTGACGGCATAGATCCTCTTCTAGAAAAACAGAAAATCGAGTTACCTGACATTGAAACCGTGGATCAACTGTTCCATGACTGGTATCGAACCGATCTTAGTCGACGACTTAAGCATCCCAAGATTCCGTATCGGGTTTACACCAAAGACATAAGCCCAGTCATTGGCATTAAGTGTATTGCTGAGGTGACCGCACGTGACGTGCGGGAGGTGCTAGAGCGCATTAGAGAAAGTAACCGCCCTACCATTGCCAACGATACCTTGATGTACATGAAGCAGCTGTTTCGGCATGCGATAAAGCTCGACTTAACGCTGAACAACCCAGCCGCAGCATTTACCGTAGACGATGCCGGTGGCGTGGAGTCCAGTAAAGACAGGATGCTTAGCAAAGAGGAAATTCACTACGCCTTTAGCGTGTTTCATACCCATATCAATAGCTTTGGCCGCGACAACTACCTCGCTTGCTGCCTGTTTTTGGTATTGGGTGTACGCAAAAGCGAACTGTGCGAAGCCATGTGGCGTGAAATGGATTTAACCACAGGCGTGTGGGATCTGCCCAAAGAACGCAGCAAAACCGGCGTGCCAATCAGCATTCCCTTACCACGCTAAGCCATTGCTTGGTTTAACGAGTTGCAAATCCGCGCTTGTGGCTCGCCTTATGTTTTCCCAGCCAGACGAGCAAGCCATCGTCCACATATGGGGCCAGATACGCTAAACCGTGCCATTTCTAAGCTCTTTGGTCGCGAGCCTGGGCGCAAAAAACAGCCTCCCAATAAAATGGGCAAACTTGAACACTTCACCGTACACGATTTGCGCCGCACCTTTCGCAGCCTTGCCGCCTCTTTGGGTATTGCAGGCAACGTAGCCGAACGCTGTCTTAACCATAAGCTAAAAGGCGTTGAGGGTATCTACGACCGCCACGATTACTTTGAAGAGCGCCGAATTGCCCATCAAACCGTGGCTGATGTGGTTGAACCATTGGTGAACTTTGAGCCCGCTTCACAACACCACACAGGAGGGCGCTAACATGCAATTTATGATGCGACTTGCCCCCATTACCTTTCCAATCACCATGCTGGCAGGGCTTGGTTGGTGTATTGGCATTGCCTTACTCGAACAACCTCATGGTATAGGCTACGCACTTACTCGGCATTGCCTGATGGTATTCGTGGTACTCGCTCCTTGGTTGATGCTAAAGCTCATGTTCTACGTGATTGTCAGTTTAGGACGCAAACTGGGGCTCATCCCGCCTGCACGTCCAACGCACAGCTTGGGGTATGAAGAATCACTCTATTGGTTCAGAGTATTGGCCTTTTTCGATGGCAAACGCAGCCGCATGCCGAAAAGGCCCATCAGGCGAAACTAACAAGCCCCCATTTGCTCACTTACCGTGGGCAGTTGGGACAATGGGGCAACACTTGATACACCAAGCTTTAGAGGGAGAATAAGAGGAAAGCAAACTGCCCCAAGGAATGGGGCAATTGGGGATGCGGTAAAAACTCCTAACCGCATCAAAAATGCCAAACTTGCAAAAGTCCCAAATTGGGACTAACATCTATTCATGAGAATTATCGCATTATCAACCTTAAAAACATTTTGGGAAGACAGCCCAGAATACATTGACGCTAAAGAGCCAACTTTAGCGTGGTATAGGCATGCATTAAACGCTGATTGGGGATCACCGGCGGATGTGAAACAGGACTTTAGAAATGCCAGCATCCTCAAAGATGGGCGTGTCGTATTTAACATTGCCGGTAATAAATACCGATTAGTCGTTTGGATCAATTATGCCTACAAGGTGGTTTACATACGGTTTATCGGCAGCCATGCACAATACAATCAAATTGATGTGCAAACGATTTGAAGCCAAAAGGTAGTAACAAGAGGTATATATAATGGACATCAGACCTATTAAAACAGATGCCGACTACCGCGCGGCATTAAACGATATCGAAAACCTAATGATGGCGGAGCCTGATACCGTCGAAGGCGAAAAGCTGGATATTTTGGTTACGTTAGTTGAAGCCTACGAAGCAAAGCATTTTCCAATGGATTTGCCAGATCCTGTTGAGGCAATAAAGTTTGAGATGGAGCGCAAAGGATTAACAGTTAAAGATCTTGAACCCATGATAGGTAAAAGCAATCGTGTTTATGAAATCCTAAACCATAAGCGATCACTCACGCTAAAAATGATTTGGAAACTTCATGAAGGGCTAGGTATCCCAGCAGAGTCGCTGATCAAGCCACCGCAAGTTCGCGCTTCATAGCAATGCGAATCAAAATTAGCTTGTTATGAATGACGCTCGCTACCCAAATATTTCGGCTATTGATAACAGGTTAGCTGAGCTTGAAAACGAAAAGCAGCGGCTTCTCGCATTAAGAGAGGCTTTGCGTAGCGCTCAAAACCAGCGTTCAATACAGACATTCACCCCAGAACAAAAAGTCGCCCTATTCAGACAACGATTTCGTGGACGAGAGGATATCTTTGCCAATCGTTGGCAAAACCAACAGGGCCGCAGTGGCTATTCCGTAGCCTGTGATAATGAATGGGTAAACGGGGTTTGCAACAAACCCCGCATTAAATGCCAAGACTGTTCACACCGAAAGTTTAGCGAACTAAACGAGCGCATTATTTACAGGCACCTTGCCGGTCATCAAGTGGTGGGGCTGTATCCCTTACTGAAAGATAATACGTGCTATTTGTTGGCAGCCGATTTTGACAAAGGCTGTTGGCAAGAAGAAGTCAAAGCAATGTCTAAAGCGTGCCAAGAGTTTGATATTCCGCACGCGATAGAAATCTCGCGCTCTGGCAACGGGGCGCACTTATGGATCTTTTTTGAAACCAATATCCCCGCTAACCAGGCTCGGGCACTGGGTTTCGCTTTGCTTGATAAAGCCATGGAAATATTTCCAAATCTTTCGTTTGACTCCTATGACAGGCTCTTTCCTAACCAAGATGTCCTTCCTGAAGGCGGGTTTGGCAATCTCATTGCGCTACCACTTCAAAAGGAGGCTCGCCTTTCAGGCCGCAGTTGCTTTGTTGACAGTGACCTGAATGCGATTGACGATCAATGGCAGTACCTTGCTGAGCTTAAAACGCTCACGCAATCGAGTATTGATCAACTCATAACAACCATTTCACCCAATACCCTATTACTATCCGAACAGGGGATAACAGACAACCGCCCACCTTGGGAAATCACAGCCAAAGCCGCACCAATAACATTAGAGTCTTTGCCAAAAAACGTGACCATTACCTTGGCCAACCATATCTACTTTTTGATGAGCGAGTTACCTGGGCCACTACTGGCAGGACTAAAGCGATTAGCTAGTTTTTCTAATCCTGTGTTTTTTAAGACACAAGCGTTGCGTTTTTCAACCCATGGCATTCCAAGGTTTATTTCCTGTGCTCGTATTGAAAACGCTTATCTTGCACTACCGCGTGGCTGTCTCGATGATGCGATTGCTTTGCTACAAGAGCACAATATTTCGCCACTGCTTGACGATAAGCGTGAAACCGGCAAACCATTATTAAAACTTACCCCTGCGTTCACCTTGCGAAAGAACCAGCGAGACGCAGTGGCCTCAATAACTAAACACGACTTCGGTATTTTGCATGCGCCGACTGCATTTGGAAAAACGGTTACTGCCATTGGCATGATCGTAAAACGCAAAGTAAATACCCTAATACTGGTTCATAGCCGACAACTGCTTGAACAGTGGCAAGAGCGATTACGCACGTTCCTACCAGAAGTAAACATTGGCAGTATAGGCGGGGGTAAAAGAAAGCCGAGTGGCATTATCGACATTGCCACCTACCAAAGCTTGGTCAATAAAAAAGACAATTCCATCACGCCTCTCATCCAAGACTACGGCCATATTATTGTTGATGAATGCCACCATCTGTCTGCGCCAAGGTTTGAAATGGTACTCAACGAGGTAAGAGCAAAATATGTATTGGGCCTAACAGCAACGCCAGAGCGACAAGATGGCCATCAGAAGATCATTTTTATGGCGGCAGGGCCCATTCGCTATAAAGTGAAACAAAGTCCTGATGAGCAATTTACTCAAACCGTGATGATTCATCAGCTCTACTATATACCGCCAGCTGAGCTAATAAAAACAGATGAGCGACCCAAAATAAGCGATGCTTACCGCTGGCTCGTCGATAACCAACAGCGCACTTCAAAAATTGTCTCTGACGCCTCTCAGTGTGTTCAAAATGGCGGACACCCCTTAGTCCTTACAGAGCGTAGAGAGCACGCAGAGGAAATACACTCACAACTTACCAAGATGGGTATAAGCACTGTCGTACTCAAAGGCGCCATGAAATCTGCCGAACGCAAGAACGCTGACAATCATCTGCAATCGGCTCAAATTGTCGTCGCAACAGGAAAATATGTGGGTGAAGGGTTTGACCTACCAAGACTGGATACGTTGTTTTTGGCCATGCCAATCGCATGGAAAGGTACATTGGCCCAATATGCCGGTCGAATTCATCGTGAATCGGAAGGAAAAACACAAGTCACCATTCACGACTATGTAGACTGCGCCCTCCCTATGCTGCAACGCATGTTTAAAAAACGCGAGAAAAGCTACAAGGCTATGGGGTACGCCCTTGAGTACATTGATGACAACAGTAACAAGCAACCTTCACTGAAGTTAGAAAACGTCCCTTCATCAAATACCAAGCCAAAATAAACAGCAGCACTTCATTAAACACTTCCCCATGCCTTTACCCCCATACGCCAAAACCACTATCCGTTTGGCTTTTGGATCGAAACGCCAAACAGGGAAATTAGCCCATTTACTGTTTGGCTTCTCGATTGAAATCCAACGCTGCTAAGCCTTGCCAGTACTGGCTCAAAGCAAGATTTGGCACTTTTTTCCCCCTAAACCAACCTCGGCATCAAAGTACAAACCGTTTGATTTTTTAAACCCAGAATGCAAACGATCGTTTGGCGTCTCGATTTTTTTGCACTAGTTGAATGCCGCCAAACAGAGCCGCATTGGACGATATATTTCAATCAGTTAGCCGCGCACAGATCAACATAAAAAACCGATTTGACTGGTGAGTTTGATGGCCATTTCTTTCATCTAATTCACCACCGCGTCTGCACTCGACGACTGAAAATAGACGGCATGACGAACCAACAAGGTGATAAGTGACGTGTTATGGGCAAGTGCTAACGATTGGGATAGAGAATGGATACAGCAGGTGGTCGCTTTACTGGTTGGGCATGGCGCGTTTACCCTCTACCCAGCATTAAGCCAGTGCGATAATGCAGCCGAACGCCTAACCCGCTGGCTGACCTATCAGTTACCGCGCGTTAAACAAGCGCACCCAGGCTGCCCGATTCACCAATGGCTGAATAGCATTGGCGCGCAAGTGATCGTAGAAAAATGGCAGAGCCCCTGGATGAACTCTGTGAACGCCTCACTGAGCAGGGATTAGATACCCGCGTTACTCTAAGCTGCGCCAGTATGACGGATCTGCCTTTTGCACCTGAAAGCTTTGATTGCATCTGGTCAGAAGGCTCAGCTTACATAATGGGGGTTGAGCAAGCGTTAACCCAGTGGAGTAAACTACTGACTAATCGCGGCTATATGGTCGTCAGTGATTTGATCTGGTTAACCGATAACCCAAGCCAGGAGGCGGTTGCATTCTGGGAAGGTGAATACCCAGATATGCAAACCATCGAAAAACGCTTAAGCCAAATGCGCCAAGCAGGCTTTGAAGTGATTGATCATTTCACCTTAAGGGAACAAGCATGGCACGATTACTATCAACCACTCAAAGCGCGAGTGGCAGAAGTAAAAGCAAGCATGCCAAATTCAAACGCCATCGCAGATATCGAGCGAGAAATTGCGATTTATGAACGTTACCTAGGCGAGTTTGGGTACCACATGTTTGTGCTGCGCAAAGGGGCTTAAAACAGGAGCGTAAAAACGCCCCTGCCACAAACACCGTTTAACTGAGCATTAGGATGAGCCTTAGCGATAATAAAGCGCTGCATTTTCCTGTTTGCGCTGATCCAATGTCTTAGCAATCGTAGACACTGTTGTTTTACTGATCCCTTGCTGCTGTGCCAGATACGTAAATTGGCTTATGGCTTCTGCGACTTCTTCAATGACTTGCTTTGCATCATGCCAGCTCCCATAGCCAGCACTGGTCGCTAGTTTTTGCATCACCTTAATCGGTGGCGCTTTGCCATAACCTCCGAACGCAGTGGCATGTTCGTTGAATGGATGTGGGCTGTAAGTAACATCGTAAAAAGGTGCAGGATCCCATTGACCGTCATCCGCTTGCAAAAACGCCCAGTTTTTACTGTGGTCGTCTTGATTAGACGACAGCAGGTTAAAAACGGCACGGCGAAATTGCAGCTGTCCAGCCGCTGGAGATTTACACAACTGACGGCTGGCTTTAATTAAATCAATGTAATCTAAACTTGGCGTTCTAAAGTCTGCATCCAGCAGCCCGCAAGCGCTGTGCATATGCAGGCGACCTGAACTGCGATTGCCGCTTAAATTGGTCTGTTGAGTGACATAATCAAAACGCTTAAGCGCCAACCAGGCAGACGCACCGCTTGTAGTTGGTGCTTCAATGAGTTGCCATTGCGGCGGTTGACACTTAGCTTGCTCAGCCATTTGCAAATAAACCGCCTCACACAAACCTTCTTCATGGCCGAGCGCTAGATTCTTCGAGGTAAATTTAATCAGCCAAGCCTCATCTCCAGGCTGAGCGAAGGTTCGACAATGCTGAGTTTCCCCAGCAGGCATATAAATCTGCGCCTTGGGCCTTGCTCCACCCGAACTACCACCGGCGACTAATGCGGCCAACACCTGCTGAGTATGTCCATCTAACTCATCTTGATTATCATCCATATAATCTGACATTGAAGCATCGAACAGCGTTTGCGCTTCTAAGCCTAAAGTAGCTAAATCAATGTCAGCGTTCGTCGTGGCTGAAAACTCAGACACCGGAGAAAAAGACAGCGCTCCCATGCCTTTATCACCGACAAAGGCCAGCCTATCCATCGCCGTTAATTGATTAGGCAAAATGCCCTGTTGCCGGAAAATACGATCTTGTAACAGCATGCCCCAACCATCGGGCAAACAATCTCCAAATACGCCATGTACACCTTGATGTGGCGCTTTAGGTGCGGCTTGAACTTGTGTGCTCGCTCGCAAGGTAAACGGTGATAAATTGCCAAACTGCTGCAAATAGCTGTCTGCATACTGGAAAAAAACGCCTTGCCGATTCTGAGCCAAGACTCCAACAGAGATCTGTTCACCTGAGCTTAACGTGCGAGTTACGGCGAGTTTTTGAATAGGTTTAAAACTCATCTTTTAGCACCTCATCAATGCTAGTGGGCATAGTGGTGCGCTCTTTGTTAGGTTGTGTGAGCTGATAAAGCCTCTCTAGCGAATCAAGTGTTTGCCAAAGCAACAGCAATTGGCGA
Organism: Amphritea pacifica; assembly: GCF_016924145.1. GTDB lineage: Bacteria > Pseudomonadota > Gammaproteobacteria > Pseudomonadales > Balneatricaceae > Amphritea > Amphritea pacifica. Next base: position 11,220 of record NZ_JAFFZO010000042.1, on the reverse strand, counting down.
AATGAAATTTGCCCAGTCAACTCAAATTTCTTAATGGTGGCCGCAGGTACACAGCTTCGCTCAGCAAGCGCAGCTCGTGACAACTTTGCTCGTTGACGTAACTCACGTAAATAAGCCGCATAGGCTTGGCTTACATCGGTATCATCAAGTAAGGTAAAATTCATCTGCAAAAACCAAGTGGATACAGTTATATCCATTATAGCGAAATTAAATAGAAAGTGGACATTATTGTATCCATTGCTGGATAAAGTGTTGAGAAAATTACTCGATAAAGCCTTTCAAAACTGCTATTTTTAGACCCTGACAGCAGCATAAAAACGGTACTGTTTTTCCGTACTAATAGCCGAGAAGCACCACTAAGATTTAGTAAATGCCAAAGGCAAGTGGTGGGCAGTTTGGTGGGCAAACTGCTATTGTTGAGCAGCTCCTTGTCGTTAACCAATTGAATCAACCGGGGTCTTACCTGCCACTCAATGTGGCAAAACAAGAGCATTGAGAACACCACTACACCTGATCGGTAATGATCAACAGCGCACGTCCGGAGTCCGTTTTGCAAAAAAGCAGGGTTGTACAATATATGGTCTGGGTGATGGAAATTTTCACTGAAGCCAAATCATTTGAAGCCAACCCGATTCTGGGAAACCGGCTGCTGAACCGCCTGGGATTACATGTTATCCGGCTCATTATGGCGCGTTTAATTACCGCTTTTCGCCGCTGGATTCTTAGCTGGAACATCAGTTCAGCACACCGCCGCGAGTTTCGTCAAAAAGGCTATCTGCGTATCAGCAATGTTCTGCCGCCTGAACTGTTTAAACGCTTACAGGATGAAGGCGAGCACTGCTGGCCAGAGATTCGGGCGTTTATTCAGGGCGATACTACCACCCGGATCGCTTTCCTTGATCAGGAGGCTCTGAAGCAGCTTCCTGCAGCCAGAATGCTGTGCGAGTCATCCTCAATAAGAGATCTTCTGACTTACGTGGCTTCAACCGCTATCCGTCCCTGGCCCCACTTCCTGCGTGTCTGCAACCGCGGCGGTGAAGTTAACGACGACCCGCAGAAACACTTCCATTCAGATACCTTTCATCCAACGATGAAAGCCTGGTTGTTTCTTGAGGATGTCACGGCCGACAAAGGCCCCTTCCAGTATGTCGAAGGTTCTCACCGGTTAACGCTGAAACGGCTTTGCTGGGAGTACCGACAAAGCATTCAGGGGCGGCAGCTGAATGAACGCTATGCGGCGCGAGGATCATTGCGCATTGCAGAGAGTGAACTGGCCTCACTGGATCTTTTGCATATTCAGACATTTGACGTTCCCGCCAATACGCTGGTGATTGCCGACACCTCCGGCTTTCACCGCAGGGGGGAAGCTGCGGCAGGCTCCTCCCGCCTGTCGGTCTATTTCTCTTCGCGATTAAACCCATATATCCCCTTCCCCCTGCCTGATTTTGAGCCGATAAACCGGTTTGCCGAAAAGCAGGTAGCGAAGCAGGTTGCCAGCACAACCACAAGAGCAACATCCAATGAATAATCAAACCATCTGATCGCACCATTTTTGCCCACAACAATGATTCACCGGTAGTTAAGGGGGCAAAAATAGCTGTCGCTAAACACATTTTTGCCAAAAGTACTGATTATTCAGCTATTCCCATAAAGCGGCTCACTTTTTGCTTTCTATTTCTGGCAAAGTTTTGGTATGGCAATGAAGCCTCCTTTAGTCCTCTCTCTGATGACTAATAGGGGCTTTTTTTGTTTCAGAGGGAGAGAGTTCAATGCAGTGGTTAACCTATCCGGTATTTTTATTGTTATATCAGGTTGGAATCAAAGGAGTGATCGTGCTACTTTCAGCCACCACGCTGTCCGGCTTAGGTTTATTCCTGATACTACCCAATCCCCCTGTCTGGCCCTTACTATTAACCGGATACCTTGGCTGCGCGACACTCGGATTGCTTCTGACAGAAGTTGATCACCTCAGTGATAGAACGTCCGCAGAACAATCTGACTGTACGGGTGGGTTACTGATACAGCCACTGTTTCGTCAGTTTCAGCAGTTGCTGAGAGCATCAGGCCGAAAACAACAGCTACTGCAACAGCGGCTGGATGAGATCTCCCACTCTTCACAGGAACTGGAACAAAGCGCCGTCAGCGTCACTCGCAGCGCGGAACAACAAAGTGACGCCGCCGGCACAGCGGCAGCGGCGGTTGAAGAACTGAATGTCAGCATCAATGAGGTTACCCAACTGGCAGATGCCTCCCGGCACACCAGTCTGGATGCCAGTACCCAGCTTGAAGAAAGTATTCAGCAGTTAAATGAGCTGGTTGCCACTGTTGCCGATATAGCAGAACAGGCACTTGCCACCAATGCGCTGATGCGCGAACTGAGTGCAAACTCCGAAGCGATCAACAAAATGTCGGGGGTGATTCAGGGTATTGCCGATCAGACCAACCTGCTCTCCCTGAATGCCGCCATCGAAGCGGCACGGGCCGGAGCCAGTGGAAAAGGTTTCGCCGTCGTCGCAGATGAGGTCCGCAACCTGGCTCGTCACAGCCAGGAATCGGCGGCAGAAATCACCCGCAAGATTGAGTCTGTACAGCACCATATCGCCTCTACCGGTGAAAAAATGTCCCGCCTGTCTGCCAGCGCCAACCAGAGCCTGCAGCGTTCGGAGCGGGTTCGCTCACAACTCGATAGCGTTTGTGGTCGTACGCAGGCGTTAACTGAACAGGTTATACAGGTTGCCGTCAGCACAGAACAACAAAGCCTGGCGGTTGCCGAAATAGCTGCTCTGGCTGAACGGGTCTCTCAGGGCAACAGGGATAATCTCAAGGCTGCGGCCCAGGCACGAACCATCGCTCACCATCTGACACAGCTGACGGGGTAATCAGGATGACCGGATTTTTCTATCCAGAGTGGCCAGGATTAACCGGTATCCTGCTACTAACGGGCCTTGCTGCCATCTTTTTTATCTTGCACCTGCGGATGCGAAAACAGCAACGCCGCCAGTTGACCTCAGGCATTAAGCAACTGGCGTTACTCCGGCTTCTGCTGGCGGACTTTCAGCGGCATCGGGGACTAAGCACCGGTCTGCTTTCAGGAGACCACAGCCTCCAGACTGATCTGGATATCACCAGAAAACAGCTCGAAACCCATATATCCAAAGCCCGACGACAGAGCACACGATATCAGACGCAATGGCATAGACTGACTACTCAGTGGCAACAGATTTGCCAGAGCACAACGTCTGCAGCCGCCAATCTGCTCAATCATCATGACCTGATCCGCAACACCATCTTTCTGATCGAGGATATAGCCAGTGAACTGGATCTGAGCTCCTGCCCCAAAGAGATGAACTATCTGCAGAGCATCTGGCGGGAAGTGGTGCAAACCGCAGAATGGACCGGCCAGGCACGGGCTCTTGGCACCGGCATCGCAGCAGCAGGATCCAGCAGCGCTGCTCAGAGAGTACGTCTGAGATTTCTGCATGCGAAAATCAGACAGCTATCGTTAACCGCTTTTACCGCGCTGAAACAAAGCAAAACAGACCACCTTAATCTGCAACAATCACAGGCAACCGTGAATAGTTTCCTGTTATGCCTGGAGCAGGATCTGCTAAACTGCGATCGCCCTCAAATAGACGCCAAACTCTACTTCGAACAGGCAACCATCGCGATTAATGACCTTCTGGGGCTGATGGATGCTGCGTTAAAGGATTTACAGCATGTTACCAAAGCGATCTGACACGCCATACGAAGCGGTAACCCGCTCGGCGGGTCAGTCAGAAAAAAATCAGATAGCGGAGTGCCTCGTTTCCTCCGGCCAGTATCGGAACTACTCGCTTTCAAGCTTTTTTCAGCCGATCTACAGCGTCGCGCATCGACGCCCTATCGGCTATGAGGGGCTGATCCGAGCCCGATCTGCGCAGGGCTTATCAATCCCGCCAGTAGAGCTGCTGTCATTACCTCAGAACAGCTCTCAGATGCTGACACTTGACCGGCTTTGCCGCACGCTGCATGTGCAAAATTTCATCCCTCAGAGTGTCAACAATGAGTGGCTGTTCGTAAACCTCAACGCGCAATCGCTGATCTGTGAGAACCCGCAAAATGGGTTCACCCAGCAACTGTTAGAAGACTCGGGGTTAGCCGCGCACCGGCTGGTTATTGAAATTCTGGAAAACGAAGTCAAAGACACCGGGCGCCTTAAAAACTATATCGATTATATTCATCAGCTAAACTGCCTGATCGCCATTGACGACTTCGGCGCTGGCCACTCAAACTTTGATCGTATCTGGCAACTGCAACCCGATATCGTCAAACTCGACCGAAACCTGATCCGCGAAGCCGCGCAAAGCAAACGGGCGGCCAGTATTCTCTCGGGAATAATCTCTTTGCTGCACCAAACCGGGAGTCTGGTGGTGGTTGAGGGGGTTGAAACGGAAGCAGAAGCAACCGCAGCAATCGCCGCAAATGCGGATATGATGCAGGGCTTTTATTTCGCCCGCCCTGCCCCCTGGCTGTTAACAGAGAACACCGCTTACGACATCATCGACCAACTGCTGTTCAGACAGCGGGATCAGCGCTCGATGCAGTTTAAAGCTCAGTCAGACAATATGGGGCATATCAAGCACCTTTTTCAACAGGCACTGGATGACTTCATCCTCCATGAAAGCCTGCCGCAAAGCGGTACTCCACTTTTTCAAGACCCCCGCGCGGTGCGCTGCTTTCTGCTGGATGAAAACGGCCATCAGACCAGCAGTACACTGAATCCGTTCCATCCAAGGCAACAGATAGAGCTGCGCTTTGCGCCGCTTCTGTGCGGTGACAAGGGCAATTGGTCTCACCGTCCCTATCACTACCTGGCCATTGATCAGCCCGGCACCACCATTATTAGTGACCCCTACCTTTCCGTTGCCGACTCGCGCATGTGTGTCACCCTGTCACAGGCGATTCAAGCGGGTAACCACGTGCAGGTTTACTGCTGTGATCTTGACTGGCAGTAAAGCCTCGCCACTGACACAGTCCCCTTAATTGAGGTCTATGACCGATACCCGGCATATGCCCTAATTGTTTGTTTCAAAGCGGTATACAACAGTTTCTGTTAGCTTGTGGCCTGCATATTGCTAAATTTTCATAGCAAGTGTTTTCAACCATTCCAGATAATTTTTAGTGCTATATTGCACTGTTATATGGCATGGTTGAATTGGCCGCTCAAGGGCGCACAAGAAAAGTGCAACAAGGTTCCTGGAACCGAGGGTATCTACATGAGTATCGACTGGACAGAGTATTCCACCGGCAACTTTTATGATGAACTGATCGCAGAAGACTGCTCCCCAAGGGAGCCGGCGACCCGGCTGGTAAACTACCTTGGCTCTTTAAGCACAGCTGAGATAAATAAACGCAAAGAGATGGCCGAATCAACCATTCAGGAGATGGGTGTCAGCTTTACCGTTTACACCGAAGAGGGCAATATTGACCGCGCCTGGCCTTTTGACATCATTCCACGCACCATTTCAGCGTCACACTGGGAGAAAACCGCCAAAGGTCTGAAACAACGACTCAAAGCGCTGAATATGTTTATCAACGATCTCTACCATGAGCAAGAGATCATCAAAGACGGCGTCATTCCTGCTGAAATCGTCCTGAAATCCAAAAATTTTCGCCCTGAGTGTGTCGGGGTTACCCCGCCTCATGGTGTCTGGGCAAATATCTGCGGTACTGATCTGGTCCGCGATCTGGATGGCCAGTTTTATGTACTGGAAGATAACCTTCGGGTGCCCTCCGGCGTGTCTTACATGATTGAAAACCGGGAGATCACCAAACGGGTTCTGCCGGAGCTGTTCTCCAAAGACTCTATTCTGCCGGTGAATAACTACCCGGCTCACCTGTTTGATATGCTGGCGTCACTTTCACCACGGGATATCCCCCAGCCTGAGATCGTCGTCCTGACCCCGGGAATATTCAACTCTGCCTATTTTGAGCATGCCTTTCTGGCGCAACAAATGGGCGCAGAACTGGTCGAAGGCAGCGACCTTGTGGTGGAAGATGACGATTGTGTCTATATGAAAACCATCAGCGGTCTGGAACAGGTTGATGTGATCTATCGCCGTATCGATGACGAGTTTCTTGATCCCGAGACCTTCAGAGAAGACTCAATGCTGGGTGTTCCCGGCCTGATGCGGGCATGGAAAGCGGGCAATGTAGCGCTGGCCAATGCGCCCGGTGCTGGGGTTGCCGATGATAAGGTGGTCTATGCTTATGTCCCCGATATCATCCGTTACTACCTGCAGGAAGAGCCTCTGCTGCCAAACGTAGAGACCTTCCTCTGCTCCGACCCGGAGCAGCGTCAGTACGTGCTGGAAAATCTGGATAAGCTGGTGGTCAAGCCCGCGAATGAATCCGGCGGTTACGGCATGCTGGTCGGCCCCCACTCAACCAAAAAAGAGCAGGAACAGTTCGCCACACTGATCAGTAAAAATCCACGTAACTACATCGCTCAGCCAACCCTGAGCCTGTCAACCGCCCCCACCCTGTGCGGTTCGACACCGGAACCCCGCCATCTGGATCTGCGGCCCTTTATTCTTCAGGGTAAAAACCTGTTTGTCACCACCGGCGGCCTTACCCGGGTAGCGATGAAAAAAGGTTCTCTGGTGGTTAACTCATCTCAGGGTGGCGGTAGTAAAGATACCTGGATTGTTGAGGAGAAACGCTAATGCTATCTAAAGTTGCTGAACGGATGTACTGGTTCTCCCGCTATATCGAGCGAGCTGAAAATACTGCCCGGATGGTCGGAGTGTACGACAACCTCCTGTTTGACCTGCCCCGCTCAATCAATATCAGTTGGTTCAATCTGGTGGTCATCAACTCATCGGAAGATGTATTTAATGCACGTTATACCGTCAAGGATGAGAAAAATGTTGTCAAACTGCTGTTAGCGGACAGCACCAACCCAAACTCAATGTCATCCAGCCTGCTGATGGCCCGGGAGAACGTGCGCACCAGCCGGGATGTCTTACCCCTGCCACTGTGGGAACTGATCAATGAGCTGTGCATGTATGTATCAGAACATATTCGCGATGGTATCAACCGTACCAATCGTCACGGCTTCCTTGATAATGTGATTAAGGGCTGTCAACAGATCAACGGTCTTCTGGCCGACAACATGAGCAAAGATGCAGCCTGGCAGTTTATCCGCCTGGGCCGCAACCTGGAGAGAGCCGATATGGCCAGCCGTATCCTTGATGCAGGTATTACCGCGCAGCTGAGCAGTAGCGATGTAGAACAGGATCTTGATCCCTCGCAAATCATCTGGGGGAATGTATTACGGTCATGCGATGGCGCCATGAACTACCGGCGCACCATGCGGGCCACGGTTGAGGGAACCCGGGTGTGCCAGTTTCTGTTACACGATAAACATTTCCCCCGCTCAATCACCTTCTGTGCTGATCAGATAGCAGCGGCCGTCGATCTGCTGCCGGCCTGTGAAATAAAGGAACTGGCGAAGCTCAAAACCTTACTGGCCGGGGAACCCGGCGAGCTGGATGAAAGCTTCAGCGATTACCTCAATGACCTGCAGCTAAGCTTTGCGAACCTGCATATGCAGTTTGGTCAGTGCTGGTTTGCCCTGAATGGGTAGACTAGCTCAACCAGACATCTGATGCATTCAGGTCTGAGGCGACTCTCTCTGGCAGACCCCAATATCGCCGATGACCTGAAACCACGCAACTGATCAGCAATCACAACGCTGACCACTCCGGTGGCCCTAAACAGACACCTCTGAACAGCGCTGAAAAACCGCTACCAGTGCAACGTAAAAATCCCCGATAAGCGGCTATTTTCCACCCAGCGAATACTCTATCGTGGGCGAAAGCGCTATACTCTCCCCCTCAGATTTTATGCCGTCATTAACGGTGAAATAACAGCCCGGAAAAGCGACCAGACTTATGACCCAGTTAGGAACCCTGTATGTTATCTCAGCCCCCTCCGGCGCCGGTAAAACCAGCTTGGTAAAAGCCCTGCTAGCGCAGGACACTCAGGTTCGCGTCTCGGTATCCCACACAACCCGCCCGATACGTCCAGGCGAAACCGATGGTAAAGATTATAACTTTGTCACCATGGAAACCTTTGACGCTAAAATTCAGAAAGGTCAGTTTCTGGAATACGCCAACGTCTTCACCAATAAATATGGCACCTCCAGGATATGGGTTGAGGAACAGCTATCACAGGGAATGGATGTCATTCTGGAGATCGACTGGCAGGGCGCGCAACAGGTTCGCCAACAGATGCCTGACTGCGTCTCCCTGTTTATCCTGCCCCCCTCCATTACCGAATTGCGTAAACGCCTCATCGGTCGTGGCACCGATTCTGAAGAGACCATTAATCACCGCATGTCAGAAGCCCTTAATGAGATACGTCACTACCGTGAATATCAATATCTGCTGGTCAATGACAATTTTGATACCGCATTGCAGGAACTGCAGTCCGTCTTCACTGCCCGCCGGCTGGAACTCAGACGGCAACAACAAAAGCATGCCGCAATGCTAACCGGACTCTTGTCAGAATAGATCGGCTCAGGTAGACTGGCCGGCTCTCCGAATCAGGTCTTAAACTTGTTGGCCTGAATGACTGAATCCTATATCCGAGGTCGCTAAATGGCTCGCGTAACTGTTGAAGATTGTCTTGAACATGTAGACAACCGTTTTGAATTGGTAATGATCGCTTCTAAGCGTGCTCGTCAGATCGCCACGGGTGGTAAAGACCCAAAAGTTGAATGGGAAAATGACAAGCCTACAGTCGTTGCTCTGCGTGAAATCGCAGAACAGTATATCGACGTAAGCATTTTGGATGAACGGGAAGAAGATTAACTCTTTTTCAATCCGTCCGAATAAGGCATCATCACTATAGTTTCTGTTTTTTGTAGTCCTGAGAAATCTGACTACGCTAGAGGCATAGGAGTAATTGATGCCAACTGTTGATGCGCTTTCTGATCGTCTGACCGGCTACCTTGATCTGCAACAGATCAAGCTGGTCAGACGTGCGTATTATTATGCTGAACAAGCCCATGACGGGCAGCGCCGTAAAAGCGGTGAACCCTACGTTACCCACCCCCTTGCAGTAGCCTCAATTCTTGCCGGAATGCATATGGATCATCAGAGTCTGATGGCGGCCATGCTGCATGATGTGATCGAAGATACGGCGGTTTCCCGGGATGGCCTCGAAGGCCAGTTTGGCACAGTTGTCGCTGATATCGTTGATGGTGTCAGTAAACTGACCCATCTGGAGTTTGAAACCCGCGCCGAAGCGCAGGCGGAGAACTTTCAAAAGATGGTACTGGCGATGGCGGTTGATATCCGGGTAATACTGGTCAAACTCGCTGACCGCCTGCATAACATGCGCACCCTCGGCGCTATGCCGCCAGAAAAACAGCGACGTATCGCCCGTGAAACCCTCGATATATACGCTCCGGTTGCCGCCCGTTTAGGCATGCGTGATCTGCAACTCGAACTCGAAGACCTGGCATTTCAGTCATACCACCCGATGCGGGCCAAATATATCCGCCGGGCTGTGGTACAGGCGCGGGGGCAGCGCAAAGATGTCATCACCTCCATAGAGGAAGCGATCCGTAACCGGCTTAAACAGGAGGGCCTCCCCGGTACGGTTTCTGGCAGGGAAAAACACCTCTACAGCATCTACAGCAAGATGAAAACCAAGGGTAAATCCTTTGCCGAGATCATGGATGTATTTGCTTTCCGGATTGTCACTGAATCCGTAGACGACTGTTATCGTGCCCTGGGAATTGTACACAACCTGTATAAGCCAGTGCCGGGACGCTTCAAGGATTACGTTGCCATTCCCAAAGCCAACGGTTATCAGTCACTGCACACCGACCTGTTTGGTGCCAGGGATATCACCATTGAAGTACAGATCCGTACTAAAGAGATGGATGCCGTGGCCAGTCAGGGGATCGCCGAACACAGTCATTATAAAATCTACGGTGACTCAAGTTCAGCAATTGATGGCTACAACCGGGCGCGTAAATGGGTGCAGGGACTGTTGGAGATGCAGAAACGGGCCGGTAACTCGATGGAGTTCATCGAAACCGTTAAAACCGACCTGTTCCCTGATGAAGTCTACGTCTTCTCACCTAAGGGGCGGATCTTTGAACTACCCCAGGGTGCCACTGCCGTTGATTTTGCCTATGCAGTCCATACGGATATCGGCAACTCCTGTGTATCCTGTCGCATCAATCGCCGCTTAGCCCCCCTGTCACAGCCTCTGCACAGCGGCCAGACAGTCGAGATAATTACCACCCCCAGCGCCCAGCCCAATATGGCCTGGCTTAACTTTGTTATCACCGGCAAAGCCCGTTCCGCTATCCGCCACTTTATCAAGGTGCAGCATCGCGGAGAATCGATTGAACTCGGCCGGCGACTGTTAACTCAGTTCCTGTCTAACTACGGTTCAAGCATAGAAGAGATCGATCCAGCAGCTCTGGCTACTGTGTTACAGGAAGCGGAACTGAAATCACTGGACGAACTGCTTCAGGATATCGGCATGGGTAACCGTATGGCCTATGTCGTAGCCCGACGGCTACGCCCGGTTGAGCATGAAGAGGATGAGCCTCAGGAGCTCCCTGACAGCAATAAGGCAACTCTGGCTATCCGTGGTACCGAAGGGATGGTACTGCACTACGCGCGCTGCTGCGGCCCTATTCCGGGCGATAGCATTACCGGGCATATCAGTACCGGCCGCGGCCTGGTTATCCACCGCACCGACTGCCGTAATATCGCTTTTATGAAAGACGATGCTGAGAAGTGTGTCTATCTGGAATGGTCTAACAGCATCGATGAAGAATTCATCGTCAATCTGGACCTCAAAGTCGAGCCTAAGCGCGGCCTTATCGCCACGCTGGCAACCACCGCATCCGGTGCCAGTGCAAACGTTCTGAAAATAGATATCACCGAAACAGACGATGCCCTCAATACCGTCCACATAGACCTGACGGTTAAAGACAGAGTCCACTTAGCGAAAGTGATGCGCAAGCTCAAAGCGCTCAAAGCGGTATACAAAGTCACCCGGGTTTAGCTTTTATCCGCATAAATAGAGTTATTGTCAAATCTGGTGTATGGGATCAGGCGGCATTCCTATCTGATTGATCCCTTACCTGTTCTCCATCCTTGAACTCAACATTATTGACTACCAGGGTCAGTAAGTTGAAACCTTTGATCC
>NZ_JAFFZO010000041.1 GCF_016924145.1 Amphritea pacifica | reverse complement strand
AGGGCTGACAAAAGGGATGATTTTGTTCAATATAGTGGTCGCGTTCATAGCTCTGGCGGTAATTTGTTTTTGGCGAAATAATTGATCACCAAGGGCTATGAACGTTCCCTTCTTAAGCTAACTATTTTTTATTTATTGAAAATTCGTGGGGATGCCACAGGCTTTGACCCCTTTAATTCAAATCATTCTGATAAGCCAATTAAATACTTAGTATTGTAAAGTTCAATAAATCTAACTTTATAGCATTTATTTACCGCATTAAAATAAAAGTCACCCCCTTCAAAATCATAGTAAGCCGATTTTAAATACAACACACTTCCATCTACAAAGACATTAACCACTGGCGAGCCTTTATCAAACCTTTTTTTTCGAAATTTTTTAAACAGCCGTAAACCTCAAAAGAGTATCGCTCAGATTTAAAATGAAAAATATAACTCCAAAAAGAACGAGCTATTAAAAAAAACATAGCAGCAGCTAAAACAGTAATCAATACTCCTTTCTTCTTTGAGAGAAGGTATACAAAAACAAACCCAATAACACAGATAAAAATCAGAGCATACTCTATAAATATCAAAGACCTTTCCCCCTATAACGACATAAAATATTTTTATCAATAATTGATTGTTTATTGCCTTTCATATTCACCTCTCCCTTACACTCTCATTCTTATATCTCAGCAACGGCGTCAGCACATATTCAATCAAATAGCGCTTTCCAGTTTTCACCTCAGCACTAACACTCATACCCGGCACCAGATTCACTTCGCGACCATTCACCCAGAGGGTGCTTTTATTCATCAATAATCTGGCTTTGTAGATTAACCCGCGATTTTCATCGGCGGTAGCATCGCTGGATACATTATCCACCACCGCGCCGATGACGCTGTATTGGATAAAGGGGAAGGTGTTAATCTCAGGAAGGTACGCGCACAGGCTTAGGTCGTAAAGATGTTGTCTGCTACAAAGCCGTCGGAGAAAGTTTGAAAGGCTAAAAATAGATGCTGTTGACCCTGTATCAGGCAGCCATAGAGTCTGTTCCATCGACGAATAATCCGTTGTTTTATAGCGGTTAATCTCATGATAGTAGGGGATTTTCTATTCGAATACAAAGATTGGAATCAGCAATTTGACACGCTATGTACACGGTCTCCCACTTCTGGTTCTGCGTTACTGAACCAGAACCCCTTGTCTTGTAACTTTTTATGTCATCAACAGCCACCACCCCATAACACTTACTTTTTACATGGTTTTTATAATTCTTGCCTATACTTTACAGGCTCAGTCGGTGGGGGGAACTGGCATATAACAAAAACAAAAACTGAAACCCATTTGAGGAGAGGATTATTATGAATCAACTCAATCGACGCGACTTTATTAAGCTGGGCGGAGCAGGTGTTGCCGCGGGGGTGGCGTCGATGACGCCCACCAGCGCGCTTGCTACGCCTGAGTCCTATAACCCTGGGGCGACTACGCTGCCCTACCCGCAAACGGCCGTTGCCAAGGCCCAATCCCTGCCACAGAACAAGGTGGTGCATTTCAACTATCCCGATGAGAGTTCTCCCTGCGTGGTGATTCGCATGGGACACCCCGTGCCCGGCGGTGTCGGGCCCAATATGGATATCGTTGCCTACAGCACCCTGTGCACCCATATGGGGTGTCCGGTCAGTTATGACCCGGCGTCACGGGACTTCAAGTGCCCCTGCCACTTTAGTGTGTTCGACAGCGAGAAGATGGGCCAGATGGTCACCGGCCAGGCAACTGAGAACCTGCCTAAGATTCGTCTGGAATACGATACCAGTAGCGATTCGGTAACTGCTGTTGGTGTTGATGGTCTGATCTTCGGCCGTCAGGCTAACATTCTCTAACCCGGAGGCGAGTACCATGTCACATAACAAAGATCGCGTACCACTGCCCCCGGCGGGTGCGCAGAAAACCAATATGACCTGTCATTTCTGTATCGTCGGCTGTGGCTACCATGTATACAAATGGCCCCATGGAGCCGAGGGTGGCCGTGCACCAAACGAGAATGCTCTGGGCAGGGATTTCCGCAGTCAACAACCGCCACTCTCCGGCACCATGACCCCGGCCATGGTTAACGTGGTGGAAGATGGCGGAAAAAAATATAACATCATGATTCAGCCGGACAGGGAATGCGTGGTCAATCAGGGCCTGACCTCCACCCGCGGTGGTCAGATGGCCACGATTATGTATAACGCCGATGGAGTCACCCGCGACCGCCTCAAGTATCCGCGCCTGTTCACCGGAGATGACTGGGTGGATGTCAGCTGGGACGAAGCCATGGCGGTCTACGCCGGGGTAACCAAACGCATGCTGGACACCTTCGGTCCCGATTCAATCATGTTTAACGCCTTCGACCATGGCGGTGCCGGGGGCGGCTTCGAGAACACCTGGGGCAGCGGTAAGCTAATGTTCTCTGCCCTCAAAACCCGGATGGTGCGTATCCATAATCGCCCGGCTTACAACTCGGAGTGTCACGCCACCCGCGACATGGGCATCGGCGAGCTGAATAATAGCTATGAGGACAGCGAGCTGGCAGACACCATCATCTTCATCGGTGCCAATGCCTACGAGACCCAGACCAACTACTTTCTCGCCCACGCCCTGCCAAACCTGACGGGCGCCAGCCTGAATAAAAAGAAACAGTGGTTCAAAGAGGAAACAGTGGATAATGGACGCTTTATTCTGGTGGATCCACGCCGCTCCCTGACCACGGCCATCTGCGAGACTAACGCCCGGGACCGGGTGCTGCACCTGCAGATCAACCCGGGTACCGATACCGCACTGTTCAACGGTCTGCTGACCTACGTGGTAGACAAGGGCTGGCACGATCAGGATTTCATCGCCCAGCACACCACCGGCTTCGATGAAGCCCTGAAGGCCAACCATATGAGCCTGAAGGAGTGTTCCTGGATCACCGGCGTGTCGGTTGAGGATCTGGAGAAAGCTGCCGACTGGGCCTATAAGCCGAAGCAGTCCGGCCACCATCCACGCACCGCTCACCTGTATGAAAAGGGTATTATCTGGGGCAACGACAACTATCGTATTCAGTCCGCACTGGTAGATCTGGTGCTGGCCACCCACAACGTGGGTCGTCGTGGCACCGGCGTCTGTCGTCTCGGTGGCCACCAGGAGGGCTATGCACGTCCGCCCTATCCTGGTAAGCGGCCGGTCTACATCGACCAGGAGATTATCAAAGGTAATGGCAAGATGCTCACCGTGTGGGCCTGCAACGCTTTCCAGTCCACGCTGAACGCTCAGGAATATCGTCAGACGTTATACCGCCGGGCAAACATCGTTCGTGATGCGCTGGCGCAGGTGCGCGGTCGCGGCGTAGATAGCATGGTCGACGCCATCTTTGACGCAGTCACTAACCGCGGCGGATTATTCATCACCACCATCGATCTCTACCCGACTAAGTTCGCTCAGGCATCTCACCTGATGCTGCCAGCAGCTCATCCGGGGGAGATGAATCTTACCTCGATGAACGGTGAACGGCGCATGCGTCTATCGGAGAAGTTCATGGACCCTCCGGGGACGGCCAAACCCGACTGTCTGATAGCAGCCGAAATTGCCAACAGCATCAAAGCGCTGTACGAGAAGGAAGGTAACAAGACGATGGCTCAGCGATTCTCCGGCTTCGACTGGAAAACCGAGGAGGATTCCTTCAACGATGGTTTCCGTAATCCCGAAGGTATCGACAGCCAGGGAGGTGCAACCGGGCATCTGGTCACCTATGACCGGCTGCGCCAGCAGGGCAACAACGGCGTACAGCTGCCTGTCAGGGAGTACAGGGACAACCGGCTGATCGGCACTGAGATGGTCTATACCGACTATAAATTCAGCACCGCCGATGGCAAAGCACACTTCCTGCCTGCCGAGTGGACCGGTCTGCCGGAGATGGTTGAATCCCAGCGTAAAAAATACCGGTTCTGGATTAACAACGGCCGTACCAATCATATCTGGCAGACCGCCTACCACGATCAGCGCGTCGACTTTCGCACCAGGCGCTATCCCATGGCACCGATTGAACTCAACCCGGCAGATGCCAAAGAGCTGGGGATCGAGTCAGGCGACGTGGTCGAGGTGTTCAACGATTTCGGCTCCACCTTTGCCATGGCGTATCTGGAACCGGACATGAAGCCAGACCACACCTTCATGATGTTCGGGTACTTCAACGGCAATGTGGGCGATGTCGTCACCAGCTGGACCGACCGGAACTATATCCCCTATTACAAAGGGACCTGGGCCGATATCCGCAAGGTCAGCTCGATGCAGGACTATAAAGAGACCGTGTCCTTCAAACGTCGCCGGTATATCTGACCCCGGAGATGATAGTAGTCCATCACTGCTGCTTAAGCCGGCCCCGCAACGGCCGGCTTATTTTATGTATGTGGTGCAAACAGAGGGATGAATCAGATGGCTGATCGGCAACCGTTTCAGAACAGATCGATTGTGCCTCCCCTCTGCGGTAAAGTTGCACTGTAGTATTCCTCTAATACCATCTGCTGCGCGGGGGCTGCTACCTTGTAACCCGTACCTTCTGAGATATAAAAACAATCAGCAACCGCTGGGAGTACGTTATGAGTAATAAGAAGATTCTGATGATCACCGGTGATTTTACCGAAGACTATGAAACCATGGTGCCTTTTCAGACATTACTGGCTGTGGGCCATCAGGTTGATGCAGTCTGCCCGGACAAAGCCAGCGGTGACACTGTTGCGACCGCGATCCATGATTTTGAGGGCGATCAGACCTATAGCGAAAAACGCGGCCACAACTTTACCCTGAACGCGACCTTTGCCGATATCGATCCGGCAGATTATGACGCGCTGGTTATTCCCGGCGGCCGGGCACCGGAATACCTGCGACTCAACCCTGAAGTATTGGCCATGGTGCGCCATTTCTTTACTACCAATAAACCGGTCGCGGCGATCTGTCACGGTGCTCAGCTGCTGGCGGCAGCAGGGGTACTGGAAGGCAGAAAGTGTTCCGCTTATCCAGCCTGTATGCCGGAAGTGAATCAGTCTGGGGGAGTCTATGCAGAGATCGCCATCGATGCAGCAGTCACCGATGGTAATCTGGTGACGGCACCGGCCTGGCCGGCTCACCCCGCCTGGCTGGCACAGTTTATGGCGCTGCTGAATTAACCGCCTACGCAGCTTTCTAAACAGGGCCGAAGGCGATCGGCATCGTTTGCCTTCGGCTGTTCCATAAACAGCTATACTCAGGTTACGGATCGGTAACGATCCTCTCCATGCGGTCTTTTTATTGACCCGAATAACGCCTGACAACAACAGTAATCGGCAAGACAGGAAACAGCGATGTGCAAACTGTTTATCAATGCCAACCCAGATCTCTGGAAGAGCAGTACCCGTTCGCTGCGGATCGATGGCATGGTCACCAGTGTGCGGCTGGAAAACTATTTCTGGAACACGCTGGAGGAGATCGCCGCACGGGATCATATGAATATCCCGCAGATGCTCACCCGCCTGTATCATGAATCGATCGATGCGGGGCATGATCTGGGCAACTTTACCTCGTTCCTGCGGGTGTGCTGTATGCGCTACCAGGCATTGCAACTGACCGGGGAGATCCCGGCGAACAGAGAGATCGCGATCAATACCCTGGATGCAGACTCTATTCTGGCCAGTGAGATTCAGAACAGGCATTAAAAACCCGCTAAGACCTATCAGGATCATTAGCGGGCTGATCGAATCAAAGCCGGTCTACTTATCTTCTTTAGATGGCCCGGCATCATTGCTGGCGGGATTATCAGACGATTTTTCACCGCCCGGAGGCGTGAAAATATTCCACATCGCCATGTTCTGATCGGCGATCTTGTTCATCATATTCAGCGGGTTGGCGGCACCGATCATATTCTGCATCTGTTCACGGATGCGTTCCTGCTGATCGATAAAGGTCGCAATACTCTGCTCCAGATACTGGCTCATCATCCCCTGCATGCTGTCACCGTAGAAACGGATCAGTTGCTGCAGCACCTGGTTGGTCAGCAGCGTTCCATGGCCCAGCGCTTCCTGTTCACTGATAATCTGCAGCAATATATTACGGGTGAGATCTGCTCCGGTTTTAGAATCCTGAACCTGAAAATTTTCCTGACTCAACACCAGTTGCTTCACATCTTCAAGCGTGATGTAACAGCTGCGGGATGTATCGTACAAACGGCGATTTGTGTATTTTCTGAGAATTCTCAAAATAGTCTCTCTCTACCTGTTTTGCTCCTGTCCGGCACTCTGCTGCAGTGTGGCAGGAGGGAGTATTATTTGTTTTTATCTGCGTTTTTACTGCTGCTGGTGTATGAAGTCATCATATTCAGCAGCATCTTCTGAATGGCATCCATCGAACCAAGCCCACTGGCCATATAGGGCTGGAATAGCGTCAGGGGATCATAACCATCCACCCCGGCATCCATTCGCTCCTGAATTTTACTCATCATCTCTTTCTGAAACGATTCGACATCCGGCAACCCCAGCACCTTACGGAGCTCTTCGGGTGTCATCTCTACATCGACTTTAAAATTCATCAGCACATCTCCTCAGCCGGATATGTTTATCCGTCAGAAATCATCACCTGCGATAACAACACCTGAGTAAACTGCATAATGGTGATTCAATTACTTAACTGCTGTTAATCTAATACTATACCAACTGCGGTGCAAAACAAATTTACCGATTCGTTTCTGCACAATTTTCCGGTTTTATCCAAATAGTTGCGCACACAGCCGCGATTAAAACAGCCGCTGCGGCAACACTGAATGTTGCGGCTGCACCCAGGGTTTCCCACATTAAACCGCTGCACAAAGCCCCCAGCGCGCCGCCAACACCAAAGCCAAAACTGCTGAACATCGCCTGCCCCTGACCATGATTGGAGGGGGAAAAATAGTGATGCACCAGCGCGATACCTACGGCGTGCAACACCCCGAAACTCACTGCATGCAGTGTCTGAGCAAACAGCATCAGTGGCAGAATTTCGGGTATCAGACCAATCAGCAGCCAGCGCACTACGCACAACAGCAAGCTGATGATCATCAATTTACGTAACCCCAGACCGGCGATCAGTTTAGGCATCAGAATAAAGATCAGTACTTCTGCCACCACCCCGACCGACCAGAGCAGACCGATCTCGGTACGGCTGTAACCCAGACGGTCCATCAGCACCGAGTAAAACGTGTAATAGGGTCCGTGACTGAACTGAATCAGCAGACAGATCAGGAAAAACACCAGCACCTGTGGCCGCAGCAATTGCTGCACAAAACCACTTTCATCAGTCTGACGCGGTGCGGGATTCGCTTCAACAAACAACGATGATATCCAGATCATCACCATCAGCCCCAGCATCACCCAGGGCAACCAGCGTATACTCACCAGATCCAGCAACCAGCCAATCCCCATGACGGCAATAATGAATCCGACGGAGCCCCACAAACGTATCCGGCTGTAGAGCTGCTCACGCCCTTGCAGATGGCTGAGGGTCAACACCTCAAACTGGGGCAACACCGCATTCCAGAAGAAACTGAAACCGGTCATCACCAGGGCAATCCCCAGCGCGCTCTCCTGCCAGAAGATCAGCACAAAGATCAGGCAGGTGAGAAATGCCCCATAGCGCACAATTCGCAAGCGCTGACCCGTTCGATCGGCCAGCCAGCCCCAGATGTTGGGGGCAACAATGCGGGACGCCATCAGAATAGCCATCAGGCTGCCAATCGTTTGCGCATTAAAGCCAAACGACTTGAGATAGAGACTCCAGTACGGCACCAAAGCCCCCAACAGGGAGAAGTAAAAGAAGTAGAAGCCTGACAAACGACTATAGATATTGAGTGACATCAGCTATTCAGTTTCATTGTCATTTGAGCAGACTCCTGTCATCTGTGCTGGCATAAAAACAAAAATCCACCGATTGTTACAACCGCTGGATCTTTGTCATTGTGCACTAATACGCTATACCACTCATATGGGAAATCAGACGTCCCCCAGCTTCTCCAGAATATACTGCGGCAGTGCAAAGCTGCCCACATGGATCTGCGGATTGTAGTAGCGGGTTTTAACACCACTGGCATTAAAGCGCTCGGCGATCTGTTGCACACTCAGCTGCCGGGCAGCAGCATTATCGCAGCCCCAGGCAAAGGTCATTGCACCACCAATATAGGTGGGCACCGCAGCGGTATAGAAAGTTTGATCAGCAAAATAGGGACTGAGGCGCTGACGGGTGGTTACCACCTCTTCAGGCTGCATATAGACCACACCGTTCTGGGCCACGAAGATGCCTCCGTCATTGAGGCAGCGCTTGCAACCTTCATAGAAACGACTGCTGAACAGGACCTCACCGGGACCGACCGGATCAGTACAGTCAGAGATGATGACATCGTATTTCTCATCGGTCTGACAAACATAATCGATACCATCGCCAATCACGATGTTGGCACGCGGGTTATCATAGGCACCCTGCGAGTGATTCGGCAGATACTCAACACACATATCGATGACCGCCTGATCAATCTCCACCTGTGTGACGCTCTCAACGCTCGGGTGCTTCAGCACTTCGCGCAGCATACCGCCATCACCGCCACCGATAATCAGCACCTTCTTAGCACTGCCGTGGGCCATCAGCGGCACATGTGTAAGCATCTCGTGATAGATAAATTCATCTTTTTCTGTGGTCTGAATAATACCATCCAGCGCCATAACAGTTCCGAATTTGGGGTTACGGAAAATAATCAGATGCCAGGAATCGGTCTGCTGTTCAAACAGCACCTCTTCCACATCAAACGCCTGACCGTAACCATCGTAAAGAGTCTCTTTATAGACTGTCATAGTAAATCCACCACAACTAAAGGCGAGCATGTCGCCGTCGTTAAAAAAAGTTACACGCAACTAAAAACAAAAACCCCTTGGTTGCAGAAACAGATCTGCAAAAAGGGGTTAGAAAACTATTTCTGAATTTTAACCTTTTAAGACCGGAGTTTCACACTCAACATCAGCATTTTGAGCCCGGTTCCGCAACAGGTGATCCATCAGCACGATGGCCATCATCGCTTCCGCAATCGGTGTCGCACGGATACCGACGCAGGGATCATGTCTACCCTGAGTAACGACTTCGATCTCTTCACCACGGCTGTTGATACTCCGGCCCGGCAGACGCAGACTGGAGGTCGGCTTTAACGCGATATGCGCCGTGATCTCCTGTCCGGTAGAAATTCCCCCAAGGATGCCGCCAGCGTGATTCGACAGAAAGCCTTCCGGTGTCATCTCATCACGATGCTCGGTGCCCTTCTGTTCAACACAGGCGAAACCATCACCGATCTCAACCCCTTTCACCGCGTTGATGCTCATCAGCGCATGGGCAAGATCCGCGTCCAGACGATCAAAGATCGGCTCGCCCAGACCGACCGGCACACCGGTTGCCGAAACAGAGATCTTCGCACCGATAGAGTTACCCTCTTTACGCAGGGCATCCATATAGGTTTCCATCTCAGCAACTTTATTCACGTCAGGGCAGAAAAACGGATTCTGATCAACCTGATTCCAGTCAAACCCGTCAATCTTAATCGGCCCCAGCTGAGACAGATAACCACGAACCTCAACCCCTTTCTGTGCCAGGTATTTTTTTGCCACAGCACCCGCCGCCACCCGCATCGCGGTTTCACGGGCCGATGAACGACCACCACCGCGATAATCACGGAAACCATATTTATGGGTGTAGACGTAATCGGCGTGGGCCGGGCGGAAGGTTTCAGCAATATTGGAGTAATCCTTTGAGCGCTGATCGGTGTTTTCGATCAGCAGGCCGATCGGCGTACCGGTGGTCTTGCCCTCAAACACGCCGGAGAGAATCTTCACCTCATCCGCTTCACGCCGCTGGGTGGTATGACGGGAGGTACCGGGCTTGCGGCGATCCAGATCCCGCTGCAGATCAGCTTCGGTCAGTTCAATCCCCGGCGGGCAACCATCGATAATACAGCCCAGCGCCGGCCCATGGCTTTCGCCGAAAGTGGTGACAGTAAATAGCTTACCGTAGGTGTTTCCTGACATCGTCTGTTCCCGATTTTAAAGCAAAAAAATTAACTCGATTATACCCTAGTCGTTCAGATAGCGCTGCAATACTGTCGCACCTCTGAAGCGGTCAGCAGGAAGACACCGTTCCCCCCCTCAGCCAGCTCCAGCCAGGTAAAGGGGATCTGAGGGTATTGCTGTTGCAGATGCACTTCGCTGTTACCCACCTCAATCACCAGCAGGCCATCCCCGGTGAGAAACTTTTCCGCCTGACGCAGTATCTGCTTGGTGATATCCAGGCCATCGGGGCCAGATCCTAAAGCAAGATCAGGCTCGTGGTGGTATTCCTGCGGCATTCCTGCCAGATCAGCACTATCGACATACGGCGGGTTACTGACAATCAGATCATAACGACGACCGGTCAGGTTGCTGAACAGGTCGCTTTCGATAGCCGTTACCCGTTCATCCAGCTCATGGCGGGTGATATTACGCCGGGCAACCTCCAGCGCATCAGCTGAGATATCCGCCAGATCAACCTCTGCTTCTTCAAAAGCATAGGCGCAGACAATACCGATACAGCCACTGCCGCTACACAGATCCAGAATCCGCTCCACCGGCCCTTCCCGCAGCCAGGGACTGAAATGCTGTTCAATCAGCTCCTGAATCGGGGAGCGGGGGATCAACACCCGCTCATCGACATAAAACGGCATGCCGGCATACCAGGCTTCCCCTATAATGTAGGGCAATGGCCGACGCTGTATCACCCGCTGTTCCAGGAAGTCCAGCACCCGCTGCTTCTCGTCACCCGTGAGCCGGGCGTCCAGGAGTTCAGGATTACTGTTCCAGGGCAGATGCAGGGCTCCCAGTACCAGTTGTACCGCTTCATCCCATGGATTATCGGTACCATGACCAAAATATAGGTCGTATTCATAGAAGCGACTCATACTGAAACGGATGAAATCCCGTATCGTATGCAGCTCTTTCAGGGTCTGTGCTTGATTGATGGTCATGTCTGGATGGATAATTTGTCGAATTGGTGCCTGCTTTATTGCAGGCCGTGTATGTTAATGAATATTGTTTGCGAACGCTATGTCTGATAACGATCTGCCTGATAACGAACACCCTGAAAATACTGAATTTGATTTTGCGGCGGCGATGAGCGGGGTTACCCGGATTAAAAATGACCGGGCAGACCTGCGGGGCCAGCCGAAAAAACTCAAACTGGCCGATGACGAGACCACCCGCTATAAACGGCAGATGGCGGTGCAGGATGAGGAGATGATGGTCGATGGTCTCAACTCCGAAGTCATTAATCTGGTGGAAACGGAAGATGAACTGATCTACGCCAGCCCCGGGGTTCAGCTGAAACTGATGAAGCGTCTGAAACAGGGCCATATTCCCTGGGATGCGGGTCTTGATCTGCACGGCTACATCATCGATGATGCCCGCACCGAGTTGAGCAGCTTTATTCGCGAATGCAGTAATCGACAACTACGCTGTGTGATGGTGATCCACGGTAAATCCAACAGCGTAGAAAGCCAGCACGCATTGATGAAGTCATATGTGAATGACTGGCTACGGCAGATGGATCAGGTCATCGCTTTCTCCTCTGCACAGCCAAAAGATGGTGGCACTGGCGCACTCTATGTATTGCTGAAACGGGCCAGATAATACCCCGGTGAACAGTTAAATGTTTGCCAGCAGACTTTACCTATGTGCGCTAATCACGTAAGTTAGCACACTTTTTTAACGCCCCTGTCACAAAGCGGTGATTCCAGATCGGTTACCAGCTTTAACTGACAGAGGATCTGACAGGCCAAAACAGGATTACACACTGTAATGGAAAAAGAATTTGCCAGCATTATCCAGCAGCTGGGTGAAGACCTCACCCGTGAAGGCCTGGTCGATACTCCAAAACGCGCGGCCAAAGCGATGCAGTTTCTCACCCGCGGCTATGAACAAAATCTGGATGAGGTGATCAATGGCGCCCTCTTCCCCACTGATAACAGTGAGATGGTCATCGTCAAGGACATCGAGCTTTATTCGATGTGCGAACACCATATGCTGCCATTCATCGGTAAATGCCATGTCGGCTACATCCCCAAAGGCCAGGTGATCGGCCTGTCCAAGATTGCACGGATAGTGGATATGTTTGCCCGGCGTTTGCAGATTCAGGAAAACATGACCAAGCAGATCGCTGATGCCATTATGCAGGCTACCGGCGCAGATGGCGTGGGCGTGGTCATCGAAGCGCAGCATATGTGCATGATGATGCGCGGTGTGGAGAAACAGAACAGCAGCATGAAGACTTCGATGATGCTGGGGTCGTTCCGCAAGAGCCAGTCAACCCGGGGCGAGTTCCTCTCCCTGATCAACTGATCACCGGCGTATCTCCACCAGGATATGGATCGTTAAGGAGCCTCTCACAGGCTCCTTTTTTATATCCGCCAGATTGTATCAGTGCTGAGAACTTAGTATCAGTGCTGAGAACTTAGTATCAGCGCTGAGAACTTAGGCTGCGTCTGCGTATCGCGTAAAACAGTGGCTTTAACCAGCGCCAGCGACTCACCAGCATGGCGGTGAAAATAACGCAGCAACCACTCAGCTGTAAAACACTCATCTGCTCCCCATAGACAATGGCAGCCAGCAGCGCGGCCCAGACCGGCTCCAGTGTCATAATCAGGGCAACATGACTCGCCGGTGCCAGGCTCTGAGCGTAGGTTTGCAGTGCAAAACGCAGACTGGTGGCGATAAACGCACTGGCTAACAACCACCCCAGCGCGGCGCTGCCAACAGAGTCAGGCCATACCTCAACCAGCGCGGACACAACAGTTCCGCCGCCTCCCACCACCAACAACTGCACCGCCGTGAGGATCAGTGCAGGTACCGACAACGCCATGCGGGACACTAACACAAAGTGGAGCGAAAACAGCAACGCAGCCGAGAGAAACCAGAGCTGCCCTGCAGCCAGAGAGATCCCGCCCTCCAGTGACAGCAACATCAGCCCGAAAATTGCAACGGGCAGAGAGAGCCAGGTGCTCAGCGATGCCCGTTCCCGGAATACCAGCCATGCCATCACCGGTACCAACACTACCCCCAGACTGGTAATGAAAGCCCCCTCTCCGAGGTGAGCGCCATGTTTAAGCCCCATAATCCAGCACAACAGTGCGCAGGTCATCAGCACGCCCAGTCGTAAGACGGCAACCAGAGCCTGCTGCTGACGTAAGCGATGCATATCCCTGTATGCCAGAACCAGCAGCAGTCCCCCTGCCAGCAGAAAGCGTATCCCGATAAACAGTAATGGCGGGAGATCCTGCAGTGCCTGTTTAGAAAATATCCATCCTGCCGCAGCAATCAGGGTTACCAGTAACAACAACAGATCGGCCCGGGCTGCAGGCGACAGCGGCATATTCACCTCAGTAGTCAGATGTAGAGATAAGAAAACGATATTTCAGGGAGTGGCAGGCAAAGCCGTTTCAGCACGGAAGCCAACGGGCTGAGATATCCGCCCCGAATAGCACACACTTAAAAACATTTACGGCAGATGAGGCGGTTTAACGCATCGATTTTTCCATCTGCCTCAGACTGTCCTGCGCCATAAGACGTCCCAATTCTATCATCTCCCTGGCCCGGTGGAACTCATAAAACCGACAGGCGTCCTTAGGTATTCCGATCAGCAGATCAGGAGGGTAGCCGGCCACCTTATACTTACCCAGCGATTCCTGCATCACCTCGACAGAATTAAACAGCACATCTATCCGGCCGGCTGCCTTATGGGGTTGAGCATCCCGGACACTGTTTTTTCCTGTTTGCGGTCGCGACTTATGACTTGTTTCAACCTGCCACTCATCACTGAACCCGGAGCGATCAAGATACCGGGTTTCGGGCAATACAACCCGGTGGCGCTGGGCTTCAGCGTTCAGATCAACGGCGATAATCAGGTCCGCATGGGCGGCGACCGTGGGTATAATGGGAATAGGATTCAACACACCTCCATCCACCAACACCCGGTCCTCTTCGACAACCGGCGTGAAAAAACCCGGCACCGCAATGGAAGCCCTGATCGCTTCCAGCATCAGCCCTTTCTGAAACCAGACCTCTTTCTGGTGTGTCAGATCCGTTGCCACTGCGGTATAGGTAATTGGCAACTCCTGAATCAGAGGATTACCAACAATGTCGCGCAGTTTAGCTAACAGACGTTCGCCGCGTATTGTCCCCTCGCCCCGGAGGGTGAGATCCATCAGTTTAAAAACATCGATGCGCCGCAGAGAGGTTACCCAATCGGTATACTCTTCAAGACGCCCGGCCGCATATATGCCCCCTACCAGCGCCCCCATAGAGCTGCCCGCGATGCAGATGATTTCATAACCACGTCGGTTAAGCTCTTCAATCACCCCAATATGGCTATACCCCCGGGCTCCCCCGCTCCCCAGCACCAGTGACACTGTGGTTTTCATCGTTTAATCCCTTTGCAAACAACACTCAATAGCCGCTCACAACACCCGTTGTGCAAGTCAGCGTAACTGAATCCACACCCCTGACGCTTGCTCCCTGTCAATCACCGGCAGTGCCGGCCCGACACCGATACTGTCGATTCGGCCGGCATCAATACCCGCTTCCACCAGCAGATCTTTAACTTCTGAGGAAGCATTGTAACTAAGCTCCAGTAGTTCAGCTGTGGCAACCCCCTCAGACCGGTTGTAGCTGGCAATTAAAATCTTCTGTTGTGGGTTCGAACTCATAAAATCGATCAGAGGTTCCAACTGCTCAGCATCACTCAGCCAGCTGAAGCCTTGCTGTTGCAGATCGGCAGCAAGGGTCTCGGCCGTCTGCTTCAGTGGTTCAATCAGATCGAGATGGATATAGACCCGACGGTTACCGCGCTTTACGGTATACAGCGCCAGCTGGAGATTGCCGGCACTGGCGGAGAGAAAGAACTGGGTCCGGTCCAGCCCATAGAGCTCAGCAACCTCAAAGTAGTTATTGGCCCACTGATTACTGCTGCCACACTGCCGGCTGCTACATTGGAAAAGAATTTTGGCCTGCATGCTTTTCAGCAGATCCAGATAGTAGTTAAACACCTGATCCGGTGTATGGATATCAGGTACCCTGTAGGTAATCCGGGTAAGCTCCCCCTTTATCCGTTTATCCTGCTCCGGTGCGATAATGCCTTCAATCTTTCTCATCGGCCCCGTGGCAAGCGCGTATTCAGGTACCACCCGGGTGTTATAACTGACGATCCAGCTTAGTGGAAACCTAGGCAACTGACGCGGATCACTACTACCGCTGACATCACTCTCAGCCTGAACTGCAGTGCTCAACAACAGCATCAACACTACCTGTAAAAATGCCTGAATCCTCATTTACAATCCTTTTGTTTATCGACTTAGGTTAAACCAGATCAAACTCATTCATCAGTGTAGCAATTAGCCCGGCCCCCTGCTCTTCAAGATGCAGATGATGGCCTCCCTCCAACCGCTCGGTTCTGATGTTACGCAGCAAAGCGATGCGCCGATCACTTTGAGGGATACCATTTGCACCCAGAATCAGCAGTGTTGCCGCGGTCACCCGGGTGAGAAAACTTTCCACCTGAGACTCAGACATTCGCATCACTGATGGCAGCATCAGATTGACATCACTACGCCAGTAGTATCGACCGTCGCCCTGCTCAATACCCCGCTCAACCAGCCATGTTGCCGCTTCAGCATCCACAGGCCAGCGGCCATTCATCCGCGCGTTAACCGCCGCGCCAAAATCGCTGTAGGCTTTCGGCACCCGCCCCTGCAGACGGATCCGCTTCTTAATGGCGGCAGCCAGTTGCTCTGCGGCATCTTCAGGCTCGGTGACCAGAGGCGCAATCCCCTCTATCAATACCAGTTTCTCTACCCGTTCGGGAAACGCACCGGCTATCAGCGTTGCAATGCTGGCCCCCATGGAGTGCCCCAGCAGAGAAAACCGTGTCAGCCCCAACTGATCCGCCACCCCGATGACATCCATCACATTATCCCAGATGTAATAGGGCATCGACGCAGGCCGGTGATCAGAGAAACCATGCCCCATCAGGTCCAGCGCGATCAGCCGTACGCCCCGCAACTGTGGTGCCAGACGATTAAAGGTTGCGGCATTATCCAGCCAGCCATGAAGTGCCAGCACCGGGGTTGCACTACGATCCCCCCAGCACTTTGCAGCAATCTGATGACCATTAACCTGAAAGCGTAACTCTTCTGTCGTATGAGTCTGAGTAGTATTCATCTGATTAAAACCTTATCTGGCGCTGAGTTTGTCCCCACACGGCATATATCAGGATACAAAAATGAGGTAGTATCTGCACTGTTTTCTCTTTTAAAAACAGACTGTTTCAAGAAATTTTAAATCCAACAGCGAATACTATGATTCACCGACCCCGAGGCCACTGATGAGCAACACACTATCACGGATTGAACCGCAACAGGCAGGGCTATGGTTACTGGGGATACTGTTTATCCCGGCGACACTTTTCTTTCAGCCCAACCTCGGTGGCGAAGGGATGTCGATTTCGCACAATATCACGGTCTGGGTCGCCGCAGTACTGGTCATATCCTGCGCAACGCTGCTGATGCTGCGGGAGAAACAGTTCAGCTACCCCCGCTTATGGCTGGCGATGGCAGCGCTGCCGATCGGTATGATTATCCTCGGTTTCATCGTGGAGAACTTCCTGCCTACCGCGTGGCTGTTCCGGCAACTCTACATACTCGGCGGCTTTATGTTTCTGATCGCCCTGTTCCAGTTTCGCTTTTCTTCCCGGGATGCAGAACGGGGCCTGATTATTATACTGATCGCTGGCATTGTGCACGGGCTCTATGGCGTCTCCCAGATTCTCTGGCCCAGTATCCTGCCACTGGTGATAACCCCCAGCAAAGGGATACCCTACAGTATTTTTCAACAGATCAATATCCATGCATCGTTTCAGGCAACGGTGCTGATGGCCGGGCTGTTTCTGCTGAGCCGCCCGCTGGCACTAAAGCCCCGGCCAATACTTATTCTGGTGCTGCTTGCCAGCATCTTTCTGAGCTGCTTTATTGTCGCATTTTCCGGATCCCGCACCGGGCTGCTGTCAGCCATCGCCGGTGGCGTGATTCTGTTGTTCTGTAACTGGCGTAGTTTTCTGCAACGCAAACCATTGGTGATCGCCGCAGCCATCGCCATCGCCGCAGCACTGTTCATGGGCCAGCAGGGCATCCACAACAGTACCGCTAAACTCGGCGATCTGGCCAGAACCAACAACGAAGGGGTTGCCAACTCCGGTTCAAACAGCCGCATCAATATCTATAAGATCGCCTATGAGGTATTCAAACAGCAACCGCTCAGCGGCCATGGAATCGGGAGTTTCCAGAAAGTCTGGCTTGATCAGAAAGTCGATTACCTGCAACGGTTTCCCGATGCTAACCTGCCTCCCGACCGCCTCAGCCATCCCCATAATGAGCTGATGTTCTGGTTGGTGGAGGGGGGGGTTATCGCTGTCGCAGGCATTCTGATCTCCGTTATCACGGTTATCTATGCGGCCTTCAGCTGTGGATGGCGGCGCGGTCTGAGCTATATTGCGATGCTGATCCCAATCGGTTTACATACCCAGGTGGAGCTGCCCTTCTATATCAGCAATATTCCCTGGTTCCTGATGCTGTTCCTTATCTTTATCGTGCTACGCCACAGCCGGGCCACAAAACCACTGGGACTAAGCCGCTCCGCTGAGCTAACCTGCGGTATCTCTGCGGTCGCTCTGTTTCTGGGAGTGACCGTTGTGATGTTTCAGACAGTGCAGGCCAACAACAGCATTATCCGCTTTTTACAGGGCCGGATGACTGAACCGGCGTTGCTGCAACCTGCCCTGAGTAACCCTTTCTTCCGCGACGATGCTGAGCTGTATTTTATGCGCACCCTGCTGTTACGTCAGCTGAATGCCCGTCAGGGACAGTTTGCACCGCAGTTTATTCAGTGGGCGACCCCCTATATCGAATACACTCCGATACCGCAGCTCTATATCGATCTGTCCCGGGCATATCTGGCAAGCGGAGAACAACAGAAGGCACTGAAAACCATTGAGGACGGACAGGTTCGTTATCCCAAAATTAACACGCTGAACGAAAGTGCACGGTTGATAAAACAGGTGATAACAGGAGCACCCCAGCCTGAGACAATCAGCCCTTCAGCCAGCGGAGCAACAGGAACAAGCCGTGAAGCTAGCGCAGCAGCTTCTGCAGCTGCCCCAGCCCGGCTGCCGGAAACTCCAGTTCAATAATCGCCAGAGCGCCCGGCAACATCGGCTCCGGGTGGCTCAGGTCTGCCTCACAGAGTAGCGACACCAACAAGCCGATCAACGGCTGATGGGTCACCAGCAGCAGGCTGTCATCGCGTTGTTCACTGAGCCAGTCGACCACCTGCTGAGGTGCTGATTCCGGCGTTAGCAGATCCAGCGGTTCGGCGTTAACCGACACCACCTCGCGCACCAGTTCAGCCGTCTGACAGGTGCGCAGGTAGGGACTGTGTACTATTCGCTGCACCCCTGCAAATTCGTCTGTCTGTTGGGTCAGCAACTGACGCAGCTGCAACCGCCCTCTTTCCGTTAGGTAGCGCAGTTCATCTCTGGGGGCATCAAAGCCCGCCTCTCCATGGCGTAACAGCAATAAGCGCATCAGAGATCGGCTCTTGGCAGGACAAACTCAACATCGCTGCTCTGGGTATTCAGCATCATCATTTTTGCCACCTGAGACACCGGTGCATGATTAAACACCACCTCATAAAGACCGCTGACCAGCGGCATGTAAATTTCCAGCTCGTCGGCTTTCTCTTTCACATAGCGCAGCGTGTTCACCCCCTCGGCTACCTCACCCAGCGACTCGACAGCGTCTTCAAGCGTCTTCCCCTCACCCAGAGCATAGCCAACCCGATAGTTGCGGCTCAGGGGTGATGAGCAGGTAACAATCAGATCCCCCACGCCAGCTAAACCAAGAAAGGTCATCGGATTTGCCCCCAGCTGCACGGCAAAACGACTCATCTCCGCCAGGCTTCGGGTCATCAGCATACTTTTAGTATTCTCCCCCATACCCAGCGCCGCACTCAGTCCGGAGGCAATCGCATAGATATTTTTTAGCGTCCCGCCCAGCTCGACACCGTACATATCGCTGCTGGCATAGACGCGAAAGAAAGCACAGTGAAGAATCTGCTGCACGGCCGTTCTGACCCGCTCATCCTCACTGGCGATCACTGTCGCGGTAAGTTGCTGCTGTACGATCTCTTTTGCCAGGTTTGGCCCGCTGATGACGCCGATAGGGTTGCCCGGCAGTTCCTCGCTGAGAATCTGACTCATCAGGCTGAAGCTTTTAGCTTCAATCCCTTTGGTTGTGCTTACGACTATCTGGTCGGCACGTAAAAATGGTTTTGCCTGCCTGATCACTTCACGGAACGACTGGCTTGGTATCGAGACAAAGACAATCTCAGCATCCTGCAATGCCCGTTGCAGATCGGCTGTTGCTGTCAGGTTTTCCGATAATGGCCGCCCGGGAAGGTAGCGGTGGTTCTCATGGCTGCGATTGATCTCTTCGGCCCGTTCGGCATTTCGCATCCACAGATGAACCTGTTCGCCCTTACTGCCAATCAGGTTTGCTATTACAGTACCAAAACTGCCGCCACCCAGTACTGCAACTTTTACCCTGTCTGTCATCAGAGAATCCTTACTTATTATCAATGTGCTTAAACTCGTTTCTGTTAAAGGCCGGACAACTGCCGGAAACCACTATTCAGAACCCTTATTGTGCTTCTCATCCAGCGAGTCCAGTAGTTTATTAACTCCTGAAAATAGCAGCTTAACAATAAAATACCCAAGCACTGCCAGCAAGCCGAACAGGAGTGCCACGGCGATATCACCGGTTCGCTGATAACCGTTTATCGCAATAAAAATAAAAAACAGGCTGACAACAATTGCCAGAACCTGACTGATGCGGCCAGTCTTATGTTTATCCATGGGTTCCTCTTTGTAACTGATAACGCGGTTATATTACATCTGATATTGACACGATACTTGCCAATCAGGATGAACAACTGAGCGAGCGATTTTTATCTCCCTCAGGGGGCGGCTGAGCATATATATCCGAGCGCTCTTTAAACGGTGTGCGCACAGCATCATGCAATTTGACCAGCCCACTGAAATCCCCCTCCCCGGCCTGTTCAATCACCTGCTGAGTCAGATAGCTGCGCAACACAACCCTGGGGTTATGTTGCTTCATCTGTATCATCGCATCGCTATTGATCCGGCTGAGATACTGGTTAAGCCAGTCTCCAGCCTGTGGACTATCGCCCAGCAGTGCGATAAAGGGTTCGACCTCGCCTGCGACGGCTTGTTCCAGCGTCAGGAAAGCGCAATGATAATCAGCGTTTACCTGCTGCAGCAACTGTAGCAAGCCTTCAATCAATGCCCCATCCTGGCGCTCCTTGCCCGCCATCCCCAGACGCTGTTTCATCTGTTCGGTATAAGCGACCACATAGACAGACTCAAAGCGACTGAGGGAAGATTCGAGGTCGGCCTGTTTCACCAGTCCAGTGAGACTCTGGGCCAGACAAACACAGTTCCACAACGCCACTGAGGGCTGCTGATGATAGGCATAGCGACCATGTTCATCGGTGCGGTTACTGGTGAAGTCCGGCTGATAACCATCCAGAAAAGCAAAGGGGCCATAGTCCAGGGTAAGGCCGAGAATCGACATATTGTCGGTATTCATGACCCCATGACAAAAACCCAGCGCCTGCCATTGGGCAATCAGTTTTGCGGTCCGCTCGAGCACTTCGGTATACATCGCCAGGTAGGGATTCACAGCTTCGGCACAGTGAGGATAATGATGGCGGATGACAAAGTCGGCCAGCTGTTTTAACAGGTCCGGCTGGCGACTGTAATAGAAATATTCAAAATGTCCGAAACGGATATGGCTGGGACTCAGCCGCACCATCGAGGCGGCAGACTCGATCGAGTCCCGGCAGATCTGCGTGTCACTGCCAACAATGCACAACGCCCGGGTGGTTGGCACCCCCAGCGCAGCCAGTGCTTCGCTGCCAAGATATTCCCGGATAACAGAGCGCAAGGCTGCACGACCATCGCCATGTCGCGAGTAAGGGGTCTTGCCACTGCCCTTCAGTTGCAGCTCCCAGCGCTGACCATCACTGCCCGGCAGGTCCCCCAGCAACAGAGCCCGGCCGTCACCCAGCTGGGCCGTATAACCACCAAACTGATGTCCCGCGTACACCGTAGCCAGCGGATCACTACCGTCAGGCAGCCGCTGGCCGCCAAAATACTCGACTAACTGCTGCTCAGAAACCTGGCAGGGATCAAGCCCGATGAGAGCTGCGGCATCGGGACTGAGCGCAACCAGCCGGGGATTTTTCAGCGGCTGAGGCTGAACCCGGGTATAAAAAGAGGCCGGTAACTCCGCAAAGCGGTTCCCGAGTTGTAGCTGATCCAACCCAGACCTCGTCATCATCGCGTCCCGTATGGTTGCTATACCGGCTCAAGCAGGTTTGGATCTGGGTATACACACTTCATTTTCACCCCGGCAACCTCTTCAATTTCAGGTAACAGGAAGGAATCATCTTCGGTGGCAAAACTGATCGAGGTACCGGTCGAACCGGCCCGTCCCGTCCGGCCGATACGGTGCACATAATCGTCGGCATCCTCAGGCAGCGCGTAGTTAATTACATGACTGACGCCATCCACATGGATACCTCGCCCGGCCACATCGGTGGCCACAAGGATATTGATTTTACCATTGCGAAAATCTTCCAGGGTTTTCACCCGCTTCTGCTGGGTAATCTCTCCCGACATCAACGAGGCCTTAAGACCATCTTTCTGCAGCCGTTCAGCCAGACGGCGGGTTTCATCTCGACGGTTGCCAAACACGATCACCCGTTCAAGCTGATTAAGCTGCATAAAGTTGCGCAGCAGTTTGTATTTGTCCTTGCGGGACACCAGATACACCAGTTGCTCAACGGAATCCGTACTTTTCTGCTCCGGGGCGATCTCGATCACCTTGGCATCGACAGTCCATTGACGCGCGAGATTCATCACGTCATCGGTAAAAGTCGCACTGTACAGCAGCGTCTGACGATCTCCCTTGCGCGGGGTATGACGAATAATCGTGCGAACATCGGGAATAAACCCCATACTCAGCATCCGGTCGGCCTCATCCAGCACCAGCACCTCGACATCCCCCAGATCAACGTCAGAGGAACGCACAAAATCGATCAGACGACCCGGAGTTGCCACCAGAATATCGACCGGGCGGGCAGCCAGCTGTTTACGCTGCCGGTCATAATCCATGCCACCCACCAGGGCGACCACGCCGATATTGGCATATTTCCCCAGCTCTTCGGCATCCGATGCGATCTGCAGCGCCAGCTCCCGGGTTGGCGCGATAATCAGCGCCCGGGGAACCCCCTTCGCCGGTTTATATTCCAACGGGTAGTCAAGCAGATCGGTGATAATACTGATCAGAAAGGCAGCGGTTTTGCCTGTACCGGTCTGCGCTTTACCAATCATGTCCCGCCCTTCCAGCGATTCCACCAGTGTGGCCGCCTGAATGTCAGAGCAGTATTTAAAATTCAGATCGGCAATAGCGTGCATCACATCGTCGGGCAGATCAAAATCATGGAAGCGTTTTTTCCCTTCCACCGGTTCCACTGCAAAATCTTCGCGCCGCCAGGGCTTAACCGGAGCAGGTTTTCGCGCTTTCGGTTTAGTCGCTTTCGGCTTTACGCTGTCGGACGTTGTCGCTTTGGGACGCTCAGCTGAATCAGCACTGCGACCTGATCGCTCAGCGGCGTTGCTGCTTTTTACCGGTGTTGCCGCTGCCGTTTGCTTTACAGCAGGACTGGCAACCGATGACTGACTTTTCTGTGATGCGTTATCGTGTGAACGTTTAAATAGTTTCTTTAACAAAGTTATACCTTATCCGCGTGGGCGAACGGTTAGCTAATATTTCTTCGGAATGGTGGCAGCGAATCCAGCAGCTGCCGGCCGTAACGCCGGGTTACCACCCGTCGGTCCAGTAGTACGATTCGTCCCCGGTCCTGCTCGGTGCGCAGCAGCCGTCCTGCGGCCTGAGTTAATCGTACCGATGCCATCGGCACCGACCATTCCATAAATGGATTACCGCCATGCTGCTCAATCCACTCAGCCATGGTAGCGTCTACCGGATCATCCGGCACACTGAAAGGGATTTTGGTAATAATCACTTCGGTGAGGTAATCACCGGGAAGGTCTACCCCTTCAGTAAAAGAGGCGAGGCCGAAAATAATACTTCCGCGCCCCTCGTCAATTTCAGTCTTATGGCGCTTCAGTATCTCATTTTTACTGAAATCACCCTGCGACAGGACCCTATTGTTGAGCTTTTCGTCGAGACTGGCAAGCACTGATCTCATTTGCCGCCAGGAGCTGAACAACACCAGCGTACCGGAATCGGTTTTCAGTTCAGCATTAAGATAATCAGTGACCGCCTGAGTATGCAGTTCAACATCATTGGCTTCGACTTTCATCGGCGGAACATAAAGCTCGGCAGCATGATAATGGTCGAACGGGCTGGGCAAAGTGAAGCAGGCGGTTTCTGCAGGTAAACCGAGATCGGCAAGCAGTCGGTCAAACCGCCCCAAAGCGGTCAGTGTCGCAGAGGTCACTACCGCCGCGTAACAGTGCTGCCAGAGATTCATCCGCAGCATCTCGGCAGCAGACACCGGTGCGGTGCTGCACTCGAAATCATATCCCTGAGCCGTTTCCACCAGGCTCAGCCAGCGCGCTGTCGGCGTACTGTCGCCGGCATCCGGATGCCCCATCGACCGCCCAAGACCGGTGATCGTCTGCAGCCTGGCAACCATCATCCCCACCCGGGGGTACCAGACCTCTGCTGGCTGACGATCTATGCCCCCCTCGCCATCAAGCGACTCCTTGAGCAGATCCAGAATCATCTCCATCTTTGTTGTCATCCGGGCAGCCAGATGTTCAACCTGCAGACCAAACTGCCTGACCTCATCAGGCACCACTCCGCCAGTATAGCGAAACCGCTCTTTCGGCCGCTTGAAGGAATCATCCAGCAGAATGGGTCTGATCAGCTCAGCCCAGTTATTCAGTACGACCTGAAGGTCCTCTGCCGGTTTTCTCTGCTGCTGGACATAATCACTCAACAGCTGCGGAGTACCGGCTTGCTCCAGCATTTTATCCAGCTGTTTAATGGTACTGGCAAGCCAGCGTTCGGTTGATTTCAATCGCAGGTTAAAGGAGAAATGGCCACTGGCCTTATCCGACAGATGGTGCCCCTCATCAAAGATATAGATTGTGTCGGCGGGATCAGGCAGAATCGCCCCGCCCCCCAGCGCCAGATCTGCCAGCACGATATCATGATTAGCAATCACACATTCCACCTGATCGAGATCCTTGCGCGCTTTAAAAAAGCTACAGGCGGAGAAATTACTGCAGCGCCGATTGGTACACTGCAAATGATCGCTGGTCAGCGGACTCCAGTCCTGATCACTGATATCCTGGCTCAGGTTATCCCGGTCGCCATCCCAGCGTCCTGCGGCAAACTCGTTGAGCAGACTTTTATAAAATTCGACCGTATCGGTGTCGAGTCTCAGCGACAACTCATCTTCGTACAACGCCTGCTGACCAGTCGCGCCATGAGCATCAAGATGCTGTTCTGCTTTACTGATACAGAAATAGCGTCCCCGCCCCTTGGCAAGCCCGAAACTGAACGATAATCCGGCATGTTCTGCGACTTCAGGGAGATCCTTATTCAGCAGCTGTTCCTGTAAAGCCACCGTCGCCGTCGAAAGGACCACCTTTTTGCCTCTGGCTTTGGCAATTGGCAGTACTGCCAGCAGGTAACCGATGGTTTTGCCGGTGCCGGTGCCCGCTTCGATGACGCTGACATGCTGCTCACCAAGGCGATGGGATTTCTCATCCTGAAGAATCGCTCCAAGCACCTTCGCCACTTCAGCAATCATCTGCTTCTGACCCATTCGCGGTTTAAGCTGACGACTCTCGAGAAACCGTCGGTACGCTCCCTGTATCTCTTTTTTTATCTCTTCTGAAAGCACCTGACCGCCCTAATACACTGTAACCACGCACATTCTAGCAATAATACTGGATAAATAGACAGAAAAATGTTTACAAAGCCAAAATACTGTATATAGTTACAGCTACTGGATAAAAAAACAGAGTTCATCATGAAACTGACACAACGCCAAACAGATGTACTTGAATGCATAAAGAGATGCATCAGCACCACCGGATATCCGCCAACCCGTGCAGATATAGCCAAAGAGCTGGGGTTTAAGTCGGCTAACGCCGCAGAGGAGCACCTCAAAGCGCTTGCCCGCAAGGGTGCGATTGAGATGATCCCCGGCACCTCCCGGGGTATACGGATTCCCGGCTTCGATGACGAGCCTGGGCTGCCTGTTGTAGGTCAGGTTGCTGCCGGCGAGCCAATTCTGGCGCAGGAAAATGTCGAAGACCGGATCACCATTGCGTCGGACTTTTTCCACCCTCAGGCTGACTACCTGCTCAGGGTTCGTGGCACCAGTATGAAAAACATCGGCATTATGGATGGTGACCTGCTCGCAGTTCATCAGTGCCAGAGTGCCAAAAATGGCGAAATCGTAGTTGCCAGAATCGACAACGATGTCACCGTTAAACGCTTTAAACGCGAGGGTAACCTGGTTTACCTGATCGCAGAAAATGAAGAGTTCGAGCCTATTGTGGTCGACCTGCAAACGCAGGAACTCTCAATTGAAGGCCTCGGTGTCGGGGTTATCAGAAGAGGACATTAATCATGTTGCACGCAGTTAGCAGTTTCAACAGCTCAGAACCCGTTCTGCCAGGGCTTATCCGTCCGGCAACAGCACAACCGCATCAAACAGGCCTGGCCGGTAAAATTACCGAAATAGTCCTGCAAGGCAGTGATTTTGGGGAAATGACCATGCTACTGCCGCTACTTGCACAATTGAGCAAAGATGACCGCTGGTTCGCCTGGATCGCTCCACCGGCAACCCTGCCAAAGAGTTTACTTGAAGCCGCTGGCATCGACCTCAAAAAGGTAATGTTATTGCAGCCGGACCAGAGTCACTCAACCTATCAGCTAGCCTGTCAGGCGCTTAAAGCCGGAACCTGCCATGCGGTGATCAGTTGGCCTGGCGTACTGAGCAATGATGAACTGGCAGGTCTGGAATGCGCTGCTGCAAACGGCAAGAGCCATGGCATTGTGATCCGTGATCGTCGCCTCAGCTGAGGCAACAGGTTCAGATACCTCCTCAGCCAATAAAATAAAAAAACAGCGCAAGGCGCTGTTTTTTTTTCACTTTACTTTTGATCTGACGGATCACACCAGATTAATGAATCACTCTTGGCTGAAGATCCGCATCATCGGTCTCTATCTCGCTGACTCCATTGTCAGCATCGATCGCTTTACCATTCAGATCTGAGATCATGTGGATGCCTGCCGTGAGCATCACCTTTGCCACATCGATGCACTCCTCTTCAAGCTGCTCTCTGACACTGTCGGAGAAGCTGATCCGCATAATTGGCTCATCATCAGAATCCGCCCGTCGCAGCGCTATCTGTCCGTCATCCAGCTCAATAATTTCCAAAAACATATCTGACATATTGTTCTCATTCCAGGCCGCACCCGGGTTTGAAAAAAACAGTGGTAATCGGCTCGCTACAAAGCCTTATCACAACCACTATACAGATTCAGAGCGCACCTTAATATTGATACCCCCTTATCTGTACAGAAAAAATTTCACCTGAACGGGTGTGGTTACCACTCCTGCATCCCGGCACGCAGCCGCTCTACCAGCATTTTAAACTGGTTAAACCAGCTCTGATATTCGCGCAGAATATCTGCATCTTCTGCATGATCCGGATTGATCTGCATCACATGTATCTCCGAAACACTCTCTGCCTGCCCCGCAGACTGATTATGCTCCTCAGCGCGCCAACAGGCCTTATACGCAGCCAGAAGATGGTGCAGCCAGCTACCGGTATCATCATGCAATTGCTGCAGTTCGGCTACTTCCGGGGCTTCCAGCCCCTGCGCCTCCATCTGCTCGGTTAGCTGACTCAGCTTGGTAATCCGGTTCGCATCGAAACGGTACTGTTCAGCAATTTCGCGCAACAGCGAACTATAGGCAGAAACCATATGAAACAGCACCGACTCGTTGTACGAATCGATCAGCGCATGCTTACTCCAACCGGTTGATTCCTGAGCAACTTTAAGTGCATCCAGATGTATACGGGTAAAATTTAATTTCTGATTGGTACGGGTCAAATACACACCACTCATACTTTGTCTCCGTTCACTTCTTCGTTGCTTGCTTCTTCGCTTTAGCGGGCTCTTCAAGCCACTTACCGCCGGTATAGAATGCCCTCCATCCGGTCGCTTTGCCGTCTACTTCCGTCATAACATACTGCTCTTTTGTTTTCCGGCTGTAACGAACAATGGTGGGATTTCCCTCATCGTCAGCGACTGGTGCACTAAACAAGAAGCTATATTTCGGGTCGATCTCATTTTTGTGGGGCAACAGTTCGGCTACCTTAGGCGCACGGGTCTCCCGCTTGCGGGGAAACTGGCTGGCAGCGAGAAACAGACCGGAGGCTCCATCACGCAGGATGAAAGTGTCATCAACATTGTCGCACTGCAGCTCTGGCATGGGTACCGGATCCATTTTCGGCGGTGCCGCCTCGCCATTTTTCAATAACTTACGCGTATTTTTGCAAGTTTCACTGGTACAACCAAAGAACTTACCGAAACGCCCCGTTTTCAGCTGCATCTCTGAACCGCACTTATCACATTCCAGCACCGGCCCATCATAGCCTTTAATCTTAAAGCTGCCTTTTTCCACTTCAAAACCAGGACAGTCCGGGTTGTTGCCGCAGATATGCAATTTACGCTGCTCATCAATCAGGTAGCTATCCATCGCCGTATCACAGATCTTACAACGATGCTTATTGCGCAGAATCCGTGACTCTTCCTCATCGTCGCCATCAACACTGACCACTTCATCGCCATGAATCAGGTTCATGGTGGTTTTGCAACGCTCCTTCGGCGGTAACGCATAGCCGGAGCAGCCCAGGAAAACCCCGGTGGTGCCGGTGCGGATCATCATCTTCCGGCCACAGGAGGGACAGGGAATATCGGTTTCTGTCGGCGCATTCAGCCGCATACCGGAATCCGGATGCTGAGCCTGTAACAACCGGTTACTGAAACCTTCGTAAAACTGGTTCAACAGCATTTTCCAGTCGGCATTACCGGTGGCGATATCGTCCAGCGACTCCTCCATCCGTGCGGTAAAACCGAAATCCATCAGGTCGGTAAAGTTTTCTACCAGTCTCTCGGTGACGATATCACCCATTTTCTGGGCATAAAATCGGCGGTTCTGAACTTCAACATAACCACGATCCTGAATCGTCGAGATAATCGAGGCATAGGTCGAGGGACGTCCAATCCCCCGCTTTTCCAGCTCTTTTACCAGGCTGGCTTCAGTGTAACGGGGGGCAGGCTTGGTAAAATGCTGTTTCGGATCCAGCTGCTGTAACTGCAGCAGATCCCCCTGCTGTACATCCGGCAAAATGATATCTTCATTTTTCCCCTGGCTATTCATCACCCGGGTATAACCATCAAAGCGCAGAATCCGGCCTTTGGTTCGCAATTCAAAGTCACCCGCTGTCACGGTGATGCGGGTACTTGTGTACAGTGCAGGCGTCATCTGGCACGCCAGAAAC
Organism: Amphritea pacifica; assembly: GCF_016924145.1. Lineage (GTDB taxonomy): Bacteria > Pseudomonadota > Gammaproteobacteria > Pseudomonadales > Balneatricaceae > Amphritea > Amphritea pacifica. The sequence continues at coordinate 16,324 of NZ_JAFFZO010000041.1, read as the reverse complement.
TGGCGCCGGATCAGTTCATATAGCCGCTCAGCATCCCGCTCCATACCGTTCAGTGCGGTCGCCTCAAGAGTGACATCGGATGGCCGAATCGCTTCGTGCGCCTCCTGAGCCCCCTCTTTGCTGCTGTAAGAGTTTGCCGTTTCCGGCAGATACTTACTGCCAAAGTTATCACTGATATAATCCCGACATGCAGCAACCGCCTCTGCACTGAGGTTGGTCGAATCGGTACGCATATAGGTGATGTAACCCGCCTCATAGAGCCGCTGAGCCATCATCATGGTTTTCTTCACCCCAAACCCCAGCCGGGTGCTGGCCGCCTGCTGCAGGGTCGATGTGATAAAGGGGGCTGACGGACGGCTGCTGGTAGGCCGGTCCTGACGATTTGTGACTCTGAACTGTTGCTGTTTCAGTTGTTCCAGGTGTGCATCGGTCTCTGCTGCGCTGACCGGACGAAAGCTCTGGTTCTGAAACTTATCTACCTGCAGGCGCAGCGCTTCCTGCTTTTCAGACTCAACGTCGGCATGCAACTCCCAGAACTCTTCAGGGATAAAACTGCGAATCTCTTTTTCTCGCTCGACCAGCAAGCGAACCGCAACCGACTGAACCCGTCCCGCGGACAGCCCCCGGGCAACTTTCTCCCACAGTAACGGTGAGACCATGTAGCCAACAACCCGGTCAAGGAAGCGCCGGGCCTGCTGGGCATTCACCCGATTGAGATCCAGCTCACCGGGCTGCTTAAATGCTTCCTGAATCGCTTTCTTCGTTATCTCGTTAAATACCACTCGTTTGTAACGGCCGTCTTCGCCGCCGATGGCTTCCCGCAGATGCCAGGCAATCGCCTCACCCTCGCGGTCCAAATCGGTTGCGAGATAGATAGTGTCTGCATCTTTTGCCAGTCGCCTTAATTCATCAACAACTTTTTCTTTACCCGGTAAAATTTCATAACGGGCATCCCAGCCATGTTCAGGATCAACCCCCATACGGGCAATCAGCTGTTTTTTACTTTTCTCAGCTTTGTGCAGGAGCTTCTCTTCGGGAGACATTTTGCGGGTTAGCGCGGCCTGACGAGCGCGCTCTTTAGGGTCTGAACCGGCCCCGTTACCCGAGCCACTGGTGGGCAGATCACGAATGTGGCCCACACTCGATTTAACCACAAACTGGTTACCCAGATACTTGTTTATGGTTTTCGCTTTGGCAGGTGACTCAACAATAACTAGGGACTTTCCCATATAAATACAATCCTTAAAGGACAAGGTGACAATACAAAACAGCGTGCATATATAAGGGCTGTAACCAGCAGGGTCAAGCTTCTGCCAAAAAAAACACGCTAATTGATCAACAATATTGGCTAATAAAGGTATGTTTCTGGTAGCTTAAATGCAGTATGCTGCCGCCATTACGAGCCTGTTACTTAATTACAACTACCTGAGAATATGTTGCAAGACAACCTGATTTTTCTTTTTTCTTTGATCGGCATAGGATTTGTTGCGCTACTGGTTAATAATTTTTTTTCCACCAGAGAGCAACAACAGGAATATCGTACAAAGCGATTGAGAGAGCTGAATAAGGCTTCTGGAGAAGCCCTGGAAACCCTTGCCATCCTCAGGGAGGCAAACTGCCGCTCTGAGATTATTGATGCATTAAGCGGCTACGTGGTCAGTATGATCGGAGAGATCTCTATGCTGGCACCCGACTCTGATCTGCTGCAGGATATCAGCGCCCAAAAGGAGAGCACTGATCGCGTCAACCCGGCCCCCGGGGGCTTTAACAACGACCGGGCACTGAAAAAAGCCCAGATCCATATCCAGCATGCAGAAAAACTCTGTATTGAGATGGCTCAGGCAGGAAAACTCAGCGTTTCACGGGCTAAGCAGTTTCAGCATGACCTTTACTGGCTGCATGTGTCTGTCTTTGTCGATGCCCACATTCATCAGGGTAACTACTACCTTCAACGGGATGATAAGTTACTGGCCATGTCCCACTACAAACATGCCAAAGCGATGATTGCACGGGCCAATGTGCCGCAAAAACAGAAACAGAATTATATCGATACCATCAGAGATCTGCTTAACCAGGCACGCCCCAGCAGCGCCCTGGCGGCGGGAAATCTGGCGGCATCACTTGCAGAGCTGACCGCTAAAGAGGGCAAAGAGGAGCAGGGCTAAGGCTTAAGCTGGCCGCAGAAAACGAAATCTGGGGACCTCCGAACCATCGGCAACGGTAACATTTTCAGTGAACATCGATAACGGCCGCACCCATATATCCCGTTCGCCATAACAGGGCTGGTAAACCACCAGCCACTCCTCTGTCTCAGAATGCCTGGCAAGATGTAATACCTGATATTCCGCGCCCTTATAATGCTGATATAAACCGGGTTTAACTGTCATAAAACCTCCGCTGCCAGGTCAGAATTGCTGATCAATAAACGGCTGCAGTAAATCCTTTAACTGTTGCAAAGTGTCTTCATCGCCCTTTTCGTCCCAGTACAGTGATATATGAACCGGAGTCGATTCAATCGACGAAACACCCGCCGGTAGCTTATCAATCAACTGATTGAGCAACGCCAGTTGCTGATCATTAAGACTGCGCTCCCCTGTTCCCCAGCACCAGCCTTCAGGCAAGCCTTCATTTGCCACAGCGGTCTGACGGAAGATCTGCCATTCGGTAAAGTGCTCTCTGTGCTTTTTTTCCAGATTATAACGGGGTAAGCGATAAGCAGTGGCGCTCAGTACCTCCGGCTTTACCTGCCCCGCTGCCCGGGGTGGTGTAACGCGTACTATCTGCACCTGAAATCCCTGACGGGAGGCCTGTTGTCTGAGTTTTGCCAAAAAACGCTGCCGGGGACTCGGCATAACCCACATCATCGACCCCAGTAATGACATCATAATCAAAACGATAATGGCCCACTTCATATTTGATCCTCAACAAACTCATTTGACCCCGGTCAGAATTAAAACCAGGAACTGTATGCTACTCTCTTAAGTAGGAAGCAAAAGGAGATAACCCCATGTCCCTATATAAACATATATTAGTGGCGACCGACCTGTCTGAAGAGTCTGATCAGTTGATCGGTAAAGTAAAACAGTTGGCTGAATCCACCAGCGCTGAGCTGTCTCTGATCCACGTGATTGAACCCCTGAGCTTCGCTTATGGCGGTGATGTGCCAATGGATCTGACTACCATTCAGGCGCAACTGGATGAGCATGCCCAGAGCAAAATGACCCGTTACTGCAAACAACTGGATTATCAGGTTAAGCAGTGTCACGTCGTCTCAGGACACACCGAGACAGAGGTTCACCGGGTTGCTGAGGAACAGGGATGCGATCTGATCATAGTCGGGAGTCATGGCCGCCACGGTCTGGCACTGCTATTAGGCTCCACCGCGAACGGTATACTTCACGGCGCCAAATGCGACGTACTGGCTATCCGGGTTAAAGCTGAGGAGTAGTGTTTTACTACTCCCATGCGGTAACGACTGACAGTTATAGCATCGCCTCTAATTCGACCCAGCGCTCCATGAGCTCTTCAAGCCGGGTTTCTTTGCTCTGCAGCTCAGCCAGTCTGGTGGATACCTGTTGGTGGTCTCCTGTGTAAAAATCCGGCGCACTGGTCTCCTGATGTAGTTGCTCAATCTCTCCTTCCAGCTGCTCTATCTGCCCGGGAAGCAGATCCAGCTCCCGTTGCAGTTTATAGCTGAGCTTTTTCTTTACTGGTGTGCTGGGAACCGTCTGTTCGACTACAGCTTCAGACCTGCTTTCAGATTTGGAAACAGGGGGAGCAATAGGCTGTGAGCGCTGTCGCAGCCAGTCCTCATAACCGCCAACATACTCCTGAATCCGTCCCTCGCCCTCAAAAACCAGGGTCGAAGTGACCACATTGTCCAGAAATGCCCGGTCGTGGCTGACCAGCAACAGGGTGCCTTTGTATTCCAGCAGAATCTCCTCCAACAGCTCCAGAGTTTCAATATCCAGATCGTTGGTCGGCTCATCCAGCACCAGCAGGTTTGATGGCTGACTGAACAGTTTCGCCAGCATCACCCGGTTACACTCACCGCCAGACAGTGCTTTAACCGGGGTACGGGCCCGCTCAGGGGAGAACAGAAAATCACTCAGATAACTGATGATATGGCGTGATTTTCCATTGATGGTAATACTTTCCCGCCCCTCGGAAATGTTATCGATAATGGTTTTCTCAGGGTTTAATTTACCTCTCAACTGATCAAAGTAGGCAATATTCAGGCTGGTACCCAGTTTAACCGTCCCCTGATCAGGCACCAACTGTCCTAGCAGCACCTTTAACAGGGTACTCTTACCAATACCGTTTGGCCCGATCAGACCGATACGATCCCCCCGCTGAACAGAGAGCGTCAGATCACTGATTACCGGCTCATTGTTGTAGCGATGGCTGACATGTTCTACTTCGATAACGATCTTGCCAGAACGATCAGCCTGTTCTACCTGAAACTTTGCTTTACCCTGTAGCTCACGCCGCTGTGAACGCTCTACCCGCAGATCCTTCAGCGCTCTGACACGCCCCTCGTTACGGGTCCTTCGCGCTTTTATGCCCTGACGAATCCACTTCTCCTCTTCAGCCAGACGCTTATCAAACAGCGCGTTATGACGCTCTTCCTCTTCCAGCAGTTTCTCTTTTTGCGTCAGATAGGCAGAATAATTGCCAGGGAAGGAGGTCAGATGACCACGATCAAGCTCAACAATACGGGTCGCCAGTCGTTCTACCAGCGAGCGGTCGTGGGAGATAAATAGCACACCTCCACGAAACTCCATAATCTGTTTTTCAAGCCACTCAATGGTTTCGATATCCAGGTGGTTGGTGGGCTCATCCAGCAGCAATATATCCGGCGACTGCACCAGAGCAGCCCCCAGCGCGGCCCGACGGCGCCAGCCTCCCGAAAGTGCAGACATCTGCTGCTCACCATCCAGCTCAAGACGCTCCAGAACCTGCTGAATCTTCTGTTCCAGATGCCAGCCATCGACCTGTTCAATCTGATGTTGCAACCGTTCCAGTTCGGCCATATCGGCATCGCTGTGGCTCATAGCCAGGGTTTGATAGCGATTCAGCAGATCTACGGTTTCGGCGCAACCTGAGGCAACCACATCGCGGACCCGGCGCTCGTCAGCGGCTGGCAGCATCTGAGATAACTCGGCAACACGGGCACCACCATCCTGCCAGATATCACCATCATCTGTTGGCTGATGCCGGGCCAGCACTTTCAGCAACGTTGATTTACCCGCGCCATTAATGCCCACCAGAGCAACCCGTTCCCCTTTATCCAGTTGAAAGTCGATATGATCGAGCAGTTGTTTATCGCCAAACGCGACAGAGACCTTATCCAGTCTGATCAGAGACATGCTTAAATCCACCAAAATCGTTGGCCGCATATTCTACAGAAAAACCTTAGCAGCGTGATACGCAAAGAAAATATATTTATAGTTATCCTTAAAGAACAGGGAGATACCGCTGACACTGTAAAATTTTCACCAAACCGGGATATATTTCTCTCGAGTTTACGCCACCATTGCCGCTATGATTGGGTAACAGTGATCACCGAAATATGGATATATGTTTTATATTATGAGCGCCACTAAACTGTCCCGGATTATCTGCAGCGCTTTTCTCTGTTCAGTCATGACCAGCGCACCCGGCCTTACCTATGCCGATTCAACTGCGCAAACAACCAGTGAACCACAACAGCTTTATCTGCAGGCCCTCAAGATGCTGGAGGGAGACGACCTGGAAACGTTTTACCAGCTTAAATCCCGCTTAACCGACTACCCTCTGTACCCCTATCTGGAGCAGCAGGAGCTGATTCATAACTTTGACACTGTCGCTCAGCACCATATAAACCTCTACGCGAAACAGTACGAAGGGGTTCCCACGGTGTACCCCTTGCAGCAGAAATGGCTCAGCTACCTGGCGGAAAACAAACGCTGGAAGCACTATATCACTGCGTATCAGAGCGCCGGAGTTAATAGTGAGCAGTATGAGTGCAACTATCGTTATGCGTTATTACAAACCGGTCAGCCCCGCCTGGCCGTGAAAGAGATTGAGAGCTTATGGAATACCGGTCACTCCATCTCTAACGCATGCGACCCGGTGTTTAAACAGTGGATGACTCAGTACCACGCCCCCTCCGGCAAGCTGGCATACCAGCGGTTCTGGAAAGCGGTTGACAGCGATAACTTCAGGCTGGCCCAGTACCTGACACGGTTTATCAAACAGAAACAACAGAAGCAGGCGACCGAGCGGTTCTTCGCCGTTCGCAAAACACCTTCACTGGTACAGGACCCTGCCTATCTGCCAGGCGATAATCGCGCTAGCCAGGCGACCTATCTGTATGGTATCGACCGACTATCGAGAAAAAGCCCGCAGGCCGCAACACAGGTATGGTTAAAGATTCGGCCGAAGCTCTCCTTCAGTGCGGATGACCAGCAAACACTGGCACGCAACCTTGCGCGTCGCCTGACCTACCGCCCGGACAACCAAACGGACAAGCTGCTGAGTCAGCTAAACCATCCCCATGACGATGAGATTCAGGAGCGCCGCATCATGCTGGCACTGACCGATCTCAACTGGAAAAAGGTCCACCAGTTGATTAGTCAATTACCTGTCGAAAGTCAGCAGGATGAGCGCTGGGTCTATTGGAAAACGCTTTCCGCCAGCCATATTGAGGGGCTCAAACCCAGCTATTCTGATGCCTTTGTAAAGCTCAGCAGAGAGCGCAGCTATTACGGTTTACTCGCGGCCCGCACCCTGCAAACCGGTTTTCGTCTCAACCCGCAACAGGACCGGGTCCCTGAAACAACAGTTATTCAACAGCAAGACCTGCCGGCGATGCAGCGTATCCACGAGTTGTATCAACTGGATGAGCGCTACCTGGCCCGCAGAGAGTGGAATCAGATGACCCGCGACTACAATGCTGATCAGCTTCGTACCGCGGCCACCGTATTGCACCGCTGGGGCTGGCACAATATGGCAATCATCGGTGTCGCTCAGGCAAAATACTGGGACGATATCAGTCTGCGCTTCCCAATGCCCTACTCTGAAACTTTTTCCAGACTGGCAGGCAAATACCGGATCGACACCAACTGGGCCCGCGCTATCGCTCGTCAGGAGAGCGCTTATCAGCCTCACGCCCGCTCCCGCGTCGGGGCCCGGGGGCTGATGCAGCTGATGCCCAAAACAGCTAAGACAACGGCGAAGCACCACAATGTTCCCTACAGCAACAGCAGCGACCTGTATCAGCCGGAAACCAACATCAATCTCGGGATTGCCTACCTGGCCGACATGCAGGAAAAATTCGACAACAATCAGATCTATGCCACCGCAGCTTATAACGCAGGCCCCCACCGGGTGAAACGCTGGTTAAAAGAACGGGGATCGCTGCCGGTTGATATCTGGATAGAAACCATTCCGTTTAACGAAACCCGTCGCTATGTGATGAACGTAATGGCCTATCACGCGGTATACAGGACCCTGGCAGGTCAGCCCTCACATATACTGGAAGGACAAACAGCCTTCCGTGTTGCGCTGCAGAATTCGACCGGAGCGACCCAGGCGGAACAGCTCAGAGACTATATCCGGATTAACAGTGATAACACCACAACCCGTTAACAACGGCAGCCTCAATGAATAAAGCCCGCTTCTCTCTCACAGATATCGGTATTAATCTTACCGATAGCGCCTTTGATGCCGACCGTGAAACGGTGATTCAGGAGGCTGAAGCGGTTGGAGTCAAACGGATGCTGATTACCGGTACCACTGCCGCCAGTAGTGAGCAGGCGATCAGTCTTTGCCGGCAATATCCCGATCAACTGTTTTGCACTGCCGGGGTTCACCCTCATTACAGTAAAGAGTTCACATCGACCACCCGGGAAACCCTGACAGACTTGCTCAAACAGCCGGAAGTTCGCGCGGTGGGTGAAACAGGGCTGGATTTCAACCGCAATTTTTCCCCGCCAGAACAACAGATCCGGGCCTTTGAGCAACAGCTGGAGCTGGCTGCCGAATCGGGCCTGCCACTATTTCTGCACGAACGGGATGCTCACAGCCGTCAGGTTGAGATGCTCAGGGACGCCAGAGATCAGCTCTATGGCGGTGTTGCCCACTGTTTTACCGGTAACCGCGAAGAGCTCTATCACTATCTCGACCTTGATCTCTATATCGGTATTACCGGCTGGATCTGTGATGAACGCCGGGGGAGCGAGCTGTTACGCCTGGTCAAAGAGATCCCTGCTGATCGCCTGATGCTGGAAACCGACGCCCCCTACCTGCTGCCGCGCGACCTGAAACCCCGGCCTAAAAGCCGCCGTAACCTGCCGCTATACCTGACGCATATTCTCGAACAGGTCGCCCGGCAGAGAGACTGCGACCCGCAACAACTGGCGCAACAGACTGAGATCAATTGCGAGAGACTCTTCCGCTTTAATCAGACAGATGTTTGAAGCCGGGCGATAAAACGGCCGACATCCTGGTGATCAAAGGGCCAGCGCAACTCTTCACCACTGACCTCATCCACCAGCACGGGAATGAGCAGCGCGTACTTTTCCAACAGCCCATCGTCATAAGCGATATCCACCTCATCCAGCTGATGCAGCTGCGGGTCCAGAGTATTGATAAGAATATTGGCGGCTTCATCGCACAGATGACACCCCACACTGCTCATAAGTAAAAACTGTCGCATTAAGGCTCTCTACCCTCTTCGATTCTGCTTTGTGGTACCGGACACTTTGGCTGTACTGCTCACCGGGTTGATTATATCGTAATTGAAGGATCTTTTACGGAGATCTCTTTCCAAGCCAGCCACAACCGGATACCGTCGGCCATATCGATACAGATTAAAGAAAACTGCAACATTCCGGTGATATATTTTCGGCGGCATAGCACAAAGAACCCAATCAATCTGACTAAAGTAGGGCAATAGAAGCTTGCTGCGCCGCATCAAGTTGTCTATGCTCAGGGTCTCTGTTTGAAAAATAGCCGGAGCAATCTAGTTAAGTGCATAACCTGCCGGCCCGTCAGACAGTTATATAATTTTAGCCCGTTACCAACTCGCGATAGCCCACCAGAGAAGTTGGCACCGCATACTCAAGGCAGGCTTCAGAAAGAAGGCAGTTTTATGGAAAATAACAGCAACATCCTCTCCAACCCGCAAGAGTTTATCAACTATCTGAATCAGGAAAGCAAAAAAGTTCTGGAGATCTATTCTCAGGGGAAAAGCGAAGATATGTTTAAGCAGTTTACGCAGTCCTGGACCGAACTGGCAGCCCGCTCTTTCGAAGACCCTTCTGTATGGGTTCGGGCGATAACAGATTATCAGCAAGCACAGATCAACCTGTGGCAGAACATCCTGACCGGAAAGTCGGTGGAGAAACCCGTTGCTGAACCACAGAAAGGCGATCGCCGTTTCGCCGCTGAAGAGTGGAGCCAAAACCCGGTTTTCTCTTACATAAAGCAATCCTATCTGCTGACATCAAACCTGCTTAACGATATGGCGGCCAACGCTAAACTAAGCGATAGTGAGCAGAAAAAGCTTGAGTTCTATACTCAGCAATATACCGATGCCATGTCACCGACCAACTTTGCACTGACCAACCCTGAAGTGCTGCAACAGGCATTGGAAACCAAAGGACAAAGCTTAATTGATGGCCTGCAAAATCTGCTGGGCGATGTGGAAAAAGGTCGTATTACCATGACCGATGAAGCCGCATTCACGCTGGGTGAGAACATTGCAACATCAGAGGGTGCCGTTGTTTTTGAAAACGAGATGCTGCAGCTGATTCAATATAAGCCTTCTACTGAACAGGTCTATAGCCGTCCGACCCTGATTGTCCCACCCTGCATCAACAAGTTTTACATACTGGATCTGCAGGAGCATAACTCCTACGTTAAATACTGCGTCGATCAGGGCATGACAGTTTTCCTTATCTCCTGGGTCAACCCAACCGTAGAACAGCGCAATATCTCCTGGGATGATTATGTTGAAAACGGCACTCTGAAAGCGATTGAGGCGGTCAAAAAGATCACTGAGCAGGATAAAATCAACTGTGTTTCATGGTGTATCGGCGGTACCATTCTGGCCTCCACGCTGGCCGTCATGGCCAAGCGCAAAGATGAATCCGTGGCTTCAGCCACATTCCTGACTACCCTGACCGATTTTACCGATCCGGGTGATCTGAGTGTCTTCATCGATGAACAGCAGGTTAAGCAACTGACTCAGAAAGTCGATGATGAAGGCCTGCTCAACGGCCGCAACCTGGCAACCGCATTCAACATGCTGCGCTCTAACGATCTGGTATGGTCCTACGTTGTTAACAACTATCTCAAAGGCCAGAACCCGGCTCCATTCGATATCCTTTACTGGAACTCCGACTCGACCAACCTGCCAGCTAAGATGTACAACTTCTATATCAACGAGATGTATATCAATAACAAACTGGCCCAACCGGGTGGTCTGACAATTTGTGGCGAATCCATTGACCTGCGCGATATCAAGATTCCGGTTTACTTCCTTTCCACTATTGAGGATCACATCGCCCCCTGGAAAGGCACTTTCAAAGGTACCGAGATGATGCAGGGCAAAATTGAGTTCGTACTGGGCGCCAGCGGACACGTTGCGGGTGTTATTAACCCGGCGTCCAAGAACCGCCGTAACTACTGGACTGGTGGTGAGCTGGGTCAGGGCCCGGACCACTGGCTGGAAACCGCTGAGCGTCAGGAGGGCAGCTGGTGGCCAAACTGGGCTAAGTGGCTTAAGCCTAAGGCGGGCAAAAAAGTTGATGCTCCGAAAGATTACGGCAACGCCGAGTTCAAAGCGATTGAAGCGGCTCCCGGCCGTTATGTTGCCAGTCGCGTTGACTAATCAGCGAAACCACCGATAATAAACCGGGGCCCGCGCCCCGGTTTTTTTTATTCTGCTTCTCAGACCTGCGACCAACACCCTTTGAAACCACTTGCCACACTCTCTTTACAGGAAAGCCGTCAGATTCTCGCGCTGGCGGTGCCTATCCTTATCGCTGAACTGTCACAAGCCGCCATGGGGTTTATTGACACCCTGATGGCGGCCCGCTACGGCGCAGAAGATCTGGCTGCCGTCGCGCTGGGTTCCGGCATCTGGCTGCCTGTGCTTATCTCGCTGGGCGGTCTGCTGATGGCGATCACCCCCATGGTCGCCAACCATGCAGGCAGTGATCAGTTGCGCAGAACCCGGCTGATATTCCATCAGGGGGTGCTGATTGCACTTTTCGCCGGAGCATTCGCCTGGCTGATACTCCGCAACATGGAGGTGGTTCTCGATCTGATGCAGGTAACCGGTAGCCTGAAAATAAAAACCCTGGGCTATCTGGATGCCCTTTCCTGGGGAATACCGGGGATGATGCTCTATCAGGGGGCTCGCAGCTACTCAGAAGGGCTGGGTAAAACCCAGCCACTGATGAAGATCGCTCTGTTCGCCCTGCTGTGCAACATTCCACTCAACTACCTGCTAATCTACGGCAAACTGGGTTTTCCCGAGCTGGGGGGTGTTGGTTGCGGCTGGGCAACCACCATAGTGATGTGGATTATGGCACTCTCAAGCGGCTGTTACCTTCGCTACTCCCGCCATTTTCGCTCTCTCTATCTGATCAGCCTGCCCCGGCCCAGAGCAAACTACCTGCTGACCATATTACGCATCGGGATACCGATCGGCTTTACACTGCTGATCGAGGTCAGCATGTTTACGGTTATCGCCCTGCTGATTGCCCGGCTGGGGGAGATTGTCATCGCCGCGCATCAGATAACCCTCAGCTTTACCGGCATGGTGTTTATGATCCCCCTCAGCATCGCCATGGCCCTGACAATCAGAATTGGACAGTTTAATGGTCGTAAAGACCCGCTTAGCGCCGCTATCACGGCTCGCAATGGCTACGCCCTGGTGTGTTGCAGTTCAGTTATCAGCTGTACACTGATCGCTCTGCTGTCGATGCAGATAGCAGCTATGTACAGCGACAATAGCGATATCATCCGGCTGGCCAGCAGCCTGCTGCTGATCGCTGCGATTTTTCAGATACCGGATGCGATTCAGGTCGCCAGCGCCGGCATATTAAGGGGGCACAAAGATACCGCCGTGCCACTGATGATCGTATTTACCGCTTACTGGCTGATTGGTCTGCCGCTGGGATACCTTCTGGGACTTACTGATCTTATCGTTCCGGCAACCGGAGCCCGGGGATTCTGGCTGGGTATGATCGCTGGACTGTCTGTTGGCGCTATACTGTTACTATTGCGCTATCAGAGCATTAAACCGAAATGCAAACGTCCCACAGGTTCCTGATAATCCTGATCGCCACGGTCCTGCTTCAGGGCTGTGATCAGCGTCCCGTTGAAACGATGCTGGAGCGCTACAGCAACCGGGTGGCCAACAGCCTGGACAGTGACACCAGGCTTGACCTGGATATTCAGCTGCCGCTGCCTGCCTACCCTCGCCGCCGGGAACGGATACGGCCGGTAACAGACCTGCGTCAGGGGCTGATTGAAGTGCTCAATCTGCGCCACTGTCGGCTCCTCAACCTGATCGCTGAGCGCAACAGTTCCCTGGGTAAAGTGATGCCCCCCTCCCGGCGGTTGGTCTATGAGATACGTCTGCTCTCCGGCCTGGGCAGTTGCCGACAATCATTGCAGCGCTCTCAGACAGCAGATCCGCAACTGATCCGTCAGGTTGACCAACTGTATCAGATTAAAAAACACGACTTCGAAGCAGCGCTCTGGAACGGCATTTTTACCAGCGAAGCGATGGAGCGAAACTTTTCCCGCTCTGAACCGGCCCTGTCCCTGAACGATGACGACGGTTTCAGTCAGAGCCGCCAGGCATTACTCATACTGAATCAGGTTGCCGCCCTGAACAGCACTATCGATTCAGCGCAGACACAATGGACTGAACAGGATTACCTTGACCAGCTTGAACCTCACTACCAGGCCCTCTCTACTCTGCGTTTCGGCAGCCGCTGGTTGCGATCGGTCTATCTGATCACCCACACCCTCGAACACACCGCAGGTGTAATAGAAGCCAGACTCAGAAAAAGGCCGCTCTGCTTTAACAAAAACGCGACTCCGAAAGCATTAATCGTGAAAAACGTTTTCAGCAAATACTATGCTGGCGAGCTACAACCCTACATGTCCAGAATTGACCGCGAAGGCAGGGAGTGGCTGCAACTGAACCGCCGTCTGCTACACAATTTCAACCATATCCCCCCTGCGATGCAACGCTATCAGAGTCAGATTATCGATGCGGATGCCCCTCTGTGGCAGAACTACATAGCGGCGAGAGATCGCCATACTAAAGCCTGGCAACAGCTACTCAGCCAGTGCAATCTGATGCCGGGTAGTTAATCGCCTGACAAACACCATTTTGAGTAAATAACACAGGTGTTGTGATCTTCCCTGTGAAACAATAAAGTTACTCTTTATTTTTTAAGCGGTTAACCGTGTCCAGAGATCTACAGTACAGACCCAGAAACAGTTCTGCAGGCCGGTTTTCCAGCCTGGGACTGCTTGCAGGCCTGATTCTGATCTCACTAACCTATACACTCTTCGCCGCCCCTGAATTCAGCGTACTGATGTCAGACGCCCAGATCAAAAAACTGGGCAGCAAATATGGAGTCATGGCCGAACGACGGTTACAAAGCTGGCAGAACCTGATCAAAGAGATCGCCGACCTCGATGAGGATGAAAAACTCTTCCGGGTAAACCGTTTTTTCAATCAGATGGAGTTTGTCGATGATATTATCCACTGGCACCAGAAAGATTACTGGGCCAGTCCGGTGGAGTTTCTGATAACCAACGGGGGCGATTGCGAAGACTTCTCTATCGCTAAATACTACACCCTGCGTCAGGTCGGCATCCCGATAGAAAAACTCAGCATCGCCTATGTTAAGGCACTCAGACTGAATCAGGCGCACATGGTGTTAACCTATTACGCCACACCAAAATCAACACCGCTGATACTGGATAATCTGATACCCGAAATAAAACCGGCCAACCGGCGGCCCGACCTGCAACACGTTTACAGCTTTAACGGTGACAACCTCTGGCTGTCAAAAAAAGGCCGGCGCAGCACACTGGTGGGTACCTCTGATCAGCTGAAGCCCTGGGTACAACTACAATCACGAATGGAGAATCAGGATTACTAATCCTGATCAATGAGCAGATGAGGAATCAACAATGTCTATCGTTAATCAGTTAATGGCCGCCGTGTTAGCCGTACTGATCGGATTGGCTTCAGGCACAGTATATCTGATGTCGGATAGTTCCAAGGAGATGCTGATCCATCAGCTTGAGTCCCATGGTCAGGATACCGCCACCCACTTAGGTCTCTACCTGGCCCCTTATATGGCCGCCCATGATACCGCTGCCATCGAAACCACCGTTAATGCAATTTTCGACAGCGGTTTCTATCAGCAGATCCGGGTAGTGGATGCCGACAATCAGCCTCTTTTCGTCAAAAGCACCGATGCCCATATCAGCGATAGTGTACCCGAATGGTTTGTCCACCTGGTGGAGATAACCCCTCCAGAGATGACACGGGAAATTACCAATCAGTGGCAGAAAGCAGGCTCAATTTTTGTTCAGAGCCGCGCAGGCTATGCCTATGAGCAGCTGTGGCGCGGAACCGAGCAAACATTTGTCTGGTTCGTGGTGCTCTCTCTCTTCAGCATGGTATTTATCAGCCTGCTAATGCGCTACATACTGAACCCACTGAAAGGGGTCGAAGAGCAGGCCCAGGCGCTGTCCCAGCAAAAATATATCGAACAGAGCCGCATTCCCGGAACCCGGGAGCTGAAGCAGGTGGTTCTGGCGATGAATATGATGGTACATCGGGTTCGCACTATGTTTGATGAACAGGCGAAAAATATTGAAGAGATACGCCGCACTGCCTATCAGGACGACCTGACGGGCCTGGCCAATCAGCGAGCGACCTTCACTCAGCTGAATGAGCGTATAGATTACCGCAGGGATTTCGGCCATGGCCACCTCATCCACCTGCAACTGGCCGATCTGCAGGAACTGAATAATCAACTGGGGATAGAGAAAGCCAATAACTTTATCCGTGCCTGTGCCGGACAGCTGAATGAACTGGCCCGGTTAACCGAAAGCCCGGTCATCGGCCGTATCAGCATTTCAGAGATTATCCTGCTCACAGACCTGACCAATCAGGACCAGTTGGAAAGAGAGCTGAATAAACTGGCTGACAGCCTTAAAAACACCTATCAGCAACTGAATAATAATCGTAGTGGGGACGCCCCTTTCTTTATCGGCGTTGCCGCCTATTCTGAACAGGGCAGCTCCAAAGAGCTGCTGATTAACGCCCGACAGGCTACCGGAAAGGCCCGTCAGGACAACGACACAATATTCTGTAGCAGCACCACTAACACAGAGCAACAAAACAGCTGGCATCAGCATGTCAGCAGCCGGATTGTCAACGGTGATATATTCCTTCAGGCCCAGCCCGTTAAGTCGATCTCTGATAGCCAGCGGGTGATTCATAACGAGATTTACGCCCGGATTCTCAATCAGGAAAACCTGCCCTGCATGGCCGGTGAGTTTATCAGCGTTGTAAAACAGCTGAATCTGCTGACCGCGCTGGACCGATCAGTGCTCAATGCCGCCATTGATCGCCTTGAACAGCAGCCAGAGCAGGCCCTGGGCGTCAACCTGAGCAATGAATCGGTTCGCGACACAACATTTTGTGACTGGCTGATCAGTAATCTGAGCAGATTGCCCAGACCAGAACAGCTGTGTATCGAAATCAACGAGACATCCGTCCTCAACAACCTGAGTCGCGTGGCGCTGTTTCGCGACCAGCTAAAGCAGGCCGGCGTGCGGTTCGGGGTGGACAATTTCGGCATCAACCCTGCTGGCTTCAGCTATCTGTATACCGTCCATCCTGACTACATTAAGATCGATGGCTCTCTGATCCGGGAGCTGGACAGCAGCGCAGAAGA
The DNA here is from genome assembly GCF_016924145.1 of Amphritea pacifica. Taxonomy (GTDB): domain Bacteria; phylum Pseudomonadota; class Gammaproteobacteria; order Pseudomonadales; family Balneatricaceae; genus Amphritea; species Amphritea pacifica. The sequence goes on along the minus strand of NZ_JAFFZO010000041.1, from coordinate 329 downwards.
CCGGTTCTTTGTCAAAAGCCTGGTCACGGTCGCTCACAGTCTTGATATACAAGCCTATGCTGAACATGTTGAGCGGGATACTCAGCTGAGCGCGTTACACCAGTTGGAAGTGGACGGCGCGCAGGGCTGGATCCACGGCAAGCCTGCCGAGCTCTGAATCCAGACTCTGGCGACAGCTACAAAAAAACCGCCATCAAGGCGGTCAGGCTGTTGATAAAGTCCTCGTCAAATGACGAGGATTTTTTATAATAGGCTCATGCTAAGAGAACGCCCCCCAACCCAGTCCGCCCTTGAGTTTGTTTGCATCGATGAACTTGTTCCTCAAGACC
>NZ_JAFFZO010000040.1 GCF_016924145.1 Amphritea pacifica | reverse complement strand
ATACACAGGTCCAGCTCTGTATCGTCCACATGGTTCGCAACTCGGTTAAGTACGTTCCGTGGAAGGACTACAAGGCCGTTACCGCTGATCTCAAGCAAATCTATCAGTCCGTCACTGAAGAAGAAGCACGGCAGGCGCTGGAACGGTTCTCTGAACGCTGGGACGATAAATACCCCCAGATCAGCCGTTCATGGCGTACACACTGGGAAAACCTGAACACACTGTTCAACTACCCTCAGGACATACGCAAGGCTATTTATACAACGAATGCCATTGAGTCACTGAACAGCGTTATCCGTAAGGCTATTAAAAAACGGAAACTGTTTCCAACGGATGACTCGGCGCGAAAAGTGATCTATCTGGCGATTCAGGATGCCTCCAAAAAATGGACAATGCCCATCAGAAACTGGAAGGCTGCCCTGAACCGATTTATGATTGAATTTGAAGACCGTTTAACGGATTACATTTAACCCTGGCAGTTACACAGAATTAATTACAGGGTCGTGAACTCTAATTATACGTGTAACTAATTAGGGGAGGTTTACAGTTAGGCCTGTGGCTCTCTGAAAATGAGGGAGCCAAGTTCTGGCTGAACGTCCTGACGGAGCTTCAGAACCGAGGCGTCAAAGACATACTCATCGCCTGTGTCGACGGCCTGAAAGGCTTTCCCGATGCGATCAATACCGCTTTTCCCAATACACAGGTCCAGCTCTGTATCGTCCACATGGTTCGCAACTCGGTTAAGTACGTTCCGTGGAAGGACTACAAGGCCGTTACCGCTGATCTCAAGCAAATCTATCAGTCCGTCACTGAAGAAGAAGCGCGGCAGGCGCTGGAACGGTTCTCTGAACGCTGGGACGATAAATACCCCCAGATCAGCCGTTCATGGCGTACACACTGGGAAAACCTGAACACACTGTTCAACTACCCTCAAGACATACGCAAGGCTATTTATACAACGAATGCCATTGAGTCACTGAACAGCGTTATCCGTAAGGCTATTAAAAAACGGAAACTGTTTCCAACGGATGACTCGGCGCGAAAAGTGATCTATCTGGCGATTCAGGATGCCTCCAAAAAATGGACAATGCCCATCAGAAACTGGAAGGCTGCCCTGAACCGATTTATGATTGAATTTGAAGACCGTTTAACGGATTACATTTAACCCTGGCAGTTACACAGAATTAATTACAGGGTCATTTACAGAAGCGGCAATATTCCTTTCTGCTTTTCCCCATTTACTTACACCTTCATTTAATAGCCTGCGGGGCTAGCCGAACCATCCGCCACCAGTAGGCTGTCTGACCAAGTAATAGCATCATTAAAAGAGAGATTGGAAACGATCGCAAAGCGAAATTTTTGTAAGGCAATGTGATAATCAGCAACAAGAGCGCAACAGCTCCTACCCTCAAAACAATTCTGTGCCACTCTGGAATGGAAATGTTACGAGATAACCTAGAAGAAAGTAAGGAGGCATAAAATAGTATGACCACAAATATCATATGTCCAAACAGGCCTGTTTCCCATAACAAAATGGTGGTTGAAGTCACATCCATAGCAAAAGGATAAGTTGCTGCAATCTCACCCAAAGAAAAATTTGTGACCTCAGTGGAACCTATACCGTGACCGAACAGCATGCCAAGTACATCATTAGACTCTATGTGTTCACGCCACCAGACTATCAAATGGGTTACCCTTCCTATCTGACCTAAATACTCTGCTTCATTCTCTGGATCAAGCGCATCCATGACACGCTCAAGCGTAGTTTTATGAACATTGTATTTCGAGAAACGAGCAGTCTCCTCAGAAGAGTAATGAAGTGCCTCATATGCTTGAAAAAGTACTACTACCAATCCTATGGCTCCTAAAGTTAGTAGAATACCTTGGATTGGACGCCGAAAAATTTCTCGCTGATAAAACAGTACAGCGACAACAGGCATTAACAGCACCGCAGCCTTTACCTCAGCCAACCCTATGGTGATAAGACAGCAAATTGCTTGGGCAGCCAGGTACTTTCGCTTTATATATTTTTCGCGTTGAAGAGCAAACGAGAGAAGAACTATGATTAAAAGGAAGACGGCCATAGCCGCGCTCTGCCCGCCACCATCCATATGGCCGGGAAAAGTTCCCACAACAGCATCCCAAGGCGATGAACGCGTGCTAATTCTTGCGACCACAAAATACTGAAACAAAGACATTGGCAGTTGCAGCAAACTAACAAGCATCAATAACTTCCAAACTCGTTCAATTGTGTAGTGACTTGACTCAGAGGCCATGAATACCAACATCACCGGCCAAACAAAGAAATACCAACGTGATGAAACAAGTAGCTCTCCAAATTTCGGTTGAACCATAATCGAAAAGAAAGCTGTTGAAAACAAAAAGAAACCAATCAACAGGACAAAACCCGGCGGACGACTAATACCCAATGACAGGTTTTTATTCCTGCCAGCGACAAAGCTCAGCCTGAAAATTAACAAGGCCGTAGCCAGATAAAAGACCCAGGAAATTTGGTTTACTCCAGTAAAATAGATTATTGGCCCTAAAAAGAGAAAACCTCCTACAATCACGGCTTGCAGAGTCCATGAAGTCGGTACTACAGAAACAGTCACGACAGCCAACAATGCCGCCAAGAAAAAACCTAAATAGAAAAGTAACTCAAACATCGTAAATTCAATCCCAAACAACCCATTTATGGATCTAACCTGCCACAGATCAATTGTAGTAATTCAGGCTCACCCATACAGGACTGGAGGCTGATCATGATCTGGGCTGATGATAATCCCTTAAAATAACGTTTCTAATTGATAATTATCTAGCTGTAATGAGTTACTCATACCTATTACAGATTATTATGAAAATAGAGTTCCCTTTGATAAGGAAAAGGCTATATACACAGATCTTCGTTAAGAGCTCGACTCAGTCAATGCCTTCTCCTCATCAACAACGTACGAAGAATAAACCGCGGATTGCCGATAATATAACGTGAAAACATTCTTTTAGGTTCAAGTAAGAAACGGTATAGCCACTCAAGGCCTCGTTTTCTCAAGAACAAAGGCGCACGACTTACTTCACCTGAATAGAAGTCAAACAACGCCCCAACACCCAAAATAACTGAAGCTTTTAGTTCATCAGCATGGCGCATTATCCACAGCTCTTGTGCCGGCACTCCCATAGCAACAAAAAGCATACTTGCACCACTATTGTTTAGAGACTCTATAACTGACTGAGTGTGTTCACTACGTAAATAGCCATGATGCGTCCAGACAATTTGTAGCCCAGGAAACTGTTCTTGCATACGTTGCGCACAACGCTCTGCGATCCCGGGCTTGGCACCCAACAAAGCGATACTCACTCCTGCGGCTGCAGCATCGCGACACAACATTGGAAATAAATCAGTGCCATTAACATTATCTCTGAGTGACTCCCCGTAAATCTTGGCTGCCAAGCGCATGCCACTCCCATCTGCATACAGAATACTTGCATCCTGAAGAGCAGCCTTGTAACTGGCATCCTTTACTGCCACATTGATACAGTGCGCATTCACAAAAAAGACTTTTTGTTTAAAACCACACCTTGCGGCCTCAATCAGATCACTAGATGATTCTTTAAGAGTGGTATTGAAAATTGACAAGTCAAACAGCAATACTTTCACACGATCAAAAAACATCCCCCCCTCCCCAAAAAAACCACATCAAACATTGCCACCCTCAAACAGAATAAATAGCAACGAACTTACCCCAGTATCTCTTGATAAACCTTTGAAACACCTTCGGCCATACTTCGATCAGAAAAAAGCAAACTCTGTTTGCCGTATGCTGCCTTTCGCATTGCAGCCCAAGCGTAGCGCCCCCCTATTAGGTCATCCAGCGTAATTGCCAGAGCATTCGCATCTCCAGGGGGTACAATCAATCCCGTACAACTCTGCTCCAGCACTTCTGGTATTCCTTCGACATCGGATGCAACAACAGGCACTCCCATCGCCATAGCCTCCAAGATCACCATAGGCATACCTTCACCAAACATACTAGGAAGAACAAAAGCATCTAACTTCGTTAGCTCGTAATTCACATTCTGAGTAAAACCCACCCAATCTATGTTATCAGCCACTCCAAGGCTATCAGCCAGAGACTTGATTTCATTCTCGTACGCAAGCGTTTCGAACGGGCCAACAGCTCGCAGGCGAACGGACCTTCCGTTATCGCGTAAGAGAGCAATAGCTTCGACAAGTACCTCTAACCCCTTACGTGGTCTGAATAGCGCTACACTACCGATAACCCATTCAGTTCTGGGCGGTTCACGTACTGGCAACTGGCCCGGTGTGGGCACCCCATTAGCAACCATTCGAATTTTACCCGACAATATCCCCTGACTCTTTAAATATCGCTCAAGGCTCTTCGATACAGGAAGCAGGCGTTTAACACCTGTTAGACTAAAGCGTTCTATCACAGTGTTAATACGGTTACGAAGGGGATCTTCAGTATCTCGTGAAGTCGGACTGTGGACGTGATGAACCATCGGCACACCTGCCAAAAAGGAAGCAACCCGTCCAACTAGTGCAGCTCGGGGTGAATGTGTATGCACCAACGCATAATCTTCATCTCGTATTTTACGTGCTAAACTGAAAGCGATACCCAAATCAAAACGAGACTTCATTGGAACCAAATGAAGAGGGGCCTCCTTTGCCATTCGCATCTTTGGAAATTTGCCTTCCTTAACACACGCAAATCCCACATCGTAACCGAATTCTGGAAGGCGCAACGCGAGCAGATCCTGTACGCGCTCTGCACCAGAGTATAAGTCGCCATTAATGATATGAAGAATTCTTGTTTTCAAGGTGCATTTCCTTTGTTTGCTATGTACCCTGGAACATGACCAAGGGACTGGTCGCTAACTCTGCGATGCTTCTTTAGCCAATTTCTCGCCTCCACTACATCTGAACCGAAACGTAAACAAAGAGCCTCTACATCAGCTTCGTAATAGTCCAACAACAGCTGTGCTGTAGCAGCTGACATTTGTGATTTTTCAACTCTCTGGCCATTGATTCGTTTATAAATGAGCAACATAGCCCGCTTTACAGAGGGGTGACGATTGAAGAACGGCTCCATAGTCTCATTAACCCTTAACCCTAGACGCTGTAGCCATACAAGACGGGGGCTAAATGTCACGTTTGATCGAACAAATTCAAAATCATCATAAAATTCGGCACTCAAACCTGCCCATTCACATATTTCACGCATAAAAGCGCTTGGATCAATTTGCAGCCGATCCAATGTCAGTACCTTTATCTGTTCACTCGAAAAGTGCTCTTCATAGTCCTGCAAGTGTCTAGCATAACGGCCAGCATCAGGGACCCGAAGAAACCAATCGCCAAGACCAGCTTCATCTAAATTAATTTCCCCTCTCTCGAAACGCATGCAAATTCCAACGTACTCATCGAATTCCATATCAGGCGGAATAAAGAAGCGACTTTTGTGGAACTCGAAGCTGGATAGTAATCTATCGATAGGATCACGCAGGATAAACAAGATCTTTGCATCTGACACCACCGAGGCTATCGCCGATGCCACTATATTGCTCTCAGCCAAATATCCAGGAGAGGCCTCCATACGCAAACCTCCAGACGTTACAGAAGGGAACATAGCATTGTAAGCAGCCTGAGTGTGTGGCGGCTGTGAGCGAAAATAGTCGGTCTCCTTCCGCGTTGAACCACTCACCCCTGGGTGGGAATTAAGATATTGGTACACCGATGTTGTTCCAGACTTCTCAGTGCCCGCGATAATAAGATAACTCGAATTCACAGATTAAATATCCATCGTTTGTATTTCTAATTCGTCCGAATCAGCGGCTGAAGAAAACGCCCATTGCTCTTGAACACACGGATTAACAAATCACCATCCGCACGAGAGAGTGGCCGAAATAAGATAACACCTACTACCAATATAAGTAGGGCGATCAGAAGACATATCCATGGATTTAATTCATGCTCTAACCAAACGCCAGTCCCGCAAGCAATCACGCCTGAGATTAACATGCTTAATATACCCATTTTATCCAGATCAATACCGATTCCTTGGCGCCGCATCCACCACAGAGCAAAGCTATTGCGGAGCCAAAGTGAAACTACCACACCAGCAATAAACCCAATCACCCCCTGAGAAGAGCCCAACCATGCTCCCAATGGTAGAATCAGAAACAGGACACTTTGCCTCAGGAGTGCGCCCGTCTTATCATGAATCTGCATTGCCATATTGACGATTTGCCCCTGACTGGTGGCGCCAAGGCCTATGAATAAAATTAAAGTCGCTAAGCCCGCCTCACTATACTTACCGCTGCTAAGTAGTGTCACCAGTTCGTCTCCAGCTACCATCAATCCAACCACGCAGGCCAGGACGATAATCTGATTACCCTTCCACATCAGCGCCAAACTCTGAGAGACAACGCGAGGCTCGCCCACAGCCAGACGAGAAATAAGCATCGGCCTAAGAATATTAGAGAGAAGTTGAGTGGGCATGTAGCGTGAAACGATGGTCTGTAGCTGTTGAAGAAAGGAAAACAGTCCTGCCGCTTCAAGCCCAAGAAGGCGCGCTATCAGTAAACGTTGTGCCCCCTCACTTGCTGTCGACTGCATCAAATTGACCCCGGCTAAATGCCAAGCAAACTCCACCACTTCTCGCGCCTTTACTTGGTAGTCGCCCATATCAGTAAGAGTATTAAGCTTTCGAGTTAGAGCCCACCCGGCCAGCAGTAGACAAACAAGGGACACCACCACATCCAACCACAGCATCCACGCCAGAGTCACCTGCCCTACCAGAGCCAAACAAACTAAACCCAAAAGCCGGCCAATCGGATGGAGGGAACGCACGAGCTGAGACCAGCGCTGCTCCAACAGACTCTCCAACATTTCACAGACATAACGAAAGGCCACAATCGATATCGCTAAAACCACCACCAGCCATGCCTGCTCAGCTTGATCCAAAGTAAAACCGAGCCAAACAGCAAACGTCTCCCAGCCGATCATTAATCCACCGCACCACAGGACGAGAATTCCTGCACGTATCAGCGATGCCCACATAACAAAAGACTTTACGCTGTCGGCAGTTCCACGTGCAGCGAGTTCTGGTAGAAAGCGCCTCACAGCCTCCAGCAATCCCAGAGAGCTGAGAGGTACCATCATTTCTGTCATCCCCCACAACACCATGTAAGCCCCATAATCGGTTGAGGTAAACAAGCGCACCAACAAAAGGATAAGCACAAGACTAGCTATGCCTTGTACTGCACGACCGAACACGAATGCACAAAGAGCTTTACGGAAACGGTTCCCTGAATAAAGACTACTCATTAAGTTTCACTATCAACGCGTTGCCCTTTAAGCAACACTACGCGAGCTGGATTTCCAACAACGGTTGCATCATCAGGCACGTCCTCTACCACCACGGCATTTGCGCCTATGCGAACCCGATTACCTATAGTCAGGTTATACCGAATGAATGCACCGGCACCTATCTGAACGTCGTCTCCAATCCGAGCCGCACCACCTCTACCGTCTGCGATAGTTACATGATGACGAATCCTGCATCGCTCGCCAATCACTGCACGAGGCGCGATCACAATTCCTATAGCATGGCCGAAAGAAATATCGCTTCCTATTTGGGCTTTGTAAGGAATGTATGACTGGTACACTGCACGTATCAACAGCATCAGAATCCTTGGCAATATGGGAACTTTGTGCCGAAATAACCAGTTTGAAATGTAATATAGTCTTTCCATAGCGTATTATCATTCCTGTCCGAGGATTCGTTTGTAAACACTATTAACTTCTTCTGCAATGACCTCATAGGTACGATTGATTCGCACCCATTCAGGACCTTGTGCCGCTGCTTGCTGCGCAGCCTCCGGATCAGCTAAAAGTCGACAAACCTCATCCGCGAAGGCCTCTTCACTCCAAGGAATACAGCGCCCTACCCCACTCGCCTCCATCACTTGACATTGCTCCGGGTGCTCATTGGCTACAATGCATTTGCCCATAGCCATATACTCAATAAGTTTGGTCGGTGATGTAGAGAGCAACACAGGAATTGGATAAAAAGGGGAAAAACAGATATCGGCATCACGAACGTAATCCCAGGCCTCTTCCATAGACAAGAAACCTGTAATAGTCACCGCTTCGGAGAGCCCAAGACGATGCATCTCGTCCTCAACGGCCTGCCGGTCTCCCGGTAATTGGCCTTCGCCTACATAAACTAGCTGCGCACCTGGGAACTTATCCCTTACCTTGTCGAGTACACGTACCAACATTTCAGTTTGGCGTAATTTAAGAATGATACCCAAGTACAGTAATACGGGAGAAGTAGAGTCCGGTACCCGTGCATCCTCAGCCTGACCAACCTGATCCTCCCGAATTCCCATTGGGACGGAGGTCATCTTGATCAAAGGTACACCCTCACTGGCAACATCCTCTTTCATCCGTTCGCTCTGCACGAAAACATGATCGGCCAGAGGAAGGATTATCTTGTAGAGCAACAGACGAATCGAATGTCCCTTTAACCATATCAACCGATGGTGAGGCACAAGTCGGTTCTCTGCTTGGTAAAGTTTGGATTCAGCGAAAGGGTACGACATCCAATGCACAAATTTAGCACCTGTGAGCCGCGCGGCTATACACGCTACAAGACCAGCAAAGAACTTGTCCCTAACTTGAATGACATCATAGCGATCACGCAAAGCGAGCGGCAATATCATCAAGTCTCCTACAACCCCCAGAAAGTTATTGATGATACGACCAACTACTCCGCCTGTTTTGCCCCGAGGCGTAAGATACACCTTGTTTCCAAGCCACTGAGTTGGCGATGATTCTCCATGAGCGTCCGGGCCTCGCTGCATAACCCAGTTAATCACATGACCATGTGCGGGGAGTTGTTTTGCAAAAAGCTCAACCACATCAGCACGAAAAGGAGGATAGCGGTCTTCAGTTACATAAAGCATTTTCATTGTGTTTTGTGGACCATAAGTTAAATGACGGTATAGTAAGCAAAGAAATAAGGTTAAGAAATTACTTTAGCAGTCTCATCCCATAGGTATATGGGCTGTATGAGAAAAGCATATCCTTAAAAACGTCACATATAACCTAATCTCTGATTTAACTCTTCACCTCCTGAGCGAATAAAGTATTCAAGCTCATCATCCATCAATTCTGATCGCCATTTTTCATCCAGTTGTATCCCTTTATCTGCAGATAAACGTGTGTCATTGCCATTTACGATGTGACGAGTTGCAGCTCCCAAATTAAGCATACTTTCTTCGAAGCCAAGACTAATAAATTCACACAATTTATTACCAACTTCTCTTGGCTTAGCGGCCAAATCTTCATACCTAATTATTAGCAGGTCAGCTGGATCAACTTCTTTTTCTAAAAGTGGCTGAGCCCGTTTGTAGTAATTCATCCACCCCTTTAAGCTCTTGCGTTGTGTAAAATGGCTTTTTCTGCGGGAGTGATAAACCCCCCGACCATCACGAGAAATTAGTACAATTTTAACTTTCCCTGGTGCCATCTTATTCAACTCAACAGCTTCTCGTGCGTTTTTAGATGAATCTACTATCACTTTTTTACACCATTTTTGTGCGACCGCATCATATAAAAACAACTTATTTTTCAGAGCTTTAATCTGAGAATTCAACAACGGTAACTTATTACCTGTACGATATCTCATTTCCAACCAAACCTTGCGTAAATAGACAGCCATTTTATAGCTTGAAGTTTGTTTTCTCTTATCAACAACAGTTACTGCCAATGCATCCCAAAGACTGTATGTATAGGGGTCAGCCTTAATATCAACCCCCATACTAGTTGCCAATTCCTGATAAACAAGATTCCAATATGCGCAATCAGGTACATTAGCTCCACATGAGCACGTTTGCTGAAGTGATATCGCTTTCCCCAGTAAATTAACCTCTCCTAATGAAGCAGCTTGACTATGCCCCCCAATAAACATATCCGTGATTGTTGAGCCGCAACGTGCAGCCGAACAGATGTAAAGTGTTCGCCAATTCGGAGAAAGTTCGTAGTTCATCGTTTAATATCCTCGCATGTTGAAGGTTTTATCCACCGCAATTCTGAAGTTAACGTGTATTTAAGATAAATAAAAACAATAACCACTTACTTAACGACACTCTGCTTGGTATTGTTCTGTAAGTTATTACTACAGAATAAAATACGTTTACTTCAGGTTTATGAGCTCTAACGCAGCTTCATATACGGGCATACACAAGTACTCAACAATTTCTTTTTCATCTGGTTTTAAGCTATTCTTTTTATTAAGACTACGCTCACTAATTGCTTCAGCATACTCAGGTTTATAATCAACATCGATGCGTTCATACAGCAATGGCAAAAGTGTATTTTTATTCATGACAAGAGTATCATAGTCCAGAACAGTTAACTGGCCTTCAGGATAGTTCTCTTTCAAGTCAAACAATTGGGAAATTTTTCCGTTAAAAGCATAGGCTGCACGGCGAATAGGAGGAACTCCTAAGATACCAAACTTTTGAAACCGAATTCTATCTCGATAATCCATCTGGTCGAATCCACATTGGAGAAAAAGTTCATTCAAGGCAAAACGTTTCCAGTTGTATACCATCGAATAAACTACCGAATGCGGATTTCGTAACGACCAGACGATACGTTGCCCTTGATGTTCGAAATACTCAGAGTACCGCTCATTAAGATAGGTTGTCTGGAAACAATACCGTCCTCGCGGTTCATGCTCTACTCTCCCTGAGAGTATCTGAGCTGCATCTAGTTCGTCATCATTACTAAACCAATAGTTCATCATTCCGTCACTATTCGTAATGACACGTGCAAGCATGGTTCCGCCTGAGCGCTGACAGCCGGTGACGAGCACTGAATCCGGGTAATCATCCAGACAGTTTAGGATTTTTTCCTGTACTCCACGTACACTCCAGGCAAAATCCCTCCAGCTTTTTATTTTCTGGTTATTATTAAAAAACATTGCTTTCCCTATGTATATCTAACCAAGGTAGGCGCGATAAAGTTCGCAAAATTCCTTCCCAATCAAAACAATATGATTGACAACTCAATATCTAAACAAATTCAAAAGCATTAACACCTAAACATTCAACCTATACAGTTTCATTAATAACTGCCATTTCAATTAAAAATACTTATAAAACCGCCAACAATAGTCCAAAAAACTATCAACTCTGCCTCAATTAAGCCATTAACATAAAGCATAAAAATCTTTTTTTGATATAAGAACGATTACTCTCTCTGATATCAAAAACTGGCTGAGTGAAGGTTTTAAAATAGTAAAAACCCTAAAAACCTCTTCCATAAAAGTTAATAAATATCCTTAGAAATCAGGCTCAACGGCGTCTTAATCAATATCTTAATATCCAGACTCAACGACCAGTTATTGATATACGTCAGATCAAACTCGACCCGTTTTTCCATCTTATCCAGAGTTTCGGTTTCCCCCCGATAACCACTGATCTGCGCCAGGCCAGTAATACCCGGTTTAATCCGGTGACGGGCCAGGTAGGCATTGACTTTGTCGGAGTAATAATCGTTATGAGCCACGGCATGGGGCCTTGGGCCCACCAGTGACATGGTGCCCTGGAGTACATTGATAAATTGCGGTAATTCGTCGATGGAAGTGCGACGGATAAAAGCACCGATTTTCGTCACCCGGGAATCGCCTTTAGTGGCCTGTTTGACCTCTTTATCATCATGCAGGCGCATACTGCGGAATTTCCACACTTTGATAATTTCGCCATCGAAGCCGTGGCGGTCCTGTTTAAAGAATACCGGCCCTTCGGACTCCCGTTTGATCAGGATGGCGATAATCAGCATCAGGGGGCTGAATGCCACCAGTGCGATGGCGGCCAGCACTTTATCCATGGCGCTTTTCAGCATGATGTGGCTGCGGCGGGAGGTCATCGGACTTTCATTGAGGGAGATCAAAGGCATACCCGCGACTTCGCGGATGGAGTGGTTGAGGAGGCTGAGGCCGAAGATATCCGGCACCCAGATAACATCGACATTCATATCCAGCAGATCGATATGCAGGGCTTCAATAATATCGGATTCGGCCACCGGCAGTGCCACATAAACCCGCCGGATTTTGAACTCTTTAATCAGCAGTCTGAGATTTTCAGCCCCACCTAACAGAGGCAGGGGCAGATCGATCACCTCATCGTCCTGCAGTGGGTCATCATCGGATTGGATAAAGCCCATCACCCGGTCAGGCAGCCAGCGGTTGCCGTTAAGATTATTGACCAGATTAACCGCCATATCTCCGGTGCCAATAACCAGTGCAGGCAGTTCGCGGGAGAACATGATTTTATAGCGTTTATAGAGAGCGCTCAGCAGGTTCATGCTGATCAGTTGCAGGATATAGCCGGATATGGCCCACTCTATCAGCACTTCGCGGGAGAAACTTTCACCGCTTTTTGTGACAAAACCCACCAGCGCCAACAGCAGTAACACGTGAAACCAGGCGGCCAGCAGCCGCAGTGCGCTTTTATAAAAGCCCAGCGACTGACGATAAACGCCGCGCCGGCGGTAGATAATCCAGACACACAGCAGCGCCACCACCGCTAACAAACGGTAGTTGGCCGGCACATCGCCTACTTTGAGAAAGGTAAAAAAGAACAGCGTACCACAGACAATCACCAGGTCAGCAAAGTGCTGTACCCAGAATGCAAGTGACTCATGATTGTTTAATAACCGCCGCTTACGAGCGACAGTACCATATTGCGTGACGCTGATGTTCATCTGCCTGCAACCCCTGACCTGCTCCGTAAAACGCGACTGATATCTCCGTAAATCCCTGATCGCGTTGTGACTTTTTTACATTTTTACACTATTTGCGTTACTGATATATTAACGACCATCACCATTGTGCAGCGCAACAAAAAAGCAGTAATAATTCTACTCTTTTTCAATGTACAACCGCAAATTTTGTTTACATCTGGCGACAGTGGTTGTTAGAATCATCCTATTCTTTCACTAAATAGTTTCGGTCTTTATGGCCATAACAAGGAGCACGCTACTATGCGCCGTTTAATTATTGGTGTTGTAGCAGGGATGTTGTTGCCGTTGTACCCTGCCTTCGCTGACGCTAATGACACCATCATTAGTCAAATCCAGGAGGCTACTCAGGACGCTTCCACACCTGAGCAAATTTCTGCGGCTATCGAGAATATGCTGGCTAACGCTGAGTCTCCAGAACAGCAACAGGCTATTCTGACCGCTGCAATGAGCGTGTATTCAGCGGATGCGGATGCACTGGCTGCCATCGGTTCAGCTGCTAATAATGCGGGTATCTCAGCTGATGTTGTCACTCAGTCTGCACTGGCTGCCAATGTGAGCCCCACCGACGTACTGGCGGCAACCGCTGCGGGTAACGGCAACGGACAGGGCCGTGGTAATGGTAACGGTCAGGGTAATGGCCAGGGCCTGGGTATTGCACCCGGACAAACCGGCAACCCGGTTACACCTCCGCCATTCGGTAATAATGGTGGCGGCGCTGGCGGCGGCACTGGCAGCCCCAGCTGATCACCGGCGATATCACACCCTAAAAAAAGCGCTTTTCAGCGCTTTTTTTTGTTCATAGCCCAAAAACAGACTCACCACAGAGAGCACGGGGGGAAAGATAGCTATAACAAAAGCCCTTCTCGTGACCTTGGCATGCCCTTTGGGTTCTGTGGTAAATCCACCCAAAAAGATTACTCACCACAGAGAACACAGAGAGCACCGAGGATAAGATAGCTGTAACAAAAGCGCTTCTCTGTCGACTTCCGCTCCCTTAGCATGCCATTTGGGTACTGTGGTACAGCCAAAAAGATTACTCACCACAGAGAACACCGAGAGCACCGAGGAAAAGATATCTCTAACAAAAGCTCTTCTCTGTGTCCTCTGTGGTAAAACCGCTCTTACACAAAAGCTCTTCTCTGCGGATCTCTGTTCCCTTAGCATGCCCTTTGGGTGCTGTAGTGACGCCCTCCTCTTTAGAATCTTATCGCCCCTGGAAGGGGCTCCTACAACACATCCTCCTCCGTAGGAGCCCCATCCTGGGGCGATAAAAACATTGCTGCTGGTACCCGGCTGCTAAGCGCAACGGGTAGGTTCATTTAAAAAGCTCTTCTCTGTGGATCTCCTTGTCCTCTGTGGTAAAACCGCTCTTACCCCAAAGCCACCTCCGTGCCCTTAGCATGCCATTTGGGTAGCGTGGTACAGCCAAAAAGATCACTCACCACCGAGAACACAGAGAGCACCGAGGAAAAGATATCTCTAACAAAAGCTCTTCTCTGTGTTCCTCTGTGTCCTCTGTGGTAAAACCGCTCTTACACATAAGCTCTTCTCTGCGGATCACTGTGCCCTTTGGGTACTAAAAAGATTTCTCACCACCGAGAACACAGAGTACACCGAGGAAAGATAGCTATAACAAAAGCCCTTCTCGTGACCTTGGCATGCCCTTTGGGTACTGTGGTACAGCCAAAAAGATCACTCACCACCGAGAACACAGAGAACACTGAGGATAAGATAGCTATGACAAAAGCTCTTCTCTGTGTTCCTCTGTGTCCTCTGTGGTAAAACGCTCTTACTAAAAGCTCTTCTTTAGAATCTTATCGCCCCTGGAAGGGGCTCCTACAACACATCCTCCTCCGTAGGAGCCCCATCCTGGGGCGATAAAAACATTGCTGCTGGTACCCGGCTGCTAAGCGCAACGGGTAGGTTCATTTAAAAAGCTCTTCTCTGTGGATCTCTGCGCCCTTAGCATGCGCTTTGGGTACTGTGGGGTAAAACTGCTCTTAAAACCAATAGTTCACTGGAAACACACCATCGCTTCTTATTTATGTCCCTAATTAACGCGCGAAGCATCTTTTTCTATCTGTTTTTTCTGTTTCTATAGCCTGAGACTGTATTTGCGGTAGAATCTCCTGCTTACAGATCAGCTAGTACACTCAGGATTATCGGCTGCAAGGACTCAGGCGTTGAACAGCTCTACCGCTTCACACAGATCTTCCGTTTCTGACACACAAGACACCTCGCTGTTTTATAGTCTACTGGCCCTGTTGGTTTGGATTCCCCTGCCTCTGGGCAGCAATAAACCCTGGGCTGTCAGCCTGCTCTGCTTTGCTGTATTTACTCTCGCGATTGTCTGGCTGCTGTTATTTATCCGCCAGCGCATCAACCTGACACCCACTTTTCTCAAAAGCCTGCCGGTTGCCGCGCTGCTACTATGTGCCCCTTTATGGGCCATGCTGCAGGTGCTGTTTAATATCACCATTGATGCCGCAACCACCCTGCAGGATGCCCTGCTGGGTTGTGCCTTAGTGGGCCTGTTCTGCCTCACCACCTTACTGGTGCGCAGCAAGCGACGCATCAGGTTGCTCTGCTATGCACTGGTCGGCAGTGGTCTGTTTCAGGCCGTTTATGGCAGCATGATGACTCTGACAGGCGTTGAATATCTGTTCTTTGTGGAAAAAGAACATTACCGGGGCCTGGCCACCGGCACCTTTGTCAACCGCAACCACCTGGCGGGCTATCTTGAACTGACGCTGTCGGTAGGCATAGGGCTGATGATTTCGACGCTGGATGGCGTGCGCTCGGCAAACTGGCGGGACTTCTTTCGCCGGACACTGACCACACTGCTGGGTAATAAAGCCCGGCTGCGGATTATTCTGGTGATGATGGTGGCCGGACTGGTGATGACCCACTCCCGCATGGGCAACAGCGCGTTCTTTTCCAGTCTGGCGATTGCCGGTGTTCTGGCGCTGATACTCAGCCGTAGGTCAACCAAAGCGACTATTATTCTGATCAGCAGCCTGATTATTATCGATATCTTTGTGGTCGGCACATTTTTTGGAGTAGATAAAGTTGTCGAGCGTTTAGAGAACACCTCTGAAAATTCGGAAACCCGTGACGAAGTAAACACTTACACTCTGCAAGCGATACAGGACAACCTGTTCACCGGCAGTGGTGCAGGAACCTATTACACCAACTTCCCAGCCTATCGGGAGTATGATGTCGGCAGCATCTTTTATGACCATGCCCATAACGACTATTTTGAGTT
This sequence comes from Amphritea pacifica, assembly GCF_016924145.1. Lineage (GTDB taxonomy): Bacteria > Pseudomonadota > Gammaproteobacteria > Pseudomonadales > Balneatricaceae > Amphritea > Amphritea pacifica. The sequence continues at coordinate 29,066 of NZ_JAFFZO010000040.1, read as the reverse complement.
TGCCAGTGATTACGGTGTAATTGTCACCGGTTGTTTACTGCTGGCTGTTCTACTGGTGTTTATCTCTGCTATCAGAGCGCAGATAAAACGCCGTAATCCCCTGATGCGGGGCCTAGCTTTCAGCGCCACCATGGCGATTATCGCCCTGGCGATTCATTCAACAGTCGACTTTAATCTGCAGATACCAGCCAATGCCACCACGTTTGTGGTGATTTTAGCCTTAGGGCAGATCTCACTTCATCTTAAGAGCCGGGGGCATAAAAGCCGAGCTCGGTAGTCCGAGCGCTTTGCTTATCCGCGGTCAGGAAGAGCATGGATTCTTGCCTGTAGGAGCTGTTTCTAACAGCGATGGTTTATCGCCCCTGGTAGCCTGAGGCCTCGCGGCGATTATGTTTAATTTGTGCCTGCTGACGATCGCCCCTGGAAGAGGCTCCTACAACACATCACACTCCGTAGGAGCCCCATCCTGGGGCGATAAAAACATTGCTGCTGGTACCCGGCGTGCTAAGCGCACCGGGTAAATTTATTAAACAGCTCTTCTCTGTGGTCCTCTGTGTTCTCGGTGGTAACGATCGCCCCGGGACGGGGCTCCTACAACACATTCTCCTCCGCGATGAAACCATCGCTATTAAGGAATAATGATTTCGGTTTCTGGCGTGATCTTTTTTAACTCCGCTTTCAACACCCGCTTCGCTTCTTTATCCCCATGGACGATACGGATCTCTTTAGGCTTGTAACGCATTCTTTTAACAAAACTGATCAGATCTTTTTGATCGGCATGGGCTGAATAACCACTGATGGTATACACCCCTGCCCGGATATCGATCTTTTCGTTATCAAGATAGACATAGCCACCAGCTGGCCCATATTTCTGAATATCATGCCCGGGTGTACCTTTGGCCTGATAGCCGACAAACAGCACCTCCGTCCGCGGGTCAGGCAGAAGCGCTTTAAGATAGTTAACAATCCGTCCACCCGCACACATACCGCTGGCAGCGATGACAATGGCTGGTCGACCACTGCTTTTGAGGTAGTTCACCAGTTTCAGGTGCTGGCTATGTGAATCTATTGTGATCAGTTGTTCAAAGGCCAGCGGATGGCGCCCATGCTGCTTGCGTGTTTTTGCCTCAGCATCCCAGAGTGTGCTCAATTCTCGATAATGCTGAGTGAATTTAGCGGCCAGGGGCGAATCGACGATCACATCGATGTTTTCCCAGGCGGTGCCTTTCTGCCGGTGGATAATATCTTCCAGCTCGTAGAGCAACTCCTGCGTTCTGCCGATGCTGAATGCCGGAATCAGCACCGTGCCCGCATCTTGCAGACAATGGGCGATAATATTCTCAAGCTGTTTGCGCCGGTTACGCCGGTTTTCATGGAGTTTGTCGCCATAGGTGCTTTCTATAATCAGCCGGTCGGCACGCCAGGGCGCTTGCGGAGCGGGAAGTAACGGGGCATAGGGAGCGCCAAGGTCTCCTGAGAACAGGATAATCTCTTTTGTATTATCGACGCTGCACTCAAACTCGATATAGGCTGACCCCAGAATGTGACCGGCGGGCTTAAAGCGAAATCTCAGCCCCTCTACCGATTCAACCGGATGCCACTGTTTATACTCTACCGGCTGGACCTGCTGTGACAGCAGATTGAGAAATTGGCGGATTAAGGTTGCATTGCGTGTAACACCGATCTTCAGCGCATCTTCCAGCACTAACGGTAATAACCGGGCCGTCGCTTTGGATGCGTAGACAGGCCCGTTAAAACCTGCTGCCATCAGCGAAGGGATTCGCCCGACATGATCGATATGGCAGTGGGTGATAAACAGTGCTTTAACGTTGCTTACAGGGAAGTCGAGCTTGAGATTATCCGATTCAGTACCTGAAGCCTCTTCGCCCTGGAACATGCCGCAATCGATCAGCACGCTGCTTTGCTTGTCTAAAACCAGTTCGTGGCAAGAGCCAGTGACGCCTGAGGTTGCGCCGTGGTGTTTTATCGTAATCATATGAACATCCTTGTTCTTTGTGGCATACCTTGTCATCAAAAAGTCGCCACCATAAAGGTTACCAAAATCTGATTCCCCCTGTAGGAACCTTATTTCGCTTCGCTTGCCCTGGAGTCTGAGAGCACACCCTGTGGGAGGCGCGCTGGTATGCCCTTTGGGTACCTCGCGGCGATTATTTTTAAATTGTGCCACCTGATAGATTTATCGCGACGAGGGCGTCCCTCCCACAAGCCCCTGCCACCATAAAGGTTACCAAAATCTGATTTCCCCTGTAGGAACCTTATTTCGCTTCTCTTGCCCTGGAGTCTGAGAGCCCCCCCCCCTGTGGGAGGCGCGCCCTCGCGGCGATTATTTTTAATTATCGCCCTTAAATACCCAAAGGGCGTGCTAAGAGCACTTGGTAAATTTATTAAACAGCTCTTCTCTGTGGTCCTCTGTGTTCTCGGTGGTAAAACGCTCTTCTTTAAAATCTTATCGCCCCGGGACGGGGCTCCTACAATACATCCTCCTCCGTAGGAGCCCCTTCCAGGGGCGATAAAACCTCGCGATGGATCCCCAAAGGGCGTGCTAAGAGCACTGGGTAAATTTATTAAACAGCTCTTCTCTGTGGACCTCTGTGTCCTCTGTGGTAAAACCGCTCTTCTTTAAAATCTTATCGCCCCGGGTACTCAGAGGGCATGCCAACGGGGCTCCTACAGATGAAAATACCTTAAGCCTTGTAAAACCCTTTATACCATTCCACAAACTTTTGCATACCGTCTTCGATGGTGGTGCTGGGCTTAAATCCCACGGCGTCTTGTAAACTGTCGATATCAGCATAGGTCGCGGGAACGTCACCGGGCTGCATCGGCAGGTACTCTTTTTTCGCGGTTTTGCCCGCGGCTGATTCGATCGCTTCGATAAAGCGACTGAGTTCGATCGGTTCATTGTTGCCGATATTGAATACCCGGTAGGGGGCACTGCTGCTGTCGGGGCTGGTTCTTGGATTGTTTTCATCCGCCTGAGGGATAACATCCTGAATACGGATTACCCCTTCAACTATATCATCCACATAGGTGAAGTCGCGCAGCATTTTACCGTGGTTGAACACTTTGATGGGACGGTCTTCGAGGATCGCGCTGGTGAACAGGAACGGCGCCATATCCGGACGTCCCCAGGGACCGTAAACAGTAAAGAAACGCAGGCCGGTGGTGGGGATACCGTAGAGATGCGAATAACTGTGCGCCATCAGTTCATTGGACTTTTTCGTGACGGCATACAATGACACAGGATGATCAACACCGTCGGCGGTGGAGAACGGCATTTTGGTATTCATGCCATACACCGAGGAGGATGAAGCATACACCAGATGCTTTACGTTGTTCTGACGGCAGCCTTCCAGAATGGTCATCATGCCGGTCAGGTTGGAATCAACATAAGCAAATGGATTTTCCAGTGAATAACGCACCCCGGCCTGAGCCGCCAGATGGATAACCCGGTCGAAGCCACTCTCTGCAAACAGTGCAGCCATCCCTTCGCGGTCAGCCAGATCCAGTTTTACAAAGCTGAATTCTGGGTACTGCTCCAGCCGCTGCAGACGGGCTTCCTTCAATGCGGGGTCGTAGTAATCGTTCAGGTTGTCCAGCCCGATCACTTTATGCCCTGCCTGACAGAGGCGCTCTGATACAAAGTTGCCGATAAAGCCGGCAGCGCCGGTGACGAGATAGGTTAGCTTCATATTGATGTTAGCCCGGAAGGATAAGAATTTAAGATGGGCTAATTATCGCCGCTGGAAGCGGCTCCTACAAGTCAGGATTTTTCGCGACGGGGGCGTCGCTCCCACACAGGCAAATGAAACTCTGCAGGAGATACGCCCTCGTGCCGATTTTAGTCTTGTTTAATGGACAAACCCCGGCCTATCGCATAGTAGCTGAAGCCCCGGTCTGCTAAACGTATCGGATCATAGAGGTTACGGCCATCGAAGATAACCGGTTCCGCCAGTTGCGCTTTGATCAGATCAAAATCCGGTGCCCGGAAGCTTTGCCATTCGGTACAGATCACCAGCATATCTGCGCCATTCAGGGCGGCTTCTTTGGTGCCCATCAGGTTCAGATCGGCGCGGGAACCGAAGATACGCTGGGTTTCTTCCATCGCTTCCGGGTCATAGGCCTGCACTTTCGCACCCGCTTCCCAGAGCAGTTGCATCAGCACCCGGCTGGACGCTTCGCGCATATCATCGGTTTTCGGTTTGAACGAGAGACCCCAGAGCGCAACCGTTTTGCCGGCAATATCTCCGTTAAAGTGACGGTTTATCAGTTCAAACAGTTTGGTTTTCTGTTTGGCATTTACCGCTTCAACTGCTTTCAGAATTTTAGAATCGTAACCGATCTGTTCAGAGGTTTTCACCAGTGCCTGAACATCTTTCGGGAAGCAGGAACCACCATAACCACAACCGGGATAGATAAAGTGGTAACCGATCCGTTCATCAGAGCCGATACCGTTGCGGACATTTTCGATATCTGCGCCTACCATCTCCGCAATATTGGCCATCTCATTCATAAAGCTGATTTTGGTGGCCAGCATGCAGTTGGCTGCATATTTAGTCAGCTCTGCACTGCGCACATCCATAAAGATGATGCGGTCGTGGTTGCGGTTAAAGGGCGCATAAAGCTCAGTCATCACATCTTTAACATGATCGCTGTCGGTCCCGATAACAATCCGGTCCGGACGCATGCAGTCACTGACTGCCGCCCCCTCTTTGAGGAACTCAGGGTTGGAGACCACATGATATTCCAGCTCAGCACCACGGGCAGCCAGGGTTTCGGCGATGGTTGCTTTGACCTTATCACCGGTCCCCACGGGCACGGTGGACTTATCGATCACAATGCGCGGCCCGGGCATATAGGTGGCGATGGTTTTTGCCACGGCCTGAACATATTGAAGATCGGCAGAACCATCCTCATCCGGGGGTGTACCCACGGCGATAAACTGAAGCTCACCAAACTCAACGGCTTCTTTAGCATCGGTGGTAAACAGCAGACGACCAGCTTCGTAGTTTGACTGCACCAGAGGTGTCAGGCCGGGTTCATAGATCGGGATAATGCCATTTTTAAGGTTTTCAACCTTCTGCGCATCCACATCAACACAGCAAACCTCATGACCGACCTCAGCCAGGACCGCCGCCTGAACCAAACCTACATAACCTATACCAAAAACCGTAACTTTCATGTGCTGAGTATCCTTTTGCAGCAATTTATCTGGCCAAAATTATACCAGCCTTAATGCTGCATTTGCGAAATTTATCCCGACCAAACCGAGCGGTATATTATGGCGGAGATATTACCATAGGATGACCTGAGAGCCGAAGCCTGAAGAGCCGAAGTCCGTGGTCCGAGCGCTTCGCTTGTCCGAAGTCAGGAAGAGCATGGATTCTTGCCTGTAGGAGCCCCTTTAGCATGCTCTCTGGGTACCAGGGGCGATAAAATCTATCGCGGCGGGACGCCGCTCCTACAACACATTCCCACCCCGTAGGAGCCCCGTCCCGGGGCGATAAAACCTAGCACCGGTACCCAATGGGCGTGCTAAGCGCACCGAGTAAATTTATTTAGAAAGCTCTTCTCTGTGGACCTCTGTGTCCTCGGTGGTGATGATCGCCCCTGGTACCCAGAGGGCTCCTACAGAAGGAGCCACCCTGAGGCCTCGCGGCGATTATTTTTAGCTTGTGCCTGCTGATGGATTTATCGCCGCGGGGGCGCGCCTCCCACAAATCTTTCCCTCAAATCTCTGCCACCAGCCCCTGTTACAAAGGTACCAAAATCTGATTTCCCCTTGTAGGAGCCCTTTTAGCATGCCCTCCTACAGATGAGGATGGCGATATCCAATTTACCTTGTGGGAGGCGCGCTGGTATGCCCTTTGGGTACCTCGCGGCAATTATGTTTAATTTGTGCCTGCTGACGATCGCCCCTGGAAGGGGCTCCTACAACACATCACACTCCGTAGGAGCCCCATCCTGGGGCGATAAAAACATTGCTGCTGGTACCCGGCATGCTAAGCGCACCGGGCAGGTCATTTAAACGCTCTTCTCTGTGTTCTCGGTGGTAACAATCGTCCTGGTAGCAAGAGGGCTCCTACAACACATCACACTCCGTAGGAGCCCCATCCTGGGGCGATAAAAACATTGCTGCTGGTACCCGGCATGCTAAGCGCTCCAGGTAGATTTATTTAAAAAGTCCTTCTCTGTGGACCTCTGTGTCCTCGGTGGTGATGATCGCCCCGGGTACCAGGGGCGATATCGCAATCGCGGATCAAAAAAAAGCCCCTGCTCAATAATGAGTAGAGGCTTGAGTCATGGGTACAAGAATAACCATGGAAACTATAAAAGATAAGGTTGATACGACAGCCTGCACACTGCCGTATCTGGCCCGGTGTTTTACCACCGAACCTCCGGTAACCTGCCGCCCGAAGGCATTGGGTCACCGGAATTCAGGTAATCACGGACAAATCCGGATTACATCACCATGCGACGGACATCGCTCAGCAGCTGGTTGAGGTAGGTCAGGAAGCGACCCGCATCACTGCCATTAATCGCGCGGTGATCATAAGACAGGCACAGTGGCAGCATCTTACGGGGTTCAAACTCCTTACCGTTCCAGCGCGGTTCGATATCCGCTTTAGAAACACCCAGAATTGCCACTTCAGGGGCATTAACGATTGGCGTAAAGCCAGTACCGCCGATACCGCCCAGGCTTGAGATGGTGAAGCACGCGCCCTGCATCTCGGTTGGCTTGAGCTTACGATCTTTGGCCTTACCCGCCAGCTCAACCGCTTCCAGTGACAGCTCGTAGATACTCTTCTTGTCAGCATCCTTGATGACAGGCACCATCAGGCCATTCGGGGTATCAACCGCCATACCGATGTTGACATACTTCTTGTAAACAATGTGTTCACCATCGGCATGCAGTGAAGCGTTAAACTTCGGATGCGCTTTCAGGGCAATCGCAATCGCTTTCAGCATGAATGGCAGCGGCGTCAGCTTCACTCCGTTACGGGCAGCTTCGTCTTTCATCTCGGCACGGAACGCTTCCAGATCAGTGATATCCGCTTTATCAAACTGAGTCACATGGGGGATGTTCAGCCAGCAGCGGGACATGTTGGCCGCCGTCAGCTTGTGGATCTTGGACATCTTCTCCATCTCGATCTCACCGAACTGGCTGAAATCGACTTCAGGAATCGCAGGAATACCCGAACCGCCGGTCACCGCTGCAGCAGCCGGTTTCTCGGCCAGCTGTTTCAGGGCACCTTTAACGTAGGCCTGAACATCCTCTTTGAGGATACGCCCACGAGGACCAGTACCGGATACCAGAGCAAGATCAACACCGAACTCACGAGCCGTAGCACGTACTGCCGGTCCAGCATGAACGTTTTTGTTTTTCTTCTCCAGGGCTTCACGATCAACACTGCCACTCGCCGCTGGCGCAGGAGCTGCCGCTTTCGCCGGAGCAGGTACAGCCGGTGCAGATGCTGCCGCAGGTGCTGGAGCCGCAGCGGCGGCCGGTGCAGGCGCTGCCCCACCAGCCACTTCCAGTTGCATCAGCAACTGACCTTCGTTGACCTGATCACCCTCTTTGATCTTCATGGATTTAACCACACCACCTTTCGGGGCAGGCACTTCCATCGACGCTTTGTCGGTTTCCAGCACGATCAGGGAATCACCTTCGGCAACGGTGTCGCCATCCTTAACCAGCACTTCAACCACATCAACGTCGGTGGCTCCGCTCAGGTCTGGAATCAGCACATCTTCAACGCCACCCGCCGTTGGGGCTGGCGCAGGCGTTTCAGCCGCAGCAGGTTCGGCAGCCGGAGCCGGCGCGGCAGCAGCAGCAGGGGCTGCGCCCTCAATCTGCAGATCACACAGGTGGTCACCTTCGTTGGTGGTATCACCCTCTTTAATCTTCATAGAAACAACCACACCGGCTTTCGGTGCAGGCACTTCCATCGAGGCTTTATCGGTTTCCAGCACGATCAGGGAGTCACCTTCCGCAACGGTGTCGCCATCCTTCACCAGGACCTCAACCACATCAACGTCGGAGGCACCACTCAGATCGGGCACCAGAACTTTCTCAACCGCGCTGGCCGCTGGCGCTGCTGCAGGAGCCGCGGCAGGTGCTTCTGCCGCCGGTGCAGGCTCAGCCGCAGGCGCTTCAGCAACCGGAGCAACCTCTTCAACTACCAGGCCGGTGTCCAGCACCACAATCGCCTGGCCTTCGTTACAGGTGCCGTCTGCTTCAACCAGAATCTCTTTCACTGTACCCGCGTGGGTAGATGGCACCTCCATCGATGCCTTGTCGGTTTCCAGAACGATCAGGGAATCGCCCTCAACCACTGTGTCACCAACCGCTACACAGATCTCAACAATATCTACGTCTGTGTAACCACCAATATCAGGAACCGTAATGTTTACAGTACTCACGTCATTATCCTCTCTTAAAAGTTCAGCTTCGGGTTTACACAGTCCAGGGGGCTGGTTTTTCCGGGTTTATGCCAAACTTCTGCATCGCTTTGGCTACAACAGTACGCTCAACTTTGCCCTCTTCAGCCAGCGCAGTCAGCGCAGCAACAGTGACGTAGTAACGGTTCACTTCGAAAAACTCACGCAGCTTGGCGCGGGTATCGGAGCGACCAAAACCATCGGTACCCAGTACTTTATAGGTGCGAGGGATATATTCACGCAGCTGATCAGCGTATATACGCATGTAGTCAGTGGAGGCGATAACCGGACCTTCGTGGCCATTCAGACACTCGGCCAGGTATGAGGTACGTGCTTCCTCTTCAGGGTGCAGCATATTCCAGCGAGCAACACTCTGAGCATCACGACGCAGTTCGTTAATCGAGGTGGTGCTCCAGATATCGGATTCGACACCGAACTCATCCCGCAGGATATCGGCCGCCGCAATCACTTCACGCAGAATCGTACCGCAACCCATCAGCTGTACTTTCTTGTCGGAATCTTTACCTTCCTGCAGAACATACATCCCTTTCACGATACCTTCCTCAGCACCTACCGGCATGGCAGGGTGAGCGTAGTTCTCGTTCATGGTGGTGATGTAGTAGAACTTGTTCTCTTTGTCCTGGAACATCCGTTTGAGGCCGTCCTGTACGATCACGGTCAGCTCGTAGCCGAAAGTCGGATCGTAAGAGACACAGTTCGGAATCATCTGCGCCATCAGGTGAGAGTGACCATCCTGATGCTGCAAACCCTCACCATTCAGCGTGGTACGACCCGAGGTCGCACCGATCAGGAAGCCACGGGCCTGCATATCACCCGCAGCCCAGGCAAGGTCCATGATCCGCTGGAAGCCGAACATAGAGTAGTAGATGTAGAACGGCACCATGGTGCAGTTGTTGTTGCTGTAAGAGGTTGCACAGGCCATCCATGCAGACATCGCACCGGCTTCGTTAATACCCTCTTCGAGAATCTGACCGGTCTTGGACTCTTTGTAGAACATGATCTGGTCAGAATCGTGTGGTACATAGCGCTGCCCCGCTGAGGTATAGATACCCAACTGCCGGAACATACCTTCCATACCAAAGGTACGGGCTTCATCCGGCACGATCGGCACAACCCGCTCGCCCATATTCTTATCTTTCACCAGCGTGCTCATCACACGGTTGAGCACCATCTGGGTCGACATTTCGCGTTTACCGCTGTCTTTCAGCTGTGCGGCAAAGGTCTCCAGCGGTGGAATTTCCAGGGCATCGAAGTCACTGCGACGGGTGGGGTAAACACCGCCCAGTTTGTTACGACGCTCCATCATGTACTTCATCTCTGCAGAATCAGGTGATGGACGGTAGTATGGAACTTCTTTCAGTTGCTCATCGGTCAGCGGAATATTGTGGTGGTCACGGAAGTCTTTCAGATCATCCATCGCCACTTTCTTCATCGAGTGGGTGTCGTTCTTCGCCTGACCCGATTTACCGGTACCGTAACCTTTAACGGTTTGCGCCAGAATGACCGTAGGCTGCCCCTTATGGTTCATCGCCGCATGGTAAGCTGCGTAGACCTTATAGGGATCGTGACCGCCGCGGTTGAGGTTCATGATGTCATCGTCTGACAGATCCTTAACCATCTCCAGCAATTCAGGGTATTTACCGAAGAAGTGCTCACGGGTGTAGGCACCACCGTTTGCCTTGTAGTTCTGCAGCTCACCGTCACAGACCTCATCCATGCGCTTCTGCAGCAGACCTTTTTCATCATTTTCAAACAGTGGATCCCAGTGACGGCCCCACAGACATTTGATAACGTTCCAGCCCGCCCCGCGGAAAACACCTTCCAGTTCCTGAACGATTTTACCGTTACCACGAACCGGACCATCCAGACGCTGCAGGTTACAGTTCACCACAAACACCAGGTTTTCCAGTTGCTCACGACCGGCAAGGGAGATAGCACCCAGCGATTCCGGCTCATCACACTCACCGTCACCCAGGAATGCCCATACTTTACGTTCACCACGATTGATCAGAGAGCGGGCAGACAGGTAGCGCATAACGTGCGCCTGATAGATCGCCTGGATCGGGCCAAGACCCATTGATACCGTTGGGAACTGCCAGAAATCAGGCATCAGCCATGGATGGGGATAAGAGGACAAACCCACACCATCCACTTCACGACGGAAGTTATCCATCTGTTCTTCGGTCAGACGGCCTTCCAGATAGGCCCGGGAATAGATCCCAGGCGAGATATGCCCCTGGAAGAACACCAGATCGCCTTCGCGATCGCCTTCAGAACCGTGGAAGAAATAGTTAAAACCGATATCGTAAAGTGTTGCAGAGGAGGAGAAGCTGGAGATATGACCGCCCAGACCGTCGGCGTTATCATTGGCGCGCATCACCATCGCCATCGCGTTCCAGCGGATAAAGGAACGTATACGACGCTCCATAAACAGATCGCCCGGCATGCGGACTTCATCTTTTGATGCAATAGTATTGCGGTATGGGGTGGTCAGTGTCGAACTTCCACTAACGCCCATCTCAGAAGCTTTTTCACCCAGCTTTTTCAGCAGGTAGTGAGCACGCTCTTCGCCTTCATTCCTGGCTACCGATTCAAGCGCGTCAATCCATTCACTGGTTTCAATAGGATCAATATCGTCGATAAATTCTTGCACTTTGCCTTTCTCCACTATTCTTGTCTTGTCTTGCACTCAAAACCAGGTATCCCAATCATCCCGGCGTAGGGTAAACTCTGTTAAGAATAGAAGTTATCAGTAAAAAAGCAGGAAAAAAAACAGCGGTTTCAACTGAAGCCGATGATTTTATAGATTTTTATCACTTCGCCCTGCTCACCAACACTTCTACGAATGCCTTAACGAGTTCAACAACAGGCTTCATGCTGCACCGCAGCAGGCCTGTTTTTTTTTGTTATCGTTTTTATTTTGTAGTAATACTACAAAAAAACAGAATTAATGTCTATATGAATGGCATGAATAGCCATTAATGTAGTTTTTATACATAAGACAGGTTACAGGGTTGTTACATCTGCCCGACGCAGCGCTCTTTTAAGACGGGTATTCTCTTTCCCCTGCTCCAGCAGGGCATCTTCCACATAAGCCAGATGATCATGGGCCGCTTTGCGGGCCTTTTCAGGTTCACCCGCCAGGATCGCTTCCATCAGCACAGAATGCTGTAAATGAATTTTGCTGCGAATATCGCTTTTAGGATAGATATCCTGCAGGTTTTCCCAGATATGCTGACGCAGCAAACTGAACAGCGCCCGCATCATGTGCAGCAATACCATATTATGGGTTGCTTCGGCGATGGCCAGATGAAAATCAACATCCGCATACACCTCTTTATCAAACTCCTTACGGTCATGAAACCCTTGCAGGGCATCATAACGGGCCCGGATATGCTCTTTATCGGCGGGGGTGCTGCGCAGGGCTGCGTAATATGCCGATACCCCCTCCAGCGCATGACGAAACTCCAGCAGATCATACTGGGCCTCCGGATGGGTTTTGAACAGCTCCAGCAGGGGGTCAGAGAATGCTTTGCCCAGATCTTCCGAGATATAGGTCCCGCCCCCCTGACGGCTCACCAGCACCCCTTTCGCCGCCAACTTCTGTATCGCTTCTCTTAATGAGGGACGGGACACTTCAAACTGCTTAGCCAGTTCCCGCTCCGGTGGCAACTTCTGCCCGGGTTTAAGGGTGCCTTCCAGAACCATCTCTTCCAACTGTCCCATGATGACATCTGAAATTTTCGGTTGCTTCACTCGCTGATACGCCATCTGACCATCTCCGCCAGCCATTGCTCTTCTCAATACTGACTCTTTAGTTATTAATTTTAAGGGTGCTTATGAACGCGGCCTGAGCCAACAACTAAAGCACCATCGCCCCCGGCAGGGCTTTTAAAAGTTGCCAGCATTACCATTTGCAAACTGGTCTGACCATACTGTTTGTTATTGATTTGTATAAAAAATAGCGCTTTTTATAAAAAAGAAGCTAAGTTTATTAGTTACAAAAGCATTGACAAGGCACCGCTCTAAATTCTAAGGTAGCGACTAATTGCATGGTAAATTGGTATTACCAATTATTCAAGAACAATTTTTCAAGGCTCCGAATGGCCTGTTCTGAATCCGGCAAAGAAAGACAAAAACAACAAACATCATGAGGGAAGATCATGAATAAATTCGCAAAGGCCCTGGTCTCTGCAGCTGTAATCACAACAGCTATGACGGCAACAACCACAGCAGTACAAGCGGCAGATAAGTTACTTCTGAAAACGCCAATCGCTTTCGGATCACACCTGCCCGCACTGGGAACCCCCATTAAGTGGGTGTCTGAACAGTTACCGGTTATGAGTGATGGCTCGATTAAGATGAAAATCTACGAGCCGGGCAAACTGGTAGGCGCTAAGGAGATTCTGGGGGCTGTATCATCCGGTAAAGTAAACTCTGGCTATGCCACCGCAGGCTACTGGCAGGGTAAGATTCCGGCTGCCGCGCTGTTCTCCGCCGTGCCATTCGGACCGGAAGCTGGCGAATATATGGCCTGGCTCTATTACGGTAATGGTCTGAAACTGTATCAGGAGATGTATGACTCCAACGGTTACAACGTTCACGTTGTCCCATGCGCCATTATCTCTCCGGAAACTTCCGGCTGGTTCAAGAAAGAGATCAATACACCGGAAGACCTGAAAGGTCTGAATATGCGGTTCTTCGGTCTTGGTGCATCGGTGATGGAAAAACTGGGCGTATCCACCTCCCAACTGCCCGGCGGTGAAATTTTCGGCGCCCTGGAGAAAGGCGCGATTGATGCCACCGAGTTCTCTCAGCCCGCCATTGACCAGCGTCTGGGTCTGTACAAGATTGCCAAATACAACTACTTCCCAGGCTGGCATCAGCAGGCAACTATCTTCGAACTACTGATCAATGGTGACACCTGGAAAGGTATGAGCCCCGGTCAGCAGGCGATTGTTAATAACACCTGTAAAGCATCAATGACTAACGCAATAGCCGAAGGCGAATCAATGCAGTTTGATGTGATGGCTAAAGCAAAGGAAAACGGCGTTCATATCCGTTACTGGAATGACACTATGCTGAACACCTTTGAAGAGAAATGGAACGAAGTGGTAGCTGAGAAGACCGCTGAAGATCCGTTCTTCAAGAAAGTCTGGGATGACCTGAGCACTTTCCGCAAAGGTTATGACCTTTGGGAAGCCAACGCATTCCTGCCACGCGCGAAAAACAACTAAGCATGAATCTGATATGACTTAGCAACGCAGGGGCTGATTAGCCCCTGTGTTTAGTCTGTCGGTTTTAAATCTGTTCTGAAACCTGAGAGCACTCTGCAAAGAAGCGACCGGCGCCGCTGTTTTACAGAGTTTTTTCAAAACTTATTCATATACTGACGTTACAAACGTTAACTCCAAATACAATAAAAACTGGTAAAGGTGCAATATCGTGAACGAGCCTAACAGCCTGCCTTCGGTCCCTCTGGCGGACAGCATTGACAGGGCCATCCAGAAAATCGGCCATATGATCGCCTGGGTCTATGTCATTCTGGTGCTGGTCATTATTACTCAGGTGATTCTGCGAAAAGGATTTTCCAATGGTCTGATCGTCTTAGAAGAGCTGGAATGGCACCTGTATGCACTCGGAGTAATGTTTGGTTTGTCATATGCACAGACCACTAACTCGCATATCCGGGTCGATCTGTTTTATTCATCCTTCAGATCAAAAACCAAATATATTATTGAAATATTGGGCATCCTGCTGTTAGTGCTGCCTTTTATCTCGGTTATTTTTATCCACAGTCTTGATTTCGTTGCGGATTCCTATCGTATCGATGAACACTCAGAGTCTCCTTCGGGTCTGCCCTATCGCTGGCTGGTCAAAAGTGCTATGCCCGCCAGTATGTTGCTATTGGGTATCGCGGTAGTGTCACGTCTGTACCGTGACACGGTTTTACTGTTTAAAGGGGACAATGCGTAATGGAAATTAATGAAATTCTTGTTATTGCGATGTTCCTGTCGTTCATCGTATTGCTGTTTACCGGGATTCCGGTGGCCTGGGTTCTCGGGGGGGTAGGCGTTGCATTTGCCCTGATCGGTTATCTGGCGGACACCTATTTTGATACCATTACCGGACTGGATTTTCTGACGCTGGGTCTGGTGGTAAACCGGCTGTGGAAGATCATGGACAACTGGATACTGGTTGCCCTGCCGATGTTTATCTTCATGGGGATAATGCTCGATAAATCCGGCGTTGCAGAGCGTCTGATGAACTCCATGCAGGAGCTGTTCGGCCGGGTGCGCGGTGGTCTTGCCATCACGGTTACCGCTATCGGTATTATTCTGGCAGCCTCTACCGGTATTATCGGTGCATCCGTAGTACTTCTGGCGGTTATGTCGCTACCCTCGATGACCAAGCAGGGCTATTCCATGCCTTTAGCGTTGGGCACCATTGCCAGCGCCGGTACGCTTGGCATTCTGATTCCACCCAGCATTATGCTGGTGATCATGGCGGATCAGCTGGGGCTCTCCGTGGGTGATCTGTTTATGGGGGCGGTGTTCCCCGGTCTGATGCTGGGTGCGATGTATATCATCTATATCCTCATCGTCGGCAAGCTGAAACCTGAAGCCGCCCCGATTCCACCGGATACCAAACCAGTCACTCTTCAGACTGTTATCTCTGTGCTGAAGGCTGTCTTGCCCACCCTGCTGCTGATCTTTGTTGTACTGGGTTCCATTTTTGGTGGCTTTGCCACGCCAACCGAAGCTTCGGGCGTAGGCGCATTTGGTGCGACCCTGCTGGCAATCTACAACCGCAAATTCAATTTCCGGGTACTGAAAGAGGTGATGCAGGGCACCTATAACACCACCGCCTATATCTTTGCGATCTTTATCGGTGCGACCTGTTTCGCCCTGGTTCTGCGTGAACTGGGCGGCGATGAGCTGATTGAGTCTTTCCTGACCGGTCTGCCATTTGGTCCTTACGGTATTATCTTCTTTATCCTGGGGGTGATCTTCCTGCTGGGGTTCTTCCTCGACTGGATTGAGATCACGCTGATTATTCTGCCATTGCTGGCACCGGTTATCTCCGCACTGGGACTGGATATAGATGGTTATGGTGTAGTCGATAATCCTGAGCTGGTGTGGTTTGTGATGCTGGTTGCGATGGCGCTGCAGACCTCGTTCCTGACACCGCCGGTGGGCTTTGCCCTGTTCTATCTCAAAGGTGTTTGCCCGCCGAGTGTTAAGCTAAGCGATATTTATAAGGGTGTTATCCCCTTTATTCTGTTGCAGCTTATCGGTCTGCTGGTGCTGGTTTTCGTCCCGCAACTGGTACTCTGGCTACCCGCGGCCGCTTACGGCTAAACACTCCCGGTAGCCACATATATAGCATGTTTAGTACAGAAGGAGCCCGTCTCCTTCTGCTGTTCTATTTCATCCGACCTGCGGGTCACACGTTAATCGGGCAGATCCTGAATCACCATTTGAATCAGCAGCTGCCAAGGCGAGGCATTTAAATGAAGCAGGAATATCAACAATTCAAGCAACTATTGCAGGAATTTCTGCCCGCTGAACAGATCATCTCTGATCCGCTTCGCACCCTGGCCTATGGGACCGATGCCAGTTTCTACCGCTTGATTCCACAACTGGTACTGCGCCCGGAATCGGAACTGGCTGTGGCGCGTATTGTAAAGCTGGCTTTCAGTCACAGAATACCTGTGACCTTCCGCGCCGCGGGTACCAGCCTTTCCGGGCAGGCCATTACCGACTCGGTCTTGATTCAGCTGAAAGATGGCTGGAAAGGTTATCAGATAGAGGATGATGCCAGCCGTATCACGCTTCAGCCGGGTGTCATCGGTGGCCATGCGAACCGCTATCTGGCTCCGTTTAATAAGAAGATCGGGCCTGATCCAGCCTCCATCAACACCGCAATGATCGGCGGTATCGCGGCGAATAACGCCAGCGGCATGTGTTGTGGCACTGCGCAAAACAGTTATCGTACCCTGCACAGCATGAAGCTGATTCTGGCGGATGGAACCTCTGTCGATACCGGAGACAGCCACTCGGTCAGCGCCTTCAGAAAAAGTCACGCTAGTCTGCTGACCGCTCTGGAAGCCCTGGCCCTGCAAACCAGAGACAACACCGCCCTGCGGCAACGGATCGAGCATAAATACCGGCTGAAAAATACCACCGGATATGCACTGAATGCACTGATCGATTATCAGGACCCGATCGAGATCATGCAACATCTGATGATCGGTTCAGAAGGTACGCTGGGCTTTATCAGCAGCATCACCTACAACACGGTGGATGAGCATCCGGATAAAGCGTCGGCACTGATCTTTTTCCCCACCGTTCGCATCACCTGTGAAGCGGTGGCAATACTGAAAAAGACCCCGGTATCCGCCGTTGAGATGATGGATCGTGCGGGCCTGCGTTCAATTGAAAATAAACCCGGCATGCCTGACTTTATCAAACTGCTCCCGGATGATGCAGCAGCACTGCTGGTTGAAACACGGGCGGGCTGCAAAGACCACCTGGCTGAGCAGGTTGAACAGATTAAGGTCTCTATCGCCTCGCTTGAGACCGTTCGCGATATCGAGTTCACAACGGATCCGCAGGAGTATTCAAAGTACTGGGCGATCCGTAAAGGCCTGTTCCCCGCAGTCGGCGCGGTACGCCAAACCGGCACCACCGTCATTATTGAAGATGTCGCATTTCCGGTAGAGCAGCTCGCTGATGCAGTGCACGACCTGCACCAGATCTTTGTCAAATGGGATTATAATGAAGCGCTTATCTTTGGCCACGCGCTGGAGGGCAATCTGCACTTTGTGTTTACCCAGTCATTTGATGATCAGACTGAGATAGACCGTTATGAAGGTCTGATGGATGATGTGGCAACCCTGGTGGTGGATAAATATGATGGCTCGCTGAAAGCAGAACATGGAACCGGTCGCAATATGGCTCCCTACGTTGAGAAGGAGTGGGGCGCGCAGGCCTATGCCCTGATGTGGGAGATCAAAGAGCTATTCGACCCGCACAATATTCTCAACCCCGGGGTGTTGCTAAACCGCAATGCCCATGTGCATCTGGAAAACCTCAAACCGCTTCCCGCTGCTGATCCACTGGTCGATAAATGTATCGAGTGTGGCTTCTGCGAACCCACCTGCCCGTCACGGGATCTCACCCTGACTCCGCGCCAGAGAATTGTTATCTGGCGTGAGATCGCCCGGCTTGAGGCCAGCCATGAGGATCCTGAACGACTGGCAGAGCTGCGCAAAGAGTACCTTTATCAGGGCATAGATACCTGCGCGGCCTGCGGGTTATGCTCCACCACCTGTCCGGTTGAGATTAACACCGGTGATCTGACCCGCTTGTTACGCAGCAGGAACAATGCACGCCATACGAAACTGGCGCAATGGCTGGCAGAACACTACGGCGGGGTCATGACGGCCAGCAAGGTGGCCTTTAAAGGCGCTGACCTGACCCATGGCCTGATCGGCACCAAAGCGATGACGGCGATCTGTGACACCACCCGTAAGCTTTCCGGGGGACGGGTACAGCAATGGACTCCGGCGATGCCTACGGCGGCGCCTAAGATCAATATCCACCGCCCGGTGACCCACCCGGATGCGCCAAAGGTTGTCTATCTGCCCAGCTGTGCCAGCCGGGCGATGGGGCCGGCACGGGGCGATGAGGAGCAGACATCTCTGGCCGAGAAGACCGAGCAGCTCTTACGTAAGGCGGGCTATCAGGTGATCTACCCGGAGAATCTGGATCAGTTGTGCTGCGGTATGCCCTTCCAGTCAAAAGGGATGTTTGAGGCCGCCGATTATAAGGCCGCTGAAACCGAAGCGATGTTACTTAAGGCTACCAATAATGGCGAGTATCCTGTATTTTCAGATACCAGCCCCTGCAGCCTTAGACTAAAGGATAATACAGATCAACGTATTCAACTTTTTGATACGGTAGAATTTATCCATGAGTTTCTGCTCGACCGGCTGGTGATAACACCGGTCGAGGAAACGGTTGCGCTGCACATCACCTGCAGTACAACCCGGATGGGGGTCAGCGATAAGCTGAAGCGAATTGTTGAAGCCTGTGTAACCAATCTGGTTATTCCGGAGCAGATAACCTGTTGCGGGTTTGCCGGAGATAAGGGATTCTCAACTCCCGAGCTGAATGAGTCAGCATTACGCTCACTCAAAGATGATATTGAGGGGTGCACCAGCGGATACTCGACCAGCCGCACCTGTGAGATCGGGTTGTCGCACCATAGCGGTTTAGATTACAAATCGATCATTTATCTTCTGGATCGTGTCAGTCAGCCAAAACTCAATGCTGACAACAGTGTTCCAGAAAACAAACTGATTCAGCACACCAACACTGAACAGTAATTTATGAGGATATTGAGCATGCCACTCCCTGAGATTAAGACCATTTTGTACACAACCTCTTTGGGCAAACACACCCGCCCGGTTTTCAGACAGGCGGTGAACCTTGCTCAAACCATGAAAGCGCATATTATTATGCTGCATGTTATTGAGCCGATCGGTGAATTGGGACATGCCCTGATTCAAAACTATCTGCCGGAAGATATCGTTAAGAAGATGCATGACGAGGGTATCGATCAGGTTATGCAGCAGATGAAAACCCGGGTCGAAAAGTTTTGCGAAGAGGAGCTGGGCTCTCTCGATAAGATCGTCGATCTCGACATCGAGCATATGATCGTGGAGGGCAACTATACCGATTCTATCCTGAAAGTAGCCGCTAAGCGCAACGTGGATATGATTGTGATGGGCTCTGAAAACACCTTCGGTCACCACAGCCAGACTACGCGTCAGGTCATTAAAGGCGCGACGGTACCTGTTGTCGCTGTACCGACCGGTAAAAAATACGTGTAAGTTCTCAGTATGATCAAGCCTGTCAACTGACAGGCTTTTTTTTGTCTGGCGTAAAGCGGCTGTACCAGCTACAGGTGGATGTCTGACACTGCCAAAAGCAGTTTTTCATCCTTATTTCAGTTTTCCCGGTCATAATAACGGATCAGTATTTTACCAGCAGCCAGGACAGCTCATGGACATATCCCTTATCATTGCGGTTACTGCGGTCGCGATCATTTCAGTCTTTCTCAGCCCCAAAGCAAACAACAGCAAGGCTTTCTTTAGTGGACACTCCCCTGAAGGCAAGCCCCCGGGTCTGTTAATGCTGACCTTTTCACAGGTGACAACCTGGATCTTTGCCCGCTCTCTGCTGAACGCTGCGATTCTTGGCTTTTATTATGGTCTCTGGGGTACCCTGGCGTATGCCGCGTACTATCTCTCGTTTCTGACCGGCGCAAAAATTATCGACTCAGTCAGATTTGACCAGGGTTTTAGCAGCATTCAGGCGTTTCTGGCCCACCGGTTTGGCCACTGGGGCACCCGCTGCTATAACTTCGTGATCGGTATTCGCCTGATCAGCGAGGTGTTTGCCAACATCCTGGTGATCGGCATCCTCTTCGGTGTCACCGGCAGCACCTCCTATACCGCAGCCGTGGCGCTGTTTGCCGTTATCACACTGATCTATTCGATGCTGGGCGGGTTGCATGCCTCGCTGCGTACCGATCTGTTTCAGATGATACTGTTTCTGGTTCTGCTGGGTGGCCTGACCATTCTGGTGCTGACAACAGGACAGCTCACCAGCACGGCTCTGATGTTTAAAAGCTTTGATATAACGGATCCCGGACCGGTATTGATTCTGGTAGCGCTGTTACAGATCTGGAGCTATCCGATGCATGACCCGGTGATGATGGACCGGGGGTTTCTGGCAGACCGTGAGACCACCCGCAAAAGCTTCTACCATGCAACCTGGATCAGCTTTATCTGCATCGCCCTGTTTGGCTGCTTTGGTATCATCGCTGGCGCTAACACCATCAGCGGTGAAGCGATGAATGACACGCTGATGCGACTTCTCGGTGAAGTGCCAATGCTGTTGTTCAATATCACACTGGTTATCTCGGCAATGTCCACGCTGGACAGCACCCTGTCGAGCGCGTCCAAGCTGGTTGCGGTGGATATGCAATGGATTGAGCCATCACTGATTAATGGCCGAATCACCATGGCGGTCTTTGTGTTACTGGGGTTACTGCTGGTATTCGCGGGTAATAAGGATCTGTTCAGCGCAGTTGCAGTGAGCGGTACCGCGTCGATGTATCTTGCACCGGTGATTTTCTTCTCCTTGTGGGGTAAGCGTACCGATATTCCTTTATGGAGTTACCTCAGCTGTTTCGCAATGGCGCTGGCAGGTGCGGCCCTGTATTTCACTGAATCATCCGGGCATACTCACCTGCTAGGCGATAGCCATAAATACACTAAGCTATTATGGATATCTCTCAGCGTTCTGGCGGGCGGCTGCCTGCTGTTCTGGGCAGGGATGATCAGTAAACAGCAACCCGCAACGCTGCAAGAAACAGCCGTATGATGCCCTTCAAACCCAACGACGCAAGCCCGCTATTAATCTTTGGCGGGCCTTATAGTAATCTTCAGGCCACCCGGGCGATCAGACAGGTGGCTGATAAGCTCGGGATAGCGGCGCACAATATCCTCTGTACCGGTGATCTGGTGGCCTATTGTGCTGAACCGGACCAGACGGTTGATCTGATCCGGAAATGGGGCATCGGCGTGGTTGCCGGTAATTGTGAAGAATCGGTCGGAAATGGTGCTGAGGATTGTGGCTGTGGGTTCACTGAAGGCAGCTCATGCGATCTGCTGTCTGCCCAGTGGTATAACTACACCCTGCCCCGGGTTAGCGAAGCCAATAAAGCCTGGATGCGACAACTGCCCAACCGGATCTGTTTCAACTATTGCCAGCTTGCATTCACCGTTATTCATGGGGGGGTTGATAGCAATAATCAGTTTATCTTTGCCTCTGCCCCGATTGACGAGATGCAGCAACAACTCCAGCAATCCGGCAGTCAGATCATTATCGCGGGACACTGCGGTATCCCCTTTGGCCGGGAGACCGGCAGCGGCTACTGGTTGAATGCCGGTGTGATCGGTATGCCTGCGAATGATGGCACCCCTGACACCTGGTATATGATCATTACGCCTACTGAAACACAGCTGACTTGCAGTTGGCATCGGCTTCAATACGACCATACTGAAACCGCCCTAAGGATGGAACAATCCGGACTGGGCAACGGCTATATGAGCGCGCTTACCTCCGGTATATGGCCCAGCCTCGATGTATTGCCCGAACCAGAAAAAGATCTGACCGGCAGAAAGCTGTCTGTTGCTACGATCAACATTCCGAAAAAACCAAACGCTATTTAAGGTTTATCAAATCGCTTATACTGCATCGATGCGATTACTCTGGATCATAACCTTCACCGCGGCGCTGCTCTGGTCAGCCATCAATCCCAGGGATCAGTTCACCTGGTTTCTTGAAGTTGTACCGGCGTTGATCGGCGCAGTTGTGTTAGCGCTCACCTGGAAAAAATACCCACTGACACCTTTGCTCTATGTGCTGATTCTGATTCACTGCATCATACTGATGGTCGGCGGACACTACACCTATGCTGAAGTGCCACTGTTCGACCAGATATCTGAACTGTTCGGCTGGCAACGTAACAACTATGACAAGGTGGGTCACCTGGCACAGGGTTTTATTCCCGCTATCATCGCCAGAGAGATTATGATTCGCGCCAATGCCGTGAATGGACGCAGATGGCTGAACCTGTTTGTTATCAGTTTCTGCCTCGCCTTCAGTGCACTCTATGAACTGATCGAATGGTGGGTAGCCGAGTTGACTGGCGAATCTGCTGAAGCATTTCTGGGCACTCAGGGTTATATCTGGGACACCCAGTCAGATATGTTTCTGGCCCTGATCGGCGCCTGTTGTGCCCTGCTCCTGCTCAGCCGCTGGCATGATCGCCAGTTGCAGCAGATCAGCAGATAAATTTAATCGTCTCAGGTAAATAACATGAGACCGCTGATACAAATCAACTAACATAAGACACCTAACATAAGACACCTAACATAAGACACTAACATAAGAGACCTTATGCGCGAAGATACCGATAACTACCGCGAACTCTTTATTAACGATACCCCCATGGTCGATCTTCGGGCACCGATTGAGTTCAGCCAGGGTGCCTTTCCTTCGGCAATCAGTCTGCCGCTGATGAGTGATGATGAAAGAGCACAGGTCGGTACCTGCTATAAACAGCAGGGTCAGCAAGCCGCGATAAAACTGGGACATCAGTTAGTCAGCGGGGAGATAAAAGAGAGGAGAATGGCACGCTGGATCGAGTTTTGCCGTCATAACCCTCAGGGCTACATCTACTGTTTTCGCGGTGGTCTGCGTTCGCAAACGACTCAGCAATGGCTCAAGGATGCAGGTATCCATTACCCGCTGGTACGAGGCGGTTATAAAGCGCTGCGAAACGCTCTGCTCGATGTTATCAACGAACTTTCAGAGACTCTGCCTTTCCATATCGTCGGCGGCAAAACCGGTTCAGCCAAAACCCTGATGGTCAACACCCTGGCTAATGCGGTAGATCTCGAAGGAGCGGCTCATCATCGGGGCTCCAGCTTTGGCGCCTATGTTAAGCCTCAGAACACCCAGATCAACTTTGAAAATATCACCGCTATCCAGATGCTGAAAAAGCAGCATGCGGGCTACCAGCAACTGGTATTTGAAGATGAAGGGCGGCATATCGGCAGTGTTGATCTCCCTGTTCCCCTCTACCAGAAAATGCTTAGCGCCCCTGTTGCCGTCATCGAAGACCCCCTGGATATTCGGCTGCAGAGGTTACTGAAAGAGTATGTCATCGATATGGTCGCTGACTACATCCACGTCCACGGAGAGGAGCAGGGACAGGTACTTTGCGAAGCGTATCTGCTCAGCGGACTGGATAAAATCCGCAGAAGACTGGGTAATGAGCGCTGGCAGATCCTGCGGGAAGAGATGCTGAAAGCGATCAGACTACACCAGGCTGGCGCGGGATATGACGCCCACCTGAACTGGCTGTTCCCCCTGCTTAACTGGTATTACGATCCGATGTATGAATATCAGTTGAGCCTGAAAGCCGACCGGATTGTTTACCGGGGTAACTGGCAGGAGTGCCATGATTATCTGAAAGCACAATCCGTTGACTAACAGCGGTTGTCCGATCTCCGAGCGCTGCGCTTGTCCGATCATTTCATTTCCCTGTACGTTGTCGCTGACAACTTCCCCGCCCTACAGCAAAATCAAAGATCTGGTTCACCACAGAGGACACAGAGAGCACAGAGGAAAACAAAAGCTCTTCTCAGTGAACTCTGTGCTCTCTGTGGTAAATTTTATCTATACTCTTCCCAACCTCAGAGTCCGGATCCAGGACAACTGACCACTGCTGTTTAAACGAAAAAAGGCCGGTTCGACAACCGGCCTCAGAAAACAGCCATTCAAAGCTCGAAGGGGTGACCTGAGAATGGACTATGTTTTTCTGCAAAAACCCGGGATCAGAACTTAAGACGCATACCTGCCAGGTAACCCATCTTAACGCCATCTTCATCGGTATCAGCAATTTCAGCAAAGACAGATACGTTCTTCTGAGTTGGGAACTTATAAACAACGTTAACGTACCATTCAGATACATCATCCTGACCATCTTCTTCAACCTTGGTCAGACCCAGACCCAGATCGGTAGTCGCTGCAACCGGGATAATAGTGATAACGTTATACTGACTGGCTTCGACAGTACCATCATCAGACTTACTGTAATCCACGCCAAACTCAGCAAAACCTGCATCGTACATAGCGCTTACACCCCAGACATCGACATCACCGCTGGTAGAAGGATCTTCATCAAAAGTCTGATAAGCCGCACCCAGCTCAACACCAGCAACAGAGGTTGAAACAAACAGGTCATACCCTTTACCATCGGCACTCTTTTCTCCATCGGCTTCAAGCTCGGTAGAGAGGATCAGCGTAAAGTTATCCATGTTCACATCAACACGAACCACATCGTTACCATCAGTTGCAGTCGCATCAAAACGATCTTCTTTCAGCTCATCTTCCAGTTGCTCATCAACACCAAAGCTGTCTACGGCAAAGTTCTGCTGACCAACAGACACCGAAACATTACCAAACTGCATGCCAACATACGCTTCTTCCAGCTGGCTGCTGCTCTCTTTATCCTTACCGTTTGCAGCATTTTTATAGCCAAAATCCAGCTGACCAAAGGCCTTCATGTCATTGCCCAGATCATAGATAACAGAGTTTTTCAGCTCAAGATCATCGAAATCGACATTCAGGTTCTGATCTTTACCCACGTCTTTACGCAATTGAATCTGAAAGTCACCTTTCAGTTTATAAGTCAGCCCCTTACCTTCGTAAATAGTCGCAGCGCTTGCAGAACCAGCAGTAGTCGCGGCAATAGCAGCGGCCAGGATAAGCTTTTTCATTTCTTTCTCCAGTTAAGAAAAGATAAAATACAGTTAAGTTAAATTATTAAAAAGGCAATCCCTGCCACCTCATCGACATAAGGTAAAGTTCCAAAATAAATTTATTTATTCCTGATCCAGGCTTTAAACCTTTCTCTGGTTTCAGCATCAGCTTTCATATACCAATACTGAAGCAGCTGCTCAGGAAGGTTTACAGAATCAGAGTTATAAACAGACCCATTTGATAATGGGTTTATAGCAACTCCTGAAGCTACATTATTTATCGGTAAGCTGGCGGAAGATCGGTTACTCGCTGCGAAGCTATTGATCGAAAGTGCATCACCTGACTGGTTAAAACGCTGAAGCTCCGCTGCATAATCACGGCTAAGCTGAAATCCCTCTTTGATAAGAGGTTTAGATTGATAACTGATAGTATGACCAGAGCTATCAGCAAGTTTCCACTGTTGGCCCTTATCAAACGTCTCGAAGTCTGACAACCGGGTAATCTCTGGAGTGGAAAGCTGAATACGGCTATCTTTAGCATTGAAAACAATGACATGTGGGTTAGTGGTTTCTATTTCGAGATCGCCGGATGACTCTATTTCTGCCGAGTAGTTAACCAGAACCTGGTTAATACCGTTGGGTAGCGTGGCAGATACAGTATTTCCAATGAGAGAATCACTTTCTACTTCAACACCGTTTACAGCAATAATAGAGATACCACTACCTGCTAATAATTCGACTTCAGCCATAACGGACGTAGAAATAAATAACAACACTGAACAGATTATTTTTGAACTAAATCGCATTACGACTGCCTTATATCTTAAGCAAAAATTCATTGGCTGCGATATTAGTTAGCAACTATTACAGCAAAGTTACCTAATTATTAAAACAACGTTGCGTTAAATTAATAATCAAAAGAAATACCAATTATGTTATTATTATTAAAAATTAATTATATTTATATTAAAAATCCTATAGAATATAGATATAAATAAACCTAAAACAAAAAACCTGAGGTAAATATTGAGGTAAAAAAAGGGGCGATCAATGATCGCCCCTTTCCCAATATTCTGAGTTAATAGCTGATTTACATCTTACCTATACTGAAAAACAGAGTTTCACCAGAACTGTCGTCCACCCCATCGTTATCGGTCACAGCAAACCCCTTACCTGCAGCATCAATCGTAAACCCTTCTATCTTATCCTGCACATAGCCATTCAGAGACTTCAGATCGGGAAGGAAATCATGAACCAGCATCTTCTTCACGACCGGCAGCTCACTGCCAATCGCCGCAGGTTTTAGCTGATCGAGAGAAACACTGTAGAGACGCTTCACGGCCGCAGACTCTCCCAACTGATTATCCCGCTCGATAATGTAAACCTTATCGCCATGACTAACGATCTCAGACAAACCAACCCAACCGCTGGAAACTTTCTCGAGCGGATAACGCACAGCCCCCCAGCTATCTGTTTTCAGGTTATACGCTAACAGCTTAACCTGATCGGCAGGATCATCTTTCCATGGCCGCTGTATTGCAATCCACAGAGTATCGCCGATCATAGTGATCCCTTCAGCACCAAACTTAACCTCATGCTTTAGCAGGTCAGTTGGGAAATCGATCGTACGATCAATCTCACCCATGTTATTCACATGATGAATAGCATGGGGAACACCTTTCGCTGTTTTACCTTCCGATGCCAGCCAGAAGCCGTCATCACCATCCGTCACTATACCTTCGAGGTCAAGCTTCTCAGCTGTTTTACCCTCACGCAGCACCGGCATTGCCGCAGTGATTTTAGCGGGCGTCTGGTTTGCATCGATGCTGAAGATTGTCGGCTGATTTGCATAGAAGCTATCGTTCACCGCATACAGCAGACCTGGTTTAGCCGGATCTGCGGTCAGACCGGACAACGCCCCCCAGCCAATTGGCAGGCCGTTGCTGGTACGGGCAGATATGATTTGAGGATACGCTACCGGCTCATCTGCAAAGCGATACAGCATTACATGCGCACGGGGACCTTTATCCTCAATCAGATCTTTCTCATTGGCACTCACCAATAAGTTGCGCTGTGGAATAACGACCGCAGACTCTGGTGCGATACCGGATGGCAACAGCTGAACAAATTCAGGATCGCCCCCCGTATCACGGTAAACGCCAATCACAGAGGCGCGCTCAGAGAGAATGAAGATATAGGTCTCACCACCAAACTTCCCGATGGCAACACCTTCAGGCTCACTACCCTTTTTACCTGAACGTTTTTCGGGGTAGTGCCCGGCTAAAACAACCTGTTGTTCAAATGATGAGCCTGATTCAAACAGTATTCGTCCATCTTTATGGAAGATGGTGAAGCCACGCGCACCACCATTCATATCCCCTTCGTTAGCAATAACAAAGCGGTTGTCATCCAGCCACTTAACAGAGTCAGGCTCACGCAGACGGGTCTGAGTACCGCTGAAATCAAGCTTCTTATCTTTCTTGATATCAATGCCCTGCAATTCAACACTGCCGGCTGTGAAGTGATTCAGAATTTTACCGCTGGCTGCATCAATCACCGCCAGATGGTTGTTTTCCTGCAGGGTAACAACGATCTCATTTCGGCTGTTAAAGTCCAGAAACTCAGGTTCCGGATCGATAGCACCGATCTCCGCCAAACCGGTCATATCAACCTTAGTCAGCTTATCGCATTCCGGCTGCCCCTTTTTAACCGGTATTATTGATACCCAACCGGCGGGAAACTGTGGCAGCGCACCATCGTTAAGATCTTCATCACGCTCATTCTCAATCGCTACCGCAACATAACGACCATCTTCAGAGACAGCAACAGAGTCTGGCTGACCACCCAGATCACAACGGGCCTGCTCTTCACGGCTTTGTAAGCCCAGTGCCAGCAGATATCCTGAAGGCTTGGTATAACTTTCAGATGTATTCACCGCTGCAAACACGGTCTGGCCGGAAATAGCGACCGAGGTCGGCTCTCCATCCAGTTTAAAACTGCCGCCTGCAACAGGCTTTGCAGCATCGGTGATATCAACAAACCCCAGCGCGCCAAAGGGACTATCAGAATAAACCAGCGTATTACCATCTTCGCTCGCCGCAATAATTTCCGGAGATGTCTCCTGACTTTGAGGAGTACCTTCTGGCAGGTTATGGATAGCACCGAAGCTGGAAATACGGTTAAATGAGTTAGCCTGAGAAGTCGTTGCAATAGCAGCGATCGAGATCACTAATAGCGTTTTAGTAAAACAGTGGGCGGGCATGTTCAGTCTCCGAGTTAATTAAATGACCCGAAGAGCCTATAGATCAAAAATGACCTCACGGTTACAAGAGCAGTCCTCATATGTAAAGCTTCGAATTGCTTTGTAGTCATTCACTTCCAGAACAAGGATTCTGATCCCCTCCTGTAGAAGCCCCTTCCAGGAGCGATACCCAGGGTTTCATCGCGACGGGGGCGTCCCTCCCACAGGGCCTTAGCTTCTTCAGATAGTGCAGGAGCCCCTTCCAGGGGCGATAAGCACTCGCTGCTGGAAGCCGCTCCTCCAAAACCACCTACCCTGTGGGATTGTGATTGTGGGAGGCGAGCTGGTATGCCCTTTGGGTACCTCGCGGCGATACCCAGGGTTTTATCGCGACGGGGGCGTCGCTCCCACAGGGCCTTAGCTTCTCCAGATAGTGCAGGAGCCCCTTCCACAGGGTTTAGCTTCTTCAGGTAGTGTAGGAGCCCCTTCCAGGGGCGATAAGCACTCGCTGCTGGAAGCAGCTCCTACAAAACCACCTACCCTGCGGGGTTGTGATTGTGGGAGGCACGCTGGTATGTCCTTTGGGTACCTCGTGGCGATGAGTTAATTCACTGTCACCTGACAGTTTTATCGTGACGGGGGCGTCGCTCCCACAGGGCCTTAGCTTCTTCAGATAGTGCAGGAGCCCCTTCCACAGGGGTTTAGCTTCTTCAGATGGTGTAGGAGCCCCTTCCAGGGGCGATAAGCACTCGCGGCTGGAAGCAGCTCCTACAACAATCATCCACCCTTGTGGGATTGTGGGGACGAGCCGCGTAGCGGCGTCTGAACGAAAAAAGCCCCGATCATCTCAATGATCGGGGCTGTTTCGTATTAGGTGCTTGGCGATGACCTACTCTCGCATGGAGAAGCTCCACACTACCATCGGCGCTAAGA
>NZ_JAFFZO010000004.1:72785-175808 GCF_016924145.1 Amphritea pacifica | reverse complement strand
ATCGAGATACTTGCTACAAAGGGAGCCTGAAAGGCTCTAAGCCGAGTCAAAGCGTCCCATAAATCTTTTACCTCGTTTTTGCTAACGTCGCTGGAATAGCCTTAGAAAAACAAAACCCCAGCAAAAAATACTGGGGTTTATCAGTAACCTGAACCGCCTGTTATGGCGGTTTTTTTTCTTAGGGCTTAATGGCTTTCATAACGTACAGGCAGCTCATCTATCTTATAACCGTCAAATGCTATCCCGACCGTGGGGTGCAGTAAAATCCAGTTCAGGCCCCAGTGGCACGATCCGGGTGGGGTTGATCATATCGTGGCTGTAATAGTAGTGCTGTTTGATATGGTTCATATCCACCGTTTCAGAGACGCCTTCAATCTGATATAGCTCGCGCAGATAACCGCTGATATTCGGGTATTCGCGCAGCTGTTTCAGGTTACATTTAAAGTGACCGTGATACACCGCATCAAACCGGATCAGGGTGGTAAACAGACGCCAGTCCGCTTCCGTTAGCGTAGCCCCCGCAAGGTAACGATTCTGAGACAGAATATGTTCGATCCGATCAAGGCTGGCAAACAGCTCTTTCACATTGTGTTCATAGGCCTCCTGCGTGGTGGCAAACCCTGAACGATACACACCGTTATTAACCGTCTCGTAGATCCAGCTATTCAGCGCTTCAATCGTATCACGCAGCGCTTCAGGCCACAGATCCAAGGTATTGCCGGCGAATCCATCAAACGCCGAGTTAAACATGCGGATAATCTCTGACGATTCATTACTGACAATGGTCTGCAGCTGTTTGTCCCACAGCACCGGCACCGTGACCCGGCCGGTATAATCCGCTTGCGCCCGGGTATAGATCTGATGCATAAACTCAGAAGCGTACAGATGATCGCCGGTTGAGCCGGTTTCCCTATCGAAGCTCCAGCCCTGTTCCAGCATATGCGGGCTGACAACCGACACCGTGATCAGCTCTTCCAGCCCTTTTAGCTTACGAAAAATCAGTGTGCGGTGTGCCCAGGGACAGGCCAGCGAGACATACAGATGATAGCGACCCGGTTCTGCTTTAAAGCCCCCCTTACCGGAGGGACCCGCACTGCCATCGGCTGTAATCCAGCTTCGATAGCCTGCCTGCTCACGGACAAACTCGCCCTTTGAATCTTTCGTATCGTACCAGCGATCCTGCCACTGACCATTAATTAATAAACCCATCGTTACCCTCACCCCTGGCTGATAGTTAGATTGTTAGTGCGATGTTTATACAAAGCTATTTCGCGCGCTTCGACCAGGCATCCAGGCTATAGCATCCGGCACCATTGGCGACTAACAGCAGAAAACCGCCCGCGATGGCGAAATTTTTCATAAACATAATGAATTGCACCTGCTCCGCAAAATTACTGTGAAAAATCAGTGCGGTTGCAATTGAAAAAAGGGCCAGAGCGGCTGCCACCCAACGGGTCATAAATCCGACCACGATGGCGATCCCCCCTAACAGTTCAAGTGCGATCACGACAGGTAATAGTATGCCCGGCACGCCCATACTCTCCATGTAACCCACGGTGCCTTCATAGCCGCCTATTTTGCCCCATCCGGCAATAATAAAGACTGCCGCAAGGCCGAAGCGTGCCAGCAAGGATAAAACTGCAGAAAAGTTCATCTCCGTCTCCCGTATTGTTCAGGTATACCTCCATATTAGCTTTCTGTATTTCTAATAAAAATCACTTAATTTAGCACTTTATATTCGAAAAATTAGAAACATCTGCATCACAACACCGATGTAACAGCTCTGCAACCCGCTTAATACCAGGCCCCATTCTGTCATGGCGCGCATAGTAGAGTTGCAGCGTCATCTTCCGGCATCTCCCCATCTCCAGTGGTACTGGTAACAATGCGCCCTGATTCAGCAAACGACTGATACGGGTGACCGGAATCCAGGCAAAACCCATCCCCCGACAGATCATCTCAACGGATGTGGAGATATTACTCACCGTCCAGCGCTCATCGGCCTTGAGCCAGCCAGAATCGACGCTCTTGTCGAGAGCTGAATCGCGGGTGACCAGTTGGCGGTAATGCACCAGATCATCGATCTGTAGCGGCCGGTTTTTACTGTAGTGTTTAAATATGGGGTGATCAGGAGAGGCAACCGCAATGAAATCCACCGAAAACAACGGTTCCGCCATAAAATGAGACACCCCGGAGCCGGCGATCGCCAGATCCACCTGCCCCCTATTGAGGGCTTCGGCGGCGCCGGACAGCACCGTCTCATAAAGTTGAATCCGGGTATTGGGGTATTCCTGAGAAAACTGTTCCAGCACCGTGCCGATATATTCCGGGGGAAAAGTCTGATCCACCGCAATCGATATCTCAGGCTCCACCCCCGCATTCAGGCTGGCGGCCAGCGAATCGATGTTGGCAGCGGATTCCAACAGATGCTCAGCCCGTTGCAATAATAGCCGGCCGGCATCCGTCAGGTGCGCTTTGCGTCCTTTAACTTCCAGTAACTTAACCTCCAGCATCAGCTCCATCTTCTGAATCGCATGATGGATGCTCGACTGGCTCTTATGCACCACCTCAGCGGCATGGGCAAAACCACCATGTTCGACCACCGCTTTTAACATACGCCACTGCTCAAGCGTCACCTTCATACCGCAATCCTTTCTAAAAAATAGAATATATAGCTCTATTTATACCGATTTTCATTCCCATATAAAGGACTATTATAGGCTCATATCAGATCAGACGCGGCTCAGACAGACGCAGCCGAAGGAGAAAATATATGACGATTCAGATCATTCCAAGCCATCCATCCGCCGATGGTGCCGGTGTCAAAATACAGCGGGTTCACGGCTTTCGCGATAATGGTCTCGACCCTTTCCTGATGCTGGATGAAATCTATTCAGATAACCCCGATGACTATGGTTCAGGTTTTCCTGCACACCCTCACCGGGGTATCGAAACCCTCACCTATATCCGCCATGGTGGCTTTGAGCATCAGGATCACATGGGCAATAAAGGCGGTGTACAAAGCGGTGAAGCGCAATGGATGTCGGCCGGACGGGGCATTATTCACTCCGAAATGCCACTGCAGAAAGATGGTTTGATGCATGGCTTTCAGCTGTGGCTTAACCTGCCCGCCAGCCAGAAAATGAAACAGCCCGACTGGAAAGATGTAGGCCGTGAGCAACTACCCTGGCAGCCGCTGGAGCATGCCGAAGTGAAAGTGATCGGCGGCGGAATCTCCCTGGATGGCCAATCATTCAACGGCCCGCTGCAGCAACTGCCCGGCAGTGCCACTGTTGCAGATCTCTGCCTGAAAGCTGATGCGGATATCAGTATTGCAAACAGCGCGGGCCGGACACTGCTGCTCTATGTCTACGAAGGGGAACTTACTCTGAATGGCACAACAGTGACGACCCGGCAGATGGCAAAAACAACCGAACCAGAGGTGTTGCAGATCACATCCGCCAACGGCGCCGGTGCTCTGCTGCTCAGTGGCGAGCCTCTGAAAGAGCCGGTGGCTCACTACGGCCCCTTTGTGATGAATACTCAGGCTGAAATTGATCAGGCGATCCGTGATTATCAGCAGGGCACCCTGACCGATTCACAGTAAAACCGATCTCCCCCTCTATTCAGAGGGGGACAACACCTGAATAGGTTATCCCCGAAAGATACGCCAGATCCCGATTCCAGGTAGCCAGATCGCCCATATCAAACTGTTGCAGATGATGATGCCCGCAGGCCCGGGCCATCACCTGCATCAGATGCACCGAGCCGGTCAGAAAGTTGGCCAACTGAGCGGCGGACTTGTCCACATTCAACCGCTGACGCAGGTCGGCCTTCTGGGTTGCGATGCCCGCCGGGCAGTTATTGGTGTTACAGATCCGCGCCGCCACGCAGCCGATCGACTGCATCGCACTGTTGGCCAGCGCAATGCCATCGGCTCCCAGTGCCAGCGCTTTAACAAAATCGCTCGGCACCCTGAGCCCTCCGGTAATGATCAGGGTGACCCGCCCGGAAGCGCCGTTAATATTCAGACAGCGCCGAGCCCTGGCCAGGGCCGGAATCGTGGGCACACTGATATGATCTCTGAACAACTGTGGCGCGGCTCCCGTACCGCCGCCCCGACCATCAAGGATGATATAATCGGCCCCGGCTTTCAGAGCAAACTCAATATCCCGCTCAATATGGTTGGCACTGAGCTTAAAGCCTACCGGAATCCCCCCACTGATCTCCCGAACCCGGTCGGCAAAGTGGCTAAAATCGGCCACACTGTGCAGATCGGTAAAGGTCGGCGGCGATAGCGCTTCCTGCCCCTCCGGAATCCCCCGCACCTGAGAGATCTTTCCGACATTTTTACTGGCGGGCAGATGGCCTCCGGTACCGGTTTTAGCCCCTTGCCCCCCTTTAAAATGAAACGCCTGCACCTGCTCCAGCAACGTTTCGCGATAACCAAATTTAGCACTGGCAAGTTCATAAAAATAACGGGAGTTAGCCTGCTGTTCCTCCGGCAGCATACCGCCCTCACCGGAACAGATACCCGTACCGGCCAGTTCAGCCCCTTTTGCCAGGGCGGTTTTCGCTTCTTCCGAGAGCGAGCCAAAGCTCATATCGGAGACAAACAGAGGGATATCCAGCTGCAACGGTTTTTTCGCTTCCGGGCCAATTACCAGCGAGGTTTCCACCACTGCATCTTCCAGCAACGGCTTACGGGCCATCTGAGCGACCATAATCTGAATATCATCCCAGGCTGGCAGCCGATTGCGGGGCACACCCATTGCGGTCATCGGACCATGGGAGCCGACCCCCTTTATCCCTTCACGGGCCAACTGATGGATAAACTCGACAGTGGACTCCTCAGGCGTATTCACCGCCCGCGGGGGCGTGTTATCGGAAGCACCATCAGACACAGCCGACTCTGGCCCCTCATAGCCCACAGCGGCGGCATCAAACTGTTTATGGCTGCCATCACAATAGGGGGCGTTGCCGGTATGTTTGCAGGCGCACAGCCACGCCTCCCCGGTACGCTCAGCCCGGAACGCTTTGGGTGTCAGGCCCGTCCCCGCATGGGAACCATCGCAGAAAGGTTGTTTAGAGGAACGCCCACAGACACAGAAATGATACTCCTGCCCCTCAATGAGCTCGACCTTAGCGGGTTTGTTATCCGCAACTACCGGTTTTGCCGACATAACTCACTCCCATGAACGGTTCAATGAGTAAAGCCTAGCAGCCATTTTAAAAAAAGAGCCAGCCCTGAATTAAAAAACGATCAGATCAGGCGCCCTCAGATCCCATCATAGATCAGCTTAATACCGACTATCAGCAGCATAATCAGAATAATGCGGTAAAACAGCTGATCATCCAGTTTATGATGGATCACCAGCCCCAGTCTGATACCGATCCAGGCGACAGGGGCCAGCACCAGCCCCACCAGCAGGTTATCGGTATTGATCTGTCCCAGTACACCATAGGCCATCAGTTTGACCAGATTGACGATCGCCAGAAACACCACAGCGGTGCCAAGAAATTCGGCCCGGGGCAGTTTCATAGGAATCAGATAGAAATTCATCGGCGGCCCCCCGGCATGGGCGATAAAGCTGGTGAACCCCGCTACCGTACTGGAGATAGATCCGACTACCGGCGAAGCGGTCCGGCCCAGCGTTGAACCGTTCAGTAACCCCCAGAGCGCAAAACCAATCGACAGAATGCCCAGTAACAGGCGTAATACATCGTCATTCAGATAACCAAACAGCAGATAGCCGATAAAGATCCCCAGCACCGCACCTGGCACCATAATCTTTAACAGATCGTTACGTTTGCTGTGCCACCAGGCCCGTACACTGAAAAAGTCCATCAGAATCAACAGTGGCAACATAATGGCGGCGGCCTGCACCGGACCGATATAGAGCGACATCAGCGGTACGCTAATCACGCCAACTCCTCCGGCAAAGCCCGACTTAGAAATACCGGTTAATAACACACCGATAGCGGCTAACAGCCAGAACGCCCAGCTAAATGACAGGATAAGATCCACTGAATTCCCCCGATAAAAGCAGCATTTTACCCTGATGCAGAGGACGGTAAAACTTATCTTCGTATTTACACTCTGCTGCGGACAGGGTAAAACAGTGATGAACAGTTCTCACTTGCGAACCCAGATGATCAGAATAAAACGTGCTTCAGACCGGGGTTATGCCCATTTCGGCTGGCTTGAATCCCGGCATGTATTCTCATTCGGCAGCTATTTCGATCCAGAATGGATGGGAGTTTCCGAACTGCGGGTGGCCAATGAAGATCTGTTGCATCCGGGTGCGGCAATCGATCCGAGCACCCATCAGGATATGGAGATCATCTCCGTTATTCTCGATGGTAAAAACCTGCATACTGACTCACTGGGCAACCGAAAGCTGTTAGAGGGACGCAGTCTGCAACTGCTCAGTACCGGAACAGGCACTGAGTTTACCGAACAGAACGCCTCGCTGGAAAACAACCTGAAAATGCTGCAGTTCTGGATCGTACCCGAGACCACCGGCAATCCACCACGCTATCAGTCGCGTAAACTCCTGAGTCGCGAGGGGGTACAACTGATCGCATCCCCTGATGGCCGGGATGATTCGCTGCAGCTTGGTCAAAATGCTGAGATGTATCAGTTCCGTCTGCAACACGCCAGCTACGGTCTGCCAGCCGCAGCCCACGGCTTTCTGTTTCTCTTCAGGGGCGAGCTGGAGGTCAATGGAAGTTTATTACTGGCGGGCGATGCGATGCTATTTGAAGATGAACCACTGATCTCCCTGCGGGGAATCAGTCGTGCCGAGGGCTTTTATTTCACCCTGCCCTGAAAAACCCTGCTCCTGACCGGGAAACCCCCGACTCCTGACTTAAAAACCTCTGCTCCTGACCTGAAAAGGGTTCGGCAAACAGCCTGATTCAACCGTCAGCGTTTTTAAAACAGATCGGTATATAACAAAAAATTCCAAACAGAATGGGGCTTTCAGCCCGATTATCCCGGAGTGTAATAAAATTTTTACCAAAACATTGTTGCAATGCACAAAAAATTCGCTATATTGAAATAGCACTTTGCTTTTTGAGCCACTAATTTGGCTTACTTCGACCCGGCGCCCGCCGGGTCTTTTTTTTCCGCACCGCACCAAAAGCGAGCATTCATCACTCTAAACCGTTGCTTATACTGAACTCTTCTGCAAGATTCTGGAGTGAATTCACGGTTTTATCCGGTGAAATATCCCAAAAATCAAACACCGCAGCCGGATCTCGCTGAATCCATGCGGCATTCAGACCCGCATGCTTAGCCCCCATCACATCCCAGGCATTGCTTGATATCAGCCAGGCATCGCCCGCCCGGCTGGCGGTGCGATTTAACAGATGCAGATAGACCGCCGGATCGGGTTTATAGCGTTTAATCTCATCGACACTGACAACATCATCCAGCAACTCTAGCACATTGGCATTGTTCAACAACGCTCTGACCTTATCAGCAGGTCCGTTAGAAAAAGCCACACAGTAGTGGCCCTGCGCCCGCAACGACTCGATAGCAGGAATAACATCGCTATAGGTCGCCAGTTGCTGATACTGAGCCATCAGGAACTGTTGTTGCTCTGTCGTCAGGGAGAGACCGGTTATTCCAAGGGCATACTCAAGAGCCTGCAGGGTACAGACATTAAACGGCTCGTATCGCCCCATCAGGCCACGTCGAAAGGCATACTCTACCTGTTTTTCCCGCCATATACTGGCCAGATCTGCGGCTTTATCACCCACCATCATCTGCAGATGCCTGCCCATCTCGAGTGGATCGACCAGAGTGCCATAAACATCAAAAGCAAAGGTCTGTCTGTGCATATCTGTTCTCCAGTGGCTTGTTCAGATCGGAGGCTATCACGATGATAAACCAGAAATCATCAACACAAGCACAATGCATTGAGTCGCTGACATCAAGTTTATGATGAAAGCCGGGGCAGGAACAGCCAATGAAAGCATCTGATAAAAACGGAACAAAAAAAGAGAGCCCCGCGCTAGCGGGGCTACATGTGGCATGCGAAGTATTTTCTTCTATCTCTTTTCAGCCCCAACTTATTGAGGCTATTGCTTCTCTGTCTTTGCAGAGTAACTTTAGCTTAGTACAGAATTTCCGCTTCGAACTTGAAAATTTTTTATACCCACACGGGCTTAATTGCGATTATTTTCTGTTGCCGCCCCCCGGTTTAAAAGCCGTGTCCACAACACGCTGAATCGGGAACGAAACCAGATTCAGGCTCACCATTTATTACTCTGTTCTCTGGCACTTATCGCTACACTTTATACCACCCGTATAACCGACAATCTCCACTACGCGGTGATTCCCCATATCGGGCTATACTTATCTCTATTGGTATACAGCAGATCAACGGGATACGCTGCAACCGGACAACTCTCAGATGAGCGACAGACTCCAGTCGCGGATGCGATCAAATGCCCGTTGTGACCGGTAAGTTCAATTGCAGTCTGTCTTTGGAGAGGTGTAAATGGCGACATCAGAGATCCAGAATTCAGATCCAGGCACTCAGACCCCTCCCCCGGAACTGATTATTGACAGAATACCCAATCTGAAAGATCTCTTGCCCGATACACTTCAACCTTATTGGGCCGTGTTGGAACACTATCCACTGATTGGCGCAATGCTGATCGTAATGGTCTCTTTCATGGTGGCCTTTTTGTTCCGGGCAATACTCATCCGCAGTCTGCAAAACGTTTATGTATCATCGCCAGGCTTTGCCGAAGAGAGGGTTATCCGGCACCTGCGCAAACCGCTGTTTACCACAATACTTTTTTTCGGTTTTACCCTCGCAGCCCAGATCGCAAATCTGGAAGTGGTAACCAATATTCTGGTAAATCTGTCGGTGTCCGTGATCGTCGCCAGCGGGATGCGCGCAGCGTTTCACCTGAGCACAACGATCCTGGAATCCCTGAGCAGCAGTCACAACCGCATCCCGGTTATCGAGCCACAGACGATTCCGATTCTTAACCTATCGGTGCGGCTGATTGTGATATTAGTGGGCAGCTATTGTTTACTGATCATCTGGGGAATCAACCCCCTCGGCTGGCTGGCTTCAGCAGGTATCGTCGGCATCGCCGTGGGTTTCGCCGCCAAGGATACCCTGGCAAATCTGTTTTCGGGTTTTTTCATTCTGGTGGATGCACCCTACAAAGTGGGCGACTATGTCAATCTCGATAGCGGGGAACGGGGCCGGGTGACCCATATCGGTCTGCGCAGCACACGATTGATGAGTCGCGATGATATTGAGATCACCCTGCCCAATGCAGTCATCGCAAATGCGAAGATCGTCAATGAAAGCGGTGGCATCAACTCCAATATCAGGATAGCGATAGCCGTCAGCGTCGCCTATGGCTCTGATGTCGATCAGGTCTGTGAGATCTTACAAACCATTGGCAACCGCTATGAGGAGTTTTGTGAACTGCCAGAGCCACGGGTTCGGATGCGGGCTTTCGGTGCTTCCGGTCTGGACTTTGAACTGCTGGGCTGGATTCACAACCCCGAAGACCGGGGCAGAATCAGGCATGAGATGCTAATGGAGATATATAAGCAGTTTGCAGCAGCCGGCATTGAGATCCCCTATCATAAAACAGATGTCTACGTTAAGGAGTTCCCCAAAGGCTGAAACCTTTGTGGGTGCTTTGCGCTTTACCTGGCCCGGATGCACCATGTTTAATTTTTGTGGAGCGATACCTCCCCAAACTAAAAGAGACTCACCACAGTCCCCAGAGGGCATGCTAAGGGCACGGAGAGCACAGAGGAACCTGATGAATAGCTCTTCTCCGTTTGCTCTGTGTCCTCTGTGGTAAAACATTTTCCTATGCCTTTTTAGCGTCAAGCCCCCTCGCCATAAAGTTTTTGGCGCCACTAATGGCGTTTATTCCGTTTGATCCCATCAGAGGGCAGCGCCTCCTGCGGGTTATCCGGCCACTGATGTTTTGGATAGCGCCCTTTCATATCCTTCTGTACATCGCGATAACTATTGGCCCAGAAGCTGGCAAGATCCTGAGTCACCGCCAGCGGTCTGCGCGCGGGTGACAACAGGTGTATTTTAACCGCCACACCATAGCCGATTACCGGGGTCTGGGTTGAGCCGAACATCTCCTGCAGTTTGACCGCTAACACCGGCGGAGATTCGCT
This sequence comes from Amphritea pacifica, assembly GCF_016924145.1. Classification (GTDB taxonomy): domain Bacteria; phylum Pseudomonadota; class Gammaproteobacteria; order Pseudomonadales; family Balneatricaceae; genus Amphritea; species Amphritea pacifica. Next base: position 165,628 of record NZ_JAFFZO010000004.1, on the reverse strand, counting down.
GTAATCGAGAGTGGCACTGTGCCCCGAAGGCAGCTTCAGCCGCACTGGCGCAAGCTTGTCCAGCTCGCTGGGCAGTGGCCACGGCAATAGCCCCTGCAGTATGCCCGCCAGATCAAGGCGGTCAAAGTGATTGATATGATTTACCGGATCAAGCCAGGGCGCCAGCCAGCTTTCCATCGTATCGAGCAGGGCCTGATCAGACAGATCCGGCCAGCTCCCCCCTTCAGGTTGCGAGCGATGCAGAAACATCACCCGCTGACGCCAGCTGTTAATCTCCTGAGTCCAGGGAAGCACCTGCAATCCCTGCTTGCGAATCATCTCTGTCAGCGCCTGGTTCTTCTCTTTTACCGGCACCTCTGCAAGCGCCTCCCGGGCTAATACCAGCACCCCGATGCGGCGCTGCAATTCACAACACATCCGTGCCTGTTGCCGCTGCCATTCGACCACTTTATGCTGCTCAACCAGGCCTGACAGCTCATGGGAGAACAGCTTTTCCGGTAATGCGATGGCCAGAAACACCCGGTCGGCGCTCTGCCCCTGCATCCCCCCACAACTGGCCACCGCCAACCAGCGATATTTTGCCAGCGGATCACTATCCGCTAACCTGACGGCCCGACCACCACTTAACTGATAATCGCCGCCGACATCACTGCGTTTAGCAGCGATCCGATCCGGATAGGCCTGAGCGATCAGCATGGCGCACAGCTCGGTTTCTGGCAGATTAACAGAACGCTGACTGAGTGTACTCAGATGGCGGCTACACAGGCGATAGAACTGCTGACTCAGTTGGCGAATACGCTGCAGAACACCCTTCTGATTGGCAGCACAGGGGATATCCCCTCTTAACCAGTGCAGGCGACGTTCAAAATCGGCATCACCGCTCAGTGGATCCCGCTCACTGAGCAACGCAGCAATATCACAGGCCAGCCTGACACACTGGCTCTGCCAGCCCACCAGCAGCAGATGCGCAAGTCTTGGATGCAGCGGCAGCAACGCCATCAGAGCGCCGCTCTCGGTGAGCTGCAGACCAGTCTCCATCGGTTTTAATGCACCGAGTCGCAACAACAGCTCCCGCCCCTGAGTCAAAGCGGCTTCCGGTGGTTGATTCAGCCAGCGCAGTTCGGCTGGGTCCGCTACCCCCCAACGGGCCATCTGCAGGGCTAACGGGGTCAGATCGGTGGACATGATTTCCGGTGTCGCATGGGGCGCCAGTTGACCCTGCTGATTCTCGGACCAGAGCCGGTAACAGCACCCGGGTTCCATCCGCCCTGCCCGGCCGGCCCGCTGAATGCTGGCGGCGCGGGACACTTTACAAGTATGTAACCGGGTCATGCCACTGGCGGGATCAAGCCGGGCTTCACGACTCAGTCCGGCATCGATAACCACCCGGATCCCCTCGATTGTCAGACTGGTCTCAGCAATATTGGTGGCCAGTACCACCTTACGCTGTCCCGGCGGAGACGGCGCTATCGCCTGCTGCTGCGCCTGAATAGTCAGATCGCCATACAGTGGCGTCAGAATGATACTGTCTGGCAGATGGCCCTGAAGGTTGCTCATGACACTGCGAATCTCTCTCTGCCCCGGCAGAAACACCAGCAGACTTCCGGATTCCTCCTCCAGCGCCTGTTCGATCGCCCTCGACACTACGTTTTCCAGTCGCTGATCGCGACCGACGGCACCCAGATACCGGATATCCACCGGATAGATTCGTCCTTCACTACTGATCAGTGGAGCTTCGGGTAACAGCTGATCGATCACCCGCTGATCCAGAGTCGCGGACATCAGTAACAGTTTCAGCGGCTGATCTTCACGAAACAGCTCCCGCCCCTGCAGGGTCAGCGCCAGACCAAAATCCGCATCGAGACTGCGCTCATGAAACTCATCGAAGATCACCAGGCCATAACCGTCCAGGCTCGGATCATCCTGCAGCATGCGCGTCAGAATCCCCTCAGTAACCACTTCAATACGGGTCTGGGGGCCGCTTTTTGAATCCATCCGCACCCGGTATCCCACGGTGTCACCAACGGACTCGCCCAACTGCTCTGCCATACGGGCAGCCGCCATTCTCGCTGCCAGCCGCCGGGGCTCCAGCATCAGAATTTTCTGACCGGCAAGGTCGGGGTGCTGCAGCAGTTCAAGTGGCACCAGGGTTGTCTTACCTGCACCGGGGGGCGCTTCCAGCACCACCTCATCATGCTGACTCAGGGCGTCACTAAGCTGATGCAGAACAGCGCATATGGGAAGAGAACTCATGGGCAAATGTAATCCGGTGTGGGCAACAGAAAAAAAGCTATTCTAACAGCCAGACGTGATATTACAGGCAAAAAAAACGCCATATCAATATGGCGTTTTCTCAGTGGCACAAGACCTATGCGGTTTCAGCGACCGGATTGCTGCTCTCTACAGGAGCATCCGTTGCGGCGGCATCCACTACCGGATCACCGGATACAGCGGCAGCCGCTGGATCAGTTTCCCGGTTATGATGCGACCGATGAGCGCGATTTTCATGGTCATCCTCATGTTCATGCCGATCATGGCCGTGATGGCGGTTATGAACCATCTCACCAAGACGGGTGATATTCTCCTGCATTGAGTTCTGCCGGGTTTCGCTGCTGCTGGTAAAGCGAACATCGTGCTGCACCAGATTTACAAACAGACTCATACTAAACTCTGTGGCATTGGCAACATGCTGCTCACTGCTGCTGACCTGATTCTGCAGCTGCTCAATAAACGGCGCTAAGGCATGCTGGGACGCGGCTGGGGCTTCGTCTCCCATCGCCTGAACCTGACGATATTTCTCAATGGCCCGATACTCAATCGACTGCTGCATAGAGATATCCATCTGCGCCAGCTGTTCCGGGTCCAGGGTTAGGTCGCCCGCCTGTTGCAGCGCCGTTTGCAGATCCCCATTAAAGAAGCTGCTGGCCAGCGAGGAAAGATCCTGAACCAGCGAGGCGATGGCATCGATCTCTTCAACATCCAGCTCACCTTCCACTGTAAAACCAAAATCACTGCTCTGATTTTTTTCGATACTGTAGCGCTGACTCTCCCGCCCCGGCCCACTGCGCAGGCTGTAATCAGATTGATAACGGGTTTCGCTATTGAAGGTGATTTCAACCTGATCACCATCCTGAGTGGTCAGATTGATGGTAAAGCTGTCATCCCGGTTAAAGCGCTCTTTCAGTGAGTATGACTGGCGGGAGGCCACGGCAGCCGGACTACTACCCTCCTCGGTGCCAGAAACAGGGCTACTCTGCCCGCGGGGGGCTGCTGTGCCGACGCCCGAAGCGCCGGGCTGAGAAAGCCCGGGATTAAACATGAACGGAGTTGAGCTGAAGGAGTTAAGCATCGCAGGCCCCGGTTTTATTATTCGTAAACCGGGTTATCGCCCGCCAGGCACTGATCTCAAATGAAAAAAAATCATATTGTCGGGGGCTGAAGATGAAGCCCGCTGTTTCAGAAAAGATCAATATCCTCTGACCAGGCCCGCTCATCCTCTTCCATATAGACCTGTTCCAGCAACGCATCAGCCCAGTCCTGCTGCTTCGCCAGATGTCTGAGCAGCGCCACCGAGATCACCTTAACCGGGGCCACGCTGCTCCACATAGAGGTCGCCAGAAAGCGCCAGTATGCAGGATCGATCGTTTTCGGCCGGTCCAGCTGCCCCTGACAGGTTTCGCAGATCATAATACAGTGATCGTAATTTGGCTCCGGTTCGATAGGCGGCACCTCATAGACCACCAGCTTAACCCCATGGCTGTCACACAACTCGCATTTAGAACCGCAGCGGCGCACCAGGTCTTTGCCGAACTGCGACAACCCATGGTGTCTTTCCTGATGTCTCGCATGGCCTTTTGACATAGGAGTATTCCTTTAAAATCAGACAAATATAATACCTATAACAATAGGCTCAAAGCAGAAAAAAGTTAAGCACCGCAAAAATATCTTTCCTCAAGGCCGCTATAGCGGGCTTCCACAAGATTGCCTCCCGCCCCAGAAACAGGTCTGGCACGCCAGGAGGTAAACAAGGCACGGCAGGATATTCCTCCTCAGACAGATTCACTCTACAGTCTTGCACCTGTAGATAAATGAAGACACAGAAACACCCCGGCTTAAGCCTCCACCGCCAGATTGCTCTTCGGTGCCAGAGGTCCAGAAAACGGGCTGTGCCATCTGCTTATTATCTTAATAGCTGATTCTCTGGTTAATCCTTCATGACAGCGAAATGCCTGGATAGCATTTCATTAACCGCTATCTGACGGAGCAACCGGTTACAGGACTGTTGGCAGCAATCCTCAGATATCACCAGTACTCTGGCAATAAATATCTGACAGTGACAACAGCCTGCATCCATCTTCACGGGATGGATGACTATAGCAAAACAATAATTCTAACTTTCGTGCCCAGCACGTTGCTTTCCGGAGACACTTACACATGCAAGAATTTGTCGATTTTACAAACGGCATTATCTGGAGCCCGGCTCTGATCTATCTCTGCCTTGGGGCAGGTCTTTTTTACTCTATCCTGACACGCTTTGTACAGGTACGAATGTTCCGCGAAATGTGGATTTTGCTGTTCTCTGGCAGAGCCTCTGAAAAAGGGATCTCCTCTTTCCAGGCTCTGGCTGTTTCACTGTCCGGCCGCGTTGGCACCGGTAATATTGCCGGCGTTGCTGCCGCTATCGGTTTCGGAGGCCCAGGGGCAGTGTTCTGGATGTGGGTCGTTGCCTTCCTGGGGGCGGCCACAGCATACACCGAATCCACCCTGGCACAGATTTACAAAGAGGAACACGAGGGACAATACCGCGGTGGTCCGGCCTTCTACTTCGAGAAAGCGATGGGACAAAAGTGGTTTGCCTGGATCTTCGCTATCGCCACCATTCTGGCCTGTGGTATCTGTCTGCCTGGCGTCCAGGCGAACAGTATCGGCAACGCCGTAGAAGCCACCTTTGGCTCCGGCGCGATGATTGAAACCACCATGGGTACGCTGAGCTTCGCGAAAATTCTTACGGGCACCGTTGTGGTACTGATTCTGGGCTTCATTATCTTTGGCGGGGTTAAACGTATCGCCAACTTTACCCAGATCGTTGTCCCCTTCATGGCACTGGCTTACATCATCATCGCGGCGGTTATCGTGCTGCTTAACATCGATATGCTGCCAGGCGTGATCGGCATGATTTTAGAAGATGCCTTTACCCCAATGGCCGGTATGGGCGCAGCCATCGGCTGGGGTGTAAAACGGGGGGTTTACTCCAACGAAGCGGGTCAGGGTACCGGCCCTCATGCTGCCGCTGCCGCTGCCGTTGAACATCCGGCGCAGCAGGGACTGGTTCAGGCGTTCTCGGTTTATATCGATACGCTGTTTGTCTGTTCGGCTACCGCATTTATGATTCTGATCACTGGTGCCTATAACGTCCATGGTGTCGGTGATACATTCCTGGTGCAGAACCTGGGGGCGGATATCGCCGCCAATGGTCCGCTGTTTACCCAACAGGCCATTGAGCGGGTGCTACCGGGGCTTGGCAATCCGTTTGTCGCCTTCGCCCTGTTCTTCTTCTCGTTTACCACCATTCTGGCTTACTACTACATCGCCGAAACCAACATCGCTTACATCCAGCGTACTTTTAAAATCCCTGGCATGATTGGCGCCCTTAAACTGGTGCTGATGGCCGCGACTTTCTACGGTGCTGTAAAAACAGCGAATCTGGCGTGGGGTCTGGGCGATATCGGTGTCGGTCTGATGGCATGGCTGAACATTGCCGGTATTCTGATCATCTTCTTCATGTCCAAGCCTGCTCTTAAAGCACTGAAAGACTACGAAGAACAACATAAAGCCGGCGTTGACAGCTATACCTTTAACCCTCTGAAACTGGGCATCAAGAACGCCACTTTCTGGGAAAAACGGCACAGCAAACTGACCGCAAAAGTGAACAAAGAAACTGAAAAAGAAACTGAGCTGGTTTAACACTATTTCAGCTTATCAGATTCAGCGCTACTGACATGAAAGCCCGCCCCTGCAACTGGGCGGGCTTTTTTGTTTCCCTTCCTCCCGCGATCAACACTCAAACAAGCGGTAAAGATTCAAATACCCTAAGACTGGGTTAAAATAGACGCTTACTAGTCTGACCGGTTTATAGCCTGGCAGCGCTAATCCCGAGTCGTTTCCAGGGTGATAATAAAACCATGCCGATAACTAATCTCACCAGACACTTTTTGCTGACTATGCTGTTACTGCTATTAAGCAACACAGCACTGGCGGGCTGCCAAACCCGGTTTCTGGTCGGCTGGCTGGACTGGAAACCTTACCAGGTGTGGCACAACGATAAAGTCACAGGGATGGATATAGAGCTGCTTAAAGTGATTATGAACAAAGCGGGCTGCCGCTATGAGCTTACCAAGGTCCCCTGGGAGCGGACCATGCGCTATATTAAATCCGGTGATCTGGATCTCGCGCTCGGCGCATCAAAAACCGCAGAACGATCCGAGTGGGCCTATTTCTCTGAACCCTACCGAAGAGAGATCATGGCTCTGTTTGTCCGGCGCGACGAATACACTAAATGGAACACGGCGCAAAACTTCGAACAGCTGGCCGGTTTAAACCCTCGCGTTATGGCGTTACGCGGAGCCTATTACGGCAGCACCTGGAATCAGATAAAAGACCGCTTCTTTGTCCATCAGCTGAACAAGTATGAGCAGTTAATCAAAATGCTGGGGGTGCAGCGTACCGATGTTGTACTGACCGACCTCTACAACGGCAAAGTATTAATCAAAGAACTCGGCCTGGAGCACGACATTACAACGCTGGACTGGAATGCCAGCGATGATGATATCCATATGATGTTCAGTAAAGCCACTGTTAATCCCGATGATATCAGGCTGATCGATGAAGCGATTCGTCAGCTGCGTCAATCCGGCACACTGAAACAGGTCATCGATCGTTACCGCTAACCGCTCAGAGCAACTCAATCGCACGAAACGGCACGAAAAGACATACAGCCGGGCAACATCATGATATTCTTGTTTCTAACAACAAAAATATACATACATCCTTCCATGCCAACTTTATTTTCATGACGGTAACCACAGCAACAACCAAACTGCTGGAGCCGGTATTGCAACTGGCCCAGCACTACAGGCTGGACCAGACCGGGATTCTGGAAAGCGCATCACTGACCCATGAAGAGTTTGCTATACCCGGGGCTCGCTTTCCTGCCTCAGCCTATGGTCAGATACTGCAGACCCTGGCTCAGGCCTCTGACAACCCCCGTATCGCTCTGAATCTGGGGGAAGCCACCCAGCCGCGTATACTCGGCTCTATCGGCTTTCTGATGTCTACCGCAGCGACGCTGGGCAAAGCCTATCAGGCTCTGATCGATTATCTGCCGCTGCTGCTTGAAGGGGCGATTATTCAGATGGAGCAGTCCGTTGAGGGAACCCGGCTCACGCTGGAACTGAACGAGCCAGAGCTGCAACCGGTTGAATACCTGCTCGCCTGCCTGATCAACTGGCCCCGCTGGTTAACTGGCCACCAGATCCCTGTCCGTCTGGTCCAGCTGGCGTTTCCGGAACCTGATAACCTGTTACCCTACCAGCAGTTTTTTGCCGCAGAGGTGCAGTTTGATGCCCCCAGAAACCAACTGTTACTTGCCAGTGACTACCTTTCACTGAGCTGCCTCGACGCCAACCCTGAGATGCATCAGTTGCACCGGGAGTTTGCTGATTCCCTGTTAAGTAAATCGGCCCAGCAGAGTGCCCTGACAGCACAAACCCGGAATCTGATCAGACGCCAGCTGGCCGAGGGTAAAGGTTGTATCCGCCGGGAGCAGATCGCCGCCTCTGTAGGGCTCAGCCTCAGGACGCTGCAACGCAAACTGGGTCTTCTGGGGACCAATTTTCAGGATATCTATGATCAGACCCGGCGGGATGTTTGCCTGCAACTGATCCAGCGTGGCCAGCTGAGTTTTGGCGAAATCGCATTTCAGTTAGGTTTTTCAAATCAGTCTGCGTTTCAAAAAGCATTTAAACGCTGGATGGGTGTCGCCCCCAGCCAATACCGGCAACAGATCAAACCCGTCGCCTTTATTGAAACCTCATCCACCGCCCGCCAGCGGGATAGCCATACCCAGTGGCTGCAACAAAACAGCAGCCGCCAGCGCATCAATAAGATTGAAAAACGTATCAGTAAACTCAACAGTTTCACCCTTGAACTGCTGGAATGGGCCGCTCTGCTGGGCGAACAGTTTAGCCTGGTCGAACTGGGGGAGATCACCAACAATCCGGTCGCGCGGCTGGCAATACACCTCTGGCCTGCCGAACAACTCGGACTGATCGATATTGGCCGCAACCCAGCAACAAACGCCACACCAGAAGGCGGCGAAAGCCTGGGCGACGGGACAGAAAACGATTCTGTAGATAAACAGACCCTTTGCTACTTTTGTCATGCGGAGATTCGCAGCACAATCTACCAGCGACTCAGCGAAGCAGAGAAAAGCGCGCTGCATCGGCAGTGCGGCATGGCGATGCTGAGCCGTCTGCCGGCCACCTTTACACTGGATCAGATAGCCCCGGTACTGTGGCATCTGAACCGCGCATTTCAGCATACCGATAGCCAGCACAACAAACGCCTGCGACGTCTCAACATTCGTGCGGCCAGACTTGCGCAGCGGGAACAACGTTTTGACAGTGCCAGCCGTTATCTGTCAAACGCCTACCGGCTACTGAAACCCAATCAGACCAGCAAAAAAAACAAGCTACTTCTGCAACGGGCTAAATTACACCTGCTGGCGGGCGAGGTTGACCCCGCCGACCAGTGTTTGCAGCAACTGCCCGCGGGAAATATCGAATCACAGGACAGCATTAACGCAGCACTGATCACCGCCGAAATCTGCTTACATCGCAACCAGCAGGCACTGGCGTTAAACCACCTGCTGGAGCATCTGGCTCTGCTGACTGATTCCGCGCTTCCGGAAACCGACAACCAGCAGCTGTTACTCCTGTTGGCACTGCACGACAAAATCAGCTCACTGATCGATGCTCAGCAGCTACCACAGTTAGCGCCACTGACCTCACCCGAAGCGTTGCTGCGGTTGCAGCTACTGGAAAAGATCAGTCTGATCGCACGCCAGCAAAGTAAACCGCTGCTTGCCGCCTGCGCCATCGGACAGATGACACTCCTCAGCCTGCAGCAGGGACGTACCCACCTGACCTCGTTTGCCTTTGTCAGTTATGCCTGGGTTGCCAGTTGGTTTTGTGGCGACTATCCGCTGGCGCAGATATTTTCAGTTCAGGGAATGCAGCTGGCAAACCAGTTTGGCGGGCTGCTGTCGCAGGATACCGATGCTTCATCGTGTGACACAGATAAGCAACCAGATATCGCCACTAACGCAGCCCTGTTGCAGTGCAGCCAGGTGCAACACTGGTTTGCCCCGCTGCACAGTGCCAGAGAGCAGCTCCAGCACGTCGCATCACTGTGTGAAAAACATGGCCACTGGCTGATACAGAGCGAGTGCCGCCTGCTACAACACCAATTGTCGCTGTTAACGACCAACGCGCTGACGGAGCAACTCACCCAGTGTCGTCAACATTATCATGCGATGCTTGATCGGCAGCAGCCCCATCCGGCAGCACGCCTGCAGCAATCATCACTGCTGCTGATGGAACAGCTCGGTGGTGAAAAGCCCCTGCCAGACGAGGTCGAATATCAGCATGGCTGGCAGGCTATCAGCACAATCATGGCTGCCTTTCTGCTCAACCAGCAACACCTCTGGCCCGAGCTATATAGCTGGGAAGCCTCCCTTGAAAATGAGCTGGCCGGCTATTTCTGTGTCAGTGAAGCCCTCTTTTGTACCGCCATGATGCGACTCATTCTGGCACAACCCCAACAGTTGCTGGTACAGCGCCGGCGTCTGGAAGTTGAGCAGATAGAATCACGCTTCGAACTCTGGGCGAAACACTGCCCGGAAAACTTTAAAACACAACTGCTTCTGTTGCAGGCAGAAAAAGCCCGCCTGCTTAACCGGCCCGCCGCACCATTGTATGAACAGGCCATTGAGAGTGCAGAGCAGCAGGGGTTTAGTCATCACCCGGCACTCAGCTATGAACGCTACGGGGATTTTTTACAATCGCAGGGACAGCACTGTCTGGCCCGTTTCTGTCTCAACAAAAGCCAGGACCTCTATACCCACTGGGGTGCCCACGCCAAAGCCCGGCAACTTGACAGAGTACTGAGTTAATCGATTATCACAGCCCTGACAATAAAAACTAATGGACACACGTTGGATATGAAATTAGCAAGCCCCGTCCGCTTTTTCTGGTACTCGGGCAACATTTACTGGCAAAATAGCTGCTCTGACAAAACACCGGTGTGTAGTAGTTTATGAATCCATGGAAAGTACTGGTCGTCGACGACGAAGAAGGTATTCACGGCATAACCCGGATGATTTTTCGCGGTTATGAATTTGAACAGCGACCAATCGAACTGATCAGTGCAATGAGCGGTGCCCAGGCCAGGGAACTACTAACAGAGCACCCCGATATAGCACTGGCGCTACTCGATGTCGTCATGGAAAACGATGACGAAGGGTTGCAACTGGTCGAGTATATCCGTAACCAGCTCAACAACCGCGATATAAGGGTGATTCTGCGTACCGGCCATCCCGGATACGCCCCCGAATCTCAGGTGATTGTGAATTACGATATCAACGATTACCTGAGCAAGGCAGAACTGTCCGCCTCCCGCCTGTTAACGTCAGTGGTGGTTGCACTGCGCTCGTTTCGGGACATCAAAAATGCCCGCCTGCAGGCGGCCCCAAGCCGGAGCGCTACCCCGGACAACCAACTGCTGCAAGCAGTAACGCAGCAGTTAAACCAACAGATTCAGCCAATACTAAAACAGAGCCAAAGACTGCAACAGATGGATCTGAACCCGGTGGCTAAAGATCTGGCTACCGGCCTGCATGCCCAGCACCAGCGATTACAAAACAGCATCGGTATTCTGGATCTGACGGATCATGCGGCGAAAACCGTACCACTCAGACTAACACCACTGTTGGACGAGATGCTTTCCACCTTCCTGCCCCAGAGCCGCCACGAAGGCTGGCTGCTGGATTACCGGGTTGATGATGCCCTGCCAGCCCAGATCCATACCGATCCGGTGCGGATCAGACAGATATTGATCAGTGCGATCGAACTGGCCATGCTGCAGGCCAACGGTGCAGACCTGAAACTTAGCGCCGAACCCTCTATGCAACCGGGTCAGCTGCGTCTCAGTGTCACCCTGACCGATGGTCAGCCAGTGTTCTCCTCTTCCCCCTGGGCGCAACAGCTTCGAAACCATCTGCAACGACTGTGTCAGCAGCTACAGGGCGAACTGGCGGAGATGGATGAAAGCGGCGCCATCCACTGCCAGTTTCCGCTGTTATAGCGGCAAGCATTTTTTACCACAGAGGACTCTCTATACAATATAGCGGGTCCTTTTTTGAGCAAGCGTACCCCCACTCTCAAAACTCATCTAGTCACCCCCGCCGCCATCACCACCGTCACCACTACCAATATCCAGCCCGCTCCCCTCACCGGCGCCTGATCGGTTGGACCACGATATCAATATCAGCCCGATAATCATCCCTGCAAATGTTCGTTCAGATAACCCGTTCGAAAAACCATCGAACGCAGTAAAAGCAAAGACTCCATAACCCAGCATCAAGACAGAAGGTTCCACACTGAAGAGTAAAACAGCGCCGAGAATTAACGTCAAAAACGACCAGCCAGACAGGCCATCAAAGAGGGTGACTAAACCACCCATAAACAGGATAAACCCTAACAGTCTTAACACGTTGATACCTGCCTGTTTTTTGTCTATTTCTATGTGCAAGCGCTGAAGGGCGTTAACCCTTCGCCCTCTGATCGCTAAAAAGCGGTTCACCACCGTACCCAGAGCACCGGGGAAGAGCAAAGCTTAGCAAGGAAAACAGACCTCACCCGTTGTGTTGGGCTTAATGACAGGATCACCGCTCACTAAAGGCCAGCTTAAGCCCTAGTGCGGCAAAACTACCCGCAAATAGTTTCTGGATCGCCAAACCGGCTTTCTTTGACCCCACCACATATGCGCTGAAGCTGCTGGCCATAACGCCATAGACAACAAATACTGCGAAGGTCATCGCCATAAACACCCCCCCCCAGTAACAGCATGTTAATCAACGGTTGAGCGGCATTCGGTGAAAGAAACTGTGGTAGAAAAGCGAGAAAGAAAATAGACAGCTTAGGGTTCAATATATTGATAAGAAAACCTTTGGTAGCCACAGTGAGAAAATCGGCCGCTGGCTTTTCTCCCCCTAAAGACAGCGGAGCGGATGAGCGCCACATGAGCCAGGCAAGATAGAGTAGGTACGCCGCACCGACATATTTAACAACCTGAAAAGCGAGCACGCTGGTATGAAAAATGGCGGCTAAACCAAACACGCTTGCCAGAAGCGAAGGCACAATCCCCAGGGTGCAGCCTGACGCGGCGAACAGACTGGCGCGCTTACCAACGAACAGACCAGTCGCTACGGTATACAAAACACCTGTACCAGGCATAACAACAACGACTAAGGATGTGAGTAAAAACTCGACTGAAATCATAAGATACCTCCATGTTTCTTCAGGGTGTTATAGCTGAGTACCGGTTACCGGGGCTAAGCTAAGCTGAAATTATCAATATTTCCGGGCTTTGTACGTCTTACGAAATTTAGCACCCCACACTGGAGGCAACAACTAACGTAACGTTTTGACAGCCCCAACGATCAACAGCAACAACTGCTTTGGACTGTCCGGTTTAACCCTCTTTTGGAAGAACAACGATCTGAAAATCATCCCGGTAAATCACCTCACCAGGATTCTCTGATGTAAGCACATCAACGTCAATTTCATATTTTCGTAACAGCTCTACAACCTGAACCGACTTTGACAGAAACAAGGATGGAACATTGAGAAACCAACTTTTCGCAACAAACCGGATTGCTTCATGATCAGGCCCTTCAAAACAGGCCGGATTTTTTAAGTTTTCATTAAACCATGAGGCAGTGGCCACGTACCACTGACGCTCTTCCGCTGACATATTATCCATCCGTTTAAGATCACCCATTGCGGCAAATATCCCTTTTCGGTGAGCCGTTCCTGTGAAAGTCAGTTTCGTTTCGTAACGGATATACATAGATCACACTCATACCATGCGCTGGGGCAAGCCGAAACCCAGCACAGATTTATCCGTGGCAGCATTGTATTAGAAACCTGTCTTCATAATATTTCGAATCCGGGCCTTTACTGAAGGCGCTTCATCACGCATGACCATTTGAAAGAATTGCTTAGTTTCATTGAGATATTCTGAATGTTGTCTGCTTAACTCAAAAAAACCATTATATGACCACGCCCTTACGAACTTATTTTGATCAGTAAGCGTGTGCCTTAAAAAGTCGTATAAATATTTACATTCAGTGGCGGCAATTGGCATAAAGGAGATCGACTGCAGCAGATGCAATTTGCCCTCCCACTGCTGCAACTGGTTCAGCGACCTGTATATTTCTGCAATCTGAAATTGTTCTAACCTATTCCCGGCTTCCAGCCATGCCTTCAGTAGCCATGTGGCTCCCTTCTCATAAGCGGGGGTAAATAACAGAGCAATAACTTTGTCAGCGAAGTCAGCCGCTGAGTGGTGCGCGTCATAGACAACCTTAATATCGGCACTCGATTTACCATCCCACGCGGCTATATCTTGTTCAATACACATAGGTTTACCTGAACTTTCAACGCCACCATTCACCGGAAGCACGCGAAAGCGAGATGCCCTAATGTAATTGCCTGGCTGTGTTTAATACACCTGCGCATTTATCACCTCATGTTCCTCTTTCGTACCTGAAACAGTCAGCTGTCTAAGAAATTTTCCTTCAAGGCAGGTGCTGAGCTGACGGAATATAACGGTTACGTCCTGTTTTCTTCTAATGCATGCGACTAGAGTTGGGTTCTGCCCCGTTCTCATCGACAAACGACTACGGTTCACTACGCACCAGACGCACCGCCAGCGGAAACCCTTTGCTGTGACCATCTACTGCACCATCGATAAAATCAACGAAGTAAACGAGAGAGGGGATCTCCTCAACCGGGGTGTCACTCCAATAAGGTGCACCTTCTCCAACATTTGTTACGGCAGGAAACACAGTAGAGTTAATCGTTGGATTGAAGCATCCCTGTTCGACAATACTATAGAGTTCTTCAATCGTTGGAACACGCCAACCGCCACCGAGTTCCTGTGCGAACTGTTTTGCTTTATCTAGTCCCAAAAGCTTTACTTCCCCGATGCAACCGGCGTCATTGGTCCATGTGGTACCCACACTGCAACGGTTCCACGTCAGTTTCGTTTGCGGGTCATATGCTTCAGCGCCGTTAAGCACGAAGCGTGACGAAGGTGTACTTTCGGCAATATTCTCATCACAGGCAGCCAAAACGGCACTTGAAGACAACCAGGAAGTCAGTGCCAAAAATGTGATAACTCTTTTCATAATATGGTTTCTTAATCGAGACATCCGGCTCTGATCATAAGGTAGTTCCATGTTTCCTCAGGATGTAATAGCAGAGCGCCGGTTAGTGAGGGAGCACACCAATCAAGACTGATCAGGGGCATTGTTGCTTGTCAGAGTGCATTTAATCCAGCCCAGCGCCGTCACCACAACCAATCTCAATGCTCAGAGGAAAAACCCTTAATCAAGACGGTGAATGCACGACTAAACTCGCTTTAAATCTCAGTTTTCAAGGCTTTACGTTCTTCGGCAGTCAGTACCTTCGGCGTCACAACAGGCTCACCTGACTCAGTAAATAGTTGAGAACGTCGATACTGACCACTGATACGCATCGGTAAAACCATCCAGATGAATCGCAAGATAACGCCAAAAAGCCCCTTCTGCACGGGCTTTGGTTCGCCAATGGCTGATTCAACATTGACGACCGCGATACTGCTACCGAAGTCCTTCTCAATCATAGACTGATCAAGAAACGGACGAATAAGCCCGATAAACGAAACCTTTGGATTAGCCAGGGTATTTCCAATCGGGGTTTTGCAACAGTCGGCATACCAACGCAGCAAGCCTTTCTCACTCAGCCGAACCACAGCAAGGTGCTCCTGCCCCTGCGAAAAGACCACCCGGGGCTGCGCCAGCTGCACAATCTCGCTTCCGCCCTGAGCATCCAGCACCTCATCGGAGCAGCCTAAAAACTTTGTAAAGGCGCGACAATCAGCGCAGTAACAGACAACCCGACTGCAGCTTCCCGATCCCTGAATATGGCCTTGCAGCGCCCCGCATTTACATTGAATCCTATGCATCCTTTTTTATCCTCCGTCATTGGGGTTTACTGTCAGTGCTTACCATCAGAGCTTACCACCAGTGCTTACCGTCAGTGCCTGTTAAGTGCTAAAGCCTACAGCATACGCGGCACCAGAATCGAGGAAAAGTTAGAAGACCATGATCCTTTGTCCCCAGATCGGTAAAAAAGCGTCTCACCACAGTACCCAGAGGGCATGCTAAGGACACAGAGGACACAGAGGGCATGCTAAGGACACAGAGAGCACAGAGGCCTCCGGATGAAAAGCCAGAGAGAAGGTCAGGGCAAAAATCTGCCCCTCATTGTCCTTTATGGTGACAACCACTTTACGTTGGTCTCTTTTATACCCAGCCCGTGTTTAAACTTATCAGGAAACTCCAGACTGGGTTTCCCTGCCCAGCCTCGCTCAAGGTATAAATTGTAACCACCACCATTCTTCTCATAACGTACAGCCGTTAACCAAATGCCATCCCAGTCTCCCAAGAACTCAAGATCATCCAGGCTTTCTGGATATTCGCCATTTCGCAGTTTGTGCAACTCAATAATTGAAACGGCTGAGACAAAGTTTTGTGTGCCAAATTTTTCATCAGCACCCGGCACTTCAAAGTTACAACCTGACAATATAAGTAAGAGGAAAACGATTCCAGAGACTCTACGCATTTTATCTGTTCCTTGATTCAGAGCGCCTCGTTAAAAGGAAGAAACATGGTAGCTCGTTCCTAGGCTCCTGCGTGGGAACAAGGCAAACGTATTATTGGCTTTCATACCCGGAGACTCTGGCTATATGATTTCTTAGCTGAACGAAGAAAAGACCATAGAACGCTGTCGTTGCGATAAACATGACAAGCATACTCACTACCACGCCAAATGAACCTAAACCTGTTATCAACAGGGCTGAGATGACAGCCAGACCTAATCCTGTCAGCAAAAAATAGAGAGCAAGTTTAAAACCTACTGGCAGACTTAACGATATAAATCTTAAGAAAAAATCTTTACCGTCCCCCTTTTCGTTTGCCTGATATGTCAGCCACACGCCATAGTAAGTAATAACACCTGCAATGATCATCATTAACAGTGAACCCAGGTTTTTCCATAGACTTATTTCCGTCTCAGAAAACTCAGTCACTACCGGAAATTCAAAGGTAAAACCCCCGAGTACTGAAAGAACAATCAGGTGCTTTAAAGCTCTGATCTCTGAGAATGTACCCGACTTCAGCTCTTCTGAAAGTCCCTGACTATTAAGAAAATAAATATCCTTGAGCATAAATTCCCTTTATGTATAACCGTTAATGATAGTGATCTTGTGCAGTGTCACTCACAGACACAATAACCCGGTAAGCACGGCAGAAGCTAAGTCGCTTTATCTCGTTCCCGCAGAAACACCGGAAAGTCAGTCGTGGGTGGCGAAACACCGAGCTGATAGAGAATGCCAGCGGCATGACCGCGGTGGTAGGTCGTATGGTTTACCACGTGCATCAGGATATCCCGACGACTCATTTGTCCGGTTCCTCCACCAATAAACTCAAACTCAACAACCTCCTCCAGTTCACTCTCTGCGAGAGAGTCGGCGTAGTTGACGTACCACTCATCTATGCAGCGCTGGTTTACAATCAACTCCGCCAGATCCGGACAATCCTGGGGATTGCGAGTGGTTAAGCCGTGAGGTTTGCCTAGCAGGTGACACTTCCAGACGTGATCCATCTGATAGGCGTGGCTGAGCGTGCGAATCAGGCTCCCAAAGACGATTGGGCGCGGTGCGGTAAGCTCTGTATCAGGAAGGAAAGACAGCGCTGACAGGAACAGATCGTCTGCCCAAGCCTTGTAGCGGGTAAGCACCTTCGTCTCTCTCATACAATGCCCCCTAATCTCACTTGACGCCGTGCTCTGCGAAAATTTAGGAGCGCTAGCGAGTAAATTTTCCGTAGCAGCGCCTTGTTAGGCAAAATAGTCTCCAATCCACGCCACCGTTAGAAGAGCTGCTGGTATTGCGAGCGCAATAACGACAACAGACAGACACCCTTTTGATTCGCTTGTGGCGTTGGTATTCCTGCTTCTTTGTTGAACTGACGAACTCGAACGTTTTTGAGGTTTCTCCGGAAATCTTGCGCGTTCTTTGAGTAATAAAGAAGCTTGTTTGTATGCCGCGGTGCGGTTACTCCCCCCTGTATGAACATATCCGTCAGGTGATGTCCATTCCCCAAACCAAATTAGCTCTCTTCCATCATAGCGGCGAGCTGATTTAATAATTTTTTCATCTCTTGCCAGCTCATTAGCAATTTCTTCAATTATCGGATCATCAGGCCCTGATATTGGTGCGTTGTCAGAACCACCGACTAGTTCTCGATAAACTCTGAAGGTGAACCATGACAAAAGCTCCTTTTCGCGGCCGGGAACAACCAATGCGGCTTGAATTCGACAAAATAGAGATTTCTTCCCAATATAATCTGTAAATTCAAGACCATACATTCTTCCGAATTTTTTATGTCGTTCTGTTGATGGCTTGTCTCTGTCTACTTTCAGAGAAATAAGATCACTTAGATCATCCTTTGTTGCGTTGGAAGGGATAGAAATACCGAGGCCTTTTGCATAATCTAGCTGTCTTTCCGTCGGTGGGTCTGGCGGAATCTCTGTTATTTCTTCTACCAACGTGCCATCAGCTTCAGCGAGTTGCCTAGCCTCTTCCTCATTTTGTGCGGTGAAGATACGCTTTCTCGTTCGCCCGGTATCCTTCCCTTTGCCTTTGATCTCATAACTTGGCATCGTTGCTCCTATTTTTTATTGCCATGAATCCCGGCATGAATCACGGGGTCTAATCACGAGGTCACCCATTAGCCGACGGTAGTCAGGTCTTGAATTTTGCACAAGAGTTAATCCAATTTTCTTAACCCTGCAAAATGAAAGACCTGACCCCGATTTTTTTTGATTTTATTATTAGTATTTTTCTATTAACTTTATTTCTGAACAAGCGATTTTAATCGAATTTTTACTTGGTGACCTAAATTCTCCAGTTAAACCCACTAATGCATCAGGATCATCCCAGTCTTCTTCGTTAATACAAACTTTGCTATCAGTTCTAATACCACTACCAATGTAATCATTAGGTGTTGAAAAAGTATATGCTTTACCTTTTTTAGCTATAAATGAAATTGTAGATTTCGCCATATAAGTTTTATCATATTTTTTATCGACATTAGATAATGAATCACTTCTTAATGTAATATTTTTTTCCCCAGGAAGGACACTCAACCGTTTGTAATAATAATACTCTTTGCCATCGTTATTGATAGACGTTACATAAAGGTTTACGCCACTATCTATTGTTACTAAGTAAATTTCTGACACCTCTGATTGAGGAAGTACAGGTCCTTCATAATTTCTTGTGGAAACACACCCAGAAAGCATAATCATTGTAAAACAGATAAATATAATTTTTTTCATCATTTGAACCTAGTACTTAGAGCTAATCGCTCGCATTTGCGGCTGGTTTGGAGCGCAGCGGAAAACCAGTCCGACAACATGCGCTTATTAGGCATTTCTTTTGTAGGCATTGAGTTCTGCAACTTCATCAGCCTCAGCTAGAATAGTTTTGATTTTTAATTCTTCATCGCCTGCTATTGGACCCCTTAAATTTAATTCTGATTATATTTTCACAATTTATCTTTAGAGTCGCAAACCCTGAAGCCATCCAATGAAGATGTATATCCCTTTTTCAGCCCTACCCTGCGGTCCATATTAGTACTATCTCTATTGATAATTCTTACACGACACCACTTGTCAGTAAAACTAGACTTAACATCATAACTCACTCCGGCTTCTGGCATGAAGGCAGCAATAACGTTGCAACTTCTATTTCCGTCGTAACGGTCTATGCTAATAAATATGTCTTGGCCTACTTTAACACTAATAGGTATTCTCTCATCATCTGTATCACTAATTTCAATTACTTCAAAATTTCCGCAACCATCTTTTTCTTTTCTTGCGACCATTATATCACCGCCAGATATTATACTGGCAAGACTAAATTCTCTAGAGTATTTTGGGATCAAGAGTGTAGCTGTAGGGCCATCAACCGGTTGCACATAAGTTGCCGCACATCCCGCCAGCGAGATAACTAAAATCACTAAACATATTAATTTATTGATCATAAACTCTACCTTTCTAATTAAACATAACGAGACTGTCGAATTAGACACCTTGACATAAAAACATCCATCTACCGCAGCCTTCCCCTGTTCGTTTTAATGTTTTTCCTGGAAGCATTGATGGTTTATTCCTCCAGTTCAAGCACGCTCTCTTTAATCTTTAACCGCAATACAGCAATTATAAAAACAGGTCTAATATCTGTCCTTGACTACTAACAGCTTAATTGTGCGCATGCACATATGCACGCAAATTAAATACGTTAAAGAAACGATTAACTAATTGAATAAAATATTCTTTTGATAAACTCCCTTTCATTTGGCTCCGTGTAAACGCGCATGTGCGTTATCCCTAGTTCACTCTGCGAATCATCCCAGGATAGATCGGTATAACACCTTGATTTGCTGAGAACTGTGGGTAACTATCCGATGATAACGCGCAAGCGTCAAGATATTTTACGGATAGAACGTGCAAGCAATGGACGGGATCAAAGATCAATTGCCTGTCCATGCATCTTTATCATATAAGTCTGTCACCTGATAACCGGTGCCTGTTAACGAAAAAAGCCAACACATCTCTGCATTAGCTTTTCGAATATCGGCCACGCTAAACGGCGGAAGGCCGGGCCTTTAAGCAAAGACCCAGCCTTCCTGGTGCACTGTCGGGTGAGCAGGGTCT
Source organism: Amphritea pacifica (assembly GCF_016924145.1). Lineage (GTDB taxonomy): Bacteria > Pseudomonadota > Gammaproteobacteria > Pseudomonadales > Balneatricaceae > Amphritea > Amphritea pacifica. Next base: position 145,463 of record NZ_JAFFZO010000004.1, on the reverse strand, counting down.
GAACTCAGCGGTATCAGACCGGTGCCCCACTCAAATTTGAGTCTAGTTATCAGATAACATATAGACCGTCGATTCCTGACGCTGGGTTTCAATCCAGCGTTCGACATCCGCGCGGGTGCGGCCGAAAAAAACCACCCGGGACACCGGTTTCAGTGTGCCATTGCCGCACACCTCATGACGGTAGACCCACCAGCTGTCGGCGGCCATCTGCTTAATGTTCAGCGCACACTGCACCATGTTCATTCCGGGAAATGCGTATCGTTGTTTCATAATTCTGTACGTTGTTTATCTCTTTTTCGCCTGTCTCCAGGCCTGTTTTGTAACCATAGACGGGGGCTCAGATAAGCCCCCGGGTTAATCGTTACTGCGCCTGCGCCAGCTCCATGAGTTCGCGGATCGCCACGGTAATGATCGCGAAGTCCTGCTGCGCACTGCCACGCACCTCATTCAGCAGAGACTGCCAGCGATCCAGTAAGCGATGATTATCCGCCAGCCAGCTTTCTACAAGCTGAACACCGTCCTGCTCTGTTACTTTCTGACTATCGGAATCCAAGGCATCGGAATCAACGGCAGACAGAACACTGACCGTTATCGCCTGCTGGTGACTGGTCAGGTCTTCACGGAAACCGTCCCGGGCCATCGACTCCCAGTGATTACTGGCGGTCAGCTCTTTAACCTGCTGATCAAACCATTGCAGCTGTAAACGCTCTCCCAGACCAAAATGGATCTGCGCGACCTGTTGCAGCGATCGGCCGGTCTGCTCGGCAGACTGAATGATGCTGAGTAGCGCATAGAGGCTATCGGCACCGGCAACAATTGACGCCAGTTCGTCCGGCACACCCGCCGCTGTCAGCTGATCATGCTTGTGCTGCCACAGGTTCAGGGGTTCACCGCTGAGTAACTGTGACAGTTGCCCACTGAGGGTGGCGACGCCACTGCGGAACTGCTGTACCGTTGCGGCAACATCCAGAGGCCGCCGGTGACGCAGGAACCACTGCGTAGCCCGGCGTATCAGACGGATCAGGTCAGCCATCATCTGCTGCTGCAGCGCGGACTGCACCTGGTTGTCCAGCGACTCAATCTGGTGCCACAGCTGATCGATATTGAACACATCACGAGCGATCACAAAGGCCGCAGCCACATCACCAAACCCGGAGCCACTGATCTGACAGAGACGGTCGGCAAAGGTAATACCCATGCTGTTGATCATGCCGTTGGCGATCTGCGTGGCGATGATCTCAGAACGCAGGCGATGCTGTGAGATCTCAGTGCCAAACTCATTCACCAGACGCTGGGGAAAAGCAGACACCGCTTCATGACTCAGATAAGCATCCTCGGTAATCCAGGTGTCGCTGAGCGCCTCTTTCAGTTCTGCTTTCACATAGGAGATCAGTACCGACAGCTCCGGCCGGGTCAGCCCCTGCTGCGCCTGTTTGCGCTCCTGAAGCTGTTCATCGGAGGGGATAAACTCCAGTTCCCGGTCCAGTTTACCGGCGGACTCGAGACGATTGATCAGGCGGATATATTCATCCATCGCACGGCGGGCATGGCTGTGGGCAATACTGATCGCCTGCGCCTGTTTATAGTTGTTCTGTAATACCAGCCCGGCCACTTCGTCAGTCATCTCACGCAGCAGGGCGTTACGCTGCTTCACGGTCATATCGCCGTTAGCCACTACCTCGTTGAGCAGAATTTTGATGTTCACTTCATGGTCAGAACAATCAACGCCACCGGCATTGTCGATAAAGTCGGTATTGGATTTACCGCCATTGGCACAGAACTCTATCCGCCCCAACTGAGTGAAGCCGAGGTTTCCACCCTCACCCAACACACGACAGCGCAGCTGATTACCATTGATACGTAAACTGTCGTTGGCCTTATCACCCACCTCGGCATGGCTTTCGCGGGAGGCTTTTACATAGGTGCCGATACCGCCGTTCCAGATCAGATCGACCGGCGCTTTCAGCAGTGCCGTGAGCAGATCATTTGGCGATAAGCGTGTCTCTTTGATATCAAACCGGGCCTGCATCTGTGGACTGATATCCAGCCACTTAGCAGCACGGGAGAAAACCCCGCCACCGGCGGAGATCAGCTCCCGGTTATAGTCCTCCCAACTGGAACGTGGCAGTTCAAACAGCCGCTTACGTTCAGCAAAACTGGTGGCCGCATCGGGGTCAGGATCGATGAAAACATGCAGATGGTTAAATGCCGCACACAGTTGTATATGTTCAGACAGCAGCATGCCGTTGCCAAACACATCCCCCGCCATGTCGCCAATGGCGACCACGCTGAAATCCTCAGACTGGATATCTTTACCCAGTTCGCGGAAGTGCAGCTTAACGGATTCCCAGGCACCCCGTGCCGTAATGCCCATCCCTTTATGGTCATACCCCTGAGAACCACCGGAAGCAAACGCATCCCCCAGCCAGAAGCCGCGTTCTTCAGCAATCGCATTGGCGATATCAGAGAAGGTCGCGGTGCCTTTATCGGCAGCGACGACAAAATAGGGATCGTCTTCATCGTGACGCACCACATCCACAGGGGGAACCACTTCGCCACCCACCAGGTTGTCGGTGATATCCAGCAGTGCCGAGATAAAGATCTGATAGCTGGCGATACCTTCGGCCTGAAACGCCTCACGCCCCCCCGTTGTGGGTAACTTTTTAGCCACAAAGCCACCTTTGGCCCCCACCGGAACAATCACCGAGTTTTTCACCTGTTGCGCTTTCACCAACCCCAGTACTTCGGTGCGGTAATCTTCCAGCCGGTCAGACCAGCGCAGCCCGCCGCGGGCAACCTTACCCCCACGCAGATGCACCCCTTCCACCCGCGCAGAATAAACAAACACCTCAAACATTGGCCGGGGCTGTGGAATACCGGCAATCACCCGGGGATTCAGTTTGAACGAGAAATAGTCTTTCAGCTCACCGGCTGCATCGCGCTGAAAATAGCTGGTCCGCAGGGTGGCTTTGATCAGTTCCAGAAAACGCCGCAGAATCTGATCTTCATTGAGGTTATCCACTTTATCGAGCGCATCAATAATGCTGTTGCTGATACGCTCTGCCAGGGCTAAAGATTTCTGACTGTCGCGACGACCAGGCTCAAAACGCGCCCGGAACAGGGCAACCAGCAGCTTGGTCACATGGATATGCCGGGCCAGCGTGCCGGCGATATAGGATTGCGAAAAGCCGAAACGGATCTGCTTGTTATAGCGGGCATAGGCACGCAGCATGGCTACTTCACGCCAGCTCAGATTGGCACCGATCACCAGATGGTTGAACTCATCATTTTCTGCGCGTCCCGCCCAGATATTGGCAAACGCATCATGGAAGACATCTTTAACCTCTTCCAGCACAACCGGCTCACTCCCCTGGCTGATCAGGGTGAAATCATGCATCCAGAACTGTTTTCCATCACTGCGGTTCACCGCATAGGGGTGTTCACCGATCACCCGCATCCCCAGGTTTTCCAACACCGGAATCACATCGGACAAGACCAGCGGTTCATCCGCATTAAACAGTTTGAAACGCAGCACTTTCGGGCTTTGCTCCAACACCCGGTAGAAACTCATGGTCACCGGGTTGTCGTCGCACAATGCTTCAATGCGCTGAATATCGTACACCCCGCTGAGGGCGGGGAAGTGTTCACGGTAAGCGCTGGTAAACGCGTGGCCATAGCTGTGGTGTAACCGGTTGCCCTCCTCTTCTCCGCACAGATCGGTGAGTGCAGAATGCAGTTCATCCCGCCAGTCACGAGAGATATGCACCACTTCAGCCTCAAGCTGCGCCAGTTCCAGAGTGTCGGCTTTATCCGGATCGATACGCAGGACAAACTGCACCCGCGCCAGCACTGACTCACTGAAGGTGGTGGTAAACTCCACTTCGCTGGCATGACAAGCTTTGACCAGCAGGTCCTGAACCTGCACCCGCAGCGCGGTGGAAAAGATGTCCCGGGGGACAAAGTAGAGGAAGGTAATAAACTGGTTACAGCGATCTTTACGATACAGTAAGCGCACTTTACGACGATCATGCAGGCTGAAAATACCCATTGCACTGTCCAGCAACGCCTGTTCGCTGGAGAGGAACAGCTCATCCCGGGGCAGATCGTTCATAATCTGTAGCAGCTCTTTACCGTTGTGACTGCGGCGATCGAAACCGACCCGTTGCAGCACCGCCTCTGCTTTGCTGCGCACTCCCGGTATAGCCAGCATCGCTTCAGAATAAACCGACGAGGTATACAAGCCATAAAAACGGCACTGACTGGCGACATTGCCCTGCTCATCAAAACGCTTGATAACCACACAGTCCATATAGGCAGGCCGGTGAACCAGTGAGTAGTGGAAATCTTTGGCAAACATCAGCCGGGTAGGTTCTAACAGAAAATCCCGCTCATCTTCCCGCAACTCTGTCAGCAGACGAGAGCTGCCCTGCCCTGCATTTTTAAGTAGTTTCAGTGTCCCCAGCTCGCTGCCCTCAACCCGCTGCACCCGGTCACCATTGATGCTCAGCTCATCGTAGCCAAGGAAGGTAAAGCGATCATCCAGCATCCAGCGCAGAAACGCTTCAGCTTCGGCATCCACAGACTGCTGCGAGAGTTCATCCAGCAATGCCTGTGCCTGGGCCTGCATCGGCGCATAATCCTCAACCGCCATGCGAACATTTGCCAGCACAAACTGCAGCGAGGTCAGTATGGCCTTAAGCTCTGTCGGGTCGCTGGTGCGATCAACTTCCAGATAGATCACCGATTCAGCCTGAGCTGACGCATGATCCGGTGCAACCAGGCCAACCAGACGTCCCTCCTCCCGCTGTACATGGAGAATGGCATTATGAATGGTGTGAATAACCAGATCCCGGCGATTCAGCTCCATCCGTACAGAGTCCACCAGAAAAGGAATATCGCGATGAATAATCTCTATCACGGTGTGGTTTGAACGCCAGCCAAACTGCTCCAGATCCGGGTTATAGACCCGGACTTTTGGCTTGCCGGCGCTAAAATCCTGCAGAAACTGCCAACACGACATGGTGGCGCCGTAGAGATTCTCCAGCGAGCGTTCCTCCAGCTCATCAGCGGTTGTTGTCTGGTAATAACAGCGTAAGAAGCTGACCACTTTACTGGCCATCTCTGCCGGAAGTCTTTCGATAACTAATTCATTCAGTGGCGCGAGTAACATCGGTTTATCAGATGAACGATCTGGCATGGTTGTTTTATTTTTTAACCTTTGTAGTTATTTACATAAGCTATTTACATTAGCTATTTACATTAGCTAAGACAGGGCTCTGTCCAGAAGACGGCCATAGAATAAAGCGGGCAATAATGTTTGCTGACCCTCTTTCATGCCAATAAGACCTCCTGGCATGCCAGGCCCTGTCCAGCAGCTTTCCATTGGTGCTCAGCCGGCAGAAACCAACCTCCGTTGATGACCCGGTCCACGGCGAAACGGCCATGTCATCCGGCTGCAAGCCGAGCACCATTGAGTCATCCCTGACTCATGGATCTTGGCAGATAGGTGACGATCTGAGGGAAAAGATAGATCAATACCACCGCCAACATAATCAGCAGGAAAAACGGCAGTGCCGCACGTGCCACGTAGAGAATATTTTTGCCGGTTAACGCCTGGATCACAAACAGGTTGAAACCCACTGGAGGGGTGATCTGAGACATCTCAACCACCAGCACAATATAGATTCCGAACCAGAGCAGATCGATACCTGCCTGCTGCACCATCGGCAGCACCACCGCAACCGTTAGCACCACGACAGAGATACCATCCAGAAAGCATCCCAGGGCAACAAACAGCACTGTCAGACAGATCAGCAATACACCGGGTGACAGGGACATATGTGCGATCCATTCCGCCAATGCCCGGGGTATCCCCAGAAAGCCCATCGCCAGTGTGAGAAAGTGAGCCCCGGCCAGAATCAGACCGATCATGCAGGAGCTTTTAACCGCACCGGTCAGGCTTTCAGCAAAGCTACTTATATCCAGAGAGCCGCTAACCGCTGCCAGAAACAGTGCCCCGACAACCCCCAGTGCAGCCGCTTCAGTCGGCGTGGTAAAACCGCCATAGATAGAGCCCAGCACAAAGCCGATCAGACACATAATCGGCAGCAGTAATCGCAACGCTTTTATCTTTGCGGCAAAGGAGAGATGGGTTTTATCATGCTGTGGCAGTTCATCTTTATTCAACAGCGCCCAGATGACGGTATAACCCATAAACAGGGTGACCAGTAACAAGCCAGGCAGTGCCCCGGCAATAAACAGACGGCCAATGGAGACCTCCGCCGCAACCCCGTAGACGATCAGAATAATCGACGGTGGGATCAGCAGCCCCAGTGTTCCCGAGCCCGCCAGTGTCCCCACCGCCATGCGATCACTGTAGCCCTGAGCTTTCAGCTCCGGTAGTGTCATCCGGCCAATCGTTGCAGCCGTAGCGGCTGAAGAACCGGACACCGCGGCAAAAATACCGCAGCTGAGTACATTCACATGTAACAGTTTGCCCGGCAGTCCACTCAGCCAGGGGGACAACCCTTTAAACAGATCCTCCGAAAGCCGGGTTCGAAACAGAATCTCTCCCATCCAGATAAACAGCGGCAGTGCGGTCAGCGACCAGGAGGTGCTGGCCCCCCAGGTTGAAGTGGCGAAGAGCAAACCAATCTGATCGTTACCGGACATATACAGGCCCAGCACCCCAACACCAAACAGTGCCAGTGACACCCAGAAGCCCAGCGCCAGCAGAAATAGCATAAATACGGCTAACGACACGCCTATAATGGTTATATCCATCACACCTCCTCCAGATGAAGCTCACCTTCATGCACTTTGTAGGAGGGGGCTTTGCCTGTTAGCTGCATAATCAGGTCATCCAGAATAGCGATATTCAACATCACAATGCCCATGGCAACAGGCACCTGAGGCATCCAGATGGGCACCGACACATAGCCTGAAGAGACCTCTTCAAAAATATAGGATTCCCACACCATATGGATCGCGTAGAACGACATAAAACTCACCAGCAGCAGAGCCACAATCAGAACCAGCAACTCCTGAATATAGCGGGCTCCCTCTCTCCATTTCTGGATCACCAGCGTCACCCGGATATGTCCTCCCTCACGGAAGGTATAAGCAAGGCCAAAAAAGGTTGCCGCGGCAAGTGCATAGCCGGAAAAGTCTTCCGCTGACGGCACAATAAAGCCCAGCAGCCGGCCAACTATTTGCGCTGTGATAATCAGTGTTATCAGCACGATGCAGAGTCCCGAAAGATAGCCGGATGCCAGATAAAGCTTATTGAGTAGAGAACGCATACTCATCTCCTGTGTCTGACAGGCCCCGCCAGAATGGCAGGGCCTGTCAGCTTTAAAGATTACTGATAGTAGTCAGACAGAATAGTCTCAACTTCAGGCGCTTCCGCTTTCCACTCGTCGACCATGATGGTGCCGATCTTATTCAGCTCGGCCATCAGTTCAGGGGAGGGTTCAGAAACGGTGATACCGTGCTCAGCCAGCGTCATCGTATCTTCTGCCGCCTGTCCCCGAACCCCTGCCCAGCCGCTTGCCTCAGCATTGGCTGCAGCATCCAGAATCACCTGTTGGGTCTTCTTATCCAGACGTTTGAACGAACGTTTATTGACGACCACCATGTTCTTGGGAATCCAGGCACGCACATCGGTGTAATTAGTCAGATAATCCCAGGCCTGACCATTCACACCGGTGGAAGGCGAGGTGATCATCGCATCGATAATGCCGGTACTGAACGCTTGAGGAATCTCCGGCACCTGCACAGTCGTAGGGGAGGTGTTCATCAGATCCGCCAGACGGGAAGTAGAAGGACTATAAGCCCGCATCTTCAGCCCTTGCAGATCTGCCAGACTGTTAACCGGTGCCTTGGTATACAGGCTCTGCGCCGGCCATGGCACGCTATAGAGCAACATCATCCCCTCTTTGTTAAGCTGCTTTTCTAGTTCGGGTTTAGCCGCTTCCCAAAGCTTTTGCGCACTGTCATAGGTGGTTGCGAGGAAGGGAATGTTATCGTGTTTAAACACCGGATGGGTGTTGCCCATAATCCCGATAAACACTTCCCCCAGCTGCACCTGGCCGGTTTTGACTGCACGGGGAATTTCCGGATGTTTAATCAGTGAAGCACCGGAGTGGACCACTATATCCAGATCCCCGGCGGTGTTATTTTTGATCTCTTCGGCAAACTTATAGGCGATCTGGGTTGGTAGATTCGCATCGCCATAGGGAGTCGGCATATGCCATTGAGTTCCGGCAGAAGCCACATTGGCCAGGCCCAGTGAAACAAGAGACGCGAACAGGATTGCCGCTCTTTTAATCGAACATGTCATTTTTATTCTCCAGAGATAGGTTTCTGATATAGCATTGGCATTTACCACCTTAGCTACAGCAACCTCTGTACCAAACATCGGAAAATAAAATAAATTCTTAAAAAACAATAAGTTATTTAAAACAAAGAAAAGCTACACCGGTCGCCACGGGTTAATTCTGACTCAGCAGCATCACCACCACTGGGTCAGTTTTAACTCACTCGCCGATAAAATCACCGCGCTCAATGCCATACTTCTTCATTCGCAAATAGAGCTTTTTACGTGGGATACCCAGTTTTTCAGCGGTCAGCTCCGCCTGCCCCCTGTTTGCCTTAAGTGCAGCTACAATGACGCCCCTTTCATAGCTGGCCACCAGTTGGTCAAGCGTTTCATCACTGTCTTCAGGAGCACTGTCAACGCTGTTGCCAAAAGGCAGCCCCAGCACCCAGCGCTCCGCGATATTGCGCAGCTCGCGTACATTCCCCGGCCAGGATTGCGCACACAGCTCTCTCAACAGCGTCTCAGGTACGGGGCGTTTTTCACGGCCAAAGCGCTGGGTTGCAAGATCTGTAAAATGGCTGAATAAAACCGGAATATCCTCTTTGCGCTGATCCAGACAGGGGATATCTATACTGGCAACATTGAGCCGGTAGTACAGGTCTTCCCGGAAAGTGCCTGCATCAGACGCTTCGCGCAGATCCACTTTGGAAGCCGCCAATACCCGGATATCGATACTGATATCAGCATTCCCCCCCAGCCGTTGCAACACCCGCTCCTGTAAAACCCTGAGCAAGCGCACCTGCAAAGAGGCAGGCATACTCTCTATCTCATCCAGAAACAGCGTGCCCCCACTGGCATACTCGATCTTACCTATACGCTTGCTGTTGGCCCCGGTAAAGGCACCCGCTTCATGACCAAACAACTCACTTTCAATCAAAGATTCGGTCAATGCGCCACAGTTAAGCGCAACAAACGGTTTTTTGGCCCGGGGGCTGAAGTCATGCAGACACCTGGCGACAACTTCCTTACCGGTCCCGGTGGCGCCATTGATAATCAGGTCGACATCAATCTGTGCCAACTGCAACACGGTTTCCCTGAGCCGCACGATCCCTGAGGTCTGTCCAACCAGACGGTTATGGATCTCGTGCTGTCCCTCAACGGCCTGCCGTAAACTGCGATTTTCCAAGACCAACTGACGTTTTTTCCAGGCCCGCTGAACCGTATTAAGGTGGTGTTGAGGGTCGTCATTTTTTTCCAGAAAATCGTAGGCACCTAACTGTATAGCCTGAACAGCGATAGCGATATCAGAATGACCACTGAACATAATGACCGGAATATCAGCATCGATCTCGAGTATTGCCTGTAACACCTCAAGTCCATCCATGCGATCCATACGCACATCACAGATCACCACGCCCTGCCAGCCCACAGAGCACTCAGCAATCGCCTTGACGGGGGTTTCAAAACCTATCGCCTCATAGCCTTCCAGCTGCAGTGTCTGAATCATTGATTCACGCACAATCTCTTCATCATCAATAACGATTACCTGGCCATCACAGGTCGATGAACTCATGATTTACTTCCCCGAAATTCTGGTAGCTGAATACAAAATGACGCGCCTTTTGTTGCCTCAAGATCCACGCTTAATCTGCCTCCAAAGCTATTGATAATGTTATACGAGATCGATAAGCCCAGTCCGAGGCTCTGGCCCCGCCGCTTGGTGGTAAAGAAGGGTTCGAAGATCTGTTCACGCAGCTCACTGCTGATGCCCGGACCATTATCCCTCACATTGATCGCCAGCCAGTCTTTATTACGCTGACACGCTATCCTGATCTGTTTATCCGGCTGCTCCTTCATGGCATCCAGAGCATTGGTGACCAGATTCAGAATGACCTGTTCCAGTTGAACCGGATCCCCCTTGACCTGGTTGTGTTGAGATTCAAACGCCACCTGTATATCGGTCAGCTTCCTGACCTCATCGCCCTCAAGCATCAGTAAGACATTATCCACCGCCTGTTTCAGTTCAACAGCCACCAGATTATCTTTTTGCGGCCGGGCTAACGATTTAAGACGGGTAATAATAATGGCGGCACGTTTCTTCAGATTGGAGATCTGATTAAGATTTTTCTCCACCTCCTCCAGCTTGCCCTGTTTCAGGAAACGGATGCCGTTATGCGAGTAATGACCAATGGCCGACAGGGGTTGATTAATCTCGTGGGCGATACCTGCCGATAGCTGTCCCAGAGCCGCCAGTTTACCGGCCTGTACCAACTCCTCCTGCAGCGTTGCCAGTTGATCCCGAAAGCTCACCAGCGATCGTGCCATGGTCCCGATCTCGTCACTGCCTTTAACTTCCACCTGCTGATCAAGATTACCATTAGCGATGGAGCGCATACTGGCATCCAGACTGGTAATCCTTGCCACCATGTTCCGGCCAACATAGAGCCAGACCGTTAGAATGGTAAACAGCAAACTCACCGCCACCATAAGCAACATCCAGACCCGACCCTTTTTAATGGTCTCGCGAATAGTATCAGCGGAGCTTTGCGCGGCGTTTTCAGTCTGAGTCGTCTGAACCGCAATAAGCTCATTTAAACGGTTGAGCTCTTCACGGATCTGACTCAGCAGCGCCTCGCCGTTATAAATAATCTGACGCTCCTCGCTGCGAATGGAAAAGATATTCCCCTCCCCCCGGGTCAGCGACACGATATTCCCGACGGTCTTCTCAAGCCTCTCTAAACCATATAAGGGATTTACTTTCTGCAGATCCTGAAAGATACGCTGAATAATATCCTCCGAATGGAGTTGTGTGGCGATCAGAGAGCTAAGGTCGGGCAGATGCCCTGCACGGTCCACCAGATTTGTCAGCAAATTGACATCCGCTTCGATCCGGTAGAGCCGCTGCAGATCAGCGTTGATCTCACTGACCGAATCATTTCCTGAGTAATTTTTGACCGCCCAGGCGTCGGGGTAATCTTCATTGATCCGGCTAAAAAGATAGAGCTGGGCCCTCTCTGTTACCGATTTTATCTCAGTTAAAAAGTTGCCTCCGGCCCACCTTAATCGTTGATTTTCAGATACTTTAAGTCGCTGAACCTCAAAATTCTTACGCACATAACGATCAAGTTCAGCCAGGGTCAGCTCTAGTGATTTAATCTGTTCCAGAGACTGATGCTGCCCCTGAAGATCCGCAGTGATCGCCGTAATTTTCGGCAACAGCCCTCTCATCCCCCCGATGCCACTGGTGAGTTCAGTCCATATCTGTTCTCGACTGTTCTCATCCTTTGCCGCTAACAGGGTAGGCGCCAGCAAAGTTATCTTCGTGCCCTCCTCTTTTAATTCAGAGATCAGGCTAAGGGTCTGGATATTACCTTTGATAAGGCTATTGAGTTCATCGCCCAACCGGTTATAGGAGATCCAGCTAATCATGGTAGCGACCAGCGTTAATGCACTCAGCACACCAAACGCAATAAAAAAACGTCCGCGAATCCCTAACTTATAACCATTTTTCATAAAAAGGACGCCATACTAAACCGATGCTGAATGATAGTTATATCAGAGGTAAATTAAAAATCACCCGGTTAAAATACTAAACTGACTTCTCACTTACGTAATACAGTAGGGTATAGTCATCCAATATAATACGATATCTCATTGCTAATTTACCCAGAGAATGAAAACGCCGGTCTATATGAAAACCAATAAGAATTGCATAGCTGCCCTGCTGCTCGGTCTGGTGATAGCAGCTACAAGCAGCCTGGTCATCGCCAACGACACCATCATTATCAAGGCAGTAGGCACCTGGGGATATTTTCACAACTATCCAAAACATGAAGGCCCTTTCTGGAACCAGCATATCGCCGATGTCTCCGGCGGAGAGATTGTCGGTGAGATTAAGCCACAGGACGAACTGGGCCTCAGGGGCTTTGAAATTATGCGCTTATTGAAAAATGGCGTATTTGATTTTGCCTTTGGTTTACCCGGCTATGCAATGGAGGAGGAAAGCGAAATTTTCGAAGGCGCTGATCTGTCATCGCTGGTACAGAATATCGCTGTACAAAGACGCGTTGCTGATGCCTACTTTCCAACCCTGGAGCGCGCTTTCGCCGAGAAATATAATGCCAGACTGATGATCCTCTACCCCTTCCCCAGTCAGATGATCTGGTGCAAACAACCCGTCAATACCATTGAAGAGTTGCAGGGACGCCGTATCCGGGTGTTTCTGAGAACACTTGCTGATTTTGTTGAAGGCGCAGGGGCTATTCCAGTCAACATGCCCTATCAGGATGTGCCCGAAGCCCTGGGCAATAACAGTCTGGACTGTATCATTACCGGAACCATGTCTGCCTATAACGCTGAATTATACAAAGAGATGCCTTATGGTTTTACGCTTCGGGTAGGCTGGGGGCTGGCATTTGGCGCGATGAATATAGATAAATGGAACCGTCTGAGTGAGGCACAGAAACAGCTGCTTGAAAAAGAGATCGCCATTCTGACCGAACAGATGTGGCAGGAAACAGCCAAAGAAGATGATAAAGCCCTGGCTTGCCTGAGTTCAGGCCCCTGTCCTGTTGGCGAAATCGGCAGTATGGTACTGGTCGAGCCCTCTGAGAAAGATCTGGCAATTCGTGACCAGATCGCTAGAGATGTGATTTTACCGAGATGGACTGAACGGTGCGGCCCTGAATGTGCAGCAAACTGGAATCGTACCGTCGGCAAGATCCTTGGTTTAAGAGCTGAGGCACGGATCAGGTGAATCGCTTGCATAAAACGCACCTGACCGAACGGTTAAGCACCCTATTTTTTAAATCCGGCAGTATGAACAGGCAATATCGCTTCCAGCTATTACTTAGCCCTGATCACCTGATCATCGGCCCTCATAATCAGCCCTTATAAGCTGTAATTTTCGATAAAAATACAATTAAGAATCGCATCTCCTTTAAACCTTAAAATAAGAATCACACCTTTTTAGTCAACTGGATGACAAGTTTTTGATCTGGATCTAATTTCGCTCCGGGGACAACCACCACAGTGCTTACAGGTCTGTGCTAAAATAGCTCTTAGGTTATCTATCTTACTGACTTTAAATATTTTTTCTTGTCAGACCCGTAAACCATAACATCTGTAAACCAAGAAAATTAATTTCAAAAATTTACTGTCACATAGAAAAATAATACAAAAAGCAGTTAGTCATTCTCAAAAAAACTGTTTTTGTATTACATGAAAATGAATATTGGGAATAATGACAATGACCACTGGTATTCTGGCATTAATTATATTGACTGTAATTTTGTTGCAGGTTGCTGTCGGCGCATTGTTGCTCTATTTCCACAGCAAAGGTCACTATAAAAAACTGGATAACCCGGTCGATGAAGCAGAGCCTGCACAAAACACATCAACAAAAGCCACGTCAACAACAGCCGTATCAACGATAACCCGATCTACGACTGACGAAGAATCGTATCACCCTGCCGAAGCTGCCTGGAAGGGGTTTCGGGAATTCATCGTACAACGCCGGGTGCCAGAAGACTCGCAGCACTCAGTTTGCTCCTTCTATCTGGCACCGACCGATGGGCAACCATTGCCACCCTTCATACCCGGGCAGTTTTTAACCTTCAAACTCGCCATCAGCGATACAGATCAGACGAAGTCCGTGGTGCGCTGCTACTCCCTCTCTGATGCGCCCAGATCTGACTACTACCGAATCTCTGTCAAACGCGCTCAGGCACCTGTCGGTCTGCCAGAGATACCTGCAGGTCTGGCCTCCAGCTTTCTACATGATCAGGTACGCGAAGGTGACACTCTTCAGGTCAGAGCGCCTGGCGGTCATTTTCATCTGATGGAAGCTGAACCACTCCCCATCGTATTGATTGGCGGCGGCATCGGTATTACCCCCATGTTAAGTATGCTTAACACCTTATTAGAGAACGGAACTGATCGAGAGATCTGGCTGTATTATGGTGTCTGCAATGGTGCTGATCAGATCATGAAAGAGCATCTGCAAACCTTCGCGGATAATCACCACAACTTTCACCTATATATCTGCTACAGCGCGCCACTGGAAAGTGATATCGAGGGAATCGATTATCAGCATAAAGGCCGGGTGACTCTTCATCTGTTGCGTGACACCTTAAAGCTGATGCGCTACCAGTTTTATGTCTGCGGTCCTAAACCCATGATGGAAAGTCTGGTGCCGGGGTTGCAAGAATGGGGAGTGGATAGTGGTGATATTTACTATGAATCCTTTGGCCCTGCTTCACTCATCAAACATGAACAGCCCCAACCCTCTGCTTCAGCAGAACCGATCACAGTAACCTTCAGCGAATCCGGCAAAAGCATTGTATGGGACGTGGGTGCAGCTTCTCTGCTGGAATTTGCCGAAACGAACAATATTGATGTTATGTCAGGTTGCCATGCAGGCAGTTGTGGCACGTGTCAGACAAAGGTGAAATCAGGCGAAGTGGAATACACTCAACAGCCTGATGCGGATGTCGAACCGGGGCACTGTTTACTCTGTATATCAACACCCAGATGTGATCTCACACTGGAAGCTTGAGAGAATAATTATGGAACGATCACTCATACGCAGAGAAGTTATCCCCTTTCTGCAGATGTTCGGCGCACTGATTCTGGGCACCGCCATCGCGGATGCTCTGCTGCACTTTTTCGACCTTGTATGGGTTGGCCGCTGGCTGGGGATACCCGGTGTTTTACTGATTCTGCTGTCATTCCTCTACTCCATGCGCAAACGCAAGATGATCAGCTTTGGCAAACCTAAAACCCTGCTCATTCTGCATGAAACCCTGGGCTGGTCAGGCTCTTTGATGATTCTGGTACATGCCGGCATCCATGTGTATACCGTGTTACCCTGGCTGGCGCTGGCGGCGATGCTGGTAAACGTTATCAGCGGCATGACCGGCAAGTATCTGCTGAATCGTTCGCGCCAGTTCCTGGCAGTAAAGAAAGATCTCTATCTACAACAAGGCCTGTCTGAAGAGGCGATAGAGAAGAAACTGTTCTGGGATGCCACCACCTTCGACCTGATGAAAAAATGGCGCGCGGTACACCTGCCCATCACGCTGGTGTTTACCGTGCTTGGCCTCACTCATATTCTCAGTATTCTTCTGTTCTGGGAGTGGAAATGAACAATAAATCGATCCTCGTCATTATCGTCATTAATCTGTTAGCTCTGGTTTTGCTAACGCTATTTGTCCCCCAGCATATGATCAGCCCGGGTAAACTGATTGACTCCCATGCTGAGCTGGCGGACGATTGCTTTGCCTGCCACACCCCCTTTATTGGCAGCCCCGCCAGCCAGTGTATCGCCTGTCACAAAGTCGAAGAGATTGGCAAAGTCACCACGAAAGGTGTTCCCATTGCCTCTGAGAAAAAGAACGTTGCCTTTCACCAGCAGCTGATTGAAGAGGACTGTGTCAGCTGTCACAGCGACCATAATGGGGGGCAGGCTTTCCGGCCCATCAGTCAGTTCTCCCACAATCTGCTTGAGGCTTCACTGCAGAACGAGTGTGACAGCTGTCATACCAGCCCAACGGATGACCTGCACCGGAAGATCAAAGGCAACTGTGGTCAGTGTCATTCTCAGGATGCCTGGACCCCTGCTACTTTTGATCATGAGGAATATTTCCGTTTCGACCGCCACCACGAAACAGAGTGCGAAACCTGCCATGTTAATAACGACTACACAGATTACACCTGTTATGGCTGTCACGAACACTCAAGATCAAAGATTCGTGAGGAGCATCTTGAAGAGGGTATCCGCGACTATGAAAACTGCGTTAAATGTCACCGCAGCGGAGACGAGGATGAGGCCAAGTATCTAATGAGATCGGGCGGCGTGGAAGGATACGATTATAAGCGGCGTGAGAAGAGGGATGATGATTAAAACTGATAAATGACTGTCCATAATCGACTAACATATCAGCGTCAATGGCATCAGCCATTGACGCCTGTCGGTATCAAAACCAGACAAGCTGGTCGATAAAATCTTTCCTCTTTCTCTGATGGCGCTATCATAGAGATCCCCTGGCCTGAAAAGCTCAAGAAAATGCATCTGTTACAACGCTTTAATGAACTCTGTACCCAGAAGCCCATCGGGGTCAGGTTACTCACCTCAATTCTTCTCTATAGTTCAGCGATTACTCTGATCGCCACCGGTACTCAGCTGTGGCTGGATTATCGCTATGAACGATCAGCTATCGATGAACGGTTACAGCAGATTGAAGCCAGCTCGCTAAACAGTCTGGCTAACAGTTTGTGGGAGATCAGCCCAACCCAGATTCAGGTGCAGCTGGATGGTCTGCTTCAATTGCCGGATATTCGCTACCTGGAGATCCGCTCTCAGTTTGGCAATATCTATACCGCTGGCAGCAAACCCCGTATCGGTGCCACCGTAGAGCGTCATTTCGAGCTGAACTACAGCGATAAAACCAATGCCCCGGTTAATGTCGGCCAGTTGACCCTGATCGTCAGTCTGGATGAGGTCTATCGGCGTCTGGCGGATAAGGTCCTGCTGATTCTCGCCTCTCAGGGGATCAAAACCTTTCTCGTATCGATCTTTATCCTCACCCTGTTCAATCAACTGGTGACCCGCCACCTCAGCACCATGGCCGACTATGCCCGACGGCTCAGGCTCGACCAGCTGGACACCCCCCTGATTCTGAAGCGAAAGCCCCAGGCAAAAGAGGATGAGCTCAGTCAGGTGGTCAACTCAATGAACCACATGCGTCAATCGATGCTGATCGATATGGGTAAACGGGAAGATGCCGAGCGTTCACTGGCACGCTTAAACGCCGAGTTGGAACAGCGGGTATCTGAGCGGACCCAGGCGCTGGAACAGAGCAACGAAGAGCTGCGCGCCACCCTGCTCAAACTGCAGGAAACCCAGCAACAGCTGGTTGAATCGAAAAAACTGGCAGCATTGGGGAGCTTAGTTGCCGGCGTCGCCCATGAGATTAATACGCCGATCGGGATCGGCTATACCGCCGCTTCTTTTCTGGCGGATCAGGCTAACCTTTACCAACAGCAGCACCCGGATAATTCGCTGGCCGGCACAGCGGTTGAAACCAGCCAGTTGATCTGTGAAAACCTTGAGCGTGCAGCCCAGCTGATCAGTGCTTTTAAACAGGTCTCCGTTGACCAGGCGAGTGAGCAGCGCCGGGCATTCGACCTGATCCAGTACCTTGACGAGATACAGCGCTCACTGAAACCTAAGCTGAAACAGTGCAATCCGGAAATAACAGTACTGGGGCCTGATCAACTGATGTTAAACAGTTACCCGGGCGGTTTTTATCAGATCTTTACCAACCTGATACTCAACTCATTGCTGCATGGTTTTGACAACCAGGCCGGCGGCAAAATAGCGATTGAAATCAAGTCCGATGGTAAACGGATCTCTATCGAATACCGGGACAACGGTGTGGGCATAACTGATGGCTGGCACACCAAACTGTTTGAACCCTTTATGACCACCAGGCGAAACCAGGGCTGCAGCGGTCTGGGTATGCATATCGTTTACAACCTGGTGAGTCAGTTGTTGCAGGGCCATATAGAAAGCCTTCCTAGCGATACCGGCGCACACTTTCATATTGATCTGCCGCTGATGCCCGGGCCTGTTTCTACTGATTAGCCGCTGCGGCAAATCACGGATCAAAAAGATAATCAGACATAAAAAAAGCCAGTGAACAAGTCACTGGCAAATGTTGCCGCAATAAAACTTAATATCAGGAAGGAGCAGCGCAGGCCCTGGCACTACCGATAGATCTCAGGGCCGCCCTGATTAACGATTAGTCTTGATATTGGTCCAGGCCCGGTTGAGGATACGGTCAAACTTCTGACTATGTGCTTGCAGCGCAAACAGAGTTTCTTTCACCTCATCCGATGGATAGATACCCGGGTTGTTAAAGGTTTCCGGCTCAACATACTTATCTGCCCCGAGGTTAGGCACCGCATATTTCACCATGTTTGAGATAGATGAACCGATCTCAGGCTCCAGGATAAAATTGATGAACTCATGGGCACCCTCAGGGTTAGGGGCATCAGCCGGAATCGCCATCACATCAAACCAGATCAGGGAACCGATATTAGGGATTGAGTAAGCGATCTCACGGTCAGGGTCGATCGACTTGGCGATCGCATTGCCCGCCAGGATGATGCCGTTGTAACCCAGCGCCACACAGATATCGCCATTGGCCAGATCATCGCGGTAGGAACCATTGTGGAAATATTTATAATTGCCTCTGGCAGCCCGTACCATCGCCTCAGCTTTCTTCAGGTCGCCTTTATCTTCAGAGTTAGGATCCAGTCCCAGATAGTGCAACGCCATCGCCATCGCTTCAGCCGGCGAATCAAGCAGCGCTATACCACAATCCTTCAGTTTGGCTGCCACTTCAGGTTTGAATACCAAATCAAAAGTATTCTCTGGGATTTCGCCTAAACGCTCCTTAACCATTTTCACGTTGTAACCCACGCCGATACTGCCCCAGGCATAGGGAACGCTGTATTGATTACCCGGATCATAGGTTTCGACTTTCTTTAAAATAACCGGATCAATCTTGTTGTAATTAGGTATTTTTGATTTATCAATTTTCTGATAAATACCCGTCTTTACCTGACGTTCCATAAAGTTTGCCGAAGGCACTACCAGGTCATAACGCGAGCCACCAGACAGCAGTTTAGTTTCAAGTATTTCATTACTTTCATAAACATCATAATTCAGTTCAGTTTTCGACGTATCTCTGAAAACCTGGAGAGAATCTTCCGGTATATAACCAAACCAGTTATAAACATTAACCTGAGCAGCACTGACTGAACATGAAGCGGTCAGCAGGCATAGCGATAGAATCTTTTTATTTATTCGCATAACATCCTCTGAAACTTATATTTTTATTTATCTTTTAAGAGCAATTAATACTCAAAAAGTTATCAGTGGCTACCGTATGAAGGGGATTATACAACAGCCCTGATAAAACTATCGCATTAAAACGATTTAGAGACGGAAAACACCACGGCGTCCTGGTTCGCCATGTGACCACTATCAACCGCATAGGTACTGGATATATCCGTGTTCACATAGGCCAGTTTCAGATCAACACCACTGAAGCTCTTGGTGACACCCACCGAATAATCCCTATATTTATCCAGCATCAGCGTGGTCGGATCATCAAACACCTCACCAAACGAAGAGCCGACATGCAGTTCAAGCCCCACACCTTCAGCGATATCGGTCTGATAGTTCAGGTAAAGATACTGATATGCCTTGCCTGAGTTAATGTAGTCAGGTGCATGCTCATAACCTAGGCGGAAACCATTGTAATTAAGGCCCAACTTCAACTCAGCGAAGTCCTGATCAACATTATCATTCGGATACTGGTAGTAGAATAATATTGCATCATAGGAGATATCTTCGTTGATCGCACCGGCATACCCCGCCAGCAGATCAAGCTCAACGGTTGCACCATCATCAAAAGGGTGCCCGGTAGGAAAGAAGTCAACGTTACTGGCCCAGACGCTGGCAAACAGGCCACTCTGGTTGTACCAGTCAATACCACCCTGAATAGCGAGCGACTCATTGGTCATAGAAACGCCACGGTTACGCCATTCACTCAACACTGACACATTGGCACCCAGATCTGCACGAACCAGACCAGACACCGACAAAAGACTTAAGCCGATAGCTGCAATTGATTTAATATTCTTCATGTCACCCTCACATTTACTTTTTTTAGTATGCAACCATCATTTCAGAGATTCTTTTTCTCCGGTATACCCCTATTTCATTAGTTGAAAAAAAAGTGTCATCTACGTCGATAAGTATTTATATCAACCGTCATCATCTATACCTAACGTGGTATTCCTGACAATCATAATTACGTTAATCTGACAGATGTATGAGATATTTTTCGAATGAAAATTAAAAACATAATAAAGAGTCAGAAACTTATTATCTGACGGCCTCAGCTATACCTTTTGTCCACATCTCTAAACATGGATCTACTTAATGTCATACATAGCAGACAAGATAATCGTCAACGGTAACATCCATACAATGGATGATATAAATGAAACAGCCGAAGCGTTGGCAATCTATGGTGATCAGATCATCGCGGTAGGCAGCAACACGGAAATTAAAGCGCTGGCTGACAAGAACACTCAGATGATTGATGCTCAGGGGCAACTGGTGCTGCCCGGCTTTCAGGATACCCACATACATTTTCAGGCCACCAGCGCCGACTTCTTCCACTATGTCCCCCTGCATGAGATGAAAACCATGGACGATCTGCTCAGTGAGATTGAGCGATTCTGCCGGGAAAATCAGCATAAAGAGTGGATTAAAGGGATCGGCTTTAATCCCTCTATATTTAACGAAAACAATCTCACCAAAGAGCGACTGGATGCGGTGACCGATGGGCGCCCCGCACTGATTTTCTCGTTTGATTACCACAGCGGCTGGGCGAACAGCGAAGCGTTTCGTGTTGCCGGCGTTACCGCTGCAAGCCCGGAGCCTGCCAGCGGCAGCTATGCCCGCTGTGCCGATGGCTCCCCCAAGGGGTATATCTATGAGGATGCCATCTGGGCAATGAACCGGTTCTCACCATCGTTCAGTGACGAGGATTATTTCGAGGCGATGCAGCACTACTGCAAAGTGTTCAACCAGCACGGTATCACCGGCATTCTGGATGCCGTGGCCCCTCGCAAAACGATGGAAAACTATCAGGCACTGAACCAGCAGGGTCATTTGACACTGCGGGTGGCGGCCACCTCAAAAATCTTTGCGCACCTGCCACTGGCAGAGCAACTGCAGGAACTTCTCTCGCTGCGGGAGATCTATGCCGATGATATGGTGTCTCTCCACTCAGCCAAGTTCTTCCTCGACGGAGTGCTTGAAAGTGGCACAGCTACACTGCTGGAACCCCGTAGTGATACCGGCACAACCGCACCACTGATGTTTGATCAGCCACAAATCAATGAGTTCTTTACCGCCTTTGATAAAGAGAAATTCCAGCTGCATGTTCACACCATCGGTGACGGCGCGGTTAACGCAGCACTGAATGGTATTGAGTACGCCCGGCAGATGAATGGTGCATGGGATAGCCGCCACCAGCTGGCACACATACAGTTGGTCACCGGATCAGACTTCCCCCGCTTCAAACAACTGGGGGTTTATGGCAACGTCCAGCCACTGTGGGCACAACCGGACCCGGACAACGATAAGATCGCCCTGGAGATGCTGGGTGAAGAACGCTGCCGGCAGATTTTCCCGATTGGTGAGCTGGTACGCCAGGGCATGGTCTGTGCACTCAGTAGTGACTGGGGCGTGAGCACCTTTGATCCCTTTGCTATCATGCAGACAGCACTGACCCGGCAGGTTTCCGGCGCCAGTGAAAGCTCACCGGCACACAACCCTCACTACCGCATCGATATCGATACCGCGATCAAAGGCTATACCATCAATGCAGCACGGGCAGCCTGGAGAGAGAAAACCACCGGTAGTTTAACGGTCGGTAAGTTTGCTGACCTGATCATCCTCAATCAGGATCTCTATACCATCTCCCCGTACGAAATTGAAAAGACTAAGGTGCTATTAACCCTGTTAGGCGGCAAAGAGGTCTACCGGGCCCCATCATACTGATCCACTGATGGCTGCATCAGCAAGCCTGCAGCAGGCTTGCTGACCTGTTTCGTGCCCTTCCCTTCGCGCCCAAATTGCCATTCGACAAAAACTCACCAACCGATATACTATTGAACAACATCTATTAAGCACCATCAGGCCAGAATCCCAAAGGAAGTATGAGTGGACGATTCTTCAGAAAATGTATACCTGCTTGCCTCTAAACTAATCGATACGAGTGGTGCTGATGCGTTTAATCAAGCTTTGCTCAGTCTGATTAACTCTGCCACACCCTGTGAATCGGTATTCGTCATTCACTTTCATAAAAACAGCCGTCCTACGATTCTGGTAGCCCCTGATTCAACCCTGTTAACCGACAAAATAATGGATGAGTACCTGAACGGCTTCTATATGATTGATCCGTTCTATAATGCCTTTAAAACGGGGCTTTCAACCGGTTTACACTTTATCAAAGAGATCGCCCCGGATGACTTTTTCGAGAGTACTTACTACACCGAGCATTACTGTAACCGGGGTTATGAAGAAGCCGCTTTTATCATAAATCTGGACAACGACTCACAGATACAGATATCACTCACCGTTATCGAAACCCCGGCGACAACCGCCACACGACAGCGGCTACAGGCTATATCTCCGCTGGTTATCTCCGCCTACAGGAAGCACTGGCAGAACATCGAAAACACCCAGGAAACCTCGCAGCACGCCAGCGCTATCATTCATGAGCAGATATCCAATGTGTTCAGAAACTTCGGCGGCGGCCTGTTAACCGAACGGGAAAGCGAGATAGCGATACTGATTATCCGGGGCTACTCCTTAATCGCCATTGCAGAGCTGCTGGGTATCGCCCACGGTACCGCTAAAGTTCACTGCAAAAACCTCTACAGCAAGCTGGAAATCAACTCCAAGTCAGAACTGTTTTCGCTCTTCCTGGATGACATTTCCGATAAATAGCCTTTCGGAATCAGTTGCTCTGGCTAAGCACGTCTGAATAGCCTCCCCTTTACAAAAACAGGTTAACAGCCCCTTCCCAAATGGCTCAGGGTTACCTTAATCCACAGCTTTAGCCATCTGCCCTCATAACGCTCTGTTTTTGTCAGACTTTTCAGCCTCCCCCATCACTATTCACGCTTTGCTAAGCAGAGAAAATCTACAACCACGACCCACTGAAATTTATTTTTTGTATCCAAAAATACATTTTTATTGCATATACACCCTTATTTTGCCTATTATTGTATCCATAAAAACAAATAGAACTATTTCGGAGTCCTTTCTATGTTTCCTAAAAACTGCTGGTATGTAGCCTGTACCCCTGATGAAATCGCAGAAAAACCCCTCGGCCGTACAATCTGTGGCGAACAGATCGCTTTTTTCAGAGATGGCGATGGCAAAGTCGCGGCGGTGAAAGACTTCTGCCCTCACCGTGGTGCACCACTCTCCCTTGGCTATACCGAAGGCGGCGGCCTGGTGTGTGGTTATCATGGTTTGAAAGTTGGCAGGGACGGTAAAACCCTTTCGATGCCCAAGCAGCGGGTGGGTGGTTTTCCCTGCATGAAGAGTTATCCGGTCGAAGAACGTTATGGGTTTATCTGGGTGTGGACAGGCGATGCCGATAAAGCCAGCAGTGATGCTATCCCCCATCTGGAGTGGGCAGTCAGTGATGACTGGGCCTACGGCGGTGGGTTGTATCATATCCAGTGCGATTACAAACTGATGATCGATAACCTGATGGATCTGACCCACGAAACCTACGTTCATTCCACCAGCATCGGTCAGAAAGAGATCGATGAAGCACCGGTTAAAACAGAGAAAGTGGGTAATGAGGTCACCACCAGCCGCTTTATGGACAATGTGATTGCGCCCCCCTTCTGGCAGGGAAACCTGCGGACCAAAGGTTTGCCCGATGACCAGCCGGTAGATCGCTGGCAGATCTGTCGCTTTACCCCCCCAAGCCATGTACTGATCGACGTAGGTGTCGCACTGGCCGGTAACGGTGGCCGGGAAGCTCCGGCAGATAAGCGGGTAAACAGTGTCGTTGTCGACTTCATCACCCCTGAAACAGAAACCAGCCACTGGTATTTCTGGGGGATGGCTCGCAACTTTAAAGCCGATGATGCAGCACTGACCGACGCAATTCGCGAAGGTCAGGGAGGCATTTTTGCTGAAGATCTGGAGATGCTGGAACTACAGCAGAAAAACCTGCTGGCCAATCCCGAATTGCGACTGCTTAAGCTGGATATCGATGCCGGTGGCGTTCATGCCCGACGTATTATCGACAAGCTTCTGAAAGAGGAAAACCCTGAGGCCGCGGAGTCTTCATTAGCCTGACAAACGTTTAACTGACGACCCGATGAAGACCCGGAGAGAACGCTATGTTTGAAGTCGAAGTCACCGCCAAGGTGCAGGAAACAGCTGATATTTATCTGTTTCGCCTGGCGCGCACCGATAATTCAGCACTGCCGGCTTTTAGTGCCGGAGCACATATTGATCTGCACCTGCCCAATGGGCTGGTGCGACAATATTCGCTGTGCAATCCACCCCATGACCACCACTGCTATGAAATTGGTGTCCTCAAGGATCCCGATTCACGGGGCGGCTCGATCTGTCTGCATGAGTCAGTCAATGTGGGGGACCGTTTAACCATCAGTGAGCCGCGCAATCTGTTTCCACTGGAGCACAGTGCAAGCCATCACCTGCTGATCGCTGGGGGTATCGGTATCACGCCATTGCTCTGTATGGCCGAACGCCTGGCTCACACCGATGCCAGCTTTTCCCTGCACTATTGCGCCAAATCCCCGGCGCAGGCCGCTTTTGTTGAGCGCATTAACACCTCTGAATTTGCTGACCGGGTAAGATTCCACTTCAGCCAGACAGAGGGCCGTCTGGATATGCAGGCACTGCTTGCCGACCCGGATCAAGGCACTCACCTCTACACCTGTGGCCCAAACCCTTTTATGGACGCAGTGTTACAAACTGCAGCCGCACAAGGCTGGGATGAAACCCGGTTACACCGGGAATATTTTGCCGCGGCAGCCAGCTCAGGCGAAGCCGATAGTGCATTTGAAATTCAGATTGCCAGTAGTGGCGAAGTAATTCAGATCCCGGCAGATAAAAGTGCGCTGGACGTCATGCTTGATCTGGATATCGATATTCCCTTTGCCTGTGAAGAGGGGGTGTGCGGTACATGCTCCACCCGCCTGCTATCCGGCGAACCGGACCACCGTGATGTCTATATGTCCCCGGAGGAACACGCCAGAAACGAAGAGTTCGCGCCCTGCTGTTCCCGCGCGAAAAGTACCCGTTTAGTGCTGGATATATAAACACCCGGCTACTGACTAGTAGAAAACTATTAAATAAAACACTGTGCTGAATCCAATAACAATAAATAACCTTTTAAGGTACCTACATGAAACTAAAAACAACCATAAAACGTTCTATCGCTGCCTGTGTACTATTACTCGGGGCTGCCAACGCCAGCGCAGCTGAACCCGAGTTCACCTTTAAGCTGCACCATATGCTGCCGCCTCCATCAAACGCACATACGAATTTTCTCGTGCCCTGGGCAGATAAAGTGATGAAGGAATCCGATGGGCGGATAAAGATTGATATCTACCCATCGATGCAACTGGGTGGCAAACCACCACAACTGTTTGACCAGGTACGTAAAGGTATCGTTGATATCAGCTGGACAGTCACCGGATACACACCCGGCCGCTTTCCTAAATCAACTGTGTTTGAACTCCCCTTCATGGCGGCCGATGCAAAATCGGTGAGCATGGCGATTCAGGAGTATGCCGAACAGGAGATGGCTGACGAGTTCAAAGATGTGCACCTGCTGGCAATGCATGTGCACTCCCCCGGCTCCCTGCACTCGCGGGATAAAGCGATCCATACCGTTGCAGACCTCGATGGAATGAAAGTCCGTGCGCCCAATAAAACCATGGCGGCTGCATTTGAAGGGCTGGGCGCCAATACAGTCTTCATGCCCGTACCGCAGATGCCCAGCGCACTGTCGAAGGGAGTTATCGATGTGGCGGTGCTGCCTTTCGAAGTGGTCAAACCACTGAAGATACACCAGTTGGTTAAACATCATACGGAGATACCGGGAAAACGCGGTCTCTATGCGAATAACTTTATTTTCAGTATGAATAAAAAAGCCTATGACAGCCTGCCGCCCGATCTGCAAAAAGTGATCGATGATAACTCCGGCGTTGAGCTGGCGGGTTTTATTGGTGAAGCATTCGATACCTACGAAAGAACCGGCCGCCAGGCCGCGATCGATCAGGGTAACGAACTGTATCAGCTACCCGAATCTGAAATTACCGCCTGGAAAGAGAAACTGGCCTTCGTAACCGAAGACTGGCTGAAACAGATGAAGGACGATGGCTATGATTCTCAGAGACTGTTGGATAAAGCCAATGCCCTGATCGATAAGTATCAGGCTGCCAATCAGCAATAATCGGTCTGATGAAACACTCCCCAGCCCCCGGAAAAAAAACCGGGGGCTTTATTATCCACAATAACTATTCTGCATTCAGATTGAGTGAACTGGAGTTCATACACAATCTGATCTTCCGAGAGGTCTGATCAAAATTGATCATACCGTCAATGCCATAAATCTGTTGAAGCGATGCTGCACTCTGTTTTAGCAACAGCTTTGCTGACGCAATCGAGTCCTGAAAGTAGTTTGTGGCTTTTTCAATCCGTTGTCGGGCCGTTTCAATTATCGGCAAATGGACCGTTTCCACCGTTTCAATCTTGTCATATACCTGTCTGACAGCAGCCAGCTGTTGCTGATACCGGTCCAGTTTTTGCTGTGCAATCAGAAGCTGTCGGCTGGCTCTCTGGATGAGCTGCTCGGTTGAGTACTGAGACTTCTGCTCTAAAGAGCCTAAGCTTAGTTGAGGTTCTGTTGTCAAACGACTGGAAGAAAGCAAAGTTTGGGCGGTTTCAGGCTCAATGGTAATCGTCGCAACCCGTTGCGCTACTTTTTGTACTTTCGTCAGGGTAATCCCGGAATCCCCCACTAACCGGCGTAACTCACTATCGGTTGTGGTCACAGCCGACCTTATCTCCTTTGCTACACTGTTCCTGGCTGTTTTCCAGTGATGCAGGCGCTGCAATAATCCCGGCAGCGGGCTACTGATTTCAGACAACCGCGCCATCACCCGGTCCCCCTCAAGCAACACAAGCTCCGTGCGGTCTTGCTGCTGAAGATAACGATTCACCTTCATCTCAATACCGTTAAGTAAAGCCTGCGGATTTGACAGGTCAGTAATCGCTGTTTGTAACAGATTTAACTGTTGACTGATCCTACTCAGGACCCTGGTGGTTGATTTCCCGGGCCCGAGTTCATGCCTGATCTCAGACAGTTGTTGCTGGCTCTCCCGCAGGTCATCAACAGCATCAGAGTGATCCCTCAATGGAATAGCCAGAACCTGATCGAGGGCCTTCAATGCGGCTTGCTGCTGTTCCTCATTGACTGCTTGTTGCACCAAAACACGTTTGCGATACGAAGCTAACCCGATACTCTTCTCATCCATATCTGTTATCAGTTTATCGATATGGTCCCGCGCATCATCTATACGGGAATCAGCAACCAGCATCACCGGCTGTAACGACTGCGCGATGGGTGTAAGACAGGCCACCCGGCTCTGTGCCAGCTTTACACCCGCAACAACAGCCTCTGGCGTATATAGCTGAATAGCGCCATAACCGATGCCTACGGTTGCGGCGATCAGAACAATGATCAGTTGTGGAGCCCGCAAAAGGACCGCAGCAGACCCCGCGGCTGCCAGGATGATCGCAGTGATCCCCCAGATATCGTTGATTGACTGAAATCTCTCAGTGAGTAAAAGATAATCCTGAGCCTGAATACTCAGGTCATGGATAACCGTTTCAATATCTGCACTATGACTGATCTTAGCCAGCCTGATATCTTCCATAAAATACTGGAACAGATAACCCGCAATCAGTAACCCAGCCAGCACCAGCCCCCAGATGAGAGTCTGTTTTCCGGTTTGATTCTCTGGGGATGGCGTGTCTGCCTGTGACATAACAGATCCCTTTTATGCTTCCAACACAGTAAACCCTCATACTCTGTCAGAAACAGAAAGCGGTTTGTGAATCAGATGCAAGCAGTTAAAACCAAGCGATTGCATTCAGTTTAAGTGATGACGGTCAAAATGCTAACAATAGTTCTGGCAACCAGTATAGCGCGTAGATTCAGGCTCAGGTTTTATCGGAACAGTAAAGTCATAACCCCAACACGCCGGACAAAATATTCAGCGCTTCAACCCGGCGCTTATCCCATGGATGGGAAAAACTGAGGCGCATACAGTTGCGGAACTGCCCGGATACCGAGAACAACGGCCCGGGGGTAATGACCACCCCACGGTCAAGCGCTTCGGGGTAAGCCTGCAATGTGTCCACCCCGTCAGGTAGTTCAACCCACACCGCTAAGCCCCCCTGAGGCAGACTTATTCTCAAATCCCCGGGCCAGGCCCGCAGGTGCGCAATCAGCCGGTCACGTCGTTCACGCAACTCATGGCGCTGGCGGCGAAGATGGGCGCCCAAACTACCCTCCGCCATAAACTCAGCAACCCCCTGTTGCAGATAGCGACTACTACTCAGCTGGGTAACCAGTTTCAGCTTGATAATCCGTTCGTGCCATCGTGCTCCTGATATCCAGCCCAGCCGCAGATCCCGGGATAACGATTTTGAAAATGAGCTACAGAGGATCACCCGGTTGTCTTCATCTAACGCTTTCAAAGGGTCTGGCACCATCCCCAAAGCGGTATCGGCATAGATATCATCTTCAATAATGGCGAGATCATGTTGTTCTGCCAGCGTTAATAATGTCAGGCGGGCATCTTTCGGCATCAGCGCCCCCCCCGGGGTAGAGAAGGCAGGCGACACAACACAGGCTTTCACTTTCCAGCGTTTCAACACCTCTTCCAGCGCCTCAATATCCATCCCCGTAGAGATTGATGTGGGCACCTCAACAACCTGCAGCCCCAGTTGCTCAAGCAGTTGAAGTACACCGTAAAAACCCGGTGATTCAACGGCAACAACATCCCCCTTTTCACAGGTCGCCATCAGCGCCAGAAACAGGGCATGCTGACAGCCGGAGGTAATACACAGCTCATCGATATCAACCTGCCAGCCCCGGCGTAACAGATGCAGGGATAGCTGCTCGCGCAACCCGACATCCCCGGCGGGAATATCGTAATACTGGTAATCATCGCCCCGTTGCCGCCGCAGCGCTCTGGCGACAGACCGGTTGAGGGTGACAATGCCTGCGGGCAGCTCACCAGCATGCAGGTCCGGCAGCAGATCAAATGCCGCACTACGACGCATAATATCCAGCAATAGCTCGCTCACCGTGACCGGCCTAGGTGCCTTGATATCTGAACGACTGATCGGCTCTTTGACAGTTTTAGCATGCAATGCAACGAAGTAGCCGGCTTTAGGTCTGGCCTCCAGCAAGCCCTGCGCCTCAAGCCTTTGCAACGCGTGCTGGACAGTCGCTTTAGACAACGAATGCTGTTTGCACAGTTCCCGGATAGAGGGTAACCGATCCCCCATCAGCCAACGCTGCTCCCCGATACCGGTTAATAACCAGTTTTCAAGCTGTTGATAGAGATAGTCTGATGCCATCGTGCATTACCGCCCAACTGTACCTATTAACTATATTTTTTTTATACCTGTACCCATTTAAGCGACAACCTTAAGCTAGTGCAATCAAAATTTTTCAGAAGATTGCCGCCATGCAAAAAATTCCTGTTATACAAGACCCCACCCCACCCTTTGCAACCGATGGTAAATTTCACGTCCGACTTACAGAGGGGCGTTTTCAAAACCTCAGACGTCTGACCTCCTGGCCAATGATCGCGCTGTTTTTCGGGCTCGTCTGGGTTCAGGTTGATGGTCAGCCGTTTCTGTTTTTCTCCTTCGAACAGCGCCGTATCACCCTCTTTGGCAGCGCCCTGTCCTGGCACGATCTGCCCTTAATGGCCGGATTGATGATTGCCGGAGCAGCGCTGCTGTTTTTTATGGCGGTGGCCTGGGGACGCGTCTGGTGCGGCTTTGCCTGCCCGCAAAGTATCTGGACCTGGCTGTTTATTCGTATCGAACAGCTGGCCGAAGGTCGCGCCAGTGAGCGATCTAAATCTGATCACCTGCCACTGCGGGGCACACGTCTGTTACGCCGGGTAATCAAACATCTTCTGTGGATTTTGCTCGCCGTTCTTACCGCAGCGACCTTCACCGGATATTTTGTCCCTATCCGGGAGATAGTGGCGGATGCTGTTAATCTTGAAATGTCCGCAACGGTGGTCGGATGGTTGGCAATTATGGAGGGACTCACCTATGCCAACGCGGGACTCGTGAGAGAGAAAATCTGTCTTCACGCGTGTCCCTACTCACGCTTTCAGAGTGTCATGTTTGATGAAAATACACTCACCGTCAGCTACGACGCCAAACGGGGTGAGCCCCGCGCCAACCGTCGTCATTCCAATAAAAACAGCGCCGATAAAAACAGCGGTGACTGTGTTGATTGTGGCATCTGCGTACAGGTCTGTCCCACGGGCATCGATATTCGTAACGGCCTGCAGGCTGCCTGTATCGACTGTGCTGCCTGCATCGATGCCTGTGACACGGTCATGGATAGAATTAACCGCCCAGGAGGCTTGATACGTTTCGCCTCCGAACGGCAACTGGAAGGCAAACAATCCCCCTTCCTGCGCCCAAGACTGGCGGGCTATGCAGCGGTAACACTGTGCGCCATCTCAGCGGTTATCTACGGTTTTACCGATACTAAAGGGTTACTGGTTGAGGTTCGCCGTGATCGCACAGTCCTGTTTACCCAGTTGGATCAGAACACTGTCTGCAATAATTACCGTGTCAAGGTAGAGGGGTTTGCCAGCGATCAGGAACTGATCAAGGTTTCCCTGTCAGGAAACCCGCAGTTTACCCTCAACGGGCCTGAAATCATTAAGCTCAGTGATAATAACTCAGCCTGGTTACCCTACCGCATCTGCGGTAGTAATGTTGATGAGATAAATGCAAAACTGGCGTTTGTCTTCACCGGCAATGGTATCTCAACGTCAAAGGAAACCACCTTTCTGTCGAAGCTGATCTGACCCTGTGTTAAAATCCGGCAAGGAGGCCCCTTCCTTGCCGGGCGTTTGAGAAAGCCCTCTACCGGCAGCGCATCAGGCCTTGCTCAGGCGGTAAGCCAGTTGCGCGCGCGACAGTCCCATCATCCGTGCAGCAGCGGCCAGGTTGCCACGACACCGTTCCACAGCTTCCTGTATCAGGCGCAACTCCAGGCTCTCCAACGAAAGTGACTCAGATTGAGACAGGGCCAGGAAACGATCCAATAACCCCCCTTCGATAGCCTCACTTGCCGTAAGAGCCTCGTTAGCATCCTCTTTCGCCAGCCCTCCGGCGATCCCGACTGAATACACAAACTCACTGGGCATCTGTTCAAACCGAAACAGGTGGCGCAGATCAATCGCATTATCATCGTCGGCGGAAATAACGCCTCGCTCGACCAGATTCTGCAATTCGCGGATATTGCCCGGATAGTCGTAGTTGAGCAAGGCTCGCACCGCCCGGGCCGTGAAGCCGGTGATATGGCGCCCATGCTGTTGACTGTAGCGCTGCAGGAAGTAGCTGAGCAACAGCGGAATATCTTCCCGCCGATCACGCAACGGCGGCAAGCGAACCGGAAATACGTTGAGACGGAAAAACAGATCTTCCCGGAAACGTCCCTGACGTACTTCCTCTTCAAGTTCGACATTGGTTGCGGCCACAACCCGGACATCCACTCTGATCTCCCGTGTTCCGCCGACCCGCTCAATCACCCCTTCCTGCAAGGCGCGCAACAACTTCCCCTGGGAAACCAGACTCAGTGTTCCAATTTCATCGAGAAACAGGGTGCCTCCGTCTGCGCGTTCGAAGCGTCCCGGACGGGAAGCAATTGCCCCGGTATAAGCGCCCTGCTCCACGCCGAACAACTCTGCTTCCACGAGAGTATCCGGAATTGCGGCGCAGTTGACCGAAACGAAAGGCTTATCTTTGCGCGGACTGATCTCATGGAGCATTTGCGCAAATAACTCTTTTCCGACTCCGGATTCGCCGGAAAATAGTGCGGTCGCCCGGGTTGGCGCAACACGCTTTAGTTGATGACAGCAGGCATTGAATGCTGCCGAAATCCCCACCATATGTTTTTCGTCTTCCGCAGCCAGATTGTCGGTTACTTCAGGGAGTTCGGCGATATCGCGGGCCGAAGACGGGTTGAAAGCACTGGTACTCAGAAAATCCTCACCATTGATGTAATGCAGGTCTTCCTCGACGTTCGGCCACTCTTCGGCCGGTTTACCAATAATACGGCAAGCCTGTCCCCCTGCTGCGCGACACTCAACTTCCCGAAAGATGACTAACCGCCCCAGCGTGGTTGATACATACCCCATGGCGTAGCCAAGCTGCGTCCAGCAGGCCGGTTCAGACCCCATGCCGCAGTGAGCGATGTGGGCTTCGACCTCCACTGAGTTATGCCAGATAAACTCACCACTGTAGGTGCCCATGGCGGCATCGAACTCCAGATGGAGCGGCTCGACTTTAACCATCCCTTCGAGAGCATGAAGCCGCACTCCGGCCAGATAGGTAGACATAGGCCCCTGATCTGCCCAGCGAGCCATAACCAGTTCGGCATCGCGAACGCCGGAAATGTAACCGGTACGCGTCAACAGTCCCCTCGCATCATCCAGACCCACTTTATCGATCAACTGCTGACGCATCATCCCCAGTGCATCGCTCTGCATCAGCACGACACGCCGGTCATCCAGCCAGATCCGCCCGTCCCCTGGCGAGAATTGGATGAACTCAGACAGCTCTCCGAGAGTCGGGGAAACCGCATCGTTTTCGATTGATCCGTCCCACCGCCACGTTTGGGTTTCTTCATTAAGGCGGGAAATGTCGGCTAAGGATATGCGTTCGGAGGATGACATTACAATGACTCCAGAGAAAATTACTGAAATCGTAATAAAGCCAAAAGACTAAGTCCATAAAAATTTATCATATCCGAACATTTCAAAGAAAAGCATCTTCAATCAAAAATATCATAAACAGATAATTAAACTATTTTATCCTTATATAACAATAGGTTGAAATTAATTATCACAATATTAACGGGCTCATATCACTTTCTGGCGCATACATTGCAATTATATAAATATGCGGTCGAAAATTACGGAAATCGGAAAATACCGAAACAATCGACACGACTTCAACAAGAAATGCGCGGGCCGAAAAGGAGAGTCGTCACCACGCAAGACGCCAGATTGACGGCGTAAGGAGATATAGCAATGTGCACACCTGATAGCATCAGCGGCAAGACCGTTCTGGTAACCGCTCACGTCGCCGGACTGATTGATATGGTGGCCCTGCCACTCTGGATCGGAGCGTTAATCCAGTACTACCACTACAGCCCCGAGCAAGCGGGCCTGACAGTTACAATATTCCTTTTCGGTGCACTCCTCGCAAGTCTGCTTGTTGCCCCCCGGTTCAACAGATTACCGAAGCGGCTTGCCGCAGCAGGCGGTTATGGTGTCGGTGCACTCGCTTTTTTCCTGATTGGACAGCAGCCTTTAGAGAACAGTCCCCCCCAGCTAATCGTGCTTTTCCATGGCCTTGGCGGACTTGGGGTTGGCTGTGCGTTATCGTTTGCGCACGGTGCCATGGGACGTAGTGCCAACCCGCACCGTTTGTTCGGTACTGCCCACTTTGCCCTCGGCATATTTGCACTGGCCTTCCTTTCGCTGGTACCACAGGCTATCCAGCAGGTGAGCCCAACGATGTTGTTCAAGATCATTGCCGCAGGAATGTTCATCGCCAGCGTTATGATGGTGATCGGCTTCCCCCACGTGGCGGATGACAGACCCCGAAGCCTGTCAGACAGAAAATACTCCCAGGTAAAGATCCCGCCTGCTGCATGGTTCATCATTGGTGTCGTCATGTGCATGCAGCTCAATCAGGCGATGGTCTTCAGCTTCGTCGAGCGCGTTGGCGCTGATCACGGGTTTGGCATCGCCGGCGTCAATGCGGCACTGATTGCACTCGGTTTTGTAAATCTGTTTCCCGGCGGGCTCGCAGCACTACTGCAAAAAAGACTCTCGCCAATCATCGTGGGCGTAGCCGGGCCACTCGGACAAGCGATCCTCGCCATGATCATTTTCAACTCAAGACATTATCTGCCCTACGCGGTTGCGGCCAGCCTGTTCGTCGCCATGGCTATCTTCACTCATGTTTTTCTGTTCGGTCTGCTCGCGCAGCTCGACATCAGCGGCCGCGCGGTTGCTGCAACGCCCGCGATGCTGATGGTCGGTTCCTGTATTGGTCCAGCTCTGGGAGGTTCCATTGTTCAGGGTATTGGTTACTCAGGACTGGGCTGGGCAGCCTGCATGATCACTGGTATTGCCATCCTATCGATCCTGCTGGTGCGCCACTACATGCTGCGCGCCACTATAACGGCCTCAGCCACCCCGCATACATTAACGGAGTCCATTATCGAGTAAATCGAACGCGAGTCCTCACGCAGAAAGCAATCACAAAAATAACACTGGTTTTACGCGAAGGAGATACACATATGAGAAACAAAAAGTCAGTCCAGGTGGTACACCGCACCATGGTGGCCGTTGCTGTGGCTCTGGCCTGTGGACAGGTACAGGCATTCCAGTTTGATACGGGCGATTCAGGCCTCAGGGCACGCTGGGACAACACCGTCAAATACAGCACTATCTACCGGCTGAGGGACCCGGACGCTACTCAACTGTCCGACTATGCGGCAGCCGGTTCGGTGAGTGACGACGGCGACCGCAACTTTAAAAAAGGCATCGCCTCAAACCGCCTGGATCTGCTCTCAGAGTTCGACCTTGTACATGACAGCAATAAAGGTTTACGCATCAGCGGCACCGCCTGGTACGACGACACCTATCAACAGGATAACGACAACGACTCACCGGCCAGCTCAAACAATATGAGCGCCCCCTACGACCAGTTCACCGACAAAACACGCGATGCCGTCGGTCAGGGCAGCCGACTGATGGACGCCTTTGTCTTCACCCGGGGCCGGATCGGCGATATGCCCGCCAGTTTGAGGATCGGCCGCCACGCTGTCATCTACGGCGAAACCCTGATGTCCGGTAGCAACGGTATTGCCGGTGCCCAGGGCCCCGTCGACATTGTCAAGGCGGCGACGGTACCCGGCGCACAGGTTAAGGAGTTCCTCCTGCCCACCAATCAGATCTCCGCCACCCTGAAACCGACCAGCAATATCTCGCTGGGTGCTTACTACCAGTTCGAATGGGAAAAGTCGCCGTTCTTCGCCTCGGGCAGTTTCCTCTCGCCCGCGGACTTTCTCGGCGACTCTGAGTCTTTCCTGCCTCACGTCACAACCCGCACGTCCGATATGTCACCCGACGATGATGGTCAGTGGGGCGCACAGATGCGCTTCTCGCTGGGTGACACCGAATATGGTCTGTACGCCGCAAACTATCACGACAAAACCCCTTCGGCGGTTTACCTGAATATCGGTGCTAACCCGTTAGCTGGCGGAACCGTTATGCCGACCAGCTTTACCCATGTCTACCAGCAGGATATCAAGACCTACGGTTTCAGTGCCAGTACTGTGCTTGGTAGCGATAACGTCTCCATCGAAGCCTCAGTGCGGGAGAACCAGCCTCTGACCGGCGGCAGCGGCTTCGTCCAGACCACCACTACCCTGCTGGGCGGCCCTGCGTTCGATAACGAGGACAATCCCGCCTATGCCGTTGGTACCACTCAGCACCTGACCCTGGTCGACATCCACATCATCCAGCCCAATACCTTCCTGCGGGATGGCGGATCGATCGCCACCCAGCTCGACTGGCATCGCGTTGCCAGCGTCACTAAAAACGAAGCGGCCATAGATCCCACCACCACCCGGAGCGCATCGCAGATCACCACAGCGTTCACCGCCGATTTCTATCAGGTCGCCGAAGGACTGGACCTGTCGATCCCGATCGTTCTGTCTTACAACCTGTCAGGCCGCTCACGCGTTTACTCTGGCTGGGTCGAACATGGTGGCTCTATCGACACCGGCATTAACTTCACCTACCAGAACGACTGGAAGGGCGGCTTCGGCTACCACCACTTTCTTGGCAGCCATGGCGTGGGCACAGGCGACGGGAATTTCGACCAGACCCTGTGGGACCGCGACTACATCTCGTTCAACCTGTCACGCACTTTCTAAAAATAATAAGGAAACACCTTCATGAATGCACAGATCAAGACTCTCGCTGCCCTGATTGCCCTGACCCTGGCAGGCAGCACACTGGCAGCGGTTTCGCCCGAAGAAGCGGCCAAGCTAAAAACAACCCTGACACCGCTGGGCGCAGAGCGGGCTGGCAACAAAGACGGCAGTATTCCTGCCTGGACCGGTGGCTACACCAAAGCACCGTCCGGCTATCAGTCCGGTGATGTCCGCCCTGACTTTTTCCCTGACGAGAAGCCACTGTACAGCATCACAGCTGAGAACATGGCGCAATATGCAGAT
Organism: Amphritea pacifica; assembly: GCF_016924145.1. Lineage (GTDB taxonomy): Bacteria > Pseudomonadota > Gammaproteobacteria > Pseudomonadales > Balneatricaceae > Amphritea > Amphritea pacifica. The sequence continues at coordinate 108,899 of NZ_JAFFZO010000004.1, read as the reverse complement.
AAACTGACTGACGGCGCGAAAGGACTGTTGCAGAAATATCCAAACTTCCGCATGGATATCTACCCAACCCATCGCACGGCAGCAGCCCCTCAGTGGTATTACGACAATACCTTTGAGAACGCCACCCGTGCCAGACTCACCGGCGACGGCTACCGGTTTGAAGGGGCTTATGGCGGCGTTCCCTTCCCGATCACCAACAATCCCAAGGAGATGCTGCTGAATCACCAGACAGCCTGGACCCGTGGTGAATCGGCAATCAGTCCCTCTCGCTGCTTTACCGTATCACCCAGTGGTAAGGTAACCCTGGTCAGCGACGGCATCCAGAACCAGCAGTTTCCCTACAACTTCAAGGATGGCAGTCTGGAGACCTATAGCGGCTATTTTAACGTAGGCCACTTCGTTCAATCGGCACCCGCCTCCAAGGCAGGCGAATCGATCCTCGCCCACTTTCCCTCGGATGCAGATGAGAATATCGGTCTCTGGCAGTATCTGGTCGGCCAGCGCCGTGTACGACGCGCCCCCTCAGTGTCCTACGACACCCCCGACTCAGTCACCTCAGGCGCGGGCTTTTTTGACGAAGCGTTCATGCAGTTTGGGCCGTATGACCATCACGAGTACAAGCTGCTCGGCAAGCAGGAGATGTATGTTCTCTATAATAACAACAGGGCTAATGCCGCCCAACCGGAAGAGATCTTCACCCCGGACTTCCTGAATCCTGATCTGGTGCGCTGGGAACTGCATCGTGTGTGGGTTATCGATGCCACCCTGGCTCCAGGCAAGCGCCATGTTGTCGCCCATCGCCGCTTCTATCTGGACGAGGACAGCTGGCAAATCCTGCTGGTCGATGGCTGGGATGCTCAGGGCCAGCTCTGGCGCATGACCTATACGCTGACCGAACTGGCACCGGATGTGCCCTCGCTGGTGGCCAATATGGCCTGGGGTAACTACAACTTCCTGACCGGCGGTTACTACCTCAACGCCGCGACCAACGGCACCACGCAGTTCAAGGTCGTCCCTCCGCGTCCGGATTCATTCTTCTCTCCTGACGAACTGGCTAACATGAGCGCCCGCTAAGCGCCCTTCTGGGCCTCCCGTCGCTTCATGCGGCGGGAAAAACTCGCTCAACAAGAGACCTGGAAGCACTATGAAAGTGAAGTATCTACTTACGTTGGTGGGGCTGTTTATTGCTGCGTCAAACCTGTTCGCCGCCGATCAACCGCCTCGCCCTGCAGCAGCCCTGGACAAGCCCGCGCTACAATCGCCTAAGTCGCCGAACATGGCGATCCTGTCGGTAACACGTGCCGGCGAGCGGGTGGTGGCTGTCGGTGAACGCGGCATCGCGCTCTATTCCGACGATAGCGGCCAGACCTGGACCCAGGCCCAAACGCCGACATCTGCGACCCTGACCGCGGTTCGCTTCGCCAACGACAAAATGGGCTGGGCAATTGGCCACATGGGTATCGTGTTGCACACAGAAGACGGGGGGGGCACCTGGGTTAAGCAACTCGACGGCATCGAGGCCGCCAGACTTTCTCTCCAGACGGCACAGCAAAGTGGCAACGAACGCGCCATTCGCGACGCGCAATATCTGATTCAGGATGGTGCCGACAAACCCTTCTTCGACATCTGCCTGCTGGACGAAAACAGTCTGATGATTATCGGCGCTTACAACCTGGTGTTACGCAGTGAAAACGGCGGCCAGAGTTGGACCGGCTGGCAAACCCACATCGATAACCCAAGGGCATTGCACCTGTATGCCATGCAAGCCATCGACACAACGCTGTTCATTGCCGGCGAGCAGGGACTGTTACTGCGCTCGGACGATAATGGCCAGCATTTCACTCAGCTCGAATCGCCCTATCACGGTAGCTGGTTCGGTTTGCAGGCTGAGCATAACGGCAGCCTGCTGGCCTACGGGCTACGCGGTACTGCCTACCTGACGACAGATCTCGGCAACCACTGGCAGCAGGTAAATAGCGGCACGCCAGTATCAATCTCTGCTAACACCGAACTGGGCGATGGTCGCACCCTGCTCGTCAGCCAGGCCGGAGAGATACTGGTCAGCACCGATAACGGCCTTAATTTCATCCGCGCAGCGGAACGATTAAGACTCCCTCTGACGGCAGTGACCGAAGTCCCCGATGGCCTCGTCGTGGGCAGCCTGCGCGGCGTCCATGCCATTCCCCTCCCCGCTGAATAAGCTGAGAATACTATGCACGCAACCATAGACCACCAGCCCGTCGTTAAACGACTGGAAGAATTTGATATCCGTTCAGGCAATCTTGCCGAGCGCACCCTGTTCAATAACCGGTTATTAATTGTCATTCTGTGCCTCTGCGGCACGCTGCTGCTCGGCTGGCAGGCAACCATGATTCAGCTGAATGCAAGCTTCGACAAGATGATTCCGACCTCGCATCCATATATCGCCAACTTCCTTGAGCATCGCGGCGATCTGCCCGGGCTGGGAAACTCAATGCGCATCGCGGTCGAGAACCGTGATGGCAGCATCTTCGACAAGGAATATCTCGACACACTGCAGAAGATGAACGACGAGATCTATCTGCTGCCCGGCGTCGATCGTCCCTTCATGAAGTCCCTTTGGACCACGGCTACCCGCTGGGCTGCGGTCACAGAGGAGGGGCTGGAAGGAGGTACCGTGATGCCCGACGATTATGACGGCTCCCCCAGGAGCCTGGATCAGGTCAGGGCTAACATCGAACGCTCCGGCGAGATCGGCCAGCTCGTGGCAAACAACTTCAGGTCGAGCGTGATCTTCGTACCGCTGATCGACCACAATCACCTGACCGGCGAAGATCTGGATTACCGTAAGCTCAACGCCAGCATTGATCAGATCATCGCCAGGTACCAGAGCGACAAGATCCGCATCCATATCACCGGTTTCGCCCGGGTAATCGGCGACCTGCTCGACGGCCTGGTCCAGATGCTCGGTTTCTTCGCCGTCGCCATCGTCATCGCCACCGTCATGCTATATTGGTACACCCGTTGCCTGCGATCCACGACTCTGGTCGTGGCCTGCTCTCTGGTCGCCGTGATCTGGCAGTTTGGCCTGGTACAACTGCTTGGCTATGCCCTCGATCCCTATTCAGTGCTGGTACCCTTTCTGGTCTTCGCCATCGGCATGAGCCACGGTGCCCAGAAGATGAACGGCATTATGCAGGACGTCGGCCGCGGCACCCACCGGGTAGTTGCAGCGCGTTACACCTTCCGACGGTTGTTCGTCGCCGGTATGACTGCGCTCCTGTGTGACGCCGTCGGCTTCGCCGTGCTGATGATCATCGACATCCAGGTGATCAAAGACCTGGCCATGATTGCCAGTGTTGGTGTCGCCGTGCTGATCTTCACCAACCTGATCCTGCTACCGATTCTGCTCTCCTATGTCGGCGTAAGCCCCAAAGCTGCAGAGCGCAGCCTCAAAGCAGAACAACTCGACGAGCTGGGTGCCAAGCACTGGATGTGGGAGTTTCTCGACCTCTTCACCCAACGACGCTGGGCGCTGGGCTCGGTGATTCTGGGGGCGCTTATGGCCATCGTCGGTTTCACCATCAGCACTCACCTGCAGATCGGCGATCTCGATCCGGGCGCACCGGAACTGCGTGCTGACTCGCGCTACAACCTCGACAACGCTTTCATGGTCAAGAACTATGCCGCCAGTAGTGACATTCTGGTGGTGATGGTGAAGACCCCTGATGACCACTGCACACGCTACATCACACTTTCAAAGATGGACCAGTTGGGCTGGCAACTTGAACAGTTACCGGGGGTCGAATCAACCAACTCCATGGCCAATCTGTCGCGCATATCATCGGTCGGCTACAACGAAGGCAACTTCAAGTGGCTGGAGCTGATCCCGAACCAGTATGTATTAAACGGCGTGCAAAACCGGGCCCCTCGGGAACTCTTTAACCAGAACTGCAATCTCCTCAGCCTCTACGTCTACCTTAAGGATCACAAGGCGGCAACGCTGACGCGCGTGGTCGATGCAGTTGAAGCGTATGCCGCAGCCAACAACACCGGCGAGACGCAGTTTATCCTCGCCGCTGGCAGTGCCGGTATCGAGGCTGCGACTAACATTGTTGTCAGGAAGGCCACCCACGAAATGATGTTCTGGGTATACGGCGCGGTGATTGTGTTGTGCTGGATCACTTTCCGCTCCTGGCGCGCAGTCGTCTGCGCCGTGGTGCCATTGGTACTCACCTCGATTCTTTGTGAAGCGCTGATGGTGGTGTTCGGCATGGGTATTAAGGTCGCAACCCTGCCAGTGATTGCACTCGGTGTTGGCATCGGCGTCGACTATGCACTCTACGTGCTATCGGTAATGCTCACGCGCATGCGTGCGGGGATGTCGCTTTCCGAAGCCTATTACCAGGCCCTGCTGTTCACTGGCAAAGTGGTGATGCTGACCGGAGTGACGCTGGCAATTGGCGTTGCCACCTGGGCGTTTTCGCCGATCAAGTTTCAGGCGGATATGGGCATCCTCCTGGCCTTCATGTTTATCTGGAACATGCTCGGCGCACTGCTGCTGCTCCCGGCCCTGGCCCACTTCCTGTTGCCTCAGGGCAGGCCCGAAGATGCACCGGCGATGAACCACGAAATCGAACTTCCCATGACCACTACAAGCGAGACCTGAGATGAATTGGAAAATCCGCTTCAAAGCCAAAGCCTTACGCTTCTTTATCGACCGCATCGTCATGCGCAAACCCGCGTATCAAATTGACGGTGTTCCTGAAACCGCCCATGATGAAGAGTTAATGATTCCAACGCCACAAGGCGAAACGCGTACCCTGTTCCACTGGCCCGCAAAAGCCCGCAATACCGATAGCCCGCTGCCCGCACTGGTGCTGATTCATGGCGGAGGGTTTGTCTTCGGTTTACCGGAGCACGAAACCCCTTTTTGCCAGCGCCTCGCGAACAACACAGGCTGCGTCGTGATCAATCCCGACTACGTGCTCTCACCCGAATACCCGTTCCCCCATGCGATCCACCAGTGCTATGAACTCGTCGCCTGGGTGGCGCGGGAAGCGACATCCATGGGGATAGATCCCCAACGCATCGCTGTCGGTGGCCACAGCGCCGGCGGCAACCTGGCAACAGGCGTCGCCGCGCAGGCGCTGGCCAGGGGTTTCCCGAATATCTGCTTCCAGATTCTCGACTATCCATTTCTGGATGGCAGTGTGGATGCCAGGAACAAGCCGCTTCCCATTCCAAAGCCGGTCATTACGCCGGAGCTCGCCACACTTTTCAATAGCTGCTATATGCCGGAAGGTACAAATCTTCGCGATCCACTGCTATCCCCTGTCTGCGCAGCTCTTGACGATCTGGCGGGCCATCCACCCGCACTGGTTATTACCGCCGAAAACGACGTACTCCGCGAGGAAGCGGATCGATATGCCGACATGCTGCGCAGGGCTGGCGTGCCGGTTAGACACGTAGTATTCCCAGGGGTCGACCACGCCTTCACCCACAACGGCCCGAAACCATCGGCAGACGCAGCCTGGCAACTGATAGAGGACTATGTCCGCGCGGCCTTCGCCAAAACGCCCTCTAAAGGGTCGCTGAACTCACAACAACCAGAGAGCATGACGAACAATTCGCAGTGATACTAAAAGCTTTATTTAAAGCGGGCCGCCTTACGATCTGCGGATAGTGGATTCTGAGTATATTAACGATCTGACCGCCCCGCCTCTGAGGGCCGGGCGGTCATTCAGGAACAGGTTTGCTACTACGGCTTTCAGCAGGGGCTACCCGCCCCCTGCTCAGCATAAACTACTGACTCAGATATTGACGAAAACACCCGCTATCGTGGATAAAGAGTGCCCAGCCAGTCATTTACTCAGGTTCGTCCTTTCCCCGAACACGCCTGACAGCATCCTGCCACCCGGCATAGAACTCATCCCGACCCGATTTGCTCATGGTCGGCTCAAAACGTTTGTCACAATGCCACATCAACTGCAGTGATTCTAAAGACTCAAACACCCCGGCCTGCAAACCAGCTAAATAAGCCACCCCTAAGGCGGTGGTCTCAATAATCTCCGGCCGGTCTACTGTTGCCCCAAGAATATCTGAGAGAAAGCTCAGCACCCAGTTGTTAACCACCATGCCACCATCAACCCGCAGTGTGGTTGGTCTGACACCATCACTTTCCATCGCTTTTTGCAGGTCTTTCGTTTGATAGCACACCGATTGCAGTCCAGCGGTAACAATCTCTTTTATGCCAGTATCCCGGGTGAGACCAAAAATAGCGCCCCGGGCATTCGGGTCCCAATAAGGCGCACCTAATCCAGTAAAGGCAGGCACCAGATAAACACCATGATCCAGTGGCGTCTGGCAGGCCAGCGGTTCCGCCTCTGCGGCTCCTTTGATCAGTTGCAAACCATCTCGCAACCACTGAATCGTTGCTCCGGCAATGAAAATACTGCCTTCCAATGCATAGGTTGTTTTACCGTTAAGACGATAAGCCACCGTTGTCAGCAAACGGTTTGCCGAGACCAGTGCTTTATCACCGGTATTCAGCATCAGGAAACAACCGGTACCATAAGTGCTCTTGGCCATCCCCGCCGTGAAACAGGTCTGACCAAAGAGTGCCGCCTGCTGGTCGCCAGCGACCCCCAGAATAGGCACCTCACCCCCCAGCAGGTGCTTAGCAGTGACACCGAAATCAGCAGAGGAGTCCAACACTTCAGGCAGCATAGACGCGGGTATATCGAACAGCTCAAGCAGCTCCGGATCCCACTCCTGTGTATGAATGTTAAACAGCATGGTGCGTGACGCATTGGTCGCATCCGTACGATGTACCTTTCCGCCGGTCAACTGCCAAAGCAGATAGGTATCGACAGTACCAAAAACAAGGTCGCCCCGCTCTGCCTTTTCTCTGGCTCCCGGAATCTGTTCCAGCAACCAGCAGATCTTAGTGGCGGAGAAGTAAGGGTCGATAAGTAGTCCGGTCTTCGAGCTGATTAACGCTTCTACACCTTGCGCTGAAAGCTTTTCACAATATTCGGAGGTGCGACGGTCTTGCCAGACAATGGCATTATAGACAGGCACCCCGGTATGCCGGTCCCATACCAGGGTGGTTTCTCTCTGATTGGTAATACCGATCGCGATAATGTCGTCAGTTGATAGCGCATTTTCCGCTAATACTTTGCGACAGGTTGTCAGAACAGTACCCCACAGATCATCAGGATTGTGTTCAACCCAGCCATCCTGTGGAAACTTCTGTGAAAACTCCTCCTGAGCCAGCGCATGCACCCGTCCTTCCGTTGTAAAAAGCACCGCTCTGGAGCTTGTTGTACCCTGATCGATAGACAAGAGATATCCAGACATGAACACTACCTGTATTGTTATTCTATATGTTCTTAAATGTTCGATAATGCATCATTTACAACAAACAAACAACGAAGATTTTCAATACCGAACAACAGCACTGCTCTACATATATAAAAGTTAAAACAAAACAAAAACTATATGCGATAATTTACCTCTTTCCACTTTCATACAAGCGCCCCTGGATGGTGTGCCGCAACGGCTTATGAACAAAACTTACTTATAGAGTAGAAGGTTTTTCAGAATGTCACAGAGCCAACGCCAACTTCAAATCATGGAACTGGTCCGGGAAAAAGGGTTTGCCAGTATTGATGAGCTGGTAACGCACTTTAACGTTACCCCCCAGACTATTCGCCGGGATCTCAATCAGCTGGCAGAAGCGAAGAAACTCCGGCGTCACCATGGTGGGGCGGGGGCGGAACCAGAATCAAGTACGGAAAATCTCTCTTATCAGTCGCGAAAGATTATGAACCTGGAGGCGAAAGAGCGTATTGCGAAAGCCCTGGCAAAGGCGATCCCTGACGGCGCCTCTCTGTTTATCAACATCGGCACGACCACCGAAACCATCGCTCAGGCTTTGCTAAATCATCGCGACCTTAAAATCGTCACCAACAATATCCATGTCGCCGCAATTCTTTCATCGAAACCGGACTTTACCGTCATTATCGCCGCTGGCGAGGTTCGCCATAGGGACGGAGGCATTGTCGGTGAAGCCACCAGCGATTTTATCGGCCAGTTCCAGATGGACTTTGGCATTATTGGTATCAGCGGTATCAGCATGAACGGATCACTACTGGATTTCGACTATCGTGAAGTCAGAGTCGCCCAGGCGATCATTGAGCATTCACAACAGATCATCCTGGCTGCTGACCATACAAAATTTGGTCGAAGCGCAATGGTTAAACTCGGTAATATCTCGCAAATAGACCATCTCTACACCGATATGACGCCGCCCGCAGAGATCTGCGAGATTCTGACCACTAACGATATTAGCCTGCATATCGTCTAGCCCAGCAACGTCGCCCGACTCAGCATAAGGCGGGCATTTCACCACGCTCCTGACAGCCACACAGTTCGTGAATGTTTTTTTGTCAAAATTTGTTCGTTTTTGATTGATTTTTTTCGTATTAGAACATTATAGTAACCAAAATCGAAATACGATAAAAACATATCACAGCTGTCCAGGCTCAAACCGGTATTTACTGAGGAGAATCCAAGATGAATCTTACCCGTGATGTTTATGACCTCCTTGTTATAGGCGGCGGCATTAATGGCGCAGGTATTGCGGCAGATGCTGCCGGTCGTGGTCTGTCAGTTGCCCTGTGCGAAATGAGCGATCTGGGGTCAGCAACCTCATCCAACAGCAGCAAACTGATCCACGGCGGGCTGCGATATCTGGAATACTACGAGTTCAGATTAGTCAGGGAGGCACTGGCTGAACGCGAAGTGCTACTAAAAAACGCGCCTCACATTATCTGGCCGCTGCGATTTCGACTTCCTCACCGGCCACATCTGCGCCCGGCATGGATGATCCGCGCCGGTCTTTTCCTCTACGACAATCTGGCCAAACGAGCCACGCTGCCTGCATCAAAGAGCCTGAAATTTGGTGCTGAAAGCGTACTCAAACCGACCATGCCCCGTGGTTTTGAATACTCTGATGGCTGGGTAGACGATGCCCGTTTAGTCGTCTTGAACGCCTTAGCGGCCCAGACTAAAGGGGCAACGATTAAAACCCGCACCCGCTGCATCAGCGCCAGACGCACAGATCAGCTCTGGAGCGTCACACTACTGGATACACTCACCGGCAACACTGCGGTTCTCAAATCCCGCTCTATCGTTAATGCCGCAGGTCCCTGGGTTTCAAGCCTGTTTAAAGAAACCATGAGCTCGGAGCCGCCCAGACAGGTCAGGTTAGTTAAAGGCAGTCACATCATCGTTCCCCGTATTCATGACGAACCTGAGGCCTATATACTCCAGAACGAAGACGGCCGGATAGTGTTTGTTATCCCCTACGAAGATCGCTTCTCTTTAATCGGCACAACCGATCAGGAGTACATTGGCGATCCTGCCAGGGTGACAATCGATCAGGGTGAAATCGATTACTTAATTGAGGTCACTAATCAGCATTTCCGCAGACAAATTAAGGCGACAGATGTTGTAAGAACGTACTCAGGGGTGCGCCCATTACTCGATGACAACGCCGGTTCGGCCCAGGCAGTAACCCGTGATTACACCTTTGAAGTTGACGCCCCCGGCAACCAGGCACCTTTAATCTCTGTCTTTGGCGGCAAGATCACAACCTATCGTAAGCTGTCCGAGGCAGTCGTCGACAAACTATGTGAGCACTTTCCTGACAGCGGACCAAAGTGGACAGCTGATGCCCGCCTGCCCGGCGGTGAGTTTGAGAGTCAGCCGGCACTGCAAAACAAGCTGGCACACCGATACCCATGGCTGCCGAACCCGCTAATCACCCGATATGTCCGAACTTACGGCACCCTCTCCTACCGTTTGCTCAAAGATATTTCCAGTCTCAGCGAAATGGGAACAGATTTTGGTGCCGGTTTGTATGAAGCAGAAGTACGCTACCTGATTGATCACGAGTGGGCTCTGACCGCTGAAGACATCCTATGGCGTAGAACCAAGCGTGGGCTTTACATGACAGAAACAGACGTTGATTGCTTAACCGCGTATGTGAATAACCACTTCGATAAAAGCATAAAAGCCTCTATTAATTAAAGCGCTGATTTGATGAACGTTTTCTCTATATATCCAACCGAATAAAGTGACACTGATACAAACGACTACTCATCGGCACTGGCTTTATTCGCTAACAGTTTCGATAAGCTGGGCGTGGTCGATTTAACCTCCCGCGTGACAACATAAATATAATAGCGATCAATGCCTATCTCTTCATCAAGCAGTTGCTCAATTAAGTGTTGAAAATCCGGCAGGGAGTGGGTAATGACTTTCATCACATAGTCGCAACCACCACCGGTCGCGCTGCACTCTATGATCTCATCAACGCTCAGAATACGTTTTTCAAACCGCTCAAAATTTGACCGGTTATGCGCCTTTAATGAAACCGTGACATAAACCTTGGTCAGATCGAGAATCTTATCGATGGCAATATCGCCCCGAAACCCCTTTATAAGCCCCGCCTTTTTGAGCTTATCCAGCCGCATCCAGCATGGCGTTGGCGATAGGCTGACCAATTCCGAAAGTCTGGATTTGCTGATCTGTCCGTGCTGCTGCACGGCACTCAGAATACGAACATCCACCGCATCTAAAATGACTTTTTTCATATTTTTGACTACACAATGAATCCCAATCGCAAAGGTCGAGTCTACCCAGCTGCCGAAACCAGAGCAAATGTTATATGTCATCATCGTGGCTACATTGACAACACCGACATTACAGGTTTACCCATTTGAACCGGCTGCGGTATCGACAGTATAGCTAAGCATAAAAAAGGCCCCTGAGGGGCCAGAATATAGGTGCTCTCGCACTAAGGAAGATAACTCTGTTCACCACGTCCCACAGTGCTGTAAAAGCCAAAGCGGATCGCCGGGTTACCGGGCTCATCCGCAGGCTGCAGGACTCATTAATCGCTCAGAGTCGATGGTTAATGCCCGGGGAAGACAACCGTTTTATTGCCATTCAGGAAACAGCGATCCTCTACATGCAGCTTAATCGCCTTGGCCAGCGTCACCCGCTCGGTGTCGCGTCCTTTTGCCACCAGTCGCTCGGGGGTGTAGGTGTGATCCACCGGTTCCACGCCCTGAGTGATGATGGGACCTTCGTCCAGATCTTCACTCACATAGTGTGCGGTGGCCCCGACCAGCTTAACCCCTTTATCGTATGCCTGATGGTAAGGCTTGGCACCTTTAAAGCCCGGCAACAGCGAATGATGGATATTGATGGCTCGCCCGTGTAGCTTCTTACACATATCCTCGGACAGAACCTGCATGTAGCGCGCCAGTACAACGAGGTCGGCTCCGGTTTCCTGGATGATCTGCCACATCTGCGCTTCCTGCTCCGCCTTGGTTTCTGCAGTTACCGGCAGGTGGTAATAAGGAATATTGTACCAATCAGCCTGCTTTTTCAGATCAGGGTGGTTGGAGATGATCGCTGGAATCTCGATATTAAGTGCACCGGTGCTATAGCGATGCAGCAGATCCTGCAGACAATGATCATATTTGGATACCAAAATCACCACCTTTGCGGGAATCGCCAGATCACGCAGCTCCCATTTGACTTCAAAGGCTTCAGCCCGGTCGGCAAGCTGGCTACGCAGATCCGCTTCCGAAAATTCACCATTACCCCGGTAATTAAATTCAACACGGAAGAAAAAACGGTCGGTATCGGCATCATCAAAAGTATGCATCTCGTATGCATAACAGTCGTTTCGATACAGACTGCTAATGATCAGATCCAGGACACCCAGCTTGGTTTGAGAACTGCCGGTAAGGATATAGGTTGTTGTATTTGTAGTCATTCTACGAGTCCTTAATTTTTCACTGGCCAAACGAATAATGCCGGAGAAGTCGGTTGAGAATGAAACTCTGCTCAACGTGCCTGCGTATCGCACCATCAATTGGCTGATTGTTTAATACCGGGATAACCCGGATACCCGGATACATTCACTCCCTGCAAAAAACTGAAATGAACGCAACGGGTGATATGTGAGCCATCGAACACTGGGGAGCATTGATGGCTCAACCATCGGAATCAGGTCGCCGCTATTGTCTTTTTCGGATCAAAGAATGGCGTTTCCACCACGGTGGCGGTTGCTGCTCCACTGGGTAGCGCAACCTCAAAGGCTGTCCCCGGCTCAGCAAACTCTGCGCTGACCATCGCCAGGGCAATATTTTGTTCCAGACGTGGCGAGAACACTGCGGATGTCACCTTGCCCACCTGTTGGCCCTCTTTTTCCAGCATCCAGAAGCGGGTGTTCGGTCCTGTCAGCGCCGGAGCATCGATCACCAGGCCCACCTGTTTGCGTGTCACGCCTGCGTCACGGATTCGCTTCAGCGCAGCTTTACCAATAAAATCAGCATCCATATCCAGCTCAACCAGGCGGTCCAGACCCAGCTCGTATGGATTGGTGTTGATATCCATATCCGCGTGGTAAGACAGCATACCGCCCTCAATGCGACGGATTGACGATGTATGACCCGGCTGTAAACCAAACGGAGCACCGGCTGCCATAATCTTTTCCCACAGCTCATCCCCCTTCGAACCATCCTGCAGATACAGCTCGTAGCCCAGTTCGCTTGACCAGCCGGTCCGGGACACGATCAGAGGAATGCCATCCAGGTCGTATTCACGTAGCCAGTAATACTTCAGATCGGTGATGCTGTCGCCGAACAGGGCTTTCATGATTTCACCGGACTTCGGCCCCTGCAGCTGCAACGGAGAGACATCCGGTTCACGAATGGTGACATCCAGACCGGAGTTCACCGCAACGCCTTGTGCCCACAGTAAAATATCGCTGTCTGCCAGGGAGATCCAGAAGCGGTTTTCTTCAAGACGCAGCAGAATCGGATCGTTCAGAATGCCGCCCTCAGCATTGGTGATCAGCACATACTTGCACTGCCCTACCGCACACTTTGACAGGTCTCGCGGTGTCAGTAGCTGGGCAAACTGTGCGGCATCGGGACCGGTAATCTCCACCTGACGTTCAACCGCTACATCACACAGGATCGCATCGTTCACCAGGTTCCAGAAATTCTGCTCCGGATTACCGAAATCGCGGGGAATATACATATGGTTATACACCGAAAAACCTTTAGCGCCCCAGCGCACGGTTGCATCGAAGTAAGGTGATTTGCGAATCTGTGTGCCAAAGCCAAACTCTTCTTGTTGTTGTGTCGCCATTTTCCAGTCCTCAAAATGTTCAATCCCGCCCGATACGACAAGATTGAACCGCACTTAAATCGTTTGAACAGCGTAAATGATATGAGCAATTCACGGATGAAAGGGCCTAAAGAGATGGTACAAAAATGCACAAACGGTCTTGTTTTAAGCGCATATTAGTCTGTTTGGACTATGCTCAGACGCACCGGAGAATCGGGCTTTAAACGGATCTGAACAGGCATACGTGACACTATGGATAAACAGGAAAACGGGGTGCCGGTTTTAGAAATAGCAGAAAGGTGATGTTGCGACTCCGCCGCGATGAGGATCGATGCGGGGTTCTGACAAAACAGTGTGGCGGGAAGAGCATTAGCGCTGTCACCAGCGCTCATTCCGAATGGATCAGGTGACCCACACTCAGCTGAAGCGGCAGCGTCCGGCAATAGGCCATGGCCCGTTATGATGAAGGATGATCAGACCGTAAGCCCATGGGGTTCAGGGAGAGCTCTGGCCCGACAGCACGCGGTGACCGTATTGGCCAGTAAACAGGCAATCGTCATCGGGCCAACGCCCCCGGGAACCGGAGTAATTGCACCTGCGACCTCTTTGGCAGCGGCGAAATCTACATCCCCGACAAGCCGTGTTGTACCGTCGCTTTTCTCTATACGATTGATACCCACATCGATCACTGTAGCACCCGGTTTGATCCATCCACCCTCAATGAACAGAGGCCGTCCCACCGCGGCAACCACGATATCGGCATTAGCCACCAGTTCAGGCAGATTTCGTGTCCGCGAGTGCGCCACGGTTACCGTGCAACTCTCTCTCAACAGCAGTTGCGCCATCGGCTTGCCAACAATATTAGAACGCCCGATCACTAAAGCATTCTGGCCCGACAAATTGCCGCAATACTCACGCAGCATCATCAGACAACCCAAAGGAGTGCAGGGCACCATCGCTTGCTGTCCTGTCGCAAGCAGACCCGCATTAGAGATATGAAATCCGTCCACATCTTTGGCTGGATCGATCGCATTAATCACTAATGCTTCATCGATATGCTCAGGCAGTGGTAACTGAACCAGAATGCCGTGAACAGCCGGATCCGTATTAAGCTGATCAATCAGTGCCAGCAGTTCCGCTTCGGTTGTATCAACAGCCAGCTTATGCTGATAAGAGTGCATACCCGCCTCAACGGTTTGCTTAGCCTTAGAGCGCACATAAACCTGAGATGCCGGATCCTCACCCACCAGCACCACAGCCAGGCCTGGAGTGATATCGTGTTGTTGCTTCAAATAGGCTGTATGTTCAGCGACTCTTTCGCGTAATGCAACGGCGAAATTCTTACCATCGATGATCTGTGCAGTCATGTTGTTCTTCTCATTTAGCGCTCAGCGAAAGTGGGCTGAAAACCTGTAAAGCGGCGCCCTGATTCCTGTTGTGTAACACGCCCCTGTCGTGGGCTGTAGCTACAGATATAGTTGCATCAATCTCGGTCTGCTGAAGCTGGCCGGCCGGCGCTGCCACCATTTTCAGAGACCCAGACTGCATTATTCCTGATCCCCCCCAATGGGAAGAAATGTACCTGTTCAACGCCAAAACCGGGATGGCGTTCTTTGTGAGCAGCAAGCTCGGTTAATAACTCTGTGGGCTCATAGGGCAGAAGTAACTTCCCGACATCCTTTGCCCTGCGTTGCAGAACCCGCATGCTAGGCCCGACACCACATGACAAGGCATATTTTATCAGGGTATGCAGCTTAGCCGGTCCCGCCACGCCAATATGGATGGGCAGATCAACCCCTTCCGCTGCCAGCCTGTCAGCCCAGGCAATCACCGGAGCAGACTCAAAGCAGAACTGAGTGGTAATCGCCACACGCGCATCCGTCCGCTCGAAGAAAGCCTTTTTCCATTTCATCGCTTGCATCACCATTCGGTCGGAACCGTCGGGATCTATATCCCGGTTCCCTTCAGGGTGGCCAGCTATGTGCAAGTTGCTGAAACCATCGAAGAGACCCGTTTCCAGCAACTGCATAGAATCCTTAAATTCACCCACCGGAGTGTTCAGACCACCGCCCAGAAGCAGCGCCTGATTAACACCTGCTTCGCCCTGGTAGCGGGCGATCCATTCGGCGAGCTCATTATACCCTGTAATCAGGCGCGCAGGAAAATGCGGCATAACCTCAAACCCTTCATCGGTCAGACGGCGTGCGGTATGGACCATATCCTCAATGAAGGTCCCATCGATATGAGCGATATACACGCGGGTGCCGGTGGGCAGGATATCGCGAAAGCATTCCACATTCTCAGCAGTCCGAGGCATCACCTCAATCGAATAGCCGCTTAAAAATTTCTCCAGCAGGGGGGAGGTTGGATCCACGGTAGCAGTCTCAGTGGATTTGTGAAGAAATGATAACAGCCCCATAAAGTCGCCCTTCTGTTTGCCAGGGTGGTCAACCCTGCTATTTATAATCAATAAGCATCTGCAGGCATCTGGAATCAGGTCTTACCGCCAGCCCGAAATCCTGCTCACCCGAACCGTTTGATCGATATAACTTAAATCAAACCTGGTCGTTAATATGCGCCTGCAGAGGTCGCTCATATTTTCTGATTTGTCTGTTTGCCGGAATTAACTCGCTGCAATTTTCTTTTTCGGATCAAAGAATGGCGTTTCCACCACGGTGGCGGTTGCGGCTCCACTGGGTAGCGCAACCTCAAAGGTAGTTCCCGGCTCGGCAAACTCTGCGCCAACCATCGCCAGGGCTATATTTTGTTCCAGACGTGGCGAAAACACTGCAGATGTCACCCTGCCCACCTGCTGGCCCTCTTTTTCCAGCATCCAGAAGCGGGTGTTCGGTCCTGTCAGCGCCGGAGCATCGATCACCAGGCCCACCTGTTTGCGTGTCACACCTGCATCACGGATTCGCTTCAGCGCAGCTTTGCCAATAAAATCGGCGTCCATATCCAGCTCTACCAGGCGATCAAGGCCCAGTTCATACGGGTTGGTGTTGATATCCATATCGGCATGGTAAGACAGCATACCGCCCTCAATACGACGGATTGACGATGTATGGCCCGGCTGTAAACCAAACGGAGCACCGGCAGCCATAATCTTTTCCCACAGCGCATCCCCCTTCGAACCATCCTGCAGATACAGCTCATAGCCCAGTTCGCTTGACCAGCCGGTCCGGGACACGATCAGAGGAATGCCATCCAGATCGTATTCACGCAGCCAGTAATACTTCAGGTCGGTGATGCTGTCGCCGAACAGGGCTTTCATGATTTCACCGGACTTCGGCCCCTGCAGCTGCAACGGAGAGACATCCGGTTCACGAATGGTGACATCCAGACCGGAGTTCACCGCAACGCCTTGTGCCCACAGCAAAATGTCGCTGTCGGCCAGGGAGATCCAGAAGCGGTTTTCTTCCAGGCGGAGCAGGATAGGATCATTCAGAATCCCGCCATCAGCATTGGTGATCAACACATACTTACACTGCCCTACGGCACACTTTGACAGGTCTCGCGGCGTCAGTAGCTGGGCAAACTGTGCGGCGTCGGGACCGGTAATCTCCACCTGACGTTCAACCGCCACATCACACAGGATCGCATCGTTCACCAGGTTCCAGAAATTCTGCTCCGGGTTGCCGAAATCGCGGGGAATATACATATGGTTATACACCGAAAAAACTTTAGCGCCCCAGCGCACGGTTGCATCGAAGTAAGGTGATTTGCGAATCTGTGTGCCAAAGCCAAATTCTTCTTGTTGTTGTGTCGCCATTTTCCAGTCCTCAAAATGTTCAATCCCGCCCGATACGACAAGATTGAACCGCACTTAAATCGTTTGAACAGCGTAAATGATATGAGGTATTTGCAGAGAGAAGGGCCTAAACCACAGCAGCGAAACTGAATAATCAGTCTTGTTTTTGAGCCGTTTTAGTCCGTTTGGACTATAGCCAGGGATAGCATTTTATCCCGAGAGAAAATCAGCAGATGGATTAGCGGGTAAACGGCAAAACACATAAAAAAAGGGGCTCAGGCATCGGGCGAGCCGGCCTCATCCAGCAACCACTCACGAAACTGCCGGGCAATATCCCGTTCATTATTTGGCCCGGCACTGACAACATAGTACGCCTGATCACAGTGCATCGGATGATCAATCACTACCTGCAGTTTTTCTGCAGCAAGCTCTGCCTGCAGCAGCGCTTTACTACCCAACAGCAAGCCTTGTCCGGACAGCGCCGCTTCAAGTGTCAGCAGACCGTTGCCAAAACGCAGTTCACGCAGAGAACCGGTATGTTCCGATGCCTGTTGTAAGAACCACTCATGCCAGCCACAGGAATCTTTAAAGCGTGACAGTGTACTGTCCCATAACAGCGTTTGCTTGCCTAATGACTCTGTACTCTTAAGGCTGGCAGCAAGCTCTGCCGTCCCCATTGGCACTAAATCAAGAGTCATTAAGCGTTGCGGGGCAAGATCCTTATAATCACCATACCCCAGCCGTACAGAGACATCGATCCCCGCCCGCTTTAGCTGCGATCCTTCGAAATCACTATTACGGCACTTATCCACCGTATGCAGACTGGCCTGTAACCGCACTTCAGCTTCCGGGCATCGAGCATAAAACCGGTGCAGGCGTGGCACGATCCATTTGGTCGCGAACAGGGGTTCTGCACAGACGGTCACGACACTCCGCTCTTCGCTGAAGAGACGAATATTGTCGACGGCCTGTTGCAATGTTTTGAAGCCTTCGTGCAACTCAGGCAACGCTGCACGTGCGGCGGGGGTCAGACTGACCCGACGGTGGTGACGGACAAACAGTTCGACTCCCAGATAGGCTTCCAGCGCCTTGATCTGATGACTGATTGCCGCAGGGGTAACATTTAGCTCCTGAGCAGCCTTAGCGAAACTTTTTGTGCGGCTGGCAACCTCAAAATATGAGAGAGCGATCATCGGGGGGAGTCGAGACATAGAATCTGCCCTTAGAAAAAACGAGAGTCATCAACGGGGTACGGCTGTACCCCAATACGATAACAGACAGCTAACTATAATCGCTTATCACCTCCATGACTATTATTTACCGACAGCGATGCAATAGCTCCCCTGCCTGGAAATTGTTAATTACATGCTTGCCTGAGGTCTCAGTTGCTGACGCAATGCAAACTTCTGGATTTTTCCGGTTGAGGTGGTTGGCAGACTACCCAATACAATCCGCTTAGGCGCTTTGAAACGGCTCATATTATCACGGCAAAAATCAATGATTGCCTCTTCACTTAGCTCACTGCCGGGGCGTAATTGTACAAACGCCGCAGGCACTTCGCCCCACTTCTCATCCGGCATAGCCACAACCGCTGCAAGCTCCACTTCAGGATGGCGCTGGATAATATCCTCAACTTCCAGTGAGGATATATTTTCACCGCCCGAAATGATGACATCTTTGGAGCGGTCGGTAATTTTGATATAACCATCAGCATGTACTACCGCTAAGTCACCGGTATGAAACCAGCCATCGGCAAATGCCTCCTCGGTGGCGGTCTCGTTATGGAGATAACCCTTCATAACAATATTGCCCCGGAACATGATTTCCCCCACCGTTGTGCCATCAGCCGGTACCGGTTGCATGGTCTGGGGGTCTAACACGGTGACCTCCTCCTGTAACGGATAGCTCACCCCCTGCCGACCGTTCAGTACCACCTGCTCTTCAAGTGAGCGACCGGCCCAGTCATCCTGCTTAACGCATACCGAAGCGGGACCGTAGGTCTCAGTCAGACCATAGACATGGGTCAGCTCAAAGCCAAGCCGCCCCATCCGCTCCAGAACCGCAGCTGGCGGAGCAGCACCTGCAATCAATCCACAGATCTTGTGATCGATTGAGGTTTTCTGAGTGACGGCAGCATCGGCAATCATCGAATGGACAATTGGAGCACCACAGTAATGGGTGACACGATGCTGTCGCATCAGCTGATGAATTTTTTCCGCATCAACTTTACGCAGGCAGACACTGGTTCCACCGATCGCAGCCAGTGTCCAGGGAAAACACCAGCCATTGCAATGAAACATTGGCAGAGTCCACAGATACACCACCTTTGAAGGTAAGCTCCATGACAGTGTATTGCTGACGGCATTCAGATAAGCACCCCGATGGTGAGTGACCACGCCTTTTGGGTTTCCGGTAGTGCCGGAGGTATATCCCAGCGCAATCGCATCCCACTCATCTGCCGGAAGTTCCCACTCAGTCTCTTCTGGCTGTTCAGCCAGTAATGCTTCATATTCAAAACCGCCAAACAGCCGCCCTTCGCCATAGCCAGGGTCAGCAACGTTGATAACAATCGGGGCATCTCCTTCGACCAGAGTCAGCGCTTTCTCGATAACATCGGCATACTCCGTATCCACCAGTAAAAGCCGCGTGCGACTGTGGTTAAGAATAAAACCAATCGCTTCAGCATCCAGGCGAATATTGATTGCATTCAGCACGGCACCAACCATAGGCACGCCAAAATGAGCCTCATACATGGCGGGAATATTTGGCAGCATGGCTGACACAGTATCGCCTCGGCCAATACCAAACTGCTGCAACAGCGAGGCTAACTTGCAGCATCGACCGTAGGTCTGGCGCCAGGAATAGACTTTATCGTCGTATATCACAGCAGATCTGTCCGGATAAACCGCAGCGGCCCGCTTAATAAAGCTGAGTGGCGACAGAGCGACATAGTTAGCCGTGTTTTTCTCCAGCGCCTGATTGAATGCACATTGCTCGGTCATTTTATTGTTTCTCTTGTGTAAGACTCATCAGCGACCTCTACGTCAGATAAGCTATCTCACCTGCACCAGCAGAGTGTGCCTGATAACGTCAATATCTAATGCTAAATTCATTGAAAGCCAGTAAAACCAGCAGATCCACACAGACTTTCTCAGATAAAAACCTCAGCCCGCCGGCTTTTCCCAGATCGGTGCCCGTTTGGCAAGAAAGGCATCAATACCTTCGCCCGCGTCGGGACTCATCATATTATCCGCCATAACATTGCCGGCAAATTCATAGGCATCAGCCAGCGACATCTGGCGTTGCGGATTAAACATCGATTTGCCAAACCGGACAGCAGAAGGACTTTTACTGAGAATTTTCTCGACTTTTTCTGCAACGGCGTCATCCAGATCCGCATCATCAACCACACTGCTGATCAGCCCCCATTCCAGCGCAGTATCGGCATCAATAATATCGCCGGTCACCAGCAGATCGAATGCCCGCTTAGGTGAGATATTGCGTGACAGGGCAACCGCCGGGGTTGAACAGAACAACCCCACATTAATACCCGGAACAGCGAATCGGGCCGATCTGGCAGCGATCACCAGATCACAGCTGGCGACCAGTTGACAGCCTGCAGCGGCGGCGATACCACCCACCTTTGCAACGACCGGTACTGGCAGATTAACGATGCTCTGCATCACCTGACCACAACGACGAAACAGTTCCTGATAGTAGCTATGCGTTGGGTTGCTGCGCATCTCTTGCAGATCGTGGCCGGCACAAAATCCGCGCCCCTCAGCACTCAGGACGACACACTGTACGGTGGGATCAGCGGCGATACTATCTAGTTCCTGTTGTAGTGAAGCCAGCATCGCTTCGGATAAGGTATTTAATTTATCCGGCCGGTTTAAAGAGAGAAACACGGCACCATTCTGATCGCTGCGCAACAAAAGACTCTCTTTTGACTGATTAGTGCTCATAGAAGCCCTCACAAAATATCAACAGTTAAGAATGATTGATCTCAACACTGGCTGTAACCGAGTTTCTGATAAAACAGTTCTTATGTGCATTGGCATGGATTTTAGAAATTGTTTGCTGATCGGGCTGCTTATCTCCACCGAATATCACGCTGGGGGAGAGGACAATACGGGTAATTTCCATCCCGCCTTTGCCGTTCTTTTCCAGATATCCTGCAGGAACATCTTCGTATGATTCAACCCGGAACCCCTGAAACTCTGCAATCGCCAGGAAAAACAGCATATGACAACTGGAAACAGCACTCACCAGCATCTGCTCGGGATCTGCACAGTTAGGATCGCCCTTAAATTCCGTCGAGGCCGATACCTGAAGTTGCTGATCTCCATTCAGGCTGACCTGATGATTACGCGAGTAAGTCACTGAATCTGAGCAGTGGGGTTTGCGCTGCCAGTTAATTTTTGCTTGATGTACAGACATAACAGAAGATCTCTTTACTGAGTTACTTTATGCCCACCTTAGAAAATCCACCTATCGCTGTAAAACGATCTTTCCTAAGCAAAACGATTAGCTTTGCTAACCCAGACCGGTATTCAACAATCGCTATAACCACTCATAATATTAGTGAATATGCCAGTAAACACCATACAGCTACATTACAAAACCTAAACAGAATAGATTGAACTCATCGTTTTACCCACTACCCACCCCACGCGATGATCGCTGGCTAACGGCTGATAATAGATATGTTGCGTCATTGACCTGAATATAATTTGTCATGAGCACAGACAGACAATGCAACCAATATCTATATAAAAAACTGGGGGAACTCACCGCACTCGACCCCTATCATGTGTCCGACACAAAAAAACCCGGTCGTCAGACCAGGCTTTATCGTTTTCAATTTATGCTGGATTCAGCTGAAAGGGAAATGATCGCCGCTTTTGCTTTTATCCTGGCACGCTAATGCGTAGCTTTCTGCTTCAGGCGCGTGAATCTCAGGTTCTGTTGATCGGTTTCAGCACAGATACTCAACAGATCATCAATAAAATGATGCAGCGCCCGCCGCTCAATCTGCCTGATCTTTTCCTGCTGTCTCTCTGTTAGCATGTGATACATACTGGCCGCGCCAAAGTCGCCAAAAATGATATTCGCATCTTCGTCATACAGGGTGTTATGGGCATACAGATCACCATGACAGACTTGCTGGTCATGCAGATGGGTAAAGACACTCACCATCTGTTGCACAATTTTATCGATCTGTTCGATGGATAGCGAAACACCCTCGGGGAAGTTGTCACGGGTACAACTCTGAAAGCATGGCGGCAACCCCAGATTGCGATAGTGCGGTGGAATCAGGTTCATGATCAACGCTAAGTACCCATTCTCATTCACCTGCGCCAAAGGCTGTACCAGATTGGGATGCTCTCCGACCTTTAAACAGGCGTGCAGCTCATCTTCCGGATAGCCATCAGAGGTAACCTCACCTTTGAATACTTTCACCGCTATCTCATCAGGAAAGTGGGTTTGATCCTCATTCCACACCGCCTTTGAAATTACACCCGATGCCCCCTGCCCCAACACTTCCTGCTGGGTATAGCTGGATGACCGTATAAGCGGAACAGAGTCAATCCTGAGATCTGAACGACTGAATGGATTACCGGAAAACGCAATCCAGGCGAGTTTCGGCAGATCAAGCAGCTGTTCAGGGCACTCACTCAACTGGTTAGCAGAGATACGCACTAACTCAAGGTTGGTTAACTTAGCCATACTCTGTGGCAGATGGGTTAAGCGATTACCCGCCAGTGCTAACTTTTGTAACCGGGGCCGCTCGCCCAGCGACTCAGGCAGAGTTTCAATCCGGTTATCCGTTAAGATTAGCCAGCGTAACCGGGGCGGCAATGCGTTTTCCGGCACCCGGCTTATTCTGTTCGCTTTAAACCCCACCATTTCCAGACTAGCGCACTCACCCAGCACTTTTGGCAGCGTCTCAAAGCGGTTGTTTGAAGCAAACATGATTTTAAGCTTATGCAGCTGTCTCAGCTCATCCGGCAATGAATCCAACCGGTTATGGGACAGATCAAGAATTTCCAGAGTATCCGCCAGCGACAGAATCTCCACCGGGAAGGTGGTCAAATTTTCTGACAATTTCAGATGCTGAATACCCGCTAATTCGCCGGATTTTAACTGTGCAAGTGTATGCAAAATGATGAACCCATGGTGAGTCTGAGACAAAATTGCAGCCAGTATACAAGCGTTATCAGAGGGGCTCTAGGGGAATGAGGGAGAATGTTTTGGGCTTAGACGAAGCCCATATTCCAAACATAAAAAAGCCCGGTGGTTAAACCAGGCTGTTTCATTTTGAATTAGATGGCGGTGAGGGAGGATTACTCGTCGTTTCACTCCTCGCCCTTCGGGTCGTCGTCACAGGCTCCAACGTTATCTCGCTATGCTCGGTGCCCTCGTCGTTTCACTCCTCGCCCTTCGGGCTATCGTCGCAGGCTCCGATGTGGTCTCGCTTCGCTCGGCTCGAACCCGCGAGGGCTATTCACAGAAAACTTTCACCCTTTCAGGGCCATCGTCGCAAGCTCCGATGTTGTCTCACTGCGTTCGACTCTCACCCTCCCCTCATATTTCAGATACAAAAAAGCCCGGTGGTTAAACCGGGCTTTTCCGTTTTGAATTAGATGGCGGTGAGGGAGGGATTCGAACCCTCGATACCTTGCGGTATACACACTTTCCAGGCGTGCTCCTTCGGCCACTCGGACACCTCACCACGTATGTTGTTTACGCTGTCTTTTCAGACTCATAACCTGCACGCCTGCGTGCTCGTTACCATCGTCGTAAACTCCGATGTTCTCTGCGGCTTCGCCTCCGAGTCAACCACTCGGACACCTCACTACGTATTTTGTTTACGCTGTCTTTTCAGACTTATAACCTGCACATCTGGGTGCGGGTTAACGCCGTCGCAAACCTCGGCGTTCTCTCTGATGCCGATATCAGAGGCCGCGTACTTTAATAGAATTCAGGACTTAAATCAAACATCTGGAACGGTTTTTAACGACTTTTTTCGGATTCGTTTAAAACCGCAACCCAGCCGGGTTTTCAGCGACTCAAAAAAGAAAACCCCGCCTGGGATGGCTCCACAGGCGGGGGAAGTTTGGCTGTTAAAAGATAAGGGGTGGAACATACCCCAATGGGCTATCTTTTAATCAGCCTGACGACGCAGGAATGCTGGAATATCCAGAAACTCCATATCATCCGTACCGGTTTTACGTGACTCTGACGCAGGCTCCGGCTCAACCACGGGGTTATCCTGAGCACGGACAGAATCGTTGCGATTACGCATAACGGTTGGCAGCTCAAGCTGGCTGTAATCACTGACTGCGCTGGCGGCACGACGGGAACCTGAAGCAGACGAGCCATTACTGACCACCCGGATATCCTGCTTTTCAGCACCACCCAGCCCGGTTGCCACGACAGTGACTTTAATCTCATCAGACATCTCTGGGTCGATAACGGTGCCGATCACAACAGTCGCGCTATCTGAAGCAAACTCTTCGATCACCTGACCTACATCGCTGAACTCACCCAGGCCGAGATCCAGACCGGCGGTGATATTCACCAGAATACCGCGAGCCCCCATCAGATCGACATCTTCCAGCAGCGGGCTGCGGACGGCGGCTTCGGCGGCCTCAATGGCACGATTATCACCGCGGGCCGAACCGGTACCCATCATCGAGGTACCCATCTCTGACATCACGGTACGCACATCCGCAAAGTCGACGTTGATCATTCCCGGACGGATAATCAGATCAGAGATCCCCTGCACCGCCCCTTTAAGGACATCATTCGCTTCGTCGAACGCTTTCATCAGGGTGCAGTTTTTGCCCAGTACCTGCAGCAGTTTTTCGTTGGGCACGATAATCAGCGAGTCAACATGCTCGGACAGCTCTTTGATCCCCTGATCGGCGATCAGCATCCGCTTCTTACCCTCGAACGGGAACGGCTTGGTCACCACGGCAACCGTCAGGATACCCAGTTCTTTGGCCACTTCAGCAACGATTGGCGCCGCCCCGGTACCGGTACCACCACCCATGCCAGCGGTGATAAACACCATATCCGCACCGCTGAGCATCTCCAGGATCTGCTCACGGTCTTCCATCGCCGCTTCACGACCGATATCCGGATTAGCCCCCGCACCCAGCCCCTTGGTGATTTCGCCACCCAGTTGCAGGACGTTGCGCGAGCCCATATTGTTGAGCGCCTGTGCATCGGTATTGGCACAGATAAATTCGACCCCATCAACCTCCGATGAGACCATGTGCTGTACGGCATTACCACCGCCACCACCAACGCCAATCACCTTAATGACGGCGTTCTGCGCGATGTTATTAACTAGTTCAAACATGTCCCTTATCCTCCAGGTTCAGTGCCCAACCCGCACCTGTTGTATTGCTTATATTACGTTCTAAAAATTCCCCTGAAACCAGGCTTTCATCCGGTTCAGTATGTTCTCTCTTGCTGGTTCATCGTCATCAACCGGGACGGCATCTCCCTGATGATGGCTATCCTGTTTGGCGTATTGCAACAGACCGATGCCGGTGGCGTAGATCGGGCTGTTAAGGATATCCCCCATGCCCCGCACCCCTTTTGGTAACGCCAGTCGCACCGGCATATGGAAGATCTCTTCCGCCAGCTCCACCGCCCCTTCCATCTTCGCCGTGCCCCCGGTCAGTACTATCCCCGCGGCCACCAGATCTTCAAAACCGCTGCGGCGCAGTTCCGCCTGCACCAGGGTGAACAGTTCGTCATAGCGCGGCTCAACCACCTCTGCCAGCGCCTGACGGGACAAGTCCCGCGCCGGACGATCACCGACACTGGGCACCTTGATGGTGTCCTCGGCACTGGCCAGCTGAGCCAGCGCACAGGCGTACTTGATCTTGATCTCTTCCGCATGGGGCGTCGGTGTGCGCAGCGCCATGGCAATATCGTTGGTCACCTGGTCACCGGCAATCGGGATCACCGCGGTATGGCGGATCGCGCCGCCGGTGAAGATAGCGATATCGGTGGTGCCGCCCCCCATATCCACCATGCAGACACCCAGCTCTTTCTCATCCTCAGTCAATACCGAATAACTGGATGCCAGTTGTTCCAGCACCGCGTTGTCCACCGCCAGACCACAGCGCTTAACGCACTTCTCAATGTTCTGCACCGCATTCACCGCGCCGGTCACCAGATGTACTTTGGCTTCCAGTCGCACTCCGGACATCCCCAGCGGTTCGCGAATGCCCTCCTGGTTATCGATGACATACTCCTGCGGCAGGATATGCAGAATTTTCTGATCCGCTGGAATCGCCACCGCCCGGGCCGCATCAATCACCCGCTCCAGATCATGCTCCATCACTTCACCGTCGCGAACGGCAACGATGCCGTGGGAGTTCATGCTGTTGATATGGCTGCCGGCGACCCCCACGGTCACCGAGTGGATCTTACAGCCCGCCATCAGCTCGGCCTCTTCCACGGCCCGCTGAATGGAGTGCACGGTGGATTCGATATTCACCACCACACCCCGCTTCAGCCCCCGCGACTCATGGGAGCCAATACCAACGATATCGATCGTGCCATCCAGGCCAACCTCGCCCACCAGACACACCACTTTCGAGGTGCCTATATCCAGTGCCACGATCATATTGCTCGTCATTGCCATATCCAGTCACATACTTAGCTATCCGCCCCTCTACCGGGAAACGGTAATTTACCGGCTGCTTTTTGCTTCAGCCCTGAATGTTATTTGACCAACCCCGGATATTTTTTTATCCGGTAAAACCATTCTTTTTGCTGTTTGCAATATTATTGACAACTACAGCAAAAAATAAACCAAATAATTGCTAAAAATGAGTATTTCTTTAAACACAACATTTTAGCCATTAAATATTTGTAAAATTTTGAAGCCTTTTATCTATATCGGCAATTTTTTGCCATCTTTAGCGGCAAATCGCCTACCGCCTCTGCCGTTGCGGCAAATATAGCACGTCTTTGAATACCCCTCTATTTTTATCACATATCGCGCCTTTTTTGTACAAAAAATAAACAAAAATCAAAATTAAATTTTGACTGTAAACATACATATCAATATTTAATTTTGATGATTTTAAGAATTTTCAAAACTTAATTTTGATGAATTACAGAATTTTCAATATTTAGTTTTGATTTTTCATGAAAATTCAAAACAGCATATTGATAAAAACAACCGGGCAAAACATGCCGACGAATTTTTATTCAACGATGGGAAAAGAATATATAAACAGGATCAAAAATGGAGCCAGGCAACCGTGCGGACTAGCGGGAAGGATAGTGATAACCCGTTTCAAAATTACGCCAGTCCTGCAACTCCGGGGTCTGATCCAGATAGGTTCTGAGCGTTGTCTGACCATCGGCAAGATAGCTGCTGTCCAGAAAGTTATCCAGCACAGCACGACCCTGAGAGGCGGCCGCTTGCAAACAAAAGGCGAGATAGCGGGGGAAAGGCAGAATATCATCGCGCCAGATAGCCCCCGTATAGAACCGCCCTACCCGCAGCTCATACTCCTGTGGTGTCACACATTTATTGAGGCGGTAGTCCAGATCATCATAACCGGTACACATCCGCCCCACAGAGGGTGTATCAGGCGCCTGTGACGGTTCTAACGGCACGGTTTCTACCTCAATCCAGCGAAACCGGTGTTCCCGTTCATAGAGCCCGACAAAATCCTCAGCAGAGCATTCAAACTGACTACAGATAATGTCACACCCCGCCACTCTCTGCGTTGAACAGGAGGCCAGTTGCAGGCTCTCCGGATCAGCTCCGTGACGGCTGAGAAACACGATACCGACTTTATTAAAAATACGTCGAAAACCAGACACCCGTACCAGACGAAAGTTTTGCAGCGCCGGCACCGTCTGGCGGGCAGAGCTTTCTGATAACAGCGAACCATAACCCACCACCGAGATCATCTGTCGAGAATCTCCAGCTGTTCAGCATCCGGGTCGGACTCTGAGGCATGATCAGTCAGTTTTTTATCCAGCTCTTTCTTGTTTTTCACACCCAGCTTATGCAGTGACGCCGCCTGGTTAACCAGATTCCCCTTGCCACTGCTGAGGCGTTTATGCGCGGTTTCGTAAGCAGCCTGAGTGCGTCCAAGATGACGCCCGATATCTTCCACGGATTCGACAAAACCTACAAACTTATCGTGCAGCTCACCGCCACGACGGGCGATCTCCTGCGCAAAACGGTTCTGCCGCTCATAACGCCAGATATTATTGATGGTCCGCAAGGTCACCAGCAGCGTCGAGGGACTCACCAGAATAATGTTGCGTTCGTAGGCAAAGCTGAACAGCTCTTTATCCTGCTGCAGAGCTAATAGGAAAGCCCCCTCCACCGGGATAAACATCAGCACAAAATCAAGGGATCGCACCCCTTCCAGGCTCTGATACGCTTTATCACTCAGCCCCCGGATATGGTTGCGAATCGATTGCAGGTGTTCGGCTAAAGCCCGCTCCTGTGCCGGGGTGTCATCAGCAGAGCAGTACTTTTCATAGGCGGTCAGAGAGACTTTCGCATCCACAATAACGTCTTTATCGTCCGGCAGACGGATAATGACATCCGGCATATAGCGCTGCCCCTGCTCACTGAGAGAGACCTGGGTTTCATACTCATAGCCTTTTCGCAGACCGGACTGTTCCAGCACCCGTTCGAGAATCACCTCGCCCCAGTTTCCCTGAGTCTTACTCTCACCCTTGAGGGCATTGGTCAGGTTAACCGCATCCATACTCATCTGCTGATTCAGCTCTTTCAGCTGGGTAATCTGTTCATACAACGAGCGGCGGTCTTTGGCTTCCTTATCGTAGACATCCTCTACCTTGCGCTTAAACTCGCCCAACTGATCGCGTAGTGGGGTTAACAGTGAACCGAGAGAGTCTTTATTCGCAGTGGTAAATTTCGCTGATTTCTCTTCAAAGATTTTGTTCGCAAGATTCTGAAATTCGCTTTTCAGCTGATCCCGGGCTTCAGTCAGCAACTGCAGTTTCTCTGACTGTGATTCCCGCTCACTCTCCAGCCGGCTTTCCAGTTCGGCAATACGTGCCTGTCGCTGACTTAATAAACGTTGCAGATTATCCATCTGCTCCTGTTGCTCAGCCAGTTGGTCATCAAGCGCATATTTATGCGCCTCAACCTGCTGCAACCGTACCTGATCCAGCTCCAGATCCCGCACCCGCGCACTGTTTAGCTGCAGCTCCTGTTCCAGATACTGAACTTTGTCGCTGGCCATCGCCTGATCAACCTGAAAACGTTCCAGTTGCTCCAGCAGTTTCTGCTGTTCCATCTCTGCTTGCTGCAATTGTGAACGATGCTGACTGCTGAGTTTCTGTTTTGTCAGTTGCAACCAGATCAGACCCAACAGCAAACCCAGCACGACACCTGACGCTGCAGTCATCAGGGGGCTATTTAACAGTTCAGTCAACTGGGCAGTCATCATTGTCATTCCTGATTGATGGAGAGAATAAGCTTACCAGAAATGATATAGCAGACCGATAGACACCAGGGTCAGTGGCAGCATCAGAAACAGATTCACCCGATCACCCAACAGACGCTGGGTAATACCCAGAGAGATGGCCGGAAAAGAGAGGAAAACAGAGCTCAGCGGGATCCACCACTCCAGCAACCGGAAACCATACGCCAGCGCACCGATCAGTGTCAGCGCCCCCAGATTTCCCGCCATAATCACCATTACCGCACCATTACGGCTTTGCATAAATGCGGGCTTATCAGCATCCGCCAGTTTATTCAGCTGCCCGGCACTCAGTGCAGCAGACATAGAGACAAAACCGGTACAGAGAAACAGAATCAGGGGGTCCAAGGGGTTACTCCACTTTTACAATGTTTAAAAACGATCATTGTAAGGGATTTTTCATCCCCAACCTATGGCATATCCCCGGATACGGCGGAAAAATGTCACCGCGCAGCATTATTGACGGCGTAACACACCATTATCCCTACACGCCTCAAAAGTGATATTATCTCCGGCAAAATTTACCCGGCACCGAACAGGGCAACGGCGCTGAAAGTCCGGGTCAGACATGTGATGTTGAGAGAGACAGAATGACCCAGTATCTGGTTGATGAAGCCATCGAAGATTACGCCTTTATCCATACCGGCGAAGAGCCTCCCCTGCTGCAGGAACTGATCGATAAAACCAACGAAAATATGGGTTGGCCGCAGAAGCTGTCGGGACGTTTAGTGGGCCGCACCCTGAAGCTGCTGAGTGCGATCCACCAGCCGAAAGTGGCGCTGGAGATCGGCATGTTCACCGGTTACTCTGCGCTCTCTATTGCCGAAGGGATGCCCGAAGATGGCCGGCTTATCTGCTGTGAAACCAACCCCCGGGCGATAGAATTTGCCCAGACCTTCTATGATCGCAGCGAACACGGCCATAAAATTGAAGTGATCTTTGGCCGCGCCCTGGAAACCATCGAAAACCTCGATCTGACACTGGATTTCACCTTTATCGATGCCGACAAACGCAACTATCTTAATTACTATAACCGGGTAAAAGAGATGACCCGTCCCGGCGGACTGATCGTACTCGATAATGTGCTCTGGTCGGGCAAAGTGGTACAACCGGAATCGGAGATCGATGATATCCTGGTGGAAACGAACCGGCTTATCGCCCAGGACCCGGACGTGGAAAACGTCTTCCTGACCGTCAGGGATGGCCTTAATGTGGTGCGTAAGATCCGTTAACCCTCAGACTCTCCGGCTGAAACATTTACTCAGTTCAACCTTAAAAGATCAGGCAGCGCCGATATGCGTTTTATTATCCGTAGTCACAACGATGCGTTTCACCTTGAACCCTGCGGCAGCGAAACAGCGGCGGTACCGGGGGCGGCAGATTACCTGATCGGGGATGCCGACACCCTGCTAAGACTCTATGTAGCAACAGACCTGGATGACCCACTGTTTATCGTGTTACAACAGTTGCGCGACCACTTTCTGGCGGATCTGGATGCGGTTGAAACCCAGGCGGAGATCTATGGTCTGATATACTGGTTACTGGATGATAACGGTATCAGTGCCCAGGGCGCCTCCCTGGAAGAAACAGCTGACCGGCTCAGCGATATTGATATTGCCACCGACAGCGACCAGTATGCGAAAATCATCTTCCACCTGAGGGATGCGGTCGACCGGCTCTGTGAGATGGAGCTGGAGGATATCTGATGTTTAACGGGGTTTAATATTGTGACAGGGAGACGTGCATGCGCAAACTGCTGATAGCCACGGCTCTCCTGTGCTTCCTGATAGCCAGTGTCTATGCAGCGCTTCCGGCAATTGCCGAATACAGTGTCCGCCAGCTTTTGGCAGAGCAGCAGATCGATGCCAGCTTTGACTTGCAAAGACCCGGCCTTAACACGATCCGGATCAACCAGTTTAAACTGCAGAAAAATACTCCGGATCAGTCGTTTGTCCTGACGGCGGAAGCAATCGATCTGCGCTTCACCCCCTGGCTGTTATTTAATTCACAGCGGGTTAAAAGTTTGCATATAGATGGGCTGCAACTGGATCTGACAGTCTCGCAGCGTTCAGCAGCCACGACTGAACCGGGACCGCTGCCGTTTCCACCGCTGCCCTCCTATCTGTTAAAGCAGTTACCCGCCGATACGATTAAACTGGAACACTACAGGGTCAATATCCATTCATCTTCTGAGACCGACAGCTTTCCTCCACTGGTTTTTTCCGGACATCTTTCAACCGATAAAGAGCAGTTCCGCCTCAGTATTGACCAGATTCAGGATGCGCCGCAGATCGCTCTGAAGCTGATCATCGACCATCAGGACACAGGCCAGCTGACCCTGACCACCCAGGAGATTCCCGCCCTTAAAACCCGGTTTTCACTGTCCTATCAGGCACCACAGCTTAGCCTCCAAAGCCAGACAAACCTCTACCCGGAACAACTACAGACGCTGTTGCAACAGCCCCTGTTAACGACGTTTATCACATTGCCTGCGCCGGTCACCCTGCCTGAAATATCCGGCATCGTTACGCTCTCTGGCAGTAGCGAATTCCCCCTCAACAGTGGTCTCGGCGGCGCCCGCCATCACTATCAGGTCTCCAGCCAGGTTACCCTGCAGCAGCCCATTCCTGAGCTGGCACGACTGGATATGCAACAACACTCAGCACTGACATTGAAAAACGATGAACTGACCCTGACGATAGAGCAGCTGTCTGCCAACGGCCAGCAGTTTGCTGCCCACGGGGACACGCCAGAAGCCCCGACAATCCGCTCCGAGGCTATACAGGTTGAGCTGGTTAATCCCCTGCATATTCAAACCACCGTGCACACTCTCAGTCAGTCTGGTATTGAGGCGCTGCAGTTACCCCGGACAGATCTGCGTATCAGCCTGCAACCGGTGACGATTAAATCCACCGGACAACCGGATATACAGATCGGTTCAACCCCCCTATTACTCTCACTGTCAGAGATCAGGCTCAGTGACCAGCATCTGCAGGCTGATCTGACGGCTGACCAGATCGAAGGAAGTTATAACACCCGCTCACTGCCGCTGATGCAACTGCATAGCCATGCTGACATCAGCCCGGACAGGATTAGCCAGCGTTTCAGCCTCAATCTACAGGACCGGCTGCTGGCTGCTGCGACAGAGATCAGCGGTTCAACCACCACTGATCTTACAAGCAACCGTACCACCGGCAGCTGGAAAACCGCCGTGCCACTCAACGGTATCGAAAAACTACTGCGACGTTTTAGCCAGGAGATCCCCCCGGAACTGGTATTCACTGCCGGCACACTGCACCAGTCAGGCTGGCTGGATATGAATAACAATGGCATCGCACTGCGACTGTTAAACCGGACAGAGAAAGCCAGCCTCAGTTACGATCAGACCCATCTCTACGAAATTGACTGGAGTTCAGAAACGGTTAAGAACCATCGCGGTAAATTAGAGGATAGCGGTCAGTTAAAGATCGCTTTTATCGATGTCGGTGTGCCTCTGCAGAACTTCTCAGGACACTACCGCCTTGAACACAGCACAGCTGGCAAACAGACGCTGCAGCTCGACAGTAGCACTGTTGACCTGCTCGGAGGCAAAGTGACCACCCTGCCGGTAACACTGGCATTGGATAATCCCGACTTTAAGACGGCCATCGCGGTGACAGGGATCGATCTGGCGCAACTGATCGCGCTGGAGCAGCAGGAGGGACTCACCGGTAGCGGAACCCTTAATGGTCAGATGCCGGTCCACTTCAGTGACGGGGCGTTAACCATCACAGGGGGACAGGTTCTCAGCACCCCGGACGGGGGCTGGATCAGGTTCGAACCACCGGCGGAGTTTCTGGCGTTACAGGCAGCCAACCCGGCCCTGGGCATCGCCTTTGATGCGCTGCGTAACATGCGCTATGAGAGTCTGGGAATTGAACTGGATTACCAGCCAGATGGGGAGGCCCTGCTAAAAACCCACCTGAAAGGACATAATCCCAACTGGAACCGGGGACAGCCAGTCGACTTTACCATCAATATCGAGGAAAACATCCCGAAATTGTTACAAGCCCTTCAATTTACAGACAAATTGACGAAAACACTGGAAAAGCGATACCGTTGACAGGTTACAATCAGGCAGGGCTGCCACAACGGTATCATAAACGTGCTTTACTATTGACGGAGAACAGCATATGTATATGCCAAAAACACTACAATCGCTGACATTATGCAGTTTAATGCTGATGTTGGCTGCCTGTACACCAACCGTACAGGTCGCTGTTCCTAATGAACCGATCACTATCAATCTTAATGTGAAGATAAAACACGAGATACTGATTAAGGTTGATAAAGAGATTGATAACCTGTTAGAAGAAAACAGCGAACTATTCTGAGGAGGAGCACCATGAAGCAGATAAAAAATATACTGACATTCGCGACCCTGCTGCTGAGCCTGGCGATCCCTCCCTCTGCCTGGGCGATCAGCCTGGATGATGCTAAAAATCAGGGACTGGTGGGTGAACAACTTAACGGCTATCTTGGTGTCGTAAAAAGCACCCCAGAAGTGAATAATCTGGTTAAAACAATCAACAGCAAACGTCGGGAAGCATACGCAGAAACCGCCCGTAACGCAGGTGTTGAGATAAATATTATCGAGTTGCGTATTGGCCAGCGTCTGACCCAGCGGGCTCCGGCCGGGCAATATGTTCAAACCCCTAACGGACAGTGGTCTAAAAAATAAACTTTAAACGATCAGGACAATAATGTGAGCACCTTTGATGTTTCAGGTAAGCCCTCATATCGTTCAAACAATCTCTTAGGCTTTTTGATCTGCGTTGCCAGTCTGGCCGTCACAGAGATCTACATCGAACCGTTGATAGATCAGAGTAATTGCGCCCTGTGTTCGGTAATACGCATCATACTGCTGCTGATGGCAGGATTTTTTCTGCTCGGTTTTCTGATAAACCGCAGTGTCTACTTTCAGCGGTTGCTGGCGACACTGCATCTGCTGCTGATTGCCGGCGGTCTGGTGACCATTGTGCGCAGCCTGTTTGCCGACACCAGCGACATCCCTGAAAGTTGTCAGCAGAGCACCTCTGTCCTGCTGGAAAAAGGCAGTCTCAATGCCCTGCTAACCACCCTGGACAATGCCGGTATCTGCCCGGTGCCTGACTGGCAGTTCTATCAACTAAACGTGGCCCACCTGTCACTCATTATCCTGTTGATCCTGCTGGTAGTGGTGTGGAAGATCATGATTAAAAAACCCCAGAGAAACCTGTTCTTCTGATGAAAACCACCGCCGTAATACTAACCGCCGGGCTGACACTATCGGCCCCGATTATGGCGGCTTCCTCGCAGCCAGATACGTTTGCCAGTGAAAAAAATGCGTTGCTCGGCAGCGAGTCTAACCCCGGAACCTTTAACTTTTATCTGGAAAACGACCTGTTTGCCGATACCGATCAGCAGTATACCAACGGCATCCGTTTTTCCTGGACCTCACCGGACCTGACCAGTTATCTGGATGATAAACGACTACCGGTGTGGGCCCGACGCTATAACCGCTATATCACCGCACCGTTGGGACTGTTTGACGATACTCCGCCGAAACAGGATGAGATCGTCCGAAATCTGGTTGTCACCCTGGGACAGCAGATGTTTACCCCGAAAGACAATAAACGCACCACGGTTGTTCCCGATGACCGCCCCTATGCTGGCTGGCTCTATCTGGGGATGGGTTACCACCTGAAGCATAAACAGCGGATGGATTCCGCCATTATGAATATCGGCCTTATCGGCCCGGCATCACTGGCAAAAGAAGCTCAGGATCTGGTGCACGATATACGTGGCATCGAAAAGTTTGATGGCTGGGACAATCAGCTGAACAATGAACTGGGGCTGCAACTGGTCTATGAACGAAAATACCGCACCCCCGTTCAACGCATTAAAGGCGCTCTCGAATACGATATTATCTGGCATGGTGGTGCCAGTCTCGGCAACGTTGCCACCTATCTCAACGCTGGTGCAGAGTTTCGTATAGGCTGGTTCCTTCCCGATGACTTCGGTACCTCTTCACTGCGCCCCGGAGGAGACAACAGCGCCCCAGGTAGCAATGACCTCCGTACCCAAAGCACCTCCGGTTACAGCCGTGACCAGAACTTCGGACTGCACGGCTTTATGGCGATTGACGGCCGCTGGGTTTTACGGGATATATTCCTGGACGGTAACACATTCAGTCACAGCCACTCGGTGGATAAAGAGAACTGGGTCGGCGACTTCAGTATCGGTGCCAGCATGCTGGTCGAGGACTGGAAAATCTCATACGCCCGGGTATTCCGCAGCAAAGAGTTTGATACCCAGAAAGAAACCCACAGCTTCGGCTCAATCTCGGCGTCTTATAGCTTTTAAGCGCTTATACTTACCACAGAAACCAGAGGAGTAGCAGCTCTTATAAAATACTTCGCCACCAAAAGCACAGTACTCAAAGGGCATGCTAAGCACACCCAGAGAACCACTTAAAGCAAAGCTCTTCTCTGTGGACCTCCGCGCCCTTAGTATGTCCTTTGGATACTGCGGTAAAGCCACCCCAAAAGATTACTCACCACCGAGAACACAGAGAGCACCGAGGAAAAGCGAGACCTAAAGTAAGAACGTAAAGCTCTTCTCTGTGGATCTCCG
>NZ_JAFFZO010000004.1:0-72689 GCF_016924145.1 Amphritea pacifica | reverse complement strand
GCCACCCCAAAAGATTACTCACCACCGAGAACACAGAGAGCACCGAGGAAAAGCGAGACCTAAAGTAAGAACGTAAAGCTCTTCTCTGTGGATCTCCGCGCCCTTAGTATGTCCTTTGGATACTGCGAAAGCCACCCCAAAAGATTACTCACCACCGAGAACACAGAGAGCACCGAGGAAAAGCGAGACCTAAAGTAAGAACGTAAAGCTCTTCTCTGTGGACCTCTGTGTCCTCTGTGGTGAACAGCTCTTACTCTGGAAAACCGCTCTTACCCCAAAGCTCTTCTCTGTGTCCGCGGTGTCCCTGCGGTAAAACGCTCTTACCAAAACAAAGATATAAAAAAGCCGGGTCAAAGGACCCGGCAAGACTAAAGGGAAAATCCAAAACGATCAGAACGACTGTGTTACCCGGATCCAGGCGCTGCGGCCCGGCTCAGTCACCTGATAACTGGTACCGGTGGTCACATCACCCCGGCTTTCATGCACGGTGTAGGCTTTATCCATCAGGTTATCCACACCGGCGATCAGGCTTAAACCACTCTCAAACTCATACTGTGCGTGCATATTAACGATGCCATAGCCCGGGGTTTTGCGCACATCCTGGCCACCGCAGTTGGCAGCGCCACTGAGACAGATATCTTTCTGACTGGCGACCAGTTGCCACTCGACTCCCATCTGCAGACGGTCTTTCTGGTAATCCAGTGCGCTGTTCAGCTCCAGCGGTGCAATACGTGACAGGGGCGTATCATCATCCAGATTATTCCCCACCGTCCAGGCAAGTGAGCTACCCAGTTGCCAATTAGCATTCAGCGGGTATGCCGCTTCCAGTTCAGCGCCATAGAGTTCCGCCTCAACATTGCGATAGAGATCACGGTTTTTCATCCCCGCAGTCACGGTTTCGCGCAGAATGTAATCATTGACACGGTTATACCAGCCCGTTGCCGACCAGCTCACAGAATCCAGATTACCCTGCAGACTGACCTCCAACTGATGATGTTTCTCGGGGGCCAGTTCCGGATTCCCGATCCAGTCACCGGTCATGGTATAACGCGCCATATAGCGTTCGGTGGCATCGGCAGTACGCACGCTACGTGACAACGTACTTTCAACTGTGTACTGATCATTCAGACGGTGAGTCCAGCTGGCAAAACCGCCCACATTATGCTCGGTCCGTTGTTCTCCTGCATCGGCCGGCGCTCCGGCCAGTTGCCAGATATCGGCTGAACTTAAGACCGGCATACCCGCAGTCTCATCTCTGCGGGTGGCTTCCGCTTTAATCAGATCGTAGCGCAGCCCGCCTTTGACAATGTCATCGGCCCCCAGCGCTTTTTCACCCTCAGCAAACACACCGGTCTGCTTAATCTCTGCGCCCGGCCACATAATCCGCTGCACGACTCCGGCGGCATTCCGCAACTCTGCATTACGTTCGTTATTCTGTATATCCGCCCCGAAGGTCCAGTCGATATCAGCAGCCCGGGCATCAAATATCAGCCGCAGCCCTTCGGTGTCAGAGGTTGATGGCGCCTGCATCTTCATCATTCCCGACGGGCGCAGGCTGTAGTTATCCATATTGTGCTTAACATCTGACTTATACAGTTCCAGCTGCATCTGTTGTAACGCACCCTGCTCAAACTCATGGGTCAGTTTCAGACGGGAG
Organism: Amphritea pacifica; assembly: GCF_016924145.1. GTDB lineage: Bacteria > Pseudomonadota > Gammaproteobacteria > Pseudomonadales > Balneatricaceae > Amphritea > Amphritea pacifica. Next base: position 71,032 of record NZ_JAFFZO010000004.1, on the reverse strand, counting down.
GTGTCGGCATCTGCATAGGGCGAGTCCATCCCCGCACCAGCAAACAGAACATCATCCTCTTCCTGCTTCTCATAACTGGCTTCGATAGTGGTCAGATCTGTCAGCCTATACCCCACCAACAGTGATTTAGACAGGCTTTCAAAGGATGAGCGCACCTCATTACCATCACCATCCTGATAATTATCGGCTTCGGTTTTATGGCCAATAATGCGGATATAGCCCTGATCAGACCCTGCCGCAACATCGGCTCCCAGTTCATAGCGGTCACTGTTGCCCTGATAGCTGGCACTCAGTTCACCGCTGTAACCCTTGTCATCAAACTGCGGCCAGTCCCGCTCAAACAGTACCGTTCCGCCGGAACCGCCCCCGCCATAGACAACGGTACGATTGCCCTTGATTACGGTAACACTGTCATAGCTATCAACATTACTATATGAGGTCGGGGGGTCCATCCGGTTGGGGCAGCCACCATGAACATAGGCGCCATCCAGCAGAATATTCAGTTGGGTCTGGCTCTGCCCCCGGATCACCGGGTCGATCGACCGGCCCCCCATACGGATACCGGAGACACCGCTCAGGCTTTGCAACAACTCCCCACCATCCGTCGTCGGGGATGCCTGCACCGCTGCGGTTTCACTCTGCACAGTATTTTCCACCTGCGGCAGACCCGAGGTTATCTCGATCACCAGCGGTTTATCATCATGGCCGGCGAATGCCGGGGCGGAAATAGCGGCGGCGACCGCCAGCGAAAGGGTTGTCTTGATCATACAGCGTTCCTTAGCAGAGACAGATATAAGCATTTACCGCTATTGTAAATTCACGTGCTGCTGCTGAGGTGTGACAGGATGCCGCATGGTGCTGTGACATATTGCCGCACTGATATTGGGGTCTATAGTGGAAACAGACCCGACACTATAAGCACATCTGTTTCCAATAATGGAATATCGACTATTTTTTAATACATCAACGCCACAAAAAGCTGTATCATACGCCACCAAAATCAGAGGGGCGGTTAAACCAACTAACGCTTAGCCAGTAAGCCTCCGTGCACGTTTTGTATTTTACTTACCCATTTTCAATTTTGATCTTCGCAGGACACACACCATGAGCGCAGATAACATCCAATCCCTGGCACAGCTGGAACAGACTGATGCATTTATCGGTCGTCATATCGGCCCCAACACCGAAGAACAGCTGTCTATGCTGGCCGAACTGGGGCTGGAATCCCTGGATCAGTTGATCGGGCAGACCGTCCCCGGCAGCATCCAGCTGAAACAACCAATCAACCTGGACACCTGCCGTACTGAGGATGATGTGCTGGCGGAACTGAAGCAGATCGCCTCGAAAAATGTGATCAACCGCTCCATGATCGGTATGGGTTACACCGACACCATCGTGCCCAATGTTATCCTGCGTAATGTTCTGGAAAACCCCGGCTGGTACACCGCCTATACGCCCTATCAGCCTGAAGTCGCTCAGGGACGTCTCGAAGCCCTGCTGAACTATCAGCAGATGGTGCTTGACCTTACCGGTCTGGATCTGGCCAACGCCTCGCTGCTGGATGAAGCCACTGCGGCGGCCGAAGCGATGACGCTATGTAAGCGGATGTCCAAAGCGCGTAAAGCCAACATCTTCCTGGTGGATGAAAACCTGCATCCGCAAAATATCAGCGTGATTCAAACCCGTGCCGAGCCGCTGGGCTATGAAGTCATTGTTGGCGATCTGGACAGCCTGATCGATCAGCACGAACCGTTCGGCGTGATCGCTCAGTACCCGGGCACCTACGGCCATGTGAAAGATCTCTCTGAACTGATTGAAAAAACCCACGCCAAAAAAGCGCTGTTCTGTGCCGCCGCCGATATCATGAGTCTGGTAATGCTCAAGTCACCGGGCGAGCTGGGGGCCGATGTTGTGTTCGGTTCCGCTCAGCGTTTTGGTGTACCGATGGGCTTTGGAGGCCCGCACGCGGCCTACTTTGCCACCCGCGATGAATACAAGCGTTCGGTACCTGGCCGTATTATTGGCGTGTCTGTCGATAGCCGCGGTAATCAGGCGCTGCGGATGGCGATGCAGACCCGTGAGCAACATATCCGCCGCGAGAAAGCGACCTCTAACATCTGTACTGCACAGGTGCTGCTGGCCAATATGGCAGGTTTCTACGCCACCTATCATGGTCCTGAGGGTCTGAAGACGATCGCTGGCCGCATCCACCGGATGGCTGATATTCTCGCCACCGGTCTGCAGGTTAAAGGGGTTCAACTGGTTAACAGCCACTGGTTCGACACCCTCACTCTGGATCTGGGGGAACAACGTGACAACGCCTATGAAGCCGCGCTGGCACTGGGGATCAACCTGCGTAAAGTGGGCAGCGATCAGTTGGGTATCACCTGCGACGAAAAAACCGAGCGGCAGGATATTCTCGATCTGTGGCAGGCGATTCTGGGGGCTGATCACGGTCTGGATATTGACGCGATTGATACCCAGTTGGTCACCAACGGCTCAGCATCCATCCCGGCAGAACTGGTGCGCACCTCTGCGATTCTGAGCCATCCGGTATTCAACACCCACCACAGTGAAACCGAGATGCTGCGCTACCTCAAGCGGCTGGAAAACAAAGATATTTCGCTGACCCACGCGATGATCGCACTGGGTTCCTGCACCATGAAGCTGAACGCCACGGCTGAGATGATTCCGGTCAGCTGGCCTGAGTTTGCCAACCTGCACCCGTTTGCACCGATTGATCAGGCCGCTGGCTACAGCGAGATGATCAACTCTCTGGAACAGATGCTGATCGCCATCACCGGTTTCGATGCCATCTGCATGCAACCGAACTCCGGCGCACAGGGCGAATATGCAGGTCTGCTGGCGATCCGCAAATTCCATCAGGCCAACGGCGATGATCACCGCAACATCTGTCTGATCCCAAGCTCGGCGCACGGGACTAACCCCGCATCCGCAGCACTGGCAGATATGAAAGTAGTTATCGTCGGCTGTGACGACAAAGGCAACGTCGATATGGCGGATATGCGGGCCAAAGCAGAACTGCACGCCGACAACCTCGCCTGCCTGATGATCACCTACCCATCGACCCACGGTGTATACGAAGAGAGCATCCGCGAGATCTGCGAAATCATCCACCAGCATGGCGGGCAGGTGTATATGGATGGTGCCAATATGAACGCGCAGGTGGCGATCAGCCAGCCGGGCGAAATTGGCGCGGACGTGTCCCACCTTAACCTGCACAAAACCTTCTGTATCCCTCACGGTGGCGGTGGCCCGGGTATGGGCCCTATCGGTATCAAAGCGCACCTGGCACCGTTCGTGGCTAACCACCCGGTACAGAAAATTGATGGTCCGAAGGCGGACAACGGTGCCGTATCAGCAGCCCCCTGGGGCAGCGCCAGCATCCTGCCGATCACCTGGGTGTATATCGCCCTGATGGGTCAGCCGGGTCTGCGTAAAGCGACTGAAGTTGCCATTCTCAATGCCAATTACATGGCGAAGAAGCTGGGTGAACACTACCCGGTGCTCTACACCGGCCGTAACGACAAAGTCGCCCACGAATGCATCATCGACCTGCGCCCACTGAAAGAGCGCACCGGTATCTCTGAAGAGGATGTGGCCAAACGCCTGATGGATTACGGTTTCCATGCACCGACCATGTCCTTCCCGGTGGCCGGCACCCTGATGATCGAGCCCACCGAGTCCGAGCCCCTCTGCGAACTGGACCGTTTCATCGAAGCGATGACGGCTATCCGTCAGGAGATCGCCGATGTGGAAGCCGGTATTATGGATGCTGAAAAGAACCCGCTGAAAGGCGCACCTCACACACTGGAAGACCTGATCGATCCTAACTGGGATCGCCCCTACTCTCCGGTTCTGGGTGCCTTCCCGCTGGCGTCCGTTAAAGCCAACAAGTTCTGGCCAACGGTTAACCGCATCGACAACGTCTATGGCGACCGCAACCTGTTCTGCGCCTGTCCATCGATTGAGAGCTATTCGCAAGAGTAAGTTTGATATTGGTTTACGTTAAAACGCAAAAGGCCGCTCCCCGTGAGCGGCCTTTTTTGTGACACCCTGAAGATCAGCAGCAGAGCACGTTGCGAGGCTGACTGCGCTTCTGATCTCCTCTCGAACCGCTATCGCTTATCCAACCTTAGTACCTTTTTCATACACCCATAAACATACTTTGGTATCTCAACGCTTCCTCTTGGGCTTCGCCTGCTCTATACATGGAATAAAAAAAGAGGAGAGAACCATGTCCCTGCTATCAGCGCTGAAATCACTGTTTACGCCCCTGCCTGAGGGGGCAATCCGATATAAAGGCTATACCATCCTGGCAACACCTGAAGAAAATGGCGGGGTGTTCCGGATCAGTGGTGTGATCGCCAGAAAAAATCACCAGAAAAGCTTTACCCTGGTTGACCAGGTTTCGGACCGGAGTCTGAGTGTCAAACACTGGCAACAGTACGCAAAAAACTTTATTGATCAGAAAAACCTGAACCCTCTGACCTGAAAAAAGAGCCTTCACAGAGCATGACTCATTTATCAGGTAAAGCGGTTAACGGTTGAGCGATTCACAAGTGTGGATCGGCAGCCCGTCAGGTTAAAAACATGAAAGGCCACTCATCACTGAGTGGCCTTTTGTAACCTGTTGACGGTTGATCAGGTCAGTGAGTTCAGCAACTGACGCCTGCCTGATCTCTCAGACGCCAGCGGACTATCACTTCAGATAACAGAGTTATCGCATCAGGTTTTCAATCGAGGTGGGTTCACCGTTGAGTGTAATGGCACCGTCCTTGAGAATCAGTTTTGCCGTTAATCCAGCATCATCCGCAACAAACTTGTTGCTCATCGCCGCCATCATCGCGACTTCCGGCGAAAGCTCAGACACGCTATTGGGGATGGCCACCAGAATATCCAGATCCACCTGCTGCAGCAGTTTCATCGCTGCTAACGCACCACCAGTTTCCAGTTCAGAGATAAATTCCTCGGTGATATCTTTGGTTAACAGGGTGTTAACGTGTGATTCCAGGGCACCATCATTGACGTCTGAGTTCACCCAAAGATTGATCGCCAGATCTTTTTTCAATAACGCGACTACCTGCTCTTTAAGAAACTGCTCATCCATCCCAACCATACCCGGGTCAACCGAGCCTGATTCTGACATCTGTTTTGCCAGCTTCTGAGAGTAATCAGACAGCTTTGAAATCGGTGCAAAAGGGGTATCGGCAAAGCTGACGCCTATACTCACATCTTTTACCGATACATCGCTGTTAGTTCTTTTATTCAACGCCGCAGGCAGGGTAAATTCGCCAATGTTAAGGCTGCCATCACCGCTATAGTTACCATTTTCAACATCACCACTGGAAACCATTGAAACGCCTTTGACTGTCAGGGGGGCTTCCAGCTCTGGGGCAACAACCGTTATATGATCAACGTTAAACTTACTGTCTCCAAGGAAAAAACGCTTTTCGTACATAGCGCCATCCATCGTCAGGGTTGACTCGCTGATACGCACCTCGCCACCGCCAGCATCCACAACGGCAACCGGTGAAAACGTTCCATCAACCTCTACCTCCGACAATGAAGCGTTCGCCTTTGAACTCATGCGACCACCGTCGGATGTGATTCTGACGTTTGTTGCAGTGGTGATATCGAACGGGTTAATAGTCATCTGAGAGGTTTCCTCCCCCATCAGATCAATATTACCTGAGATAGTGACAGGCTCTTTACCTTTAAAGGCTGCACGGATCTGCTCATCCTGAAGCCCCATATTTTTCAGGGTGCATGAGTAATCGAAGCTGAGCATTTTGTGCACACCGTCACAGCCAATCACTACCTCACCGATTGGCAGGTCCTGTTCCAGCTCGGGATTGGTCACCCACTTATATTCCGCATAGGTTGCCTTATATCCCCGCTCATACTTCACAATCTCCATCTTCCCGTAGGGGGACCGTGAATTCAGATCAACAAGCGACTGTCTTGTTTGTGACTCTGCCAGATAGCCTGATGCATAAGGTAATCCACCGGCTACCGCAGCAACGGCAACCAGACCAATAATAATAGGTTTCTTCATTTTTCATCCCGGTTATAAATAAGCTTTCGTAAACATCCATATAAACAAGCAGTGTAAGACCGACAGTGTTGTATGAAATGGGTAAAATTTTCTTGTTTGGAGCAGCTTAACGACTACCCAGCGTTCTACTCTGAAGCACATTGCCAGTGCGCAGAAACACACAAACAGAGCATCTGAGTAAAAAACTGGCTAACTGACTGAGTTAAAATCACTTTGAAAAAATCCTTTTCATGTGGCTCCCTGTATAGCGCCGGTGTCCAGCGCGGGAGTATTTTACGGGTAAAACGTTGCAAATAGAAACCGGATTGACAATAAACTGTGTCTGTATGCGAAAGGGGCGATTCCTGGGTGCAGGGAGGCGTTTTTATCTCTGTACTCTTAGCATGTCCTTTGGCTACTGTGGTGAATCGCCGTCGGGCCACCCGATACTCACTAATAAAAGCGGGCTCACCCTGCGGTATCCGGGATATGAAAAGTACTAGATTTGGTTTGAGCTTTAAGCAACATCATACAAAGAAGATAGCAAGAGCATGCCAGTTAGCGCTACTGACAACACTGGCAAGAAAATCGAAGTTTTTCATTGCGGGACGCGCAAGCCCGCGGCCGTATGACCCGAATACAACAAACTGACCGGGATCAATAAAGCATCCACAAACTCATATCAAACTGGCAACCCTTGAAATCCGTTCTACACTGGAAAATCTGTCGATGTAATTAATAAAGGAGCGATACGCAATGAAGCCAGTCCATCCGCAAGTACTCGTCATCAGCAAACTCCAGCAACGGGCGATGCAGCTAAAATCGCTACGGGCGATATCCCAACAGCAGTCGCTGAACATGGCAGCCAATGAGCAGGGCTTCAATGATTATCAACACTATCTGGACGCCGTTCGCAAGCAAGCCATCCAGAAAATGCTGAGACAAAGCGGCCGGCCACAGATGGTACAGTGACCATTTCCCGGGGCCTGAAACACACCACTCTGAGCCGGCAACCGGTCAAAACGGCTGGCTATTATGCTTATTTCCGCCCCCTCGAGCCCCCATATTCGGGATCAGTGTAAAAACTCACAACGACATTAGCCACTGCCTAAAATAAAACACCTAACGTGTTTACACTGTCTAACTAGTGCCCATGTCATGGTCAACGCTAACCTGACAAAATGTATCATTGCCTAAAATCACTGCTGGTATCCAAAGGGCATGCTAAAGCAGCTCCTACATGAGCCTAAGGAACCCAGAGAGTCGCTCCCACAAAAAACCTGGCCAAAGAGGACAAGCAGCCGAAGGCTGCGTTCGGACAAATGAAATGATCGGACTAGCGCAGCGATCGAACTCCGATCATTCAGACACAGGAGAGGGAGTCATCCTCAGTGATCAAAAATTGCCACCGCCCTTACGAATCCCGCTGATGCTTTTTCTATCTTGTATGGGAAACAGGAGACAATAAAACCGTAAGCAGGCAGAGATTCCAGATTGGAGAGTTTTTCCATCTGTCCATACGCTATATCCCGTCCCGCTTTATGACCTTCCCAGACGATAGCTGGATTTTTTTCTTCGCTAAACCGCTTCGCGGTAAAACTGAAAGGTGCATCCCAGCTCCAGGCATCAGTACCAACAACCCGCACCCCTTGTTCCAGTAAAAACAGGGTTGCTTCCCGTCCCATACCAACCCCAGCATCCAGATATTCAGGCTGACCATAGAGCTTTCCGGCCCGGGTATTAACCAGAACAATATCCAGAGGCTGAAGACGATAACTGATCCGCTCCAGCTCATGCTTAATATCCTGAGGCGTTATCACATAACCATCAGGAAGATGACGAAAATCCAGTTTCACACCCGGTTGTAAACACCATTCCAGAGGAAGCTCATCAATGCCCCAGGAAGGTTCCCCACCATCGGTGGTGGAAGCATAGTGCCAGGGAGCATCCATATGGGTTCCACTATGAGTGGTCAGTACCATATCTTCAACGGCCCACCCCTCCCGGCCCGGCAGATCCGCTGCGGTTAACCCGGGAAACATCCCAAGTAAACTGGGTAAACCCTGCTGATGATCTTTATAATCGATTTTCGGTAGCAACGGCGGTGGATCGGTATAGGGATTGTTATTCAGGCTGACTGACAGATCCACAATCCGTCGATTTGATCTGATTAAGTTACTCATATACAACTCCCTGAGAAACACGCTGATCAATGGCGCCAAAAACAGTCTCATTATCAGCGTTGAAAACTTCCATACGAATCTGATCACCGAACTGCATAAATGCAGTTGTCATACTACCGGTCTCAATCATCTCCAGTGCCCGCCTTTCAGCGATACAGGATGAACCTCTTCGGGAATCTTTATTGGACACGGTTCCTGAACCGATAATCGTGCCTGCCCCCAGATTTCGGGTGTATGCCGCATGTGCTATCAACTCAGCAAAACTGAAATCCATTTCCCCCCCGTCAGGATGACCAAACAACGTCCCATTCCAGGTTACGGACAGAGGCAGGCAGACCCGCCCATCCCGCCAGTTTCCATCAAGCTCATCGGGTGTCACCGCTACCGGAGCGAAACTGGATGAGGGCTTTGCCTGAATGAAACCAAACCCGCTGCGTATCTCTCGCTGAATAAAACTACGCAAACTGACATCATTCACAATGGAGATCAGCCTGACATGTTCCAGCGCCTGGTCCGCCGGACACGCCATAGGGACATCATCGAGGAAAACAACAAATTCGCCTTCAAAATCGATATCATGATCTTCACTCGGCAGCTGAATCGGATCATTGGCACCGATAAACGTATCAGACGCCCCCTGATACATTAGCGGAATCCTCTCGTCATCCTGAGGGGGTAATTTAAAAGCTTGCTGAATCAGATGGCCATGATTCAGAAACGCGGAACCATCCAGCCACTGATAAGACCTCGGCAGAGGTGCCATCGCCGCAGCACTGTTAAACGGAAAAGCACTGTCAATAGAGCGTGTATTGAGTTGCTGATAAAGCTGTTCAAGTGCCGGAGAATAGCTTTCCCAGTTTTCCAACAACAGCTGTAATCCTGGCACTATATGATGAATATCCAGAGCCTGGCTGAGATCTCTGGAAACCAGTGCCAACTCCCCGTCACGCTGGTCATTCTTTAGGGTTGCAAATTTCATAGCAGATCCTGTTGGCCGAAGATTCAGGCGACTGCTTTAGCAGTCATCGGCGATTGCTCAGTGTGCTTAACCGGAATAAACAGTGACAACAGACTGGCGATGAGCAGAGAAGCCGAAGCGGTATACAGCCAACTGCTGTAGTCACCCGTCATATCAAACAAGCGTCCGGCAATATAGGGGCCGATCGCTCCGCCAACCAGGAAGACGGCATACACTGCACCATAAGCAACCCCATACACTTTACGGACGAAAAGACGCCCTACAAGAAAAGAGATCAGGTCAACTTCAGAGCCTATAGCCAGACCAGTGATAATAGCTCCCAGCTTGGCATACGCAGGTCCACCGAGTCCCAGCGTTAACAGTCCAACACTGGCAACCAGAAACAAACCCGCGGTGATATAGGCGGCAGAGAAACGATCCAGCAACACACCGGTAATCAGACGTCCCGCTATTACCGACACGCCAATTAATGAAGCAACAGCACCCGCCTGCGGAGGTGTCAGCCCACTATCTGTGAGCATCGAGAAGAAATGCGCTACGGTGCCCAGTACTGCCACTGCCGTTAAGAAAAAGATCAGGCAGAGATGATAGAAACGACGAGTATTGAACAAGCTTACTGCAGAAAACCGCTCTTTCTCGGTGCTGATTTCAGTGTCTTTGGCACCTCTCAGTAGTAACCAGATCACTGGAATCGAGATCAGTACAACAGTTCCCAGCGCAAAATAACCGCTTCTCCATCCATGTTCAGCAATGTAAGGAGCCAACAGTTTCGGCAGCAGTATCGCCCCAGTCCCCGTACCGGTCAGAATAAGCCCCAACGCTTTACCCCGGTTTTTTTCAAAAGCCACAATCACCAGACGCGTAAAAGGCAGAGGGGTTGAGCCCGCGGTCAGCATAGACATCACTGAAATAATGATCAGATAACTGGTGAGATCAACGGTAAACAGACCAAGAGCAAAAAATGACGCCGCCAGACAAGCTAAACAGACAAACGCAACCCGGGCACTACCAAACCTGTCCACCAGCCAGCCGGTGGGTATCACCATCAAAGCAGCGCAGGAAGTCCCCACCAGAGCCCCCAGGGATGAGTCTGCTCGTGTCCAGCCAAACTCAGCGGCAATCGGTTTCATAAACAGGCCGATGGAATAAAAATAGATTGAGCTCACCCCTACGGAAATACCAATAAAGGTGGCCAGTAATAATCGCCAGTTTTGCATGAACTCAGATGAGGATTTCATACCTCACCTCCTTTTTTAAGGATTGGTCTGGTAGAAAGAGAATCCAATATAGTCGGAGTGCGGGACGTATTACGCGACCGATAGCAGATAGGTTTCATAGTTAAATTTCCTCTTTATTTTTGTTATTTGCTGTATCAGAGGAAAATAATAGATAAACTTAATATATAAAAAAAATCATATTTTACGATAACTATCATCAACTTTTTTAGATGATTATAAAGAAGGATACACTATGCGTTTTCACCATTTGGACCTTAATTTGTTGGTTGCTCTGGACGCTATGTTAACGGAAAAGAATGTTACCAGGGCTGCAGATAAGCTTAATGTCAGTCAATCCGCCGCCAGCGGCTTACTGGCTCGCCTGAGGGAATATTTTGATGATGAGTTGCTGGTCAAAACCGGCAGGAAAATGATCGCTACACCGTTAGCGATCTCACTTGAAGAGCCGTTAAAGCGTGTATTGCTTGATATCCAGACAAATATCGTCAGTAACAAGGAATTTAACCCTGAGACATCCACACGACATTTCAGAGTGATGGCATCTGACTACGTAACCAGCGTCTTTCTGGCTCCCTTTTTTAACCATATTCAGCCTCTGGCCCCGAATATGACATTCGATATAATTCCAAACAACAACCAGTATGAAGAGTTACTTTCCAGGGGCGATATAGATTTTTTAATCCAGCCTGATGTTTATATGACCGCTAATCACCCGAAGCAGCTACTGTTCGAGGATCATTATGTCTGTGTGGTGTGGGAGAATAATCCCTGGGTCGGAGATGAAATGAGCTATGACCTCTATCTCAGTCTGGGTCACATCGTAATTAATCTGGGCGAAAACAGAGCACCCAGTTTTGAAGAGGACTATGCCCGAAAATTCGGCAATGCCAGGCTGATTGAAGTCTCTACCAGTAACTTTAATACACTGCCACATCTATTGAATGGCACCAACCGGGTAGCGATTATGCAGTATCGGTTGGCCCGGATATACGCTGATACCATGCCACTTAAAATTCTTGATGTACCCGAAAAAATCCCCAATCTTAAAGAGTATATCCAGTGGAACAAAATACTCGACAGTGATCCGGCGCATCAGTGGTTGAAAATGCAGAGCGTAGCTCTGCTGATGGATGCTAAATAAAAAATGAGGAGGCTAAACCTCCTCGAAAAAGACGGTAAAGAAACCCGGGCTCTTAAATTCCCCGGGATAACAAACCGCCCTCACCTACAAAATTATCCAACTGAACACTGATCAATCAGAAAGAATAGTTCACACCCATGGCATAACTGTTGCCAACGGACAGATCTGAGACCTTATCGTGCATATAACGTGTATACCAGATTGCATTATCCGAAAGGGTGTAATCATACCCCACTGTCAGAGTATCCCTTTTAAGATTCGCCCCCCAGCTTCTGTCCATCGTGCTGTTGGCAAAAGAAGCTTTGGCGACTCCCGGTCCCGCAGGGACAGATATACCAAACTGCGCCATCTTAATCTCATAGTTTTGCGCACCACCCGCACGCATACCTTCCACTTTAGAACGGCTCAACTGACCAAAGAGTTTAAACGTTTTGAAATCATAGGATGTACCCAGTTGCCGGGTACTGTACTGCTGTGCTGTAAACACCGGAAACGCTGTAGCCAGTGTAGTCAAAGCCATTGGATACGTTATCGATGCATCAGTAATCTTCTCTACCGACAGAACCGCAGCGAAAGGGTATCCGCCGACAGTGATACTTCCCCCCATCCTTTCTCCCCGGTTACTGCCTTCATCCGGCGCATATGACAAAGATAAAACAGCCCCGGCCAGTTTAGGAGCAGTATAATTAATGGTGTTATCCCAGCCGCTATCGCTGCCGCCCATGCCAGTAGACATCGGCTGGGCGGGACTGCCTACATAGTTATGCATAAAACTGGGACTAAATTTAGGCGACGCGCCAAACGGGTTAAAACGAATGGTATTAATAAAGTTCAGGGTGCTGATCCGGCCCAGACGTATAGAACCAAACCCACCTTTAATCCCGGCCCATGCAGCGCGACTAAACGTTCCTTCACCATCAAGGCCACGGGTTATATCTCCATCATCAAGTCGGAAAAAACTGGCGATTTCAGCATTCAAAGTTAACGATTCACTCAGCGGTGCATTCGCGCGCACTCCGGCATAAGATGTTGACAGCATTCCACCGTCCACTTCAAACTTAGAATCCTGACCGCTCAGTTGATGAGAGTGTACGCCAATATCAAGGTTGCCAAAGTAATCGATATTATAACTATCCTCTGCATAAGCGTTGTGACTAACACCGAAGGCAGCACCCAATATAAGCGGATATACCCTCCCTCCAATCTCTCCGGTTTTTAAATATTTTAAGCAACCCAAAAACTGGCTATCATTTATTTTTCTTATCATTCGTTTAGCTCCGATATTATTATTTTTTGAAACACTCAGGCTAAAAATACTAAGTGATGGAGAACTAACCGAAAAATCGAATATCACGATATAAAGTATCAACTTTTTTAGATATGAGAGTGAAATAAAACAACTTTTTAATGATATTAAGTGACTAAAGTATAAGCTATCGCTTTCCACCTAAACGGGGACAAACAGCCGGAGACAGTGTTCAGATATATGAAATGATCGGACTAGCGCAGCGATCGAACATTGATTTCACCTCGAAGAAGACGGTAGGAGGCGCGCCCTCGCGGCGATTGATCGTGCATTTTGCCTGCTGATAGTTTCATCGCGACGGGGCGTCGCTCCCACAGGGAAGTCATGCCCCTCAGTGCTCTCTGTGAACTGAGTTTGCCCCTTAGGTGCTGTGGTAAACCGCCGTCAGGCTACTCGATACTCACTTGCCAGCTCACTGATCCCCAGGCCACTCTTCTTAATCACCTTTAGCTGTGCCGGAATGCGCTCTTTCATCGCTTCTATGTGACTGATAACGCCGATCATCTTGCCGGAGGCGTTGAGGTTGTCCAGCGCATCCAGTGCGATATCCAGGGTTTCGCTGTCCAGGGTGCCGAAGCCTTCATCGAGGAACAGGGAATCGATACTGGTTTTATGACTGACCAGATCAGACAGCGCCAACGCCAGCGCCAGACTGACCAGAAAGCTTTCGCCGCCGGAGAGGGTTTTGGTATCCCGTTCGATATCCCCCTGCCAGGTATCCAGCACACTGAGTTCTAAGCCGGCATCCTGTTTTCGTTTCAGCAGGTAGCGCCCATGTAGTCGCTCCAGTTGCTGGTTGGCCAGGTGCACCAGATTGTCCAGCGTCAGGCCCTGGGCGAATTTACGGAACTTATCCCCTTTCTGCGATCCGATCAGTGAGTGCAGATATTGAATATCATCGTAATGCTCGGTGTAGGCGCTGATCTCATTGAACAGCGCCTGCTGATCCTGGCGACGGGTCTGATCTGAGGTTAGCTCGTTGCTGATCTCGCCAACCCGTTTCGCCAACTGCTCCAGGGTGTGATTCAGCTGGCTGATCTGCGCCTCGACTTCCGCCTTCGGGATTTGCTGGTACTGATTAGCATGGGGATGCTTCCGTACAGCGTTGAGCGCCTGTTCGGCATGGTCCAGCAGTGCTTTGGCCCGTTCAAGCTCACTATCCAGTTGTTGTTTCTGCTCAATCAGCCGCTTACGCTCCGGCTCTGACAGCAGTGCCTGCTGGAATGCGGCTTCGGAACCGAAGGGGCTTTCGGACAATGCGGCTGTCCAGCCAGCCTGCCGCTCTGCCAGACGGTTTTGTAACCCTTTAAGCGCTTGTTGCTGGCTGCTCAGCTCTGCCAGCAGCGCTTTATGGTCACCGGATAACTGGTGACGGGTTTCCTGCGCTGTTTTGTAATCGTTCTCGACCAACAGCAGCCAGGCCTGACTCTCTCTGCGTGCCTCGCTCACCAGCCCGTCGCCAAACAGTTCGTGACGCTGGTATTTCAAAAGCTGCAGTGACTGACTCAACTGCTCTCTTTCCTGCTGCCGCTGGGTCAGCTGTTTTTCAAGCTCTGTCAGTGCCTCCTGGCAATGACTCTGCTCGATGCTAAGACGATTGAGATGGGTGCTGAGTTGCTCTTTTTTAACGCTAAACTCGTCCCACTGTTTTGCATCCTGTCCTTTAGCCTCCAGCCACGCCTGCAGGGCTTGCGCTTCTGGTGGCCGGTAGCCCTGTTCGGTTAACTGTGCCGCAAAGGAGTCCCGCTGAGCGGTGAGTTGCTCTGATCGTGTGTTTTTATCCTGCTGAATCTCAAGCAGACTCTTAGACAGATTCGCTATCGCCTGTTCACTCAACTGCAGTTTATTGCTCAGCTGTTCCGTAGTGCGCTGGGCGTTATCCCACTGCTGGCGGGCATCATCGCGCTGTTTGTTAAGGCTTTTCAGCTGCTGGATGGCATCCGCAAGCTGTTGTCGTTTGATCTGTTCAGCCGTCTGATACCGTTGCAGACTGTCATTATCGGTAACCGGAAAATCAAGCGGCAGAGGGGTGGCAGTTTGCTGCCACTGCTGTGCCAGCGCAGACTGTTCTGTCTGGATCGCACTCAGCCGCTGGGCTAACTCCTGCAGATGACGCTCAACTGAGGCCAGTGCCGCGGCGGTCTCCTGCCCCTGCTCTTTAATGGCATTAAGCTCCTGTTCGGCTATCTCTCTGTCTCTGATGGTCTGGGACTGGTCTGCCGTCTCGCCATGCTGCTGAGAGTCGAGCTTTGGATGTTCATGGGAACCACACAGAGGACACTCCTCTCCCGCCTGAAGTTCAGCGCGGAACTGGGCCAGTTGCTCATCCTGAGTGACCAGTTTACTCAGCGCCTTTAGCAGTTGCTCCTGCTTTTTATACTGTTCCCGCAATTGATCGCGGGTCTGTTTCAGCCTTGTTTGACCGGTCTGTTCACTCTTTTCGCTTACCTGCTTTTCCTGTCGCTCTTTTTCCAGCCGCTGCCAACGGAGGCAGAGCTGTTGCAGCTCGAGTAACAGAGTGTAGTCGGTATTCAACCGTTCCCGTTGCTGTTCTAACGTATCAATATCGCCCTGCTCGCTGGCGGCAACCGATGCATTGTTGGCCTGCTGCCACACCTGCTCCAGCTTAGCCGTATCCGCCAGCGCAGTCTGATACTGTGTCTCGTCTGCGACGTATGTGTTCTGTAGTTCAGTAAGCTGTTGCTGCACACCGGTCTGTTTTTCGATCAGCTGAGTCACAACACCCTCTTGCGCTAACACCTGTTCCGCCTGCACCTGCCACTGGCCCAGATACTGTTTCAGTGACCCGTCGGCTTTATGCTGTTGCAGATAGAGATCAACTGTTTCGAGCTCCTGAGTCTGTTTTTTGAGTTGCTCATTAATCGAGCTTAGCTGCTGTTGGCTCGCTTCCCGCTTCGATACAGTCTCCTTAAGGCTGTGATCTTTATCGTTGAGCCTGGTCTGTTCAGCGCTGATCATCTGATCCAGCGGCACCACCTGCTCGTTGATCAACTGCTCCTGCTGTTCGTGCTGCTGTTTCGCGGTGTTCAGCACAACACTTTGCTGCTCGTAGGTTGCAACAGCAGTCTCCATCCGGGTTTTCAGCGCCTGCTCAGATTGCTGTTTTTCAGTTATTGCCTGCTGACTGTTTTCCAGTTGTTTGCGCGCATCCTGCAGCAGCATATATGGGGTTCGCAACTGTTCTGCCGGTTCACTCTGCTGTAAGCGCAGCAGATCGGGTTGCGCCTGATGGTACTGCTCTCTAACGATCTGCAGCCGTTCAGTATTGGTCGTTTGATCCTGCAATGCCTGCTCATACTGCTGCCACCAGTGCAGATGGGCACTGCTGGCTGCCAGCGTGACTTTCAGTTCACTCTGTTGCTGCTGCAGCCGGGTTAACTCATCCTGCAGTGACTGCGTTTGTTCCTCTGTGAGCAGCTGCACCCCTTTCGCCTGAGAGTTTAATTCTGCCAGTTTTTGTTTCGCCTCGGCAAAGTGCAGGTGCACCCGTTCTGAGATCTGCCCATAGATCTCGGTGCCGGTTAACTCCTCTAACAGTTCTGCCCGTTCCGCTTCTTTGGCATTGAGAAAGGCGGCAAACTCCCCCTGGGAGAGCAGCATCGATTTAGTAAAACGGGCAAAATCGAGACCGGTGATCTGTTCAATGGTGTCGCTTTTCTGCTTTATCTGGGTGGCCAGCACTGCGCCCGTCGCCACCTCGGCCAGTTCGACATCCGCCTGTTGCAGATTGCCATCGGCCTTGCCTCTGGAGCGGCGCATACTCCAGTGGGCACGGTAAGCTTTACCTTTGACTTCAAACTGCACTTCAGCAGAGCTCTCGGCGGTGCCCCGGGTCATAATCTCATTGGTAGACGTGGTGATCAGACCTAAACGGGGGGTCTGATGGTAGAGCGCCAGGCAGATTGCATCGAGCAGCGTCGTTTTACCCGCGCCGGTGGGCCCGGTAATAGCAAACAGGCCGTTATCGACAAAGGGGGACTGGGTGAAGTCGATCTTCCACTCCCCTTTCAGCGAGTTCAGGTTTTTAAACTGAAGGCTGAGAATCTTCATGAGTTCGCCTCCGGGTTCTGCTCAGGATTTTCAACCTCAGAGACGATCTGACGAAACTGCTGCCTGATTCTGCCTAAGCGTGCCTGTTCGGCGTCACCTTCAAAGCTTTCCAGCTCCAGTCGCTTGGCAAACACATCCTCGGGGGTTAACTCCGCCAGGGTTTCACGTTCGATCTGATTGAGTGTTTGCCGGGCCGTATTGCGTGAACGTCGCAGCTGTAATACCTCAACGGGCAGACCTTCAGTGAGGGCCTGAATCCGTTGCGGCAGATCCGCCAGATAATCCTGGGTTTCAACCTCAATAGACAACCAGGCCGACTGACCAGAGGGCAGCGTTTCAAACGTTTTCAAACGGGCCTCAATGCTGCTGAGATCCCCTTTGATCACCGCCATGGCCTGAAACAGCGGCACCTCAAGCGGGGTAATTGCCTCTGTTTCAGCAGCATTAAACGACACCAGCACTACCTGTTTAGTGGTTTTCAGTTCATCAAAACTTAAGGGGATCGGCGAGCCGCTATAACGAATATGCTCCGATTTGGCGACCATCTGCGGCCTGTGAATATGTCCCAGGGCGATATAGTCCGCCGGGGGAAAACCATCTGCGGCAAAACCATCCAGCGTGCCGATATAGATATCGCGCACCGAGTCCGACTGACTCACCCCTAACGCGGTCAGATGACCGGTAGCAACAATAGGCACCTCCAGTTGCTTCTCATCCCGCAGCGTCAGCGCGGCCTGGTACAGCTGATGATAGTGCTGCTTTATCGCCTCGCCCAGTGCCTGACGCTTCTCCAGACCGGACTCGCCGGCACGGCTCTGAATCACATCACGGGGGCGGATAAAGGGGATGGCACAGAGAATGGCGCCGGTTTCGCCTGCGCTGTTTTTTAACTCAATAATCTGATTATCGGATTGCTGATCGTCTGCATTGTCACTTGCACCCTCATTCGCAGCCACATTAGCAACTACATGGGTATTCAGGCGGGCCACCAGCTGTTTCGATTCATTCAGGGTGGAGACTGAATCATGATTCCCCCCCAATACAACCAGGGTACAGTTCAGTTGGCTGATCGCCACGATAAAGCGGTTATACATCTCCCGGGCATAACTGGGCGGTGTGCCGGTATCGAATATATCCCCGGCAACAACCACCGCATCGACCTTATAAGCTGCAACCTGCTGCAGCAACCAGTTAAGAAAGGCCTGATGTTCAGCTTTACGGCTTTTGGTAAAAAAACTCTGACCCAGGTGCCAGTCAGAGGTATGCAGGAGCTTCATGCAGATCGTCCTTAACCATCAAAAATAGAGCCATAGACTATCACACTGATCGCACTCACCGGATCGATTTCTTTAATAAAAACAACCCGCTGTTAGATGATATAATCAGCTAAATTGAGACCATAAGTTATAGATTCAGGGAACAGTATAATGCCATTCGATATTACCGCTGTTGTCAATATCATGGGATTGTCCGCGGTAGCCGTGTTTGCCGTGTCAGGCGCGCTGGATGCCGCCCGCCAAAAGATGGATATCCTCGGCTTTATGCTGATCGGCACGGCAACGGGGCTGGGCGGCGGCACCCTGCGCGACGTATTGCTTGGCAATCTGCCAGTGCTGTGGATTCGCGAGCCAATCTGGATCATCGTCTGTCTGATGGCATCCGCTGTCACCTACTTTATCGCCCCTAAACTGGTGTCGCTGTCACGGGCGCTGATCTGGATGGATGCTATCGGTATCGCGCTTTTTGGCGTAGTAGGAACTAAGATCGGACTCGATGTCGGCACCTCACCGCTGATTGCCGTGTGCATGGGGGTGATGACCGGCAGTTTTGGTGGTATCGCCCGGGATCTGCTCTGTGGCAGCAACCTGACCCTGATGAATGAAGAACTTTATATCAGTACCATGCTGGCAGGGTCGGTTACCTACCTGACCCTTAATTCGTTGAACCTGCCCTACAACTACGATCTGGTGGGTGGTTTTCTGATGGCTTTTGTTCTACGGGCACTGGCTATTCTGTTTAGCCTTAAACTGCCCAATATTTATCGGAACAACTGAGCCTGCTTAAAACGTGCTACAAAAATGGCGAACACAGTGTTCGCCATTTTCATCACTTCCTTATGTCACCGTTTACCACCATTCAACACCGCCCCGGGGAAGTGCTCCCGGAGTATGCGGTTCTGAAACTGGTCATTAAAGCGACAGTTAATAATGATGATAAACCGCTCGAATGGCTGTTCGTTATCCAGCGGCTTAACACCGCTGACACTGTGGTAGATCTGATCATCGCGGATATGCAGAATCTCCCCCGGTGCCAGATCAGCGGAGATAATCTCCTGCTCTCCCTGTTTATCGAATGACAGCAGACTGGTTCCGCCACTGACATTTTCCCGGTTGATCACCAACACACTGAGAAACTGGCTGCCATCCTTGTGAATACCCTGCCCCTGCAGCGGGTCAGTTAACGCATTCCCCCGCACGCCGTTTATCTGCATCAGAATCGGCTCACCGGGCTGAATATCCCAAAGCCCGGCCCAGCCTTTGATAAACGCTGAGACATCTGCTCTCTGAATAAAGGCATCTTCCAGCGGTGCGTAATGGCGTACCTTATCCGCCATGGTTACAGCATCGTTAAATGCACCGGCCTGCGCCATTGGACAATCCGGCACCACCACAGGTTCTCCGGCCTGGTTGAGATAAAACCAGGACATCCGCTTCCAGCGGCTATCCACATATGGGTCCCGGGGCAGCTGTTTCAGATAGGGCAACCAGCCCTGCAGATCAATCCGGTTGTGCACATCCGTTCTGCTCCAGTTTCCCGAACGGACCTCTTCATATACCCGATCCTCCCAGTACCTCCCCGAATAGGGTATGGCTGGGTGAACAGGCGGTGGTGCAATATAAGGTTGAGGAAAAACCCTGACTGGGTTATCTGAGACTGATGTTTCCATAGTATTTTCACTCCTGTGAGATAGAAACAGCTGCACAATGCAGCAGGAAAAAACCAAAGGCTCGACCCGCACGGAACCTTCGGTTTCTATTTGTAGCAACTTAAACAGACGTTTAAAAATAACGGACGCATATTTGTGAACAACGATATGGATAGTATTGAAACCCGGAATCCCCAATTTACGCTCAGAGTGGGAACCGCGGATGACGCCACGCAGGTTGTCAGCTATATGAAGAAACTCGGTGAATACCAGAAGATGCTGGATAAGATCACCGCCACCGAAGCAGACATTCGTCGGTTACTCAGTGAGAAAAGGGGAGAGGTTATCTTCGGGGAATATGCTGGCGAGACGGTTGGCTTTATCTATTTCTATCAAAACTCATCGGCGTTCACCGGCCAGACCGGACTCTACATCGATGGCTTTTTTATCGATCAACCGTTTCAGTCCCAGGGGCTGGGTAAGATTATGCTCGCCTATCTCTCTAAACTGGCACTCAAACGGGGTTGCAAGCGATTGGAGTGGGGCTGCCTCGACTGGAACGCCCCGGCTATCCATTTCTATCGTCAGATGGGAGCCAACAGCATCGATGAGATGACGATCTATCGCTTTGGCCCACAGCAGCTGGAGCATAGTGCAGCGCAATTCTGATCTTATTTTCATAACCTGTTTCAAGCTGAACCCTGACGAACCTTTATCATACAGATGAGCTCTTCCCCACCAATACGCCAGGAATTCTCCGTGCAAAACCGCTTTTCGGAGCAGCTTTTGTATAGCAATCCCATGTTTCAAGACACAACTGCTAAACGCTGAGTTATGCAGTTTGTCCAGGCGGCCTGGCCTTTTTTACTCGTGACATACAATAGTGCACATACACTCACCATGAGATTAAATCAGCTCTAGAATTATACAAAATCAAATAATAATCACATTATTATCATTATTATCATTATTATCATTATTATCATTATTATCATTATTATCATTATTATCATTATTTGATAATAATGTATTTCTTGTTGTTTAGGTTATGTTCCTAAATAGATAACCCGGATGATAAAAAGACCAAATCCAAGGCATCTTCATCATCCGGAAACGCCTAACTCCTACTGAAAACGATAATTAGAAGCCTGAGGTAAAACATGAAACGCACAGTTGCAAAGATACTTGTCGGATTATCTGTGATCGCCTTCAGCCAGAGTGTATTTGCTGAAACCCGGCTGACACTCTCCTCCTGGATGCCGAGCCAGCATCCCATGGCAGCTGAGATGATCTTCCCATGGGCCAAAGAGGTGGCCGAAGGCAGGGTAACGGTTGATATTCTGGCTAAAGCGCTGGGCCATCCAAAGATTCATTATGATATTGCCCGTGATGGCCTGGCGGCTATCAACAGACAAAGCCCCTTACGGGGCTTTAAAGTCTTTGTCAAATTACCGAGATCCATGCTAAGAGCCCCCAAACTCTCTCCCTTGCGTTTCATTCGTTAAGCCTACTTGAGGCGCTATCGTATTACGCAAAGATCTAGTCGTCAGGATAACGGCTGGATCACTACACCGATGGGCAGGTATTCAGGGTGTCTGAAAAAATGGATTGAAGGACTACCATCCGCATGCAAATAATAGTGCTATCAATTGAATTACGCTTTAATGCATCATCCAAACCGGCAATCTTGCGTGGCCGACCATATGCTGGGTGACACCACCAAATATCTGTTCATGCACACGGCGATGGGTATAAGCCCCCATTATCAGCAGTTCTGATTTGATCGAATCAGCCAAAGTAAGAATTGCTTCTCCGGTGGATCGGCGTCCAGCATCGAAGTACTTTGATTCCGCTTTGATACCATGACGCCCAAGATATCTGATCAGCTCTTCAGTGTCAGGTTTACATTGAGCTGAGCTGTCGCTGGTGGCGATAATGATCTCTTTTGCTTGCTGTAAAATAGGTATCGCATGAGTAATCGCGCGGCTACCTTCTGTGCTACCGTTCCAGGCGATTAACACACGTTCAGCACTAAACGTCGTCATCGTTCTGGGGACTAATAAAATGGGCTTACCACTGCGCATTAAGGCGGCCTGGAAAGTGGCCGTTGGCTTGCCACTTCTTGGTTGAGGCAGAATGATAAGGTCACTAACCTTACCGCACTCTCCTACAAGCTCGCTGCGCAGGCCGTTAACCTCGCGCCAGAAGGCGCTTGGCTGACCTGTTACTGAGTCATCACTGTGAACAATATCGTTTTGTTCACAAAGCTTTACGAACATAGATTTGAGTTCGCTCGATTCAGTATTGGAATATTTGTCGGCTAACACTTCTAACTCATTTAAGAGTTTCTGGGGCATTGTTCGAGCCACCGCATCGACAGGAATAAATTGTCGTGGGCTGACTTGTGCATGCAATACCTCCAGGTGAGCGCCAAAGAACGCTGTGACTGATAAGGCACCCAGCAGTCTTTCCTGCACCTCACCACTGCTGGAAAGCGGCATCAGTATAGATTTTACTGATAACATGATTCTTCTCCTTATATACCTAATTAATCAGTTCAGAGGCCAAGGCATTTGTACTGCTTCTTGCAAAAACCCGCTTGGAAGATCCAGTACCATCACATGCGCCAGTGTTGCCATAAATACAACAGCTGAACTGGTCAGTACGACAGTGCGGAGTATCGATGCCCGCGCTTTAACTAACAGGAATGCAATGAAGAAAACGGCAATAGATATTAAGAATCCGACAAAGTAACAGCTGACAATGAGTCCGGCTATCCAATAAACATAGTGTAAAAGGCTTGCGATGCTCTGGTCACCCTGATAACCGGCAGCAACTTCGTTATCAAAGTTAACAGCATCATCAACCTGGTTGGTTACAAGCTTGAACAATACGATACCGCTAAGAATAAGCATTACACCACAGACTCCGCCGGTAAAAACGCCTCCTAGCATCGATTGCTGTAATGCATCATAAAGGCCATAAGCAAATGCCAGAAAGATAGCACCGGCAAATAGCTTTTGCGGTCCTAAGTTAGTTGGACGCAGCGGTTTTGCCTGAGTACTGGAGTCAGTGCTGGTTTCAGTACAGGAATCATCTTTACCACTGTTTGTTGCATGACGTGCAGCAAAGTAGATAGAGATAGCAGTAATGGCACCAATGATTAAAACACCCGGTTTCAGCAGGAATCCCAGGCCATCAAACTGAAGCGCCTGATATAAGTATGTTTCCATTCCGCTGGCCAGCACAAATCCGATCAGAAAAGCAGGGCGTGGCCAGTCAAAGCGTTTCATGAGCACACCTAACACGCCAATTCCCAACAGTGTCACAAGATCACTCAGATCACGGGTTGCCTGATAAGCAGCGAAACAGATCACGGTGATCATGAACGGCGCCATCAACGCATAGGGAATCGTCGTTAATTTTGCGACCCATTTTGATAAAAACAAACAGGCAGCAGCGCCCACAACATTGGCAATCGCTAGTGACCAGACGATGGTATAGGTTACGTCCAGGTTAGACGTAACCATCGATGGTCCGGGCTCGATACCAATTAATACCATACCGCCCAGAAATACCGCCATGCTGCCTGACCCCGGAATGCCAAACAAAAGTGTCGGGATAAGTGCCCCACCTTCTTTAGCATTATTAGAGGATTCAGGTGCTATGACACCACGTACATCACCGTTGCCAAAACCATCTTTATCTTTTGTGGTTTGTACTGCATGGCCATAGGCGATCCAGTCCACCACACTCCCACCGAGACCTGGCAGGGCGCCAACTATACAGCCAATAACGGCACATCGCAGGGCCAGCCAACGGTTTTTAATCAGATCTCTGATACCGTTTACCCACCCACGGCCCAGCTCTGCTGCTTCTGAAATAGCGCTGTTCTGGCGAAGCAGATCGATAATTTCCGGAAGTGCAAAAATACCCAGACCGACAACAACCAGCGGAATACCATCCATAAGATAGAAGTTTCCGAAGGTCATTCGGTATTCACCCGTCGCAGGTGCACCACCAACGCTCCCCAGCAGCAGGCCTACACCACAAGCACTCAGGCCTTTTACCAGACTATTACCGCCTAATACACCGACCATGCTCAACCCGAGCAGAGTCAGCATAAAGAGCTCTGCCGACCCGAATGCCAGAATGACTGGACGGGCGATCAGGACGAAACCGGTCAGTACAACAGCACCAAACAGGCCGCCAAATAAAGAGGAGGCAAACGCAGCTGAGAGTGCGCGAGCGGCCTCCCCTCGTTTAGCCATGGGGAATCCGTCCAACACGGTGGCCTGCGAGCCACTGGATCCTGGAATGCCCATCAACACCGATGTAAAGGTATCGGAGGTTGGGATAACAGCAACTAAACCAATCAGCATCGCCAGTGCGGTGGTTGGTTCCATGCCGTATAGAAAAGGAAGTAATAAAGAAAGCCCGGCGATACCGCCAAGACCCGGAAAAATGCCGATAGCAAGTCCCAGCAATACACCACCCGCTAAATAGAGCAGATGGGTACCAGTCATGACAGTCTGTAGGGCGGTTAGGAATGCGTCTAACATGGTTCCTTACCTCATAAAAAGTGAACGACGGGCTCGGATGAGCCCGTGTCAGGGATAGTCAACAGGAATAGTGTTTACCTGATGGATTGACGTGATAAAGGAAACAACTAGCTTATAGTTGCACGTTGTATCGGCTGGTCAGCCAGTCACGAACCCACTGTCGGTCAGCATCTGAGATATCAAGCGCTGCTTTAAATGCTTTAACTGCTTTACCTTTTACGGCCTGAGGGTAGTCACCAAGAACCAGCTCAGAGCGACTCTTGAAGTCATCGGCCTTAACGGTTTTTTCTACTGCATCTCCCCAGGCATCGATGACGTCCTGTGGGGTTCCTTTAGGCAAGAAAATACCTTTTTGTGCGGCAAAGCCTGCCGCGAAGAACGCTTTCCACACTTTAAATGCAGTTCCTTCTGGTTTTTTGCCATGGATCATCTCATAGACTTCAGCAAAGTGAGGAAGATCCGGGAAGTTTGGATCGCGTTGCAGGTTGCCATCCTCATCCAATACGCCCCAGGACATGATAGGCACGACTTTGCCTTCATCTATCAGCGGTACAACTTTTTTCAGGTAGGCTGACGATGTTTGGTAATCAACGTTAACTTCGCCACGCTCAAAAGCCAGACGACCCGCGCCACGGCCTTTCATGCCGAAAATAGCCTGTACATCAATATCCAGAATATCCATCGCTAACAGAGGCACTAAGTCGAGGGAGGTTGCACCCTGACTGGCGTATTTAAGCTCTTTACCGCGTAGTGATGCCAGTTCTGCTGCCGATTTGATGCCGAGTTCAGGGCTGACATAAAAAACCCCACCTGTAGGTGATGCCAGTACTGGCGTCCAGTTCTTGTAATCATAGTTGACGCGTGTATCGCCTAACAGATACGGAAACTGAGTGGAGCCGGAAGTACCTATAATATTTAAACCATTATCTTTGGCTTTTCGCTGAAACTGATTAGCCCCTTTGGTTGAACCGCCTCCCGGAATATTTTTCACCACGATAGCCGGTTTTCCCGGTAGATTTTCAGAGATCAGTGGGGCAAAAAAACGAGCCCAGGTATCTGAACCGCCGCCTTCTTTAAATGGAATGATCCACTCCACGCGTTCGCCATCAAAGTCGACCGCATGTACGGGATTAGCGACTGTCAGACTCGCGATGCAGGCTGCGCTGGCAGCCAGGGCTTTGATTAATTTACCCGCACTTCGCTTATTATTTCTCATAGTGTTCATTCAGGACTCCAGTCATACTTTTTATAATTAGAATAGAGATGACCATTAGAATATTTTTTTTGGTCTTCCCATTGTTTCTACTTCAAGTTACTGCTCAAAACTGTCAGCAACCTGTCATGCAATATTTATTTTGATGTTAAGTGTTTTCTTCAGGATGCTTTTGCTTGCGCGTAAGACCAGATGCGGCTGGGTATATACAGTTCCCCCCGGAAAAGTTTCCGGGCAGTGCGGATAAGCCCGGCCCGATGGACCTGTAAACCTTTATCAGTTTCTTCCAGGTCAAGCACAATATCGATTCTCCCGCTGGGGTGCTCTACACCGATCATCATGGGTTCACCAACGGGACGATCAGCTAAGTCGTAGGCGATTGTCCCGGGCATCATCGCTGCCGTGCTAACGCAGATAGCGCCAGTGACTGCATGAGCGGCGTGACAATCGGTTGGGACAAAGTAGCGAGAACTGATAGTGCCGCCATGCTGAGGCGGTGCCATTAATGACACTTTAGGCAAGACTTTACCTGCGGCATCACCCAGCCCCATCTTTAAAGAAGCCTGTCGCCGGATAGATTCGATGCGGGTCAGAAGTTCGCGATCACTATCTAACTCGGCCTTGCTTTCCCAGCCACTTTTGCCGAGAGAGCTGGCAGGAATAAGCACCATGGGCATTGCAGCATCAACGCAGCTGACCTCAACGCCATCAAAAACGTCACGTAAATTACCGGTTGGGAGCAGATGTCCCGTTTTTGTCCCAGCGACATCAAGAAAGTTAAGCACCACAGGCGCCGCTGTACCTTCAACACCGTTTATGCTGGTATCCCCGTCATACTCAACCTTGCCATTTGGCGTTTGTACGACGACTTCGATAAATGAATCAGTATTGATGTTGTGGACACGGACCAGGGTTTCGCCCTCTTCTGCAGTGACCAGCCCTGACTCAATAGCGAAAGGAGCCACACCCGCCAGCATGTTGCCACAGGAAGGCGAGCAATCTACGATTCGTTCAGTGACGGATACCTGCGCAAACAGGTAGTCAACATCCGCATCGGGGTGCCGGGATACCGAGACGATAGCCACCTTACTGGAGAGGGTGGTTCCGCCACCGATACCGTCAATTTGCTGGGCGTTACCTGATCCCATCGCGGTCAGGAGTACTTCGTCACGTAATACTGGGTCACGTGGGAGGTCATTGGCTAAGAAGTATGGACCCCGTGATGTTCCACCTCGCATCATTGTACAGGGAATGGCTGTTTGTGCTGCCATGATTGGACTCCTCTTATGGTCGGTTGCAGGCCTGCTGCGGAATCTGTTATTAGTTTTGAGAGATAAAAATTAGTTATTGCTAAGCACTGCAACGGTCTCAATATCATCCTCACAACCCGCGGCATCGCCTGCGTCAGGCTGCTTGCCAGCACCTGCGGGTATTGAGTTATCGATCACTAATTTCAAAATTGGATGAATAGATCTCTTTATTATTCTTTGTGTCAGCATCGGTCTTCTCTTAATCTGAACAGGCATCTCTTAATACTTGATAGATCAGCTATCAGGCGCGCTTCAGACGTAAAAATGTGGTATTCAGATGGCAACTCTAACGAGTCAAGCTGTCAGCAACCTGTCATCGATTGCGTGGTGGCTAAAATAGTGCGGTGGCTAAAATAGTGCGGTGGCTAAAATAGTGCGGTGATTAAAATAGTGCGGTGATTAAAATAAGTACCGCTAGCACTCAGTCAGAGTTGATGCTTGAGAAGCGGGAAATACTGGTATTAAAAAGCAGTCGCGGGTGCGACTGCTTTTTCAGGTATCAATTAAAAATTGAAGGCGTGTGTATTAAAGATTAAAGGCGTAAGTATAATCCAGATACAGACGAACATCGGTTTCATCGGCTTTAACACCATCCACCCGACCGACTTCGTTTGAGTTGTAGTCGTGAATAACGCCGGTGAATTTCAATCCTTTTATTGCAGGAACTTTATAGCTGACTGCAAGTTCTTTCCAGTATTCATCAGCTGAACCTAACGAAGGATTGGCGGAGTTTTCTGCATCCCAGCCTTTTGCTGCAGCAATACTGGTCACCAGGCCTGGAGCGTAATCTTTCCAGTCGTACTGCACTGCCAGTTTCAAGACAGTTTCATTCGCATTGGTCATATCGGGACCAACACGAGACCGTGTCGGAAAGGGGTTAGTGCCGTGATCGCCAGCAAAGTTGTCTTCTATCCAGATGTCATCGGTTTTCGATACGGCTGCAGTCAGTTGCGTATTGCCTTTGCTCCATTTCGCTTCAAGGAAGGCCCCCAGACCATCGTTACTGCTTTTAGTGACACCGGCAATGCTGCCTGCAACATCTTCATCGTCCAGCTCCCCGCTTTCTGAACCAGTGACGAACAGATCACCGTTGTCAGATGAGCTGAACACCCCGGCGGTGAACTTCAGGCTGGAATCTTCAAACCGGGTCACATAACTTCCCCGCAAGCCAAGCTTACTGATGTAATCCTTAGCATTGAGGTATTCAGCGTCGACTGTGAAATCATCTTTCTTATATTGAATGCCCATCAAGGACACATACTTGAGATCACCTTCGCCTGATTTGTCAGTTTTAAATCCGATGAAATTATTATCGGCACGCGGTGACCACTTATTGTACACAGCGCCATACAGGTTCAGCCCTTTTACGGGGATATACATGGCGCTGATGCCCTGAAAACTATTAGGAACTGCGCGGCTACCAGAGCTACTCAGGAACATAGACTTATGAGTCTGGCGGCCAATTTTAGCGCTGAAGCCTTCAAGCGGGGTCAGATTTATAAATGCCTGCCCCAGCAAAGCGTAACCCTGAGCCTCACCATCTTTAACGGTCAGTACGTCTGTGGTGATTTTTCCGTCTGAATCAATATCCTGAACAAAATAGGGAGAGATGCCGACACCCAACACCCCTCCATATTGAGGCGTGCTCCAGTCTGCAGTAATGGCAAGCGCTGACTGGGTTCGATCATTCGCTGGGTCTTCATACTCCCGGTCAAAATAAACCAACCGGGTTTTGGTGTTCAGTTTATAGCTGCTGTCGCTTTTATCGGCTGCGATCGCATGTCCGCTGAGTATGGCGGATGCGACGGCGACAGTGAGTACTTTTGTTGTTGTTATTTTTTTCATGAATCTACTTCCCTTCAAGGCGAGTGGTCTTAACCGTTGATAGATAAGCCTGCCGGGGTAAACACTCGTAATGAGCGGTTATCCCGGTTAGCTCATGTACCATAACGGGCTAACCTGTCATAAACCTGTCACAACCTTCTGCGGTTGCCGGAACGGGGAGTTGAGAACAGGAATCAGGCGTTACCCTCAGGCTGTCGGTTGATTGGATAACTCGCCGGTAAGGATTCGGATTCTGGCCTGCTGGGCCTGACGAATATGGTCGCGGGCGGCTTGTTCTGCAGCAACAGAATCGCCCTTTTCTATCGCTTCAAGAATTCGCTGATGTTCGGCCAGGGCCGTTTCACTACGCGAAGGCAGTGTATACGTCGTGGAGCCAAGGAGCGCCATCGCATCACGCAGGCTACTCAGGGATTTCAGTAGATAGCGGTTATGCGCAGCATGATAGATCGCGTTATGAAAAGCACGGTTTATTTCCGCTTGTATCGCGACATTGCCGCTCTGTTGTTTCTCCTGATTAAAAATCTCCCGGAGACTGAAAATCTCTGGCTCAGAGGCGTGTTTCGCGGCGAGGCTGGCTGCAGCAGCTTCCAGTACTTCCCGCATCTGATAGAGTTCTATTACCGCCTGGTAGTCCAGCTCGGCGACGGCCATCCCTTTATGGCCAACAAGACAGATGAGCCCCTCAGACTCCAGTCGCCGAACCGCCTCACGTACCGGCGTACGACTAATTTTCAGCCATTCGGCCAGTTCTACTTCCCGTATCCGGCTGCCAGGCTTTAACTCACCACTGAGAATTGCATTCAGAAGTTGCTGATAGGCGTGTTCAGCCCTGGAGGATTGCGATTTTTTTGAGGACTGTGTAGCCATGGAGAACCTCGGAATCAAATTGAAAAGAGAGCGTTAAATGCCACAGGGGTTTATCAGAAAACCCCTGTGGATCAATGGTCAGCTGGATCGCGACTTTTACTGCAGTTGCTGTTCGCGTAACAGTGCCGCTAACCGATAGAAACCATGTACCATTTTAGAGAACGGCATTAACACAAAGAACGCTAATACTGAGCCAAGATGAAACGCTAACAGTTCGGGTAGCCAGGGGCTGGCAGCCAAAACATAAAGCGCTAATCCTGAAGTGCTGACCAAAAATAGCAAAATGATAAAGCCCATTTCACCACCCCAGACACGGCGATCAGCTAAGTCCCGGTCGGCTTGTAACTTTAAGACCCCGAGTCCCAGCGTTCCGATGCTGAGCAGTACCCCACCCGAAACGCCTAGCATTTTGGGAAGAGAGAAGAGGGGATACGGTGCCTGCATATCAAACAGGTAGTGCATCAGTGTGCCTGCGGAGGTTGCAGCAAAGCAGAGCAAAAAGCCAATCATTGTCGCCTGATGATACCAGCGACGCGCATTGGAGAAGCGGTCTTCATCTTCGAAATTACACCCCTCCCCGCTACCCCCTGCAAGGTTACGCATCTTCGCAACACTCGCTAACGCTGCCTTGATATGACTCAGCTGCAACTGAGTGCCGCCAACGCTGCGCCAGTATCGCCGCACGCTGATAGCAATAGCTAACACCGGGAGTAAAAAAGCAGGGATAAAAATAGCAATCATGGCGTTATGAGAAAGCTGGCTATAAAAGCCTTCACCCAAGTTTGCGTTCATACTTTGAGGCAGCTGATTGATCAGCCATAGCAGCAGCGCAAACCCTATCACAACGGCAACAGCGAGAGCTGCACCACTACGGTGAAATGCGCCGGCCATAAACGCAGGCATAGCATTGTCTTGCCAGCTGTTCTGACGAACTTCGGCCAGCACTTTAGGTATGTTAATACCGAACTCATGCGGTGCCGTATACTGGCAGGCGTAGTAGCAACCCCGGCAGTTGTGGCAGAGATTAGCCAGCTGGGTAATCGTCGCCTCCGAGAAGGTCCGCTCGCGATTTACAGCAGGAAATACCGAGCAGAAGCTCTCACAGTAACGACAGGCGTTACAGACTTCCAGTTGTCGCCGGGCTTCAGTCATAGAACCATCAGTGGTTTGTAGAGCTTCATTCGGGTCGATATTGACGACATTAATGCTTTGCATAATTTGCTGCCTCCTTTCCGGCAATACGACCAAAAACCGTACCGATAGTCATTCCAAAGCCCGCCAGATACCCCTGACCCAGTATTGAGCCAGCCATAGTCTCTCCAGCAGCCCAAAGGTTTTCGATGGGGCCTTCGGCGCTCTGCACCTGGGCGGTTTCATCCACCTTTAAACCTAAATAAGTGAAAGTTACACCGGTACGCAGGCTGTAGCCGTAATATGGTGGCGTATCAATAGGTCTGGCCCAGTTAGTTTTAGCCGGTGAGATGCCATCAGTGGCAAGACCATCAAGTTCCGTTGGGTGGAACTGACCAGGGCGACAAGCGGCATTGAACTCCTCAATGGTGTTCTGTAATGCCTCTGGGGGTAAGGTGAGCTTTTCTGCCAGTTCTTCAATACTGTCAGCCTTGATCGGCGGGAATACCGATGGCATGAACAGTTCCAGCGACTTTGCATCGATGATGACATAGCCAACCTGTTCAGGCTGGGCTGCGACTAAGCGGCCCCAGATGGCATAACGCTTTGGCCATACATCCTCGCCTTCATCATAAAAGCGCTGAGCCGCATTATTAACGACCACCGAAAAGGGAACACAGTCCAGACGGGTAACGATGCCACCGTCAAACTTTGGCGCACGGCCATCGATGGCAACGGCATGGCACTGGGTTGGATCACCAACGGATTCAGCGCCCTGATCCAACAAGTCACGTAACACAGCACCTTTATTGTATGGCGTTCCGCGAATCAGAAAGTTTTTCGCCGCCGGACCCCACGCACTGGCTAACCAGTCGAGGTCTGCCTGAAAACCGCCGGATGCAACGATAATCGCCTTAGGCGTTAATCGATGTGACCGCTCCTGGTGGGTGAACTCCACGGCCTCGATACGGTTGCCACAACGCTCAAGATGAGTCACCTGAGCTTCGTACATAACCTCAACACCCAGTTTAAAAGCGGTGCGATAATAGGCGTTGACCAGGGCTTTACCACCGCCCATGAAAAAGGCATTTGTGCGGGAAAGGGACAAGGTGCCAGAGAGTGAGGGCTGAAAGCGTACACCGTGCGCCTCCATCCAGGCGTAACTCTCTTCAGTGCCACGGATAGCGACTCTGGCCAGCTTTTCATCTGTCTTACCTTTGGTCACTTTAAGAAGATCTTCAAAGTACTCCTCTTCTGTATAGCGGTCCGTCAATACAGCTAACGGTTCCTGATGCATACAACGAAAATTACGCGTATGACGAGAGTTGCCGCCACGGTAAGGTTTGGGGGCTCCCTCTAATATTAAGACCGTACTGCCATGTTCCGCAGCAGTAATGGCAGCACATAATGCGGCGTTTCCACCGCCAATGACTACCAGATCATAGGTTTTAGCTTGCTGGATCATTATTTTGCCTGCTCTTAATTGCATACAAATGAATACATTTGGGTACATCTTAGAGCGCCAAGCTGTCACCAACCTGTCACGATGACTTAGTGAAGTGATATGGATCGTGAGAGCGACAAAATGAAAAATTATTCCTTCATTTTTCGTGGGTCAGACTGATAGGATGAAACGAAAATACTAATAAAAAAGATCACAAACTGATGTTTGTGACGTTTTTCTCTGGCAAAAAATATGCGAATTCTAATAGTTGAAGACGATGAGATTCTTGGTGAAGCCATTAGTCAGCGGGCGACGAAGCAAGGCCATGGTGCTGACCTGGTTACGACAGGTACAAAAGCCAATGAGATTCTCAAACATCAGTCTTATGACCTGGTTATTCTGGATCTCAACCTGCCTGGACTGAACGGTGACCAGGTACTGGAAAAGTTACGTAGTCGCCATTCAAAAACCCCCGTGCTCATCCTGACCGCCCGGGATCAGATCGAAGATCGAATTCAGTTACTGGATCTCGGTGCAGATGATTATCTGGCGAAACCTTTTGACTTTGGTGAGCTTGAAGCTCGTTGCAGAGCGATACTTCGACGCCATCAGGGTCAGTCTCTGGACACTATTAACTATGGAAATCTTGAGCTGGATCGACGTGCCTGTACAGTGAAAATTGACGCTGAGCTGGTCGAGATGAAGCAGCGGGAATTTCGTTTACTGGAGATTTTTCTTAGTCACACAGGACGTGTATTAAGCAAAGAGGAGTTACTTGATCACCTCTACGGTTTCGACGAATCTCCCAGCCCCAACGCGATTGAAACCTATGTGGCGCGCCTGCGCAAAAAGCTACAGAGTAGCTCCGTCGATATTCGGACGCTGCGCGGTCTGGGATATCTGCTGGACCGGGAAAATGGTTAGATATCCCTCCCAGTCTATTCGCAGTCAGCTAACCCTGATGACCGTCTGTTT
The DNA here is from genome assembly GCF_016924145.1 of Amphritea pacifica. Taxonomy (GTDB): domain Bacteria; phylum Pseudomonadota; class Gammaproteobacteria; order Pseudomonadales; family Balneatricaceae; genus Amphritea; species Amphritea pacifica. The sequence continues at coordinate 37,783 of NZ_JAFFZO010000004.1, read as the reverse complement.
ACTGCTTGTATTGGCAGCACTGAGTTACTGGTCGGCTCATCTGTATGGCAACAGAGCAGCCAGACTTTCCTATGACCGGTTGATGGCCGGAGCGGCTCTGCAGGTGGCAGAAAGCATTGGTATTCAGGATGGAGAGGTGATTTCTGATTTGCCACAGTCAGCCTTCGAAACCCTGTCTCTGGCACCTGATGACCGGGTCTTTTACGCTATCACTACCGCTGATGGCGACCATATTACTGGCTATGAAGGATTACCCCAACTCAACCCAAGCTCTGGAAAAGTCAGGCGATTGGATGGACGGAGCGAGCTATCCCCACAATTCTTTGATGCTTATTACAGTAATGAACCGGTACGCTTTGTTGTTGTTAAGCGGGTACTGAATGATGTGGGTATTACGCTGGAAGTACAGATACAGATTGGTCAGACGCAGAGAGCGAGCAATGCGTTATCGGCAGATATCAGTTGGCGCGTATTGCAGTTTGTCGCGTTCTTTTCCGTGCTCGCATTGGTGCTGATTTTATTTGGTATCTGGATGCTGTTAAGGCCACTGAATCAGTTAAACATCGCGCTCAGTGAACGCTCCCATGTGGATCTTAGTCCTTTGGATCTTCAGGTACCGCAAGAAGTAGAACCGTTATTAAAGACGATTAATCACTTCATGGAGCAATTAGCCACAACGCTGGACCGTTTGAAGCGCTTTACCGGTGAAGCGGCCCACCAGATCAGAACACCGCTCGCAGGCCTGAAGTCGCAGGCACAAAATGCCCTGGAAGAACATGATCCACAACTACGCGAGCTACAATTAAAACGTGTCGTCGAATGCAGTGATCTGCTCTCCGGAACGGTCAGGCAGATGTTGAATCAGGCAAAATTAACCTACCGGTTTCAGAGCGAACTGTTCAATTCAGTACGTCTGGATAGCCTGATTAAAGAGGTTTGTCGTGACGTGGCGGTGGCGGCTTTGCGCAGCGATGTCGAGGTTGTTTACCTCAGTGCTGTGGAGATTTGTGTTGATGGTGATGAGTTTGCATTAAAGCAGATGATACAAAATATCTTAGAAAACGCGATTAAATATAGTCCAAGCGGGGGTGTAGTCGAGGTGGATCTGGTTGCCACTGCCGCACCTAAAGGAAAGGTCAGCGCTGTGCTTCAGGTGAGCGATAGCGGGCCGGGTATCCCGGAAGATGAGCGGTCACATGTTTTCAAACAGTTTTATCGTAGCCCGAATAATAAGCGCCCGGGTAGTGGTTTGGGGCTTTCTATTGCCCGGGAAGTCGCTGAACATCACCGCGCAATATTAGAGCTGAAAGACAACCAGCCGCATGGTCTGATGGTAGAGATCTGCTTTGAAGGGAGACTGGTGAAATGATACGGCAAGCGATGCTGGCATTAGTGCTAATGATCTGCAATGTTCCGCTTCAGGCTGAAACACTCTATGATCTTCCAGCGTCTGAGCAGCCCGCATCCCAACTCAGAATCTACGGAGCTGCGGATTATCCCGCCATTGCAGCGGTGTTGCAGCAGTTTCAAAAAAAATATCCCCGTATCTCTGTTCACTATACCGAATTTAATACCCGGGTATTGTATCAGCGTTTTCTTGAGGAGCAGCCGCACAGTGTCGATCTGGTGCTGAGTTCCGCGATGGATCTACAAATTAAATTAGTTAACGACGGCTATGCTCAGCCTCATCTGTCTTTGGAAACAGAACGGCTACCTCGTTGGGCAAACTGGCGTAATGAGATTTTTGGTTTTACCTATGAACCGGCGGTGATTGCTATCAATAGTGACGTTATAAAAGGTGAGGATCTGCCCCGTAGCCGTTCAGAATTGCTGAGCTTAATCCGGCGCAAGAGCGATCTGGTCAAAGGCAGGATCGGCACATTTGATATCGAGCGGGTTGGCGTTGGTTACCTGACCTGGGCTAATGATCGCAAACAATCAGGCAGCTACGGGCGGCTGCTAGAGTCCTTTGGCACCCACCAGGCAAGGCGTTTTCCGAGTAGTTCGTCGATGCTCAAGGCGCTTGCCAGCGGTGAAATTGTCATCGCTTACAATCTGATGGGCTCTTATGCGCTTGCCGCAGCCAAGAAAAATCCCGTGATTAAGGTCATCATGCCCGAAGATTACACGGCGCTGGTAATGCGCAGTGCTTTTATTCCCAGGAAGGCCCAAAACTTACATAACGCGCGTCTGTTTCTCAACTATCTGCTCTCGCTTGAGGGGCAGCAACTGCTGGCTGATCGCGCCAGTTTGTTTCCCATTCGTGATGATGTCACTGGCATGCAAACCGCCCATACCCTGCTCAGTTCATCTCAAGGTCGGTTTCAGCCGATTCCACTGGGACTCGCGCTATTGGTACATACCGATCAGGCAAAGCGTCGCCTGATTCTGGATGAGTGGGACGCGGCCATGAAATCGGTCGATTAGGCTCACTTATCGCTCTTTGCTAGCAATCATCTCGTCCCAGAAATGGCTGGCCAGTTCACTCAGGGGATGTTGCTGCAACCGGATCAGGTAGATAGGCACTTCGCTACACGAGGCGAAATTCTCTACCTGTAGCGGAATGAGTGCCCCGCCTGCCAGTTCTGCTTCAATCATATGCAAAGGAATACGCGCCCACCCCATATCAGCCAGCAGTAGTGCTTTCTTAACCTGATAATCTTTGACATACCAACGCCGTCCACCTGAGATGATATTGATATTATCGATCGGTGACTGAGAGCCGGTGTCTGCCACTAATATATGCGGAACGTGGCGAAGCACCTGCTGCGCAATAACCCCTGAGGTGTTGCTCCTATTGGCTTTCAGCAGACAAGCGTTAATACAAGAGGGGGTGGCGACAGTAATCATCGATACCTTTCCTATATCCACAAATTCAAAACGATCATCCAATCCGGTATGCGGGCCAATAGCCACATCCGCCTTATCCAGATGCAGTTGTTCGAGAATACCCGAGAGATGCTCAGTGCTGATACTCAGTTGTAAATCCGGATGCCTGTCGCAGAATTGTTTGATCGTGTTAAGGCCCGGGGGTATAGCACACATGGCACTCAAAGAGATCGACAGACGGGGGGCAGCGCCTTTGGACAATTGATGCCCGAGGGATTCCAGTTCCGCCACATGATTCAGTAGTCGTTTCGCTTCCTTATAGAATGATTTTCCTTCAGCGGTCAGGGTAGGTCTGTAGGCATCCCGGCTTAATAAACTGATCCCAAATTGCGCTTCCAGTGCCTTCACCGCCGCACTGATGGTGGGCTGGGTTTTGAACAGGTGAGAGGCCGCCGCGCGAAAGCTGCCCTGCTCTACCACGCTGACAAAGGCTCGTAGTTGATCACTTTTCATGAACGTAAAAACCTATCATTATGATAACAATATGTAGTTATCATGTTTTCGTCTTTAGCGCTACGCTAGTCGCTCATTTACGATTGAATACCCCTCCATTTTTTGAACGCGTAAGGAGCAAATTGTTGGACAGTGCCACTCTCGTTTTATTGGGCGCAGGATTAATTACCGGTTTTTCTAAATTTTCAGTTGGCGGTATGGGTATGCTGATCCTGCCGCTACTGATGATCACACACTCCGGTCCCGAAGCACTGGGAATAATGGTGCCAATGTACATTGTGACGGATCTGGTCGTCATCTCGCTATATAGCAAGCAGGTGAACTGGGGTGTGCTGTTACGATTGCTCCCCCTGCAGCTGCTGGGCATGATCATGGGTAGCTGGTTGTTAGCCGATATGAGCGCCTCGGTGTTTTCCTGGCTTATTGGCAGCATCATTATCGGCATGGTGTCCTTAAGCTGGTGGCTGGAACATCATGATGCTGCATTTATGCGTCAGCCCGCGATGGCTTCCTGCGTTGGTCTGGTGACCGGCGTCATCAGTATGACTGCCAGTGCGGCTGGGCCTTTAATGAGTCTTTATATGTTGGAGCAGAAACTCACAAGAACAGCCTACATCAGTACCCGTGCATTTTTCTTTCTGATAATTGATCTGGCAAAAATTCCCATGTTGCTGAGCTTAGGGTATCTGAACATGGAAACCACCCTGACGGGTATAAAGGCTTTACCGGCAGTTGCTATCGGTGCTTTTATCGGGTTCTTGCTGTTACGTTCGTTAAAGTTAACGCAGTTTAAATGGATCATCAGGGGAATGGCTGCAGTCGCAGCAATCAAGCTGTTTATGTTCAGTTAACGATCCTCTGTGTTCAGTGGATAAGTTTCGCTAAATAAGAAGGAGAGCTTCATGAAAATTGCCGTTTTAGATGATTATCAGGATGTTGTTAAAACCCTGAAGTGTTTCAAAATTCTCAATGGACATGAGGTTCACGTGTTTAATGAAACCTGGACGGATGCTGAAGCGTTAGCTCAGAAACTATTTGATTTTGAAGTCCTGGTGTTAATTCGGGAGCGCACTCAAATTACCGAAGAGTTGTTGTCAAAGCTGCCAAATCTCAGGCTTATCAGTCAAACCGGTAAAGTCAGTAATCACCTGGATCCAGCTTTGTGCCACCAATATGGTGTCTCTGTCGTTGAAGGGATTGGCTCTCCTGTCGCGCCATCTGAACTTTGCTGGGCGCTGATCATGGCGGCTTCGCGCAATATCCCTGAATATGTTGAAAACCTGTCACATTCTCAGTGGCAGGACTCAGGAGTACTCGGGTTAGGCCGGACATTAAATGGCTTAACGATAGGCATTTGGGGGTATGGGAAAATTGGCAAACGCATCGCCCAATACGCAAAAGTATTTGGTATGTCTGTGCTTGTCTGGGGCAGTGAGGCATCCAGAAAGCTGGCTGAAGAAGATGGCTTTGCGGCTGCCTCCAGCAAACTGGATTTTTTTAGTCGTGCTGACATTGTATCTCTTCATTTAAGGTTAAATGAGGCGACAAAACACTGTGTAACCAAAGCTGATCTGGCTTGCATGAAGTCAGACTCACTCTTTGTTAATACCAGCCGGGCTGAGTTAGTTGAGCCCGGTGCGCTGTATAGCGAAATGAAAGAGAAACAAACAAAACGCGCTGCATTAGATGTGTTTTTGGTTGAGCCCGCCAATCAAAACACTGAAGCACTGCTGTCATTGCCAAATGTGCTTTGCTCTCCCCATCTTGGTTATGTAGAAAAAGGGAGTTACGAACTTTATTTTAGAGCAGCGTTTGAAAACGTCGTGGCTTTTTCGCAAGAAAACGGTACGGGCCTGATAACACCGGGCACTTAAATATCAGACGAAAAACGGTCAGTTATTCATCTGCGGCAGCGGAAGCAGGGTTTGGTATTTAACCATAACAGAGGATCACAATATACCGGCACCGAGCGTGCTGGTATATTGTGACCCTTAGACCATATTAAGTAAGTACTGAACAACATACCGAATAAGTTGGCTATATAACCCGAAATAGCATCTGGTCTTATGCCGCTGAAACTCATTTACTCTCTTTAACTTTACTGCTGATATACACCACGATTGAGAGGATGGTGATGCTCAGCAACACCAGGCTGATCGGCCGAGTAATGAAAATCGTCAGATCACCTTCTGATATTCCCATGGACTGTCTGAATCGCGTCAGGAAGACTGGCCCCAGAACCATGCCCGGAATAATAGGAATAACTGGGATATCATTCTTTATCAGCACATAGCCAACACCTGTAAAAAACAGCGCAATCAGTGCATCGCTCACCTGATAGTTCTGACTGTAGCTGCCAATAAACCCAGCACCAGAATAAAGGCACCAATAAACCGCCCTCTGATACGGGTCACACTGATTATTACCTCTTCCGATGGTAACTACGTCACTGATGTTGATAACAATCGACTGCTGGATGGCGTTGGTGGCCTGTGGAACGTCAATATTGGCCACAATCGAGTCGAAGTCAAAGCCGCTATTAATAAGCAGATGGATGAGCTGGCGTATTACCAGATGTTCGATGGCATCGCTCACCCCCGGGTATACGATCTGGCGGATTAGCTGATCGAAATGTTCCAGCCGGAGGATATGTCCCGGGGGTTGTTCAGCAGCGGTGGTTCCGATGCGGTTGAGACCGCCCTGAAGCTGTCCCGTCAATACTGGATTGCAGCGGGTGAGCCAAAGCGCACCAAGTTTATCTCCCTGCGTAATGCGTACCACGGTGTACACATGGGCGGTACCTCTGTTGGCGGTAATAACGTCTACCATATGAACCACGGCCCTCTGCTGGCGGGTTGCGTTCAGGTGGATACGCCCTGGTTATATCGCAATCCCTGGGACTGTGAAGACCCCGAGCAACTGACGGCACACTGCATTCGTCAGTTGGAAGAGCAGATCCAGTTCCATGGTCCTGACAGCTTTGCTGCGTTTATTGCTGAACCGGTTCAGGGGGCTGGCGGTGTTATTGTGCCACCCGATAGCTATTGGCCTGCAGTACGTAAGCTGCTGAACAAGTACAACATTCTGCTGATCGCCGATGAAGTTGTCACCGGTTTCGGTCGTTCTGGTTGCATGCCGGGTTCCCGGGGATGGGGCGTTATGCCTGATATTCTCTGTCTGGCAAAAGGGATCTCTGCCGGTTATATCCCGTTGGGTGCAACTGTTTTCAATAAGCGTATTACCGATGCTATCGAAAACAGCCAGGACTTCAGCGGCATGATCATGCACGGTTACACCTATTCCGGGCACCCAACCGCCTGTGCTGCAGCACTGGCTGTGCCCGACATTGTCGAGAAAGAGGATCTGCCAGGTAATGCGAAAAAAATCGGTGCGCATCTGAAAGAAGCGTTACTGCCGTTGGTTGAAAAGTTTGCGCATCTGGGTGAAGTTCGTGGTAAAGGCCTGATGCTGGCGCTTGATCTGGTGGTTGATAAAGCGACTCGTCAGCCGGTAAATCCGATGGAGGGCTACGCTAACCGCATCGCTGAAGCGGCCAAACAGAACGGGGGGTTGGTGCGCCCGGTGGGCACCAAGATTATCCTTTCTCCTCCTCTGACCCTGACCATTGAGGAAGCCGATAAGATAGCTGCGGCACTGGATATTGCCTTCAGTACCGTTAAATAAACGCATACCGGATGCGAAGCAACAGTTGATCTCCTACTGGCAAACCCACCAGTAATTTCAGGCTAACCCGATCATCGGGTTAGCCTTTTTTCTTCTGCTAATTGAAGCCTTTAAGCAACCGTTTCTGCAGCTGTTGCTTTATCAGACTCTGACGAAACAATCCTGGCCGCAATGCAATTCGCCGCACTTTTTACCAGCTCAATCACCGCTTCATGGCGGAGTAACTGAAAACTGGATGTTCCCCCCACGGCGGCAATACTACCGAGAATATCCTCTGTCCCCGGCTTGATAATCGGCGCGGCAATACCGGTGAGTCCGGAGTTCAGTTCATCATGGGTAATGCAGTAGCCATCCTGACGAATTGAACGGGTTACCTGAGAAAAACTCTTCCAGGTAAAGTCATACTCAGCGTTGTTTTCGATCGCTTCATGGAACAACTTCTTCAGCTTGCGGCCCTTTTGATAGGACACCAGCACTTTGGACTGAGCGCCTTTAAAGAGCGGCAGTGGCTGACCCCGGCCAAATGAAAAGCCGGCTTCTGTGTCAGGCGAATTGATATAGGTGTTAATAATGTGTCCATCGTAAAAAACACTGATATAAACATTCAGTCCTGTCGTTTTGCACAGCTCAGAAATAATGTCCCGGCCGTTTGAGAGCAACGGATCATAGCGACGCATCATCCAGTCCAGCTCGATGATCCTTGGCCCCAGTGTATACTGCCCATCCACCCGGCTCAGCAATCCTGATTCGCACAACTCTTTTACATAGCGATAGGCCGTCGCCCGTGAAAGCCCCATGCCATCGGCGATTGAATCAACATCTAACAGCAGTGAATCCGGCCCAAACATATTCAGTACATTCAGCATCTTGCTAAGGCTTGTCATCTTGCCTCCTTTCAGTAACGTGCGTTGCCGTTGCAAATGTAAAACAGCACACTCAGCGTTGTAATAATCTATCTACCCTATGGAGGGCTCCAATAAACGCAATATTCTCACAATAGAAGAATAACTTCATAAAATAAAGATAAAACAACACCATTTCAGCTTCTTTTTGATAATACAGTGCAGAAAATAGAGCTACATCATGGTAGCAGATCATAAAATCAGACTGTCTGATAATCGCTCTGCGAGAAATGCTATCCGCACCGGGTCGATAAACGGTATCCTTAGAATTGACAGGCTTATTATCCATTTACGTCTTTGAGCTATTTGTGATCAGATGAACAACGGCAACGACCAACAGCATAAGCACCCGCAGATCAACAGCAAGCAGTCATCCACTGTCGTCGGGGGCTGGTCGGTCGCGGTCGGTCGCGCCCTGGATTCTCTTGGCTATAATGGCGATGAACTTCTACGCGCGGCGGGCGTGGACATATCCCGGCTGAGTGATACCGATGTGCGCTTCAGCGCTGACCATACCCGTGCACTCTGGGCGCTGGCGTTAACAGAAACCGGCCAGGAGGATATCGGTTTACAGGTAGCCCGCTATGTCTGCCCCACCACCTTTCATGCCCTGGGCTTCTCATTGTGGGCCAGTAACAGTTTACTCGATGCACTCAAGCGCATGGTGCGCTTTGAAGTATTGCTCAATGATGGCTGCAACCTCTCTCTGGATAAAGCCGATCCGCTAAGTTTCCACTTCAGCATGCAGGTGCGTCAGTCTGATAACCGGCCGCTGGTTGCCGCCGAAGGGGTCGACTATTTTCTCGGCGCAGTGGTGAAAATGTTCCGCGATATGTCGGATCAGCGTTTCGCCCCCCAATCGGTAAGCTTCACCCGTGAGACACCGGTTAACCCGGCATTATGGGAAAGCTACTTTGAGTGCCCTGTCTGTTTTGGTGCGTCTGAAAACCGCTTAGTGCTATGTGCAGACACCCTGAATAAAGAGCTGCCAACGGGCAATACTCTGCTGGCTGAGCAGAACGATAAGCTGGTTGAAGATTATCTGCAGCGTTTACAGATGGCTGATCTTTGCGGCCGGGTGCGCATCGCACTGATCGATCTGATGCCACTCGGGCTGACCACCCTGGAAGCGGTGGCAACCGAGTTAAATATGGTTCCCCGAACGCTGCAGTACAAACTTACCCAGTCCGGCACCACCATCCAGGCACTGCGGGATCAGATCCGCGAAGAGCTGGCGCGTAAATATTTGCAGTATTCCCGCCAGAGTATTACCCAGATCGCCTACTCACTGGGATTCTCTGACCCGGCTCACCTGAACCGGGCCTTCAAACGCTGGACCGGAGAAACCCCGACCGCCTTCCGCACCCGGTATACTCAAAAAGATAGTTAACCACAGAGGACACCGAGATAAATATTTAAAATCCTCTTAACCGCTTTTCTCAGTGAGCTCTGTGCCCTTAGCATGCCTTTGGGTACTGTGGTAAAAATGCTCGATGCTCTTCCTGACACCGGACAAGCTTGTGGGAGCAACGCTGGCATGCCCTCTGGCTACCCGTCACGATAAGCTTTCAGGTAGTGTCAATCTAACTCATCGCCGCGGGGGGGCGCCTCCTACTACAGGTAGCTAATTAAATCTTTTCCCTCTGTGTTTTCTGTGTTCTCTGTGGTAGAAATGCTCGATGCCCTTTCTGACACCGGACAAGCTTGTGAGAGCAACGCTGGCATGACCTCTGGGTACCCGTCACGATAAGCTTTCAGGTAGTGTCAATCTAACTCATCGCCGCGGGGGCGCGCCTCCGACTACAGGTAGCTAATTAAATCTTTTCCCTCTGTGTTCTCGGCGTTCTCTGTAGTAAAAATGCGCTATACAGATCCACCCTGTCTTAAATGGTAAAAGCTTTGCTTTAAATGGCAAAGGCGGTTCAGGAATCCACCCTATACTGGCTCCCATGGAAATAACTTCCGTTAATAAAATCCAATAACAACAGTATTGAGGTGAGTTATGGGCGAACTGGTTCTGGCAGCAAAAGTGACACATGTGCCTTCAATGTTTATCTCTGAGCAGGAGGGGCCACTGCACGGCATCCGTGAATCGGCAATTCAGGGACTACGCCGTATCGGCGACATGTGCCGCGAGCTTAAGGTGGATACCATCGTAATATCGGACACACACTGGCTGGTGAATGCCGGTTTTCATATCAATGCGAAACCGGAGATGTCCGGGGTGTTTACCAGCACTGAGTTTCCTCACTTCCTCAATAATATGGAATACAGCCACACCGGCGACCCAGAACTGGGGCAGCAGATTGCTGAGATTGCCACAGCCAATGGCGTCACCACTCTCTGCCACCATGAGGTTGAAACCCTGCAGCTGCAATATGGCACCCTGGTCCCCCTGCGCTACCTCGGCGTTGGCAACGATATGAAAGTGGTTTCGATTGCCGGCTGGATGTATGACGCAGATCTGGAGGAATCGAAACAGGTCGGCGAAGCAATTCTTGAGGCGATCAACAAATCTGATAAGCGGGTGGCGTTCCTCGCCAGCGGCTCGCTGTCACACCGGATTCCACCGAATAAAGTGGTGGGTGACTATATGTTCAAGATCAGCGAGCCATTGAATCAGGAGATCGACCTGATGGTGATGGATATGTGGAAAAAGGGTCAAACCAAAGCGTTTCTTGACCTGCTGCCGAAATATGCTCAGGACTGTTCCGGAGAAGGCGGTATGCACGACACAGCGATGCTGTTCGGCCTGCTGGGCTGGGACAAATATGAAGGTTGTGCCGAAGTCATGACCGAATACTTCCCAAGCTCTGGCACCGGTCAGTGCAATGTGGTCTTCCCGGTCTGATCCGGATACAGATCTCATATTGAAAAAGCCGTTCTGAGAACGGCTTTTTGCTTTAGTCCGCAACGCAGAGAGACTCATTACCATCCTGCTGAACAGGGAGCCCCTTCTCAGGCAGGAGAATCTGACTCCCCGGCTGCCTCATCGATAAAGAGATTATATTTTTTAATCTTACGGTGTAATGTTGAACGGCTGATACCCAGTGCCCTGGCCGCCCGGGTAACTACCCAGCGGTTTTGTTCAAGCACCTGTTCCAGCTCCTCTTTTTCAGATAGCGGCGGCTGTTCTACTCCGGCCTCTGTCAGGCCAGCCATTGATACCATACGGGATGGCGGGGCATAAGATCGTGCGCCTGCCTCAGAGCTCATTGCGGCAGGTTCAGCAAACACCTCATCCGGCAGATCATCGCTCTGAATCAGATCGCCTTCACGCATACACATTGCGTATTGAAGGACATTTTTCAGTTGGCGGATATTACCTGGCCACTGATACTGACAGAGTACATTCAAAGCCTCCGGGGCGACCTGGACGTTTTCAGCATTCTCTTCATCCCTACACAGGGCGCGCAAAACGTTCTCAATAATAACAGGCTTATCCTGCCGCTCGCGCAGGCTTGGCAACGCTACCTGGAAACCACTGATACGGTAAAACAGATCTTCGCGGAAATCACCACGGCTGACCAGTTCTTTCAGGTCACGGTGGGTCGCACAGATTACATTCAGGCTGACCTTAACAGGATTCACTTCGCCCAGCGGGATGATCTCATTTTCAGCAAGTACTCTGAGCAAACTGGCCTGCAGTTCAATGGGCATATCGCCAATCTCATCAAGAAACAGGGTGCCGCCATGACTGGCCTGAATTTTACCCACCTTGCCGGACTTCAGTCCCCCGGTAAATGTACCCGCACCATAGCCAAACAACTCACTCTCAATCAGCGATTCGGGAATAGCAGCACAGTTAAGGGTTATGAAAGGTTTGTCTGCGCGATCGCTGCTCTCGTGCAGCGCCCGGGCCCAGACCTCTTTACCTGTGCCGGTTTCTCCCTGTAACAGGATACTGATACCTTTGTTCACTATACGCTGACAACGACTGGCCTGTTTCAAGAGGAGCGGCTCTTTTCCCGCAGCGCTGAACAGCGGAGTATCGCTAGCCTGAGCCTCCGCGCTGTGAGTCTGCAAGCCGGACGCTGAGGGTTTCGACGCAGCACTATCAGCGGCTTTCATACGTCGTTCAACAGCAGAGTTATGCAGCAGAGTGGCATAGAGTTTGTGAGGTTTACCCTTAAGCTGAATCAGCATCTCCAGAACAACGGATGATTCCAGTTGCCCGGGATTATCGCTGAATGCCTCCTGAAACTTGCGCCCGACTAACTCATAGCGGTCCCGGCACCCCAATGCCAACAGCAGGGGGGTAGTCGCAGCGATAATGGTATCGCTATCGTTCACCGCGATAAGAGCGTTTGTCTCAGGCCGATGGGGAGAGAATGATAAACTGATCACACGTTGATTAGCGTAGGCATTTTTAAAAACAATCGCCTCTATCTCGTCGGCGGTCTCACATACAAGATTGAGTGCTAAAGCCTGATAAAGCCTGTTTCCGGAGGCATAGGTAGAGATATCCAGCGCGCCAAACGGCGTACCATCCGGAGAGATTAGCGGCGCTGCGGAGCAACTGAAATTATGCAGGTTGAAACCGTAATGTTCTTCAGCAAACACGGTGACCGGCCTGCACTCGGTTAAACAGGTTCCCAGGCCATTCGTGCCGACAATCTTTTCTGACCACAGGGTTCCCTGGCGCAACCCTTTTTGTTCAAGGTCATGGCTGATATTGGAGTCGGCATAGGACTTAACAACCACACCTTCGGTATTCGTTATCAGAACCGCATAGCCACTCTGTTTGGAAACCGTTCTGATCTTATCAAAAACCTCTTCGGAATCACTCAGAAGTTTTTCCATGGGTTCCCGACGCTGTCTGACTTCAGACTCTGAAAGCGAGACCAGCTCAACATTGCTGTCGGGGGACATCTTGTACTGATCACGGCATCTCTGCCAGGAGCTCTGAATATACTTATCGGTATCCTTCTCGCCTGACGGCCGTATTTTTACAGACTTCGCATTCTTATCAGAATAACCTGTATTCGAAGACATCAATTCACCTGCTCACTCCCGCCCTTCGCAATCCAGCGTCCGACAAGGATCATTTTTATATTTATTTTGTGTCAAGTTTGTACCAGCCTGCTGTAACGCTACGCCTTTCTCCTCATAATAAAACTATACTTTGGCACAAAAAACAGCTTGTTAAAATATAGCATACTTCACTGGAACTCAGTATCGCGCCCTGACAACAGGGTTGCCTCCAGCCTCCTTTGATGAGGATTCTGAATGCAAAAAAGGAGCGCGAAAAACGCGCTCCCAACACGGCTTTAAGTACGCGGTTGCGGAGTCAGGATCTGGCTGAAACCAGGTTATTTGACACCATAGCGATTGAATATCTCCAGGAGTGAACCATCACTCTTCATCTCAGCCAGCAGCCGGTTAAAACCATTCCGTGAGTCTTCATCTGACATCCTCAACCCCAGCGCATAGTCATAATTCAGCCTGGTGCCGAGAATATTTTCCGCATCAATCACCTGTAGTCTGTCATGATTTTCCTGATACCATCCGGCAGAAACATTGGTCACCACAGCAGCATCAATCAACCCATCCGCCAGTGCCTGCAAACGACTGGCTTCATCCTGAAAACGGACCGCGATACGGATATGGTTTTTAGTTAAGGCATGGGATGCGATGCTGCCCGGTGAAACCCCGACAACCATCGGTTTAAGGTCATTGATACCGTTGATAACTGCACCATTAGCAAGGGTTACCAGTTTAAACTCCAGATGCAGATAGGGATCAGTGATCAGCAGATATCTGGAGTCGCGATCTTTAAATCGGGCAACTCCGGCATAAAAGTCACACCCCACCTTCTTCGCCTGACGCTTAGAAAAGATCCAGGACACATTCAGGGCAACATCTAACTTTTCAGCAATCGCTCTGGCGATATCGATCTGAAACCCTTCCGCGCTATCTGCCCGCTGAGAAAACGGCATCTGTTCAGGGTTTGCACACAGATTAATCGCCCCCCTGGCTTTTATCTCACTCAGTGCCTGCGCCTGTGTAAGCGGGCTGATGACACAGCAGGCAAGGGTCATCACGCTGATAATGGCGGCATTAAACCACATGGAAAATCGGATGCTCAGCCGTCCTGTTTTTAAGCACATCTCTGACACCTCTGTTTATTGTTTTTACTTTTCTTCACTCAGGGAAAGAATGTAGGTGACCAGCTCCCAACGTTCTTCAGGGGTGAAGGTCCTTTTCCAGGGCGGCATCACCAGTGAACCACGCTTTTTCCCTTTGGTAATGGTTTTGAACAGGTAGTCCGCATCAAAATCACGCCCCTGCAACATCTTTGCTTTACCACCGGAGCCTTTATAGCCATGGCAGTACACGCAGGTCTGGTTGAAACGATGCTCACCATTAGCTACCGATATCGCCTCTTTACTGAACACTTTCGCCTTCATTTCGGCAACATATTCAGGGTCTTCCTGGTTTTTTTTGTCTGCTCTTTTCTCTCCCCCGGTCACCGGCGGCGCCACCGCATAGGTGACGCCACTGAGCAGCGCGATAGCAAACACGCTATACCGGACCGGTCTGAATGGTTTTACTGACATAAAGTGTCTCCCTCTTAATCGTCTGAAAAAGGGGGGGCAGCGATGCCACCCCCAATGCGGAACTGACTAGTCTTCCAGCGTGAACGCAACCAATGCTGCACCACCGGGCAACCCGCCGACTTCAGGGAAAGCACTGGCCATAAATCCAGGAGCGTGAGAACCAAAACCGGTGGCAGCCAGAATGTACTGTTTGCCATTGACGGAATAACTGACAATACCGCCGCGAAGGCCGGAACCAGCATTGAAGTTCCAGATCTCTTTACCATTCTCGGCGTTATAACCGTGGATCACGCCGTAGGGATCACCATTGAAGACCAGATTACCGCCGGTAGTCAGAACACTCCCCAGCCCCGGCAGCGGATAATCTACAGACCATTTCAACCTGCCGGTAATAGGGTCGCGGGCATCCAGTCGGGCAGAGGCTTTTTTACCCGGAGGCGGAACCGCCACCAGCTTACTGACCCCCAGATAGAGTCCGGCGATACCGACATTCTCATGTTCCTGAGGGGCCGGAACAACTATGTTGCACACCTCCATTGCGTTGGTGTACCAGAGACCTGTATCAGGATTGTAGGCGCCATGATTCCAGCTGCGGGCCCCCAAAAGATAGGGACAGATGGTGGTTTCTTTGCCTTCAGGCATATCAACCCGGCCGATCAGCTCGCCGGTTTTCGGATCGATCCCTTTCACGAAATTGATGTTTTCTGCCAGCGGCCAGACATTCTCAACCTTACCGGTATCCTTCTCCAGAACAAACACATAACCACTTTTATTAAGATGCACTAAAACATCTTTGCCGTTAACGTTCAGGCTCAGTGCTTCATAGGCAGAATCGTAATCCCACACATCGTGAGGAATCTCCTGGTAGGCCCACTTCAACTTACCCGTTTTCGGTTCTATCGCCAGCAAGCTGGCACTGTATTTGTTGTCGCCTTCACGCTCGGCACCATAAAAATCTGGCGCCGCATTGGAAGTACCGATAAAGATGGTGTCAGTTTTCTCATCATAGGTACCCGGTAGCCAGGCACCGCTACCGCCCACCTCACCGGAATCACCCGGCCAGCTTTGCGGATCATCCTTTTTGAGGATATCGAAGGTCCACATCCTTTCACCGGTAATCGCATTAACGGCAAAGATTTTACCCTGGGTGGGCTGATCCCCCCCGGTGGTTCCGCCAAACAGAACATCGCCTGCCAACTGCGGCGGAGAGGAGAACAGGCAACCGTAGCACTTCTCCTGATCGGTGATCTGGGTTGACCATTTCTCCTTGCCGGTTTTCTGATCCAGCGCGATAAATCGCCCATCAAGAGAGCCGATGTAGACATTGCCATGACCCACGGTGACGCCACGACTTGCAGCCACATAGAACACCTCATCAACAATCGCATCCAGATCGGCCTGGTAGTGCCAGATCTGCTTTCCAGTGGCCGCTTCAAGGGCAAACACGTTATTGTTTGGCCCAATATAGTAGGCTACACCATCAACCACGATCGGCGTTGCCTGCAGGCCCATCTGAATATCACCGGGCTGATGAATCCAGGCCACTTTAAGCCTGTTAATATTATCGGAGTTGATCTGATCCAGTGGACTGTATCGCCATGCATCGGAGGTTCGGTGGTATTGCGGCCAGTCATTCGGACTCTCTGAGGATGCATTCACTGCTGTCACGCCCAACAATGCAATCGTTGACGTAATACCTATGGATCGCGCTAATTTTTTTATTTTAATCACTTCTCGATCTCCATCTATCAATATCATGCAAACCCACCCAGCAGGTTCGCCACTACACAGTCAGACAGAAACGCAACATGCAGGCCAACCTCAGAAGTCTTTACTGATAAAGTTCTCAAGAAATTGATATATAAGTATTTTTTATTGATAAGTTAAAAAACATCTGGATTTACTCAACGTTTCTTTTACGCGTAAATCCTGCATCACAATACAAACCGTGTCAGGGGATGACACAGTCTGTGCTACCCAACAGAGTGTGCTGGCGACCGATGACCGGGTCGCCACTGTCGGTAACGCCCGCCCAAGACTAACGCAGAGATATTCAGCGGGACCCGTTGCACTCATATCCTGGCGGGTATGATCTTTGCTACACAACGGTGTGACATTAAAGTCACGTTATACATTCATACATAGATGAGGAAAATAAAATGACCTGGACAACACCCGCTTATGAAGATCTGAGAATCGGATTCGAAGTGACGATGTACTTCGCCAACCGCTAGCCCCTTAATAAGTACCGCTTCAACATACGTGCCCCGCCCCCGCTTCATTGCGGGGGTTCTATATCAGGTAACAGCAGAGGTCAAAAGATCTGAACCCGATCATTGCACCAATCCCGTCCCGCCTGCTGCAACACACTGACCCGCTTCCTGATACACACTGACTCAAAAATGCCTGCCGCCATTGTTATACGAATAGCAAACTCCAGCGTAATAACAGGCGTGTGGCAAAAAAGTTTAACTGGCACGGGAAATGCGTTTATGAGTATTCACTGTTCATAAACTATGGAGATCAATATGAAAAAAATAAAAATATTCACTGCTTCGCTATTTTTATTTTCCCTTTTTAGCCAACAAACGCAGGCAGGGATGCCCGGAATGCGAGGGACTCAGCATCTGGGGATTACCGTCCCGAATGTGAAAGAAGCCGTCGCTTTCTTTACCGATGTTATCGGCTGCGAATCCTTCTATTCAATCGGTCCCTTCGGCCCGTTCGATAATGACTGGATGACCGAGAACCTTAATGTCGACAAAAAAGCAGTGATAAAAACCGCTCACCTGATGCGTTGCGGTAATGGCCCGGCACTGGAGATCTTTGAATATACGGCCCCAGATCAAAAGCAACAGCCACCGCGCAACAGCGATATTGGCGGTCATCACCTGGCCTTTTATGTCGATGATATGGCACCTGCAGTAAAGTTCCTGGAAGAGAAAGGGATTAAAGTGCTGGGCAAACCCCACACCTTTACCGATACCGGAATGGCCGGCCTGACCTGGGTGTACTTCATGGCGCCATGGGGGATGCAGCTGGAGATCGTCAGCTACCCATTCGGGCAGGGATATGAGAAAGAGACTGGCCGCAGAATGTGGGATCCACGCTACTAAGCCCCTCCCCCGAATAATTCACAAGGTTACCGATAGCATTACCTTCGGGTAATGCTATTAAACAACAGGGTACCGATTATGAAGACACTATTCTCACTGTTCCTCATGCTGACCGGCTCACTATTCAGTACCACAGTGCTGGCTCACTTTACCCATTTTGAACCCAGAATCATCCATCTCTATCAGGATAACCGGGACACCATTATTCTGATGCGCATGCCGCTGCCCCTGGTTCTTTTAGATAACAGCTGGCAAGGAGTCGACAGCCAGCAGGCGATCCCGTTTACTCGCAGAGTCCCCGCCGCAGAGAGAACTGAATATCTGCTCAATCATAACGAGATCAAAGCCAGTCTGGAACGATTAAAACAATTAATCTCATCAGGCTACCGCATAAAAAAAGAGGGACAGAGTCAGATTTATCGTATTGAGGCTATCAATATATTCAACTCCGACAGCCGCAAACCATTCAGCACGCTGCAGGCAGCTCAAAGCAACTTTAACGGCGTTATTACGATCAGCGAGGATGCCCGTTCGCTATTCGACGCAGGGCTGGATATCCGGCTACGGCTAGCCGATACCTCATTAAACACCGATGAAATCAACATCAGCAGTATTCTGGGGGACAGGTTCAATGCCATTAACCGTCTGGCGAATATCGTCAACCTCCACCGGGAGGATGAAACAACATCTGCCACCACCGTTGGGATTCTCGATTATTCAACGACCCGCCTGCCCACGTTAACCAGCAAACTGATCAATGGGTTTAACAGTGGTTTCAGCCATATACTGATTGGCACTGATCATATACTGTTTATCCTGTTACTGTTTTTCAGTGCCACCGGCTTTCTCAGGCTGCTGTCACTGGCCACTGCGTTCACTCTGGGCCACTCATTCAGCCTGCTGTTCGGTCATAACCTGGCGATCTCATCTGCTGCGTTCACGCCGGGTATTGAACTGCTCATCGCACTCACCATCTGCGTCACGGCAATACTTTTACTGTGTCAGAAAGCACAGCATATCAGCACCACCCCGATACTGATTATCGGTGTCATCCATGGTTTCGGCTTCTCCTTTGTCTTTAACGAACTGGCAAACGAGGGTTCACAAACCAGCATCACTAACCTGCTATCATTCAATATCGGTATCGAAGCGGGTCAGCTGTTTATCTATGGTCTGGCGTTTGTACTGACCGCAATGTGCAAAAAATATCTGACCTTTAAAAGACCGTTGCATATCTATGTCTCAGTCGTCACTCTGATGGTATCGGCCTATTGGATAGTGACCCGTTCGATCCCGTTGCTGGAAACGATACAGGCCTGACAGGTGCCCGAAGCCAGGCTGAAAAAAGGGCGTATAAACGCCCTGGTTGAGAACCCGCAGCACAATCGTTTATAAATCGACAAAGCGGCTCAGACGACTCTGCAGATAGCGATTCTGTTCGCGCAACTGCTCGACCTCATTCAGCAACTCTATTGCCAGGGCGATGCCCGCCCAGTTGACATCAAGATCACGATGCAGGCGCACAGCTTTCTTCGTCAGAACCAGCATCGCAGGACTAAACAGCCACTCACCGGGTGTATCGCCGACCGGCTCAACAATACCCTGCTCGATAATCTCAACCACAATACTTTCGGCCACACCGGTTTGCAGACAGAGTTCGGAAAAACTCAGGTAGGTTGCTTGCTGATCGCTCATGATGCATCACTCCACTCGGCACGGGGATTGAAAGGTGCAAGTTCCGCCAGCTGTTGCCAATGGCTCTTAACAGACTCACTGCCTGACGGAGGCATCACCACTTTCAACACCGCATAGAGATCCCCCTGATGCTGGCGCCCCGGCAACCCTTTACCCTTCACACGCAAACGCTGACCACTCTGACTGTTGGCTGGAATGGTCAGTTTAATCTCGCCCGACAGAGTCGGCATCGTTACCTTACAACCCAGCGCCGCCTCCCAGGGAGCCACCGGCACCGTAATAATCAGGTTGTGCCCCTCCACATCAAACAGCGGATGAGGCACCAGTCGAATACGCAGATAGAGATCACCATAGGCGCCGTTGCCAACACCCGGTGCGCCCTGTCCCTTCAGTCGAATACGCTCGCCATCGACCACTCCGGGAGGGATTTTAACATTGAGGGTTTTCTTAACCTCGCTGACACGCCCCTCATTATCATAATGGGGCAGATGGTAGGAGATCGTTTTAGAGCCTTTTGACAGAGTTTCCTCGAGAAAAACCGGCAGATCGGTTTCAATATCCTGACCTCGCTGACTAAATGGCTGGCGATGTTCAAAGCCTCGAGCCCCCGCACGCTCTTCCGTGCCAAAAATAGAGGAAAAAAAGTCAGAGAAATCCCGTTGCTGATATCCATCCCCGTCGCTTCTGGCTGATGATTGCCAGCCTGGCGGTGGGCGAAACTCCTGCTGCGCGCCTCCGTATAAACGCAGTTCATCATATTCAGCCCGTTTGGTTTTATCCTTCAGCACCTCGTAGGCTTCGCTAACCTCCTTGAACTGATTTTCCGCATCATGATGACTGCTGACATCCGGATGATACTTTCGCGCCAGTTTTCGATAGGCAACCTTGATCGCCTTACTATCCGCATCAGGATCAACGCCCAGAATTTTGTAATAGTCTTTGAATTCCATAATCTATCCGGTATCCCTTCAGGGTTATTAAGATAAGCGGAATTGGAACGCCTGTGCGATTACTATAGACCAAAACAAAGTTTGTTATGGACAAGGCCGGAGGAAATTGAAGAGAGCAGATGATTCAGGACACCTTTTAAGGTGATAAAGGACCGCCCCGGCTGAAACAGGTCAGCACCCAACCACAGGGCGCCGAAGGAGTGCTGCTGCGTTACCTGAAACCTCTGTTCATCATACGGCTGTACACCGGCAAACAGAATAACAATACCCAGAATCCAGACCTCCGCCTGGTTTATTTTCCCCCGGAGACTGACTTCAGCCCGGGACCCGAAAGAACCCCTTCTAACAAACCGGAATAGTCGCAGAGCAGATCGGTTTTCCAGCGCTGCAGTCTGCTATCGTCAGGTAAACGGGGGCGTGCTATAGCCACTGGCTGGTCGAGAATCACCATCCCCGGCGCGGCAGAGAGAAACAGAATCCGGTCCGCCAGCTGAATCGCTTCATTCAGATCGTGGGTTACAAAGATAACGGTGGGTTTCTGTTCCACCCATAGCTCGCTTAGCAGTGAACGCAGGTTATCCGCATTGGGGGCGTCCAGTGATACAAAGGGTTCATCCAGCAGCAACAGATCCGGTTCGGTCAGAAAAGCCCGGGCAATACTGACTCTGCGCTGCATCCCCCCCGACAGATGTTTCGGATAGAGAAGGGATTTTCCCTCCAGCCCAACCTTAGCCAATATCGCCCCAATGTCAGACTCATGTATGTCAGGCTTCACCAGACGCAGGTTGTCAGCCACCGTTAACCAGGGCATCAGTCTCGGCTGCTGAAAGATATAGCCAATCTTACAGCCGGGCTTACCCATCAGAGGCCTGCCGTTAAACTTAATCTCACCGGGAGCACTGCTTTGCAATGCCGCAATCATATTCAGCAGGGTTGTCTTACCCGCGCCCGAAGGCCCCACCAGGGCGACAAATTCACCCGCAGAGACGCTAAAGGACAGCGGCCCAAGCACTTTATCAGGACTGTTGGCATAAAACTTACTCTGGAGGGCAATATCAAGACTGACCATGGTATCCCCCCCGGGCGATGAAGCGATCCAGCGGACGCATAATCAGCCCCTCGATCACAAGGATAATGGCAGCAAATGCCAGGGTATAAGCCAGAATGCTGGAAATATCAAAGAACTGGAAATAGGTCCCCAGCTGAAAACCCACACCATCACTGCGCCCCAACAGTTCAACCACCAGCACTATTTTCCAGATCAGCGACAGACCCGAACGGGCTGAGGCCATGATGAAGGGGTAAAGCTGAGGCAGGTACACTTTAAAGAAATAACGCAGTGGAGAGACCTGAAAAACCTTCGCCACGTCCAGCAGATCCTGGTCAACCACCCGTGCTCCCTCGCGCACCATCACCACAACGGTGGGGATTTTATTAATCGCCACCGCCGCAATAGCCGCCGCTTCCACCAGACCAAACCAGACATAGCAGAGCATAATAGTAACCAGGGCCGGCACATTGAGGGCGATGACCAGAAGGGAATCGCCCGCTTGATTGAGACGGGGAAATGCCCCCATCATGATACCGATCAGCACCCCAAGCAGCATCGCAATGGTAAAACTGAGCAACACCCTCAGCAGGGTCACCAGCAGGTGATGCAACATATCCCCTGCAAACAGATGGGTGTGCAGACTGACAAACACTTGCTGCACACTGGGGAAATTACTGCTATCCAGCAGCAAAGCGGCCCCCTGCCAAACGAGTAACAGCGTTACGAGGGGCACCGCACCAAGCAGCAGACGCTTGATACCGGAAACGATCACGGTCCCTCCCTGTCATCCACCTGCTTCACCCCTGCGTCAGCAGTGGTTATCCAGAATAGTGCGCGATCCAGCTTATCGGCTCCCCCCGTCAACTCTGTCCCACCCTCGCGCAGCATAAAATCATAGAGATCTTCCAGCGCATCCAGCTCAGCTTTACCGAAATTCAACTGCACGCCTGAACGGTAGCCCTTTTTCAGGGCCATAAAAATCTGATCATCTTCCGCCCGGGTCAAATCACGTATACGCAGCCATTCATCATCGGACGTCAACAGGATATCCCTGGCTTCCCTCGACGCTTTTAAAAAGTTCCCCAGCAGCTCACTATGTTGCTGACGCCAGGGCTCTTCGAAAACCCAACCGAGCATGGGCACCTGATGACCGATACCTAACCCTCTGATCATCTCGTCAACTGAGATGACTGGCTTAAATCCCCGGGCTTCAAGTCTGGCGCAGTAGTGCCAGAAATTAAGACTCAATGGCAGCTTACCGTCATACATCAGCTTATTCAGCAAAGGCGGCGCAGCAAATACCGGCTCCACCACCTCTGACAGATTCTTTCCCAGCACCTGTTTGCTATAGGCCTGCAGCAGCAACCAGCTCTTATCAACCGAGCCTCCGGCAACCCCCAGGCGAACACCCTCAATATCCTTAACGGATGAAATAGGGCTCTGCGGCTGAGCATACAGTCCCCCGGTTGCGGCTGAGACAGGCGAAAAACCGAACATCCGCTGATTAAATCGCTGACGGTTCACCCATACCCAGTCGCTGTATATCAGATCAACCGCACCACTTTGCAATGCCACCGCACTGGCGTTTTTACCCGCCACAGGCGTCACGTCAAGGGAAAAATGGTACTTCTTATCGAGGCCATGGTGGCGTATAACATCCATCTCCCAGTTAACCGTGCCAAATTGCAACACAGCAACCCGAACCGATGGCAGGGCTTCCGCCAAAGCACCGGCGCAAGGCAGCAGGCCTGCAACAATCAGAGACAAAGCCACACCAACGGCTTTGCCCTTGTTAATCAATGCATCTCTGAGCAACACATTTTTGATTTGAGAAAATAAGCTCACTGAAGAAACAACAGAGATCACGATCTTCATAACAGCATTCCCTAATAACAGATCAAAGGGGCTCACTTTATTCACTGTGCCTCCCCCCTCACCATCAGTCACCCCGTGAGATAGAAAAGCCCGGCATATCGTTCAAAGCACCCTGAAGGAGAGGGGGTAAGGAGATATCAGTTACGCTATATCGGGCAATAACTTACTGAATAACAATACGTAAGCCACATATTCCACACAATTTACAGTCGTAAGTTCAGCAATAACAGTACCAAAATCATAAATTACTGATAATTGTACGAAATAACTAATTTAAAGCATCATTAGCGTTATTCAGGGTTATTTGTTGCATCAAACGGTTTCGGTTATATGCAACAGTTCATGTTTAAAAGCCAATACCCGGTAAGAATAGAATCAAAAACGCTCTCTCAAACAACCATTAAAACCTGATATATGATCTTCATATTCACCATGCCACACTATGACCCATAACCGTGAAACAGACTGTGGCACAATTTATACCCTCCCCCTGAATATTCCCGGATGAAAAATATACGCTTCGTTACCTGACATGCACACACACAGAACAACAGACATAACCCACTGAATTCAATAACATATTTATAAAACGAAGAGACACAACTGAGATTGGCATACTCCCTGCTGATTTACCTTCGGGCCAATGTTAAACCATTGTTTACTTTCTCCTTTTATCAGAAGAAAAAGTAAAAGCCCCGTTAATAAATCTAACAATAAATTCCGTTGGGGAGTAATTATATGAGCTTCAGAATACCATCCCGAAAAAAGACAGCGATAAGCAGCTCTGCTAAATCACTGACTGCCATGATTCTTCTTTCAGGCGCAGCAACACAGGCATCAGCCGATGTTCTGATTGGTGAAACCAGTCATACACAACTATCTATGTACGGCCTGCTGGATGCGGGCATTCTCTATCAGAATAAAGTCTCTGCGGACGGTGAAGAAAAAGTCGGACTGGAATCAAGCGGCCTGACCCCCACTATTCTGGGCTTTAAAGGATCCCGCGCTCTGGATAACGGGATGGATGCTTTTTTCAATCTTGAGGCACATTTCGATCTGGATACCGGTATGTTCCATAGTACCGGCGATGCATCGAAGGATAGTGATGATGGTAGTGGTACTGTTCTTTTCCGCCGACAAGCTAATCTGGGGGTCAGTGGCGACTGGGGGACTGTTATTATTGGTCGTCAGTATGGCCCGGGGCTGCTTGCCCACCTGGGTACAGAGCCCCGCGTATTCAAGGAGCAGTTCTCTAATGTATACGCCTGGGCCTATAGTCAATATTTCTCAAGCATAAATGCCTCCACCACCACCGATGGCCGTAATGCCAATAACGATGTTGGCATCTTCTTTAAAAACGCAGTGCAGTATCGCAACAGCATGAACGGTCTTGATTTTGGGGTTATGTACTCTTTCGGCGGTCAGGAGGGTTCACAAAAAGAGGGCGATGTGATTGCCATCGGTGCGGCCTTTAACACCGGGCCGGTAACACTGTCCGCTTCTTATCAGAATATGCGGGACCAGCAAACCGCCGAAGATATTATTAGCAGTTGGGGAATCGGCGCGGCCTATAACGCAGGTGATCTGGACTTTAAAACACATTACTTAACAACCGAAAACAATGATGCAAACGGCGCTCAGGTACTGGATCTTGAGTCGGTGAGCGCGGGGGTCGACTGGCAGTGGAATGAGAAAAACAGTGCAACCGTCGCTTATTACATCAATAAGGATAAAGCGCCAGGCAAGAGTGTAGAGACTAAATCACTGGTGCTGAGTAATGAATACACCATTGGTGAATCAACGATTGTTTACGCTCAGCTGGCCCATGTCGATGCAGATGAGATGGGAGTGATTTCACAGTATGCAACCTCAATCGTTGCCAGCCCGGCCCCTGCAGGCGAGACAACCACACTGGTTAACATTGGTTTTAACTTTGCTTTCTGATTAACCCTTCCCCTGAAAGCCCCTCGGAAGCAACGTCCCTGGGGCTTTTTTAATGTCAATAAAGCTTAACATCCCCACCACCAGCCATGCTGCCGTTTGGCGCCTTTTCTCTTTGTCCTCTTTGTCAGCGGTTTGTGCGACGCCAAGTAACCGGGCCAGATCTTAAGCCTGATACTCCCCCTCCCTAATCATTGATCACAACATCGCAAGCAGTCCCAGCATAACGAGTGCATCACACTGAGGGGGAGCATAACTGAGAGCCGCCATGCGTCTGAGTGCCGGGAATGAACGATACAAAACCGCATCAGCCCCGCCACAAACAAAAAAGGCACGCTCGAAAGCGTGCCAAAGAGTTACACCGAGTGAAACAGGTTAAAGCGGTCAGATCGCCTTTTTCTTCATCTGGTCAGCAATATAATCGGCCTGACGAATCGCCAGAGCCACAATCGTCAGAGTGGGGTTCTCAGTACCACTGGTGGTGAACTGACTACCATCAGAGACAAACAGGTTATCAATATCGTGCGCCTGCCCCCAGCGGTTAACCACACCATCTCTGGCATGTTCACTCATGCGGTTGGTGCCCATATTATGACTGGCAGGATAAGGTGGCAGATTATTAACCTTCAGCGCACCCACCGCATCGAACAGCTCTTTAGATCGGTCATAGGCATGGTTACGCATATGAGTGTCGTTGATATGGTCGGTTTTATAGACCACCGGCACCGGCAGACCGTACTGATCTTTCTCTGTCGGATGCAGGGTAATGTTGTTGGATTCAACAGGCATATCCTCACCACAGATCCAGAATCCCGCCATTTTGTCATAGTTAGCCAGAGAGTCCGCCAGCTCACGCCCCCAGCCACCTTTACCAGGATTGAGGAAGGCTGACATGAAGGGCAGCCCCAGATGCAGAATTTCCAGTTCATAACCCGCAACATGTCCGCGACTCGGATCATTATTCTTCCACTCGTGAACAATACCCGGCACCACCGTACTCTTATACATATGCACAGGCTTTTCGAACTCGGCATAGACGCCACCAGTAGTATGGGTCATATAGTTCTGACCTACCTGACCCGAAGAGTTCGCCAGACCATCCGGGAACATCGATGAAGCGGAGTTCAGCAACATCCGTGGAGATTCGATGGAGTTACCCGCGACAGCAACCACACGCGCTTTTTGCAGATGCTGATTGCCATCTTTATCCGCATAAAGGACACCGGTTACCTTGCCGGTTTTATCATGCTCGATCCGCAGTACCATGGATTGCGGACGCACCTCAGTTTTACCCGTAGCTTCCGCTTTAGGAATCTCAGTGTACATGGTTGACCACTTAGCACCGATGCGACAACCCTGCATACAGAAACCATTCACCTGGCAGGATGGACGCCCATCACGGGTCTCGGTATTAATGGCCAGGGTCGCCTGCTCGCACTTCGCACCGATACGGTTGGCTCCCTCTTTGACCACCTTATAGTGACTACTCTCGCCATGAAACGGCATGCCGGTGGCTTTGGTGCCACAGACCCCCATCTTCTTTTCCGCCTTTTCGTAGTAAGGCTCCATCTCTTTCAGCGTCACCGGCCAGTCAAGCACATTCGCGCCAGGCACGGTGCCGTTGGTGGTTTTCATCTTGAACTCATGTTCCTGAAAACGCATCGCAACACCCGCCCAGTGCATCGTCGCCCCCCCCACACCTTTTACAATCCAGGCAGGCAGGTTGGGGAAATCTTTTGCAATCCGGGCGGGGCCAACAACATAGCGTTTATCCAGCCAGGAGATCTTGCCGAACATTTTCCATTCATCGTTTTCAATATCGTCCATCTTGAAGCGTTTGCCCGCCTCTAGTACAACAGATCTGATACCTTTTTGTGCCAGTTCATTCGCCAATGTACCGCCACCCGCACCGGAACCAATAATGACCACCAGGCTGTCATCGTTTAAATCAAATTTAGTAGACATAGCTATTCCTCTCTTCAGATCCAGTCAATATCGTTGTAACCACGGTTGATGTAGCCGCCCTTTTCCCAGGCGGATCCACCATAACCAAAACGAGGCCATAGATCGGGGTTGTTATAGATGCCCATCATCAGGGCGCCTTTAATGTTCTGAAAGAAAGGAGACGACTCGATCTGTTTCAGCACAGATACCCGGTCTTTTTCAGATTTGATATCGATATAACTGACACCAAACTGCTGTGAAGCGATCTGGTCCAGAGATTTAGCACCGTCGGCCAGTTCCGATAATTTTTTATCATCGGTGGCAGCGGCCTGAATCATTGGCGTTAACACCTGAGTGTAATATTTATCTTCCAGGGTATCGTGAGGATAAATATCCCGCGCCATTTTCAACAGTGTAGTATTCGCTTTTTCACCAATTTTCTTAGCTGCGTAAGAGTCAGGTGCGAACAAGCCTCCGCCAAGAACAACAGCCGAAGCGGCGACAGCATAGGTACCCGTTTTAGACAGAAAGCGTCGGCGATTCATGCAAACTTCATCTGCCTTGCCTTTTTTGGCACTCGCAGACTGCAGTAAATCTTTTTTATTTTTATTCATAATAATCTCCAGGATTAATATTATTTTTTAAACTGAATAGTGACCAGACTAAACAGCTAAAAACGCCACGTTCGATTAACTTAAATATATTTATCGATATAACTATTAAGATATGCATCAAGCCCATCAAGGGATTTTAAAACAAAGCTTTCACCCGATTTATGCATTATCTGGGCAAGCGATATATGCTTACCTTCAACAATAAAGGGATTCAGTCGACACTTTTCATAAAACCGGTTGGAAATATTCCACATCGCGGGCAGATCGCCATCACATAAAATAACCGCGTGCATCAGCAGCGCCATATCCCGGTCATCGGTACGGGCCAAAGGGTTGGTGATCTTCTTCCAGCGCTGAGCGGTACCGGCGAGTTTCTGCCCGCCAACGACCACATTAAAATCACCATCACAGAAGGCTCCCTCGATAGAGGCGCACTCTCCCTGAATATCGTTGTCGGATAGCCACCCCAGAATCGCATTGCAGATCACCCGATAACTGTCACGAATGCTCATCTGACCTTTTTTGCACTTGATTGCCATCGTCAGATTGATGAAGCCCTCACTCTGCGGCGTCAGCTCTCCTCCGGTACTGCGAATCACCACCGGCCAGCCCTGCTCAGCACAATAGTCGCTGGCTGCCTGAAAATTACTACGATTAGTAGCACTTTTAGGCACAACCAGCGCCTGCTTACTGCGCCACAGGGCATAACCGCACTGCACCCGACCACTCAGCACCTGATCCAGAAGCGTCTGTTCAAGCTCAAGGCCTGCGGAAATTTCAACCGGCGTATTGCGTTTTATCTTAGCGATACGGCTGCGCCCGTTGATGGTCAGACTATTCACTTTCGATCTCCCGACAGAGATCAGTGAGAAAATCAGCCGCCGGACCGCCATCAACCCCGCGATGATCAAATGTCAGGGACAGGCCCATCATCCGTCTGGTTACAAACTGACCATCCTCGACAGCCACCTCCGTATAGGTTTCGCCTATCCCTAAAATGGCCAGTTGTGGCAGGTTGATAAGGGGCGTAAAAAACCGCACCCGGCTGCGACCGATATTGGTCAGGGTAAAGGTACCGCCCTTCATCTCCGAGACTGTTAACTGCCCATCTTTAGCCCGGTTAAGCAGCTCACGACGGGCAGTTGCACGCTCCTGAATATCTTTCTGATCAGCGGCAAATAACGCTGGCGCCATCAACTTGCCACCGGGTAAGCCGATGGCATAGCACAGATCGATATTGCGATAGATAGAGATCTCATTGTTTTCAATACGCCCGTTCAGCACCGGGTGCTTCGCCAGGACGTTGACAACGTAGTCAGCGAGCAGGTCTTCAACCGAGATGTTCATCCCCTGCTCTGCCATTTTCTCCTTACGCCGCCACATAGTATCGACGCAGCAAACGGCATGGTGAGTCAGCTGAGCAGCCTCATCAAGGCTGCGTCGCATATTGTTGGCAATCATGCCCCTCAAACCTTTGAGAGGCGTTACCCTGAGTGTATCTGAGGCGGTCATCTGTCTCTCCCGGTCTGCTAGCCGATAGTTGCCACGGTCTGGCCCTTTTCGACAATGTCATCCACATCATTGATGATCTTTAAGATTCCGGAAGCGGTTGCTTCCAGCTCATATTGAATCTTTTCAACCATCAGTTCTGCGATCACATCACCCTCGGCAACCTCACCGCCATCACTGGCCAGCCAGGAGGTGATAACCCCCTCAGAGTCTTCTTCCCACATATCGACGGGTACAATTACATCAGTTGTCATCTCTTAGTCTTCCTTCATTTTGTTAAAAGCTGCGATAATTTTTTCCGGGCTTGGTAGCGCCCACTGCTCCATAGGACGGGCAAACGGAATCGGAATGTCGGGATACGCCACTCGCTGAGGTGCCGCTTTCAAAGGAACGCCGGCCTCGACTACACTGGCGATAATCTCTGCGGTCATGCCGTAGCTGTGATAATCCTCATCCACTACAATCAGACGGCCGGTCTTCTTAACCGACTCAATCACCGTGTCACGGTCCAGCGGTGCCAGCGAACGCAGGTCAACCACTTCCGCACTGACACCCTGCTCTTCCAGAATCCGCGCAGCCTTCAGACCGAAGTGCACTCCGGAGGTGATCCCCACAATCGTGACATCAGTGCCTGGACGGGTGACCACGGCCTTCCCCAGTTCAACCTCATAGGCGGCTTCCGGCACATGCACGATGGCCTCTTTTTCAGTCCCCAGCCACCCCATTCCCTGCAGGGCCTTATGGAACATGAACACCACCGGGTTAGGATCACGAATCGCGGCAATCATCATCCCTTTGGCATCATAGGCATTGGAGGGCGCAACCACTTTCATACCCGGCAGATGGGCAAAGGTGGCATGGACACACTGAGAGTGCTGCCCACCATCGGAGTAACCACCACCGGTGGAGGTCATCAGCACCATCGGCACCGTGACATTACCGCCTGAAAAATAGGTATTCTTCGCCATCATGTTGTAGATTGCGTCGAAGCAAACACCGAAGAAGTCGACAAACATCAGCTCGACAACCGGCTTCATACCATCGGATGCAGCACCCACAGCAGCACCGATAAAAGCGGTTTCAGAGATCGGCGTATCGCGCACACGCTCACCGCCAAACTCTTCGTGCAGCCCCCGGGTATTGCCGAATACTCCACCTAACTCACCGATGTCTTCACCCATCACAAACACTTTGTCATCGGTGCGCATCTCCTGCGCAATCGCTTCTGCCATCGCCCGGGCGATCGTCAACTTGCGTTCTTTTTCTTTTACCTGAGTCATTTTTATATCTCCTGAATCCTGACCTGATTTCGCATTACCGGTTAGACAAATACTTTTTCCATCGCCTCTTCAGGCGCGGCGTATTCACTGTCACGGGCAAACTGTATCGCTGCGTCTACCGCTGCATGCGCTTCCTCGATCAGCGCAGCATCTGTGGCATCGGTCAGAATTCCCTCGTCCAGCAGACGTTGCTTCATAACCGGAATGGGATCGATCTTCTGCAGTGCCTCCTTTTCGCCAGCCGGACGATAGGTTTCACCATCCCCCATAAAGTGACCCGCCAGACGCGAGGTTTCGATCTCGATAAGCGTGGGGCCTTCTCCATTGCGGGCACGGGCAATCGCTTCACCGACTACATCAAAGATGGCAACCGGATCGTTCCCTGCGATAAATTCACCGGGCATACCATAGGCAACCGCCCGATCCGAGTTCCGATCAATCGCGGTACTGGCCCGCTTGGAAACAGAGATCCCCCAGGAGTTATCTTCGATAATAAAGATGACCGGCAACTTCCAGACACCTGCCATATTCAGCGCTTCGTGAAACGCGCCCTGGTTAGCAGCCCCCTCACCCAGATAGGCCACCGCGATTCCACTTTTCTTCTGCATGACCCGGGATAACGCAGCACCGACGGCTGGGCCAACACTCTGACCAATAATTCCTGAACAGGAGAAATTCACCTTGGGATCAAAAATATGCATATGCCCGCCACGGCCGCCGCTAAGGCCGGTCCTCTTACCGAAAATTTCAGCAGCCATCGCTTTAAGATCCACCCCTTTGGCAATCGCAACGTGATGGGGGCGGTGAGTAGAAGTGACCACATCTTCCGCGGTCAGATGCGCGCACACACCGACAGCGCAGGGTTCCTGACCATTAGACAGATGCATCTCACCGGGAATGGGGCCGTTGGCCATATTGAAGGCGGGGCTTTTACCCTCCATGTAGATCTTTTCAATCACCTCTTCAAAGAAGCGACTCACAAGCATGTGTTTGTACATCCATACCTGTTGTTCCTGACTCGGTTTCATATCATGCTCCACAGTATCAGTTGTTATATTTTTCTATATCACTGTCTGAGCAATGCCTGTGCCATAAAGACAACCACATGATTTATATACTGTTTTCCAATATAAACGGATTCTATGATTCACCACTGAACAATTATGTAGATCAGGGTGACGCACCCCGTGCGACACTCTGTTCCACCCTTTAAATTGAATAATGAGCGACCGGACAGTCCCATCAGTTTGTCTGCGACTATCAGAGCAGAGTCGCGATTAGAGAGCCCAGGGCATGAGTACCGAAGGGATACAGGACACAGATCTCAGGGTTGAGCGACACAACAGGCATAAAAAAGCCCGGCAGAATGGCCGGGCCTGATAAACGAGTCGCGGTAAACCGGGAGGTAACTACTGCTTTTTGACCAGTGCCAGTTGCTCTGCCATCAGGGACTTCAGCTCAGCGACCTGATGCTTGAAAGCATTACGCTTTTTACTGGCGATGGTCTGCACCACGGGGATCGGAGCGGTCATCGCATTCACCGGGCGACCATTCACACGCAGTTCGTAGTGCAGATGCGCCCCGGTCGAGCGGCCAGAATTACCAGATGCCGCGATCTTCTGTCCCCGGGAGACTTTCTGCCCTTTACGCACATAAGCCTTACTCAGATGCAAATAGCGGGTTGTATATTTCCGGTTGTGCTGAATCTCAATATACAGCCCCGCATAACGATGCTTAATCACCCGGGTGACCACGCCATCTCCGGCCGCCAGCACTGGCGTGCCGATCGGGACAGAAAAGTCAGTGCCGTTATGGGGCCGGATCAACCCGGTAATGGGGTGTTTGCGCTTAGGATTAAAGCCGGAGGAGATGCGATATCTGCGCTTCAGAGGGATCCGCTGAAACGCTTTTTCCAGACTTTCGCCATCGGCATCGAAATAGTTATCATCAAACAGAAAAGCCGATTGCTGTCGAATAGCACCATTGTAAACAAAGCCTTCGATGATACTGTTACCGGTATACTCACCATTCACATACTGGCGCGAAACCGCCAGTTGAAACCGGTCTCCTGCACGCAGATGACTTCTGAAATTCATCCGCTCTTTCAGCAGACTGGTCACCTGATACGCCTCAGCGATGCGCACTCCTGCGCGCTGCATCGAACGGGGCAGATCGCCCTGCACTTCGCCCGCAAAGACCTCCCGGCGATAGCCTCCTTTTTCGATAAACTCCTTATACTCGAACTCTCCCTTCTCCCCGCGATTAAACACTACCTTGTAGGTCAGCCCGGAACGGAAGATAAACTGCTTCAGGTCACCCTCAGTATCGAAATTAAACCCCAGTTGATGGCCGGGCTGAATAGTATCCAGCGCCAGCACGTTAAGGTCAGCTTCCATCAGCTTATACAGGGTTGTCTGAGAGATATGCAGCAGATCAAAAATCGTGCTCAGGGTATCCCCCTTCTGCACCACATAACTGACTTCGGGCTCAGGGTCTTTCACCTGAGCAGTGCTTTCGACTGATGCTTCGGCGTTATCTTCGGCATCGCTCTCCCCGAGATCAAGAGCGAGATTGCTTCTGAACTGGCCCGGAGCGACCGGCACCGCAGAGGTGTTATCCGCGACCATCAGTGAAACGATGAGAATCAGAGACGCGCACCCCAGTACAATCCGGTGTGGGGTTGGCAGATGACTCAGCAAAGTAATGGCTGTAGTAAAAAACGACCGGAGCCGTAAAGTGATATTCCCGATTTTCAAACGCTGCCACTCTGCCTAAATACTGATCAACTCTGATTCTTGCCCCCATGGCTGATGCTGTGACCACCGGCGGGGACGATTGTTCAGTGGATTATGCCTGAAGTGGGACAGAATTTCCTGTCTAAGCAGCTGGGGCAGGCTGTGATTTTCACACACGCGTTTCCCGGGCATAAGCCCGGCTGCCCCAGAGTGAGTCAAAAAACCGATGTCAGCCGATCTTTTTCAGCGCTGTTTTATACCGTGCCGCTTTATCGATATAGGTCTGCGTATTGGCACGAATACCGGTACACGCCTCATCAGACAGTGTTCTCACAACTTTCGCCGGGACCCCAAGAATCAGCGAATTATCCGGAAAAATTGCCGCCTCAGTGACCAGCGCACCCGCCCCCACCAGACAGTTTTTACCAATAACGGCACCATTGAGCACAACCGCCTGAATGCCGATAAGAGAGCCCTCTCCGACGCTGCAACCATGCAGCATCGCCTGATGGCCGATAGTGACATGCTCAGCCACCGTCAGTGGAAACCCGGGGTCGGTATGCAGTACAGCGCCGTCCTGAACATTACTACCGGCACCAATAGTGATCGGTTCACTGTCCCCCCGTAATACCGCTTGTGGCCATACAGAGGTGTTCTCCCTGAGAATGACCTCACCAATCAGTGTCGCCTCATCAGCAACGAAACAACTGTCATCGATCAGCGGGGTTTTACTCCCCAGTGCATAAACGGCCATATAGCTATCCTTTGTTATGGTTAATTCTGATTGCATCATCACAGAGCACGCCATCGGGGGGCTCTGTGATTTACAGCTGAGCACTTATTCCGGTTTTTCGATAACGCCCCGGTTCAGCTGATCCCGCTCAATCGACTCGAACAGGGCTTTAAAGTTACCTTCACCAAAACCATCATCCTTTTTACGCTGAATAAACTCAAAGAACACCGGCCCCAACTGACAGGTTGAAAAGATCTGCAACAGCAAACGGGGGCCATCATCGGTAGTACCATCCAGCAGAATCCCCCGGGACTTCAGCTCATCCACAGGTTCACCATGGCCCGGCAGACGCTCTTCCAGCATCTGATAATAAGTTTCAGGCGGCGCCGTCATCAGTTCGAGACCACCGGCACGTAACTGATCAACACTCTCCAGCAGATTGTCGGTGCGTAGCGCTATATGCTGAATGCCCTCACCGTTAAATGCCATCAGAAACTCTTCAATCTGTCCGCCACCTTTGGAGGCCTCCTCATTCAGCGGGATGCGGATCTTACCATCCGGGGCGGTCATCGCTTTCGAGGTCAGCCCGGTATATTCGCCTTTAATGTCGAAGTAGCGAATCTCCCGAAAATTAAACAGGGTTTCATAAAAATGGGCCCAGTGATTCATCCGGCCTTTATAAACATTGTGGGTCAGATGGTCGATCTCATAAAAGCCGTACCCCGGAGGATGACGATCAACGCCGTCGATAAAGTTAAAATCGATATCATAGATAGAGCTTCCATCTTCATAGCGGTCGATCAGATAGATCGGGGCACCGCCGATACCTTTAATCGCTGGCAAGCGCAGTTCCATCGGCCCGGTGGGAATCTCAATCGGTTGCGCACCTTTGTCCAGCACATACTGATAGGCCTGATGCGCGTTTTCCACCCGAAAGCCCATGCCCGCCGCCGAGTTGCCATGTTCCTGACCAAAATAAAACGCTTCACTGTGCGGTTCACGGTTAAGAATAAAATTGATCCCGCCCTGACGGTACAGCTCTACATTTTTAGAGCGATGGTGGGCCACCAGAGTAAACCCAAGCAACTCAAACACACGGGCGATGGCATCGGGCTGAGGCCCGGAAAACTCACAAAACTCAAAGCCTTTCAGGCCAACAGGATTTTCAAAAAGATCGGTCATTATTATTCTCCTGGCAGAGCAGCGCATACAGCAGTGCACGCAAAAGTGCTCTGAAATCAGTATTCAGTTGTTACAGACGGACCGGACGGTCCTTAACCTGATTCAATTCTGAGAAAAAGCAGGAGGCGGTATAGCGATACCACGGGTCGACCGGGACCAGTGCTGACCAATAAACAGCTGCCAGACCAGTGTGGGAACAAAGGCTTTACTGTCCACCGGTAACGACCTTACGACACAGCAATAGCGGGGCAGATGAACCGTTGTTAATAACCGGCGGACATATCCTCAGGGGCAAGGCAATCATGCACAGCAGCAAACTCACCACAACCATCTTCCCCATTCCAGCCAATTGAAATCCATCGACACATTTGCCGACAGCCTGATAGATATAGTTATAGCGTTAAGGCAAGCCCCTGTCGACCTCGGGCAGATAACAGAGAGGAAGTCAGGCTCGCTTAATTCAGCATAGTTCTGACAAACTAATGCCCGCTATTCAACATTTAAGCCCATAAGACCTCCCAACTGCTGACCTGACACGCCTTTTATTAAACCCGGGAGTTTGAAAACAGGCCCTTTCTGCCACAATGCGCCACGGATAAGCCTGTCAGCGGTAAATGTTAGGTTGGCCTGGTTCCCCCTGTACAGACCTGCGCAAGGGTCAGGTCAGGTCAGGTCAGGTCAGGTCAGGTAAAACAGATTGTGGGTGGCTGTCTGCAATACACAACGTAATCACCCATAATCCAGCGCGTTTATTCAGTTATTGATTGGCAATAATGATTTCCACCATATTGCTCTGTTGCTGTGCCAACCGGGCGGTCATGTTGTTCAACTGCAAGGTTTCCTGGGCCTGTTCTGCAGCGTCTGTCGCCGCATTACTGATCATATGGATCTGCTTATTCACCTCCTGGGTCGCAGTATTTTGTTGTTCGCTGGCGCTGGCGATCTGAATCGTCATACTGTTGATCAATTCGACAGCCTCAATAATGGATGTCAGGTTAGCCCCCCCTTCTTCAATCCGAATCACCGTCGTATTCGCCATCGACTGTACTTCCTGCATTGTTTTCGAAGTACCGCGGGTCGCTTCCTGCAACTCCTGAATAATAGTGCTGATCTCACTGGTGGATATCCGGGTGCGCTGTGCCAATGACCGGACCTCATCGGCGACCACCGCAAACCCCCGGCCATTTTCACCGGCACGGGCGGCTTCGATGGCGGCATTCAATGCCAGCAGGTTGGTCTTATCGGCTATATCGTGAATCACATCAACCACGGTATCGATCTGAGTGCTGCGTTGCTCAAGGCCCTTGAGGTTTTCACTAATCCGGTCGATCGCCTGATTCAGGGATTTAATCGCGGTAACCGCATTAATGATAATATCTTTGCCCTGACGGGCATTCTGCTGTGCCTGCTCTGACTGATCCCGGGCCCTGACCGTATTATTCGCAACATCACTGGTGGTGGCCGTCATCTGTTCGACAGCCGCGGCAATATGGACCAGCGCGGTCTGCTGCGACTGAATACTGCCACAGGTTGATGCCATCACCCGGGCGGAGCTTTGTGAGCTTTTTTCCACCTCGCCCGATGCATTCTGGATACGTCGCAGGATGGCATCCAGCTGGGAGAGCAGCATGCACTGCACTAACTCCAGCTGGCCAATATCATCGGTGGTGCCGGTATAGATCAGCTGTTTGACCGGGTGGCTGACAATCTGACGGCTGTTATGCACAAGCGTTTTAAACCGGCGGGTCAACCATTTACAACCGATAATGGCCAACAGAGCACTCGCACCGGCGGCAAGCACCGACGCCGCTGAAAGTGTGTGCCATAGCATCCAGCCCACGCTGGGCAGCAGACTGATCAGCATCACAAGGCAGAGACGATTATCCAGCTCTGGTTGTTTGCGCCTCAGGGCCTTGGGCATTTTCCCCTGCCGGCGCTGTTCATAAACATCTGCAGCGCGGGCAACAGTCTCTGCTACGGGCTTACGATAGATGCACTGATATTCGGTGATCTCACCCTTTTCAATGGTTGGAATAATGTAGGTGTCGAACCAGAGGTCCTGATCGTTGCGGCTGCGGTTGAGGATCATCCCCATCCACGGCATACCCTCCTGTATGGTTTCCCACAGCTGTTTAAACGGCCCGGCAGGCATCTCCGGGTGGCGCAGGATATTGATATTCTGCCCTATCAGTTCTGCCTTCGAATAACCGGTGACCCGGCAGAGATCATCGCTGACATAGCTGATAACCGCTGTCGGATCGGTCATCAGAACCAGTACATCATCCTGCTGAAACGCGTTGCTTCTCGTGTTGCTATTCATTGATATCCCATCACTGTCATCATTATTTTTATACCTCAGCCGGGCTTAAGAAGCAGAAAACGGGCCAGCTTGCGACAAGTGGTGAGCGGTGTACAAAGATAAACTCAAAGCCCCGTGGCGCGGGCACTGCCGCGGCCCAACGAAAACTGAACAGGAGCGTTGCTGATAACGACTTTGATTATTTGCTCAATAAGGGACTGATCAAAACATTAACTTCATGATTTATTAAACCGGTGGAAGTTTACATCTGATATAATGTACCCATGATTACAGATGCACGCAAGCTCAGCACAGAGCAACAAGAACTTTTACGCCAGCAAGCCATTAAACTCCGTGAGAAGGGCAAAACC
>NZ_JAFFZO010000039.1 GCF_016924145.1 Amphritea pacifica | reverse complement strand
GCTGAAGAAGAAAACACGATCATGCATGTTGACGCTACAAAGAAGACCCGCGCGGGTTAAAAGTTACTTCAAATCGCAGCATATAAAATACGCGGCTTAGACGATGTATTTATCCGCCTGGTTAATAGCTTCCGTTTTACCTACCCATATACATCGGACAATATCAAAATAGTCAAAGCTCAATCCATATCCAACTTGCAGTCACTGACAACTCTTGCTATAAATATATGGAAATCACAATAACCAATTGTTTTAAATATACTTATTTTAGAAAGTCTCTTCAAATGTTTGAATTAGAACCCACAATCTCTTCAAACCTTTTTAAGGTTGAAAAAGTTGAATTTTAAACTGACTCGCAACTCCTTGTAATTCCTCAACCAGGGATCTCTTCCTGCTCTTGAATTAACACTGAATGGTTGGGTGAATCGCTGGAAGGGGTTTTTCTGATCTACCTTTCTAAAAAAACAGGCTTAATTAAGATCAGGATAGCAACATCCCTACGTGTACCAGCATGGGCGATATACCGATCACTAAGCCGACTACCACCATCAGAACAGTTGAAACGATACCGATAACTTCAACACCTTGCTCTTCATGTACCATGAGTCACTCTCCAGATATGTTTTTACGATACCTCTCTTAAAGCAGAAACAGGGCCAACTCAACATACTCAATATATTTCAATCAGTTAGAAAAAAACACAACCAAAACACCTATCACTCACCCCTCCTGTAGCGCCATCTATGTCCATCAATTTGCCATTATTGACAAGCTATATACTCAACAGCATCCTCCCTTATAAAAACGGACAGCGTTATTAAGCTGAAATACAGCCGCAGCAGATAAAAATGATGATGAATAAGCACTAAACCCTGCCAGGAAAAGGCCGATAGCATTGTAAGGGTCAGGGAAGCCATTATTTGAGTCGGGGATGACAGCAGCGCCAGCAGGTTTTAATGATCAGCTTTGAGGTGCACTATGCCTGAACACTACCTTCGTCATCCGGCAGAAATTCCTATCCTGCTGAGTACGGCACAGGAATCTCAGCCTCTTAATTTTTGTTACCCGCTAAACAGAGAGTTCAGTCCGGCGGGGCTGAGC
The DNA here is from genome assembly GCF_016924145.1 of Amphritea pacifica. Classification (GTDB taxonomy): domain Bacteria; phylum Pseudomonadota; class Gammaproteobacteria; order Pseudomonadales; family Balneatricaceae; genus Amphritea; species Amphritea pacifica. Next base: position 44,087 of record NZ_JAFFZO010000039.1, on the reverse strand, counting down.
TGTGTTTCCGACGCGTATATTTCACCGGGTTCCACAATCGAAATCAGCACCCCCCTTTCACACCCCAGCCTGTCAGCCACCGGCCATGTTATCTGGTGCCAGCAGGAACAACCGGGCTTTCTCCTGGGGATCGGTTTTGATGATCCGGATCAGGCTTTCAGTGTCAGGATGATTGAGCAGGTTTGTCAGATTGAAAGCTACCGTTTAAAGCAACACAGGAGGGGCCGCCAGCTCTCAAGCGAACAGGCAGCCGTTGAATGGATCAGGCTTCACGCGGCAGACTTTGCTGCCATCGGGCAGTTGCAATAACAAGGCTAAAACAACCTCAGATATGATGTTCCGCTATAAAATCATGCAGTGAATCGTAACTCCAGTCGCTGCCATCGGGATGCTTATGATCATGCTCATTAAGCTTCTCCATCATCTGTTTTACATTATCCCCTTTCTTTCGCAGCCCCTGTACAAAATGCACCGCCTCATCAATGCGCTGTTGCATCTGCGGGTCGACGCCACCATCCCGTTCACCTTTTTTACGGATGCTAACTTTAATTCCCGGTTTCATGCTATGTTTCTCCTTCTCACTCGATTTTTATATAACGTTACCCCAGCACTCAACAACTGAAAAGGGGCAGATTCAAATGCAGCCAAAAGAAAGGATTCTACACCGGTCATTTATCTTTATTCTGATCAGCATGATGCTGTTAAGCAGCGGTTGCCAGCTAAGATCCAGAATGCCACAGAATCAGCCTCCAACCGGTGCGGCACAACCATTAGAGGAGCCCATCGATGCCCATCCCCTGAGCGGGAAAATTCTCTCGATGGTGAGCGGTGGAGCAATCAGCCGTGAAGCCCTGTTCGCAAAACTGCGTCACAGCCGTTTTGTCCTGGTCGGTGAAAAGCATGACAATCCTGAGCACCACCAGCGCGAGCTTCAGCTGCTGCAGGCGCTTCAACAGGGCCCCCAGACCCGGCTGGTGCTGGAGATGCTGGACGAACAGCAGGGCAAAGCGATCAACGGACTCAACAGCGCAAGCAGCGAAACACAGATCCAAGAGCAACTTCACTGGAATGATCACAGCTGGCCCTGGCAGGATTATGGCCCACTGATCGGTGCTGCACTCAGTCATAACAACCAGCTCAGAGCAGGTAATCTGAGCAAGCCTTTTTTGATGCAGATCTACCGGAGCGGCGTGCCGGATCAGCCCCGTCTGACAACCGTCGGGGGTATTTCGCAAACGATACGCTCGACAATTCAGCAGCAGGTGTATGAAAGTCACTGCCGCACGATGCCGCTTGAGCAGATGGGGCCGATGACAGATATTCAGATAAGTCGGGATGCCAGTATGGCTTACGCATTAAGCGAACAGCTGGACAAGCAGATGCAGGCGATTCTGATCACTGGCGCGTTCCACGCCAGGAAAGACACCGGGGTACCGCAACATCTGCAAAAACTCACATCAGACCCGGTTATCACCATCCTGCTGACCGAGGTCGATAACACCATCAAAACAGTGCAGGAAGCGGTCAAGAATAACGCTGGAATGGCTGACTATATCTGGTTTACATCCAGATCTGAGGAGAAAGACTACTGCGCATCACTGCGGCAGCAGCCCCATAAGAAGGAGCCTTAAATAAGAAAGCCCCTAAGCAAAGATGCTTAGTCTTCGCGGCTGGTCACTTCCAGCAGATGATAACCAAACTGAGTGCGTACCGGCCCCTGTACCTCACCCACAGGGGCAGAAAACACCACTTTATCGAATTCTGCAACCATCTGGCCCGGCCCGAAGCTGCCCAGATCGCCACCCTGACCACCAGATGGACAGCTGGAATGTTTTTTAGCCAGGTCAGCAAAGTCAGCACCCGCCTCAATTTGTGATTTAAGATCAGCGCACTGAGTCTCAGTGCTTACCAGAATATGTCGGGCTGTCGCGCGTGCCATAAATAAAATCCTATAGTCAATTGATAGTCCGCACAGGATCGCTTTTTTTGCTATCCCCTGCAACCCCAGGGTGAAGGATTGACGTCATCAGTATTACTGATATGCTTGCCCAATGGAACTGGCTCGCATCAACCTCAATCTACTGATATCTCTGTACTATCTTCTGCAAAGCAGAAGTGTCACAGCGGCAGCGGCTGCGCAGCATATCAGCCAACCAGCGATGAGCCGTAATCTTCATCAGCTACGGGAAATATTCAGCGATCAGTTGATGGTTCGGGTTGGTAACAGCATGCACCTCACCCCCCGGGGTGAACAGCTATGGCTACAACTACCTGAAGCACTGAATCATCTTGAAAGCCTGCTGATTCCGAGTCAGTTTGAACCCGCCGGCTATACCGGTGAATTCAATATTGCCACCACCGATTTTATTACCCATGACCTGCTCCCCCCCCTGATGGCCGACCTGCAACAGGATGCCCCGGGTATCAGCCTTCACTTTCATCTCTGGCATCCGGGCATGATGGAAAGTCTGCGTCAGGGACGGCTGGATCTGGCGGCCTGTATTCTGGACTCTATCCCCGATGACATCTATGGAAAACAGCTGGGAAGCGGTGGTTATAGCTGCCTGTTAAACTGCCATCACCCTTTGGCAGATCAGCCCCTCACCCTGTCTGACTATATTCATTCAGACCATATCGGCATCAGCGCAGGAGGCGATAAGATCAGAGCCGTGGACGAAGCGCTGCAAACGCTGAATCAGCAACGTAACATGAAGCTGACTGTCCCCTTTATCCACTCGGCCATGGCGATCACCAGCAAAGCAAACTATATACTCACCCTGCCAACCCGTATCGCAGAACACCTGGGGCCGGAGTATGGACTTAAGATCAAACCATTGCCGCAACAACTAACCCTGCCCGCCAGCCAATACTACCTGATCTGGCATCAGCGCCTACAGGGTGATCCGGCCCATCGTTACCTGCGCGAACGGATGCTACATAGTTTAAGCGAATGATCACAAGCGCTTCACAAGGTCATAACTAAAACTGATAACTACTATTTGAATACAGTATTCGCCACCTCCCTCCTCAGCCACTAGAATTCGCGGCATTAACCGGGGAAGAATGTAATGACTGAATGGCTTATTTTTGCTGGCGTAATGCTGCTTGGGGCGATGCTTCCTGGAGCTAACACCGCCATTATTCTACGCAACACCTTGCAGGGATCACGGCGCACCGGGTTTATTACTGCTCTGGGGCTTGCCACGGCTCTGGCGATCCATGTCGTGCTATCCGTTATTGGCCTGGCTGCGCTGATTGAACGCACGCCAATCCTTTATGAAGCGATTCGCTGGCTTGGCAGTGCCTATCTGATCTATCTGGGAGTTGTCTATCTGGCGACCCGCTCCAGCGGGGAAAATGATGACCCGAAAAAAAGCAGCGGCAATCCATTCATTGCCGGGATGATGGTAAGCCTGTTTAATCCCAAAATTCTGATTATGTTCGTGGCAATTTTCAGCCACATTATGGCCGAGGTGAATAGCATAGGAATGCAGGTTCTCTATTGTGTTACCCCTGTACTTGTCGAGCTCAGCTGGCTTAGTATGATTATACTGATGCTGACCCGCCCAGCCCTTCAAGTCTGGCTAAAACAGGCGCGGGTAAAGATCGAACGGGTGATCGGCGGCGGGCTTGTGCTACTGGGCATTAAACTGGGGCTGGGCTAGCGGCATCAGCCCGCTTCAGTTCAGATCTGCCGTAGCGGAATATCAGAACGCTCCCGGGACGCCCTGGCCCGCTGCTTACGCTGAGAAAGTTCAATAGCACACTGATCATCGTTATTCAGAATCACAATGCACTCCATACACTGAATACACTCATTGTAATCGACCGAACCATCCCGGTTGATTGAATCAATACCGCAGCGGACTTTGCATAACTGACAGGGGTTACCGCACTCAGCCCGGCGGTGCAGCCAGTGAAACAGACTGAACTTTCCAAGTATGGCCAGTCCGGCCCCCAGCGGGCAGAGATAGCGACAGAAGAACTTATGGATAAACATCCCCACAACTAATAACAACAGGGCGTAGACAACAAACGGCCAGCTACGGACAAAGACCAGAGTTATAGCAGTCTTGAAAGGTTCCAGCTCAGCCAGACGTTCCGCCAGAGTCACTGACCAGAAGGCGCTGCCCACCAGAACCACCAGCAACAGATATTTCAGTTTCTGCAGGGTTTGATGTACTTTCGGCGGAATTTTCACCTGTTTCAGTTTTAAAAGACTGCCCACTTTCGCCGCAATCTCCTGCAACACGCCGAAGGGGCAGAGCCAGCCACAAAAGACGCCCCGCCCCCAGAGGAACAGGGTAATAAACACATAGGTCCAGAGAACAAACAGCACCGGGTCTAAGAGGAAGACCTCGATATCAAACCCTTTGACCAGTTGCAGTAACAGCGTATAGATATTCACGACCGATAGCTGCCCCTGAGCATAGATACCGATAAAACCCAGTGTAAACAGCATCACCCCCCAGCGAAGCCGGTACAACAGATTACTGTGTGCCGATAAACGGTGCTGCCAGATAAAGGCAGCGGTGACCACCAACAGGGTAATCAGCACCCCGGCAATCTGTACCCATCGATCCAGCCATAGCCGCTGCCACAGCGGCATAGGTTTAACCTCTTCAGTCACTTCGATTTTAAACAACTCCGCTGGCAGTTGATAACTGTCCTCAAACTGCGCCTGATCACGGATAAGATGATTGCGGGGCAGATCCAGATCCAGATTCAGGGTCATAGGCTGCGATGGATCAAAGCCAGACTGAGCCTTAATCCTGAACACCCGCAGTTCTTCAAAGGCAGGAGCGTCTTCGGGTAACTGCGGCCGGGTATTATCAAAGAAGTCCAGATCACGGATATCCACCGGCAAGCCGTTCTGAGACATGCCCAGCCGACTGGGTACTGTCCCCCGGCGAAACTCCGGTTCGAGAAAACCATACGCGCCTGCCGATGCCACCAGTATCGCATGCTCACCGGGACGCAATACCCTCATCAACCGCTGATATTCCTGTTCGCCGAGAATATTCTTCCCGGTCACCGGCGTATTAAGGTAGGCATAATAATAACGCCCGGGCAGATCAGACTCCGCCAGCGCCTGCTGCAACTCAGAGTCCTGGTAATCCTCCAGCGCCAGAGGAAAACCTTGTTGAAGCTGCGCCTGAGAGACCGGCCAATAACGCAGCAGTCCGTTGCTTTCCAATTGCTGCCAGTTATAGGGCTGAAAAATATCCTCGCGCACCGTCACTGTCGGCGGACGCTCAAACCCTTCAAGATAGGCCCGGGCCACCTGAAGCGCGGCAGACAACACTGTATCATTCATCACCAGCACAGAAACGGTCGCCTTAGTGATGCCGTCGATATAGACCGTTCCGGAGCCATCCGGATCCTGTCCGCTATGGCGGCTATCGACAATGACCCGTTTATCAACTGTTACCCCCTCGTATTGATGGATAAACTCCACCATCGGCTGTTCCCCCAGCCCATGGAGAAAGATCGGTTCATGATGATTCAGAACCTTCAGTTTAACCAGGGTTCCGGAGGCATCCAGACCGATCAGCAGATTGATCCGCTCGCCTGAGAAGCCGGGTAAATTCGTCAGATCGTTGGTTTCGAAGACATAGCCTAATAGCTGATCGAGCTGATACACAGGCACCACTGAAGGGTTTTCGAGGGGGTCACCAATGCGGGTCAGTTTGGGGAAAATGGAGCGGATCTCTGTTTCAGATACCTGTGCCAGTGCAGTACCGCTCAGCAGCATACATAAAACCAGCACAATTCTGAAAAAGGCAAAAGATGGCATATAGAAACTCCACGGATCAACTGTTAATAATCCCGATAGTTTCTTTATTCAGCCATAGTACTTTGCGCCTGATTTACCTAATACTTTAGCGTCAGACACCACGCTTCAGATCACTTGCAAAATTCGCTGTCTGATCCAGCGGCACATCGGGTCCCGGTGGTGCCGCTCATGCCAGTACAGATAAAAATTGATCGGAGCAGACCTCAGCTCATCCGGGACCGGCTTAAGAATAATATTGCGTCCCAACGCGATACGCTGAGCAACGATCTGGGGCAGATAAAACAGCAGATCTGAGGTTTCACAAAAGTCGGCTGCGGTCATAAAGTTGGACAGACGTAGCGCCAGATGCCGTTGACGACCCAGCTGTGCCAAACGTTGATCCACATGGCCCGGCCCCTGGCCGGTCATAGACACCAGACCATGACTGGCGGAAAGATAGTTATTCAGTGTCAGCTTTTCAGATGCCAGCGGATGATCCGCCGCCATCATACAGACAACACCTGACTGCGCGATTAGCAGACGGCGGTACTGCCCCTCCCCTGCCTGCGGCTCCATTCCGGTCAGCGAGAACTGCACCTCCCCCTTCTCCAACAATTCAAAATGGTTACGCGGCTCGGTGCGCACTTCCAGACGCATTTTGGGCGCCTGCGAGCGCAGCACTTTTATCAGTGGTGAGACAAAGCATGCCACTTCCAGATCAAGACCATAGACCCTGACCACATCCTCCGCTTCTGCGGGATTAAATTGCGGTTCCGCGATCAACTGCTCCATGCCACTGATAAGCTTCTGCAGCCGGGGCAGAATATCAGCCCCCCGGGCACTCAGATCATACCCCTGAGCGGTCCTCACCAGCAGCGGATCATCAAAGGTATCCCGCAGCCTTTGTAAGGCGCGGCTGACCGCAGGCTGACTCATATTCAGCAGCTCAGATGCACGGGTAACATGGCGGGTTTCCAGCAGTTGCTGCAACACCACCAGCAGATTGAGATCAACGGACCTAAGATTCACTTCACGCATAATAATCATCACAACAATGCATTAGATGAATTTATTATGAACCATTAGAGTAACCATGACTACGGGAAAACAGCCCGGCAACACAACTAAACGAGGTACTCTTCATGTCGGATCAGGTAAAAGTAGCAATCGCATATCACAGTGGTTACGGGCACACTGAAGTACTTGCCCAGGCGGTTGCCGCTGGGGTAGAAAATGCAGGCGCAGTCGCGATTACTGTGTCTGTGGCAGATCTGGATGCAGTCAACTGGGAAGGCCTGGCCGACGCCGATGCGATTATTTTTGGTTCACCAACCTATATGGGCTCAGTCAGCGGTCCGTTCAAAACCTTTATGGACGCCAGCTCAAAGATCTGGGCTGAACAGGGCTGGAAAGATAAACTGGCGGCGGGCTTTACCAATTCAGCCAGCCTGAGCGGCGATAAACTGAACACTCTGATTCAGCTGTCGATCTTTGCTGCACAGCATGGTATGAACTGGATTAACCTGGCAGTCGCCAACGGCAACAACAGCAGCCAGGGTAACCCACAAAGCCTCAACCGCATTGGCAGCTATCTGGGAGCGATGGCGCAGAGTAACGCCGATGAAGGTTCCGATGTTGCGCCGCCGCAATGCGACCGGGATACCGCTCAGGCACTGGGGGCCCGGGTTGCTGCTGCTGCCAAACGCTGGAAACAGTAACCACCCGATAAGATGACAGGCGGCCGATGCCGTCTGTCATCATGGATGACAACGATGGCAATACCTGTTACAGACAACCGTAAATCCTTTGGCCTGGGCTCAATTCTGCTGCACTGGGTCACTGCGCTGATGATTATCGGTATGTATCCGCTGGGGCTCTATATTGGCACCCTGACCTATTACGATGCAGACTACCACACCGTGCCTTACTGGCATAAAAGCATCGGCATGGTTCTGATAGGACTGATGCTGGTCAGAGCTCTGTGGCGCACCATAAATACTACACCTGCGCCACTGCCACAGCCCAAACCGATGCTATTCGCGACCAAAGCGGCACACCTGCTGCTATATCTGCTAACGGCCACTACACTGATATCCGGCTATATGATATCCACTGCTGACGGTCGGGGAATAGAAGTGTTCAACTGGTTTGAGATACCAGCACTGCCTGCTGTGACTGAAAACCAGGAGGATATAGCCGGTGAGATCCACTATTTAACTGCAACAACGCTTATCAGCCTGGCGGCAATACATGCCCTGGCTGCACTGAAACACCACTTTATTGATAAAGATAGAACCTTAACCCGCATGATAAACATGCGTCAGGAGACAAACCAATGAACTTGAAGACCGTTATTGCTGGTGCAATTCTGGCCGGAACCATTACATCGGCTCAGGCAGCTGATTATGTGATCGATGACAAAGGCGCCCACGCTTCTATCAACTTCAGCATTAAACACCTTGGCTACAGCTGGGTTGTTGGCCGTTTCAACGAATTCAACGGTTCATTCAGTTACGATGAAGCAAACCCCGCGGCCTCCACTGTTGCTGTCAATATCAAACCGGCCAGCGTTGACTCCAACCACGCAGAGCGTGACAAGCATCTGCGTAGCGATGACTTCCTGGCGGTCGATAAATTCCCTGAAGCTAAGTTTATCAGCACCGCCTTCACGCCTGCTGACGATGGAACCGCAGTACTCAGTGGTAATCTGACCCTGCGTGGCGTCACCAAGCCGATCGATATCTCGGTCGCAAAGATCGGTGAAGGTAAAGACCCATGGGGTGGATACCGTGCCGGCTTCCGTGGCACGACAGAGTTAAAGCTGAAAGACTATGGTATCAACTTCAACCTGGGCCCCGCTTCAGAAAGCGTCTACCTCGACCTGAATGTTGAAGGTATTCGCCAGTAAGCATTACCAGACTCTCGACTCAAGCGCGCAAAGCAGACTCCGCTTCGCGCGCTTTTTTATATACTCTGCGTCCTGACTGGCTGCGGTCGGCCATCACTGCCAATCGCAACAAAAGTAAAATTGGCCTCGGTTACTTTCTCAATTAATTCACTGTGATGACGCTGAACCCAGGTCTCCACATGAACCACCAGTGAAGTATTACCATAACGCACAATTTTGCAGAAACAGCTGACATCATCACCAATATAAACCGGCTTATGAAAGGTCATCGCATCAACGGCAACGGTTACAACCCGACGACGCACCTCCTGAGAGGCAAAGCTACCGCTGGCAAGGTCCATCTGCGCCATAATCCAGCCGCCGAAAATATCTCCGTCCGGGTTAGCATCTCCCGGCATCGCAATGGTCCTGAGTGAAGGGCGTCCTTCCGGCATTTTTGACATACTGACTCCAAAGTGACTCAGGCAAGCCAGACGACCTGCCATCATTAAATAATGTGATTTGATCTGCATGAGCGGATGACGTCAGCGATCCACTCCTCTGCTCCACTCAGGCCTGTGCAAGCTTTTCGGACAGCCGGGACAGCAACCCTTCCGGATGATTATCCACCAGCAGGAAATCCCGGTACTCATCCCGGATAAACGCTTCATCCGCAGCGTGGGCAATAAAGGCCAGCAGATGATCGAAATAGTTCTCAATATTCAACAGGCCAAACGGCTTATGATGGATACCAATCTGGCGCCAGGCCCAGACCTCAAACAGCTCTTCCAGTGTGCCGGTGCCGCCCGGCAGCGCAATGAACGCATCCGCCAGCTCCATCATCACCGCTTTGCGCTGATGCATATCCTCAACCACATGAAGCTCACTCAGACCGACATGAACCTGCTCCCGATCCACCAGCACCTGAGGCATCACCCCACAGACACGGCCCCCCGCTTCAAGCACACCGTCGGCAACACTGCCCATCAGCCCGATGCTTGAACCACCATACACCAACTCAATATTTTGCCGGGCCATCAGACTGCCCAGTTTTCGCGCTTCACTTTGATAGGGCCCCTCTGCAGGTCCAGACGAGGCGCCACAATACACAGCAATTTTCATGTCGGTCATTCGCACAGGTTTCTATTGTAGATACCACTATTCAACAACAGTGCGCGATGAGATTAAAGAAGAAAAAAGCAGAAGAGAAAATAACCACCGATGAAGGAACACCGGTGGTAAGGCAGATCAGGCTGTAACCGTCACATTATCCGCCTGCAAACCTTTCTGGCCCTGGGTAACTTCAAAGGTTACCTGCTGACCTTCCACCAGCGAGCGCCTGCCTGTACCATTGATTGCGCGATAATGCACAAATACATCGGCACCACTCTCCCGTTCTATAAAGCCATAACCCTTCTCATCGTTAAACCATTTAACGATGCCGGATAGAAGTTGATCAGACATAGTATCCCCGTATCTTTTATTATGTAATTTTCAGCGGCGCTGGTGACAACAGCGCAATTGATTTCAGCCTTCGGGTCTAAACAGAGCCAGAATACGTTCATGCCCCTGGGACTGACAGCGGAGACGGTCAGAACGACACTACACCGTGATTCAGACTCTATTGCCGAAGCGCTAAACTCCTTTTACTGAGTAATTTTTATTTTTTCAAGAAGATACCCTTATTTTTTATAATGGATTAGCCCCAGATCAACATAACCACCGGATTTATTAAACTTTAGTATAATGCCAATCTAATCAGCAGTTGATCTGGAGCTAAAACCCGATGTCCGATATAGTTCACATCCTGAATGCGACAGAGACAGGGTAAACATCATGGCAGGATCTCTACAGGATCAGCTTCTTAAAGCAGGGCTGGCAAATAAGCAGCAGGCTAATAAAGCCAAAGCCGAGAAGCGCAAAAAGAGTAAGCAGGCAAAAGCCGTTAAAAAAGGTGAAATATTTAAGGATCAGGAGCAACTGGAGCGGGAACAGGCAATAGCGGCAGCAAAAAATGAAAAGCTGAAACGTGACCGGGAGTTAAATCGCCAGCGGGAGGATGAACTCACCCGGCGCTCGATTGACGCATCCTGCCTGCAGATGATGCAACAGAACCATGTGCACCTACCCGAAGATGGCGATATTGAGTACAACTTCGTTGATGGCACCACCATCAAGAAGCTCTATGTCACCAAGACACTGCAGGAACAGCTGGCTAAAGGCAATCTGGCCATTGCCTCAGGTAAAAGTGGTTATACACTGATCCCGGCCGGTGTTGCTGAAAAGATTAGCGAGCGCCGACCTGAGCTGATTATCAGCCGTCAGAAAGTGGAAGAGATCGATCCGGATGACCCCTATGCTGACTTCCAGATCCCCGATGATCTTATGTGGTAATGATGCCAGCTCTATTTTTGCCCCCTCAGACACCACTGAAGAGGAGTAAGCACCAGACCTCTTCTGCACTGTCTGGCCGCGCAAGAACGGGGGCTGGCCCGCCTGCCTGGCCCCGTAAAATCAATACCTCTCATCCCTGACAGATAACCCTATAACCTGTCTTCCTTTCGGAACAGTCCCAAAGACCCGTAAATCTACTCGGGTGACCAAACCAACCCAGGCTGTCATCACAACGATAAACGGTAATTATCAGCATTAACTTTGATGTAAAAAAAACCAGATAAACTAGCCGGGAGCCATAATGCAAGAATTACAGGCCCGACCAAAAAGCCAATAAGCCTATAAATAACAACAAGTTAAATACATAAAACGATTTAAAAATAACGCTTTTACTATTTTGGCAAATGTCTTAGAATAAAATCAGCTTGAAAGTAAGGCCCGATTTTTATGCATCAAAGAGTCCATCAGATCAACCTGTGTGTCCCTTAGTCATAAATGTAGTTCCTGCATTCTTAGCTTAACCCGTGTATCTGATTCGATTCAGAACGCAATTATTTAAAAAAAACTATTGTAGGGAATACAATTATGTCTACATCTACTGGTACCGTTAAATGGTTCAATGCCGATAAAGGCTATGGTTTTATCGAACAGGATAACGGTCCTGACGTATTCGTTCACTTCCGCGCTATCAACTCCGATGGTTTTAAGACTCTGAACGAAGGACAGCAAGTTTCTTTCGAAGTAACTCAGGGCCAGAAAGGTCCTCAGGCTGAGAACGTTACTATCCTGTAATGCTTTGACTGCCCGGCTGTAACCTCCGGGTTACAGCCTTATCCACCCCGCCGCCATACCAACAGCTGATTATTAGCTGGCATACCGATATCACACTCCAGGGTCAAGTTAGCAGCGTGCGCCAACGAATTAACCTGTTCGAAATCCCGGACCCCGCTATCAGGATTACGCGCTTTCAGCCAGAGATCAAACTCAGCGTTACTCTCGCAGGTAAAGGCATTATTGTAACGAAACGGACCATAGAGAATAACCCGGCCGGCAGGTTTCAGAATCGCTTCTGCACGAGCAAACAGTGACACAACTTCAGTCCAGCTAATAATATGCAGAGTGTTAGCACTGAATATCAGATCAACCTCCGGCAAGCCGTTATCCCAGTTCTGATGGCGCAGATCCAGCACCACCGGTTCGTCGATATTGGCACAACCGTGGACATCAAGGTTCGTCTGTAATAGCGGCAACTGCGGCGCAATCTCTGAGGGCAGCCAACGGAGGCCAGTAAGCTGCTCAGTGAAATAAACAGCATGCTGGCCGTTCCCACTACCAATCTCCAAAACAGACTCATCACCGCTCAGAAGTGCCGCCAATTGTTGCAAAATAGGTTGGCAATTACGCGCCGCAGATGGCGAGAAAGCGATAAAATCACGCGCCTCAGTCAAACCGGTCTGCCTGTTTCTGCAGCATCTCAAACAGATCTGCCGCCAAAGACTCCGTAGACGTCTGCAACTGATCATTGTGCAACCGGCCATCCTCTCTGAACGCCTGCCCAGCCAGCCCTAAGGTGACCTGTTCAGGAAGCGTCATTATTCCCAGGTTCTGCAAATAGATACGCAGTATAGTTAACCCCCGGGTGCCTCCCCCCGCACCGGGAGAAGCCGATAGCAAGGCCGCTATTTTATGCTGGAAAGCAAACATGGGGGGCTCATGTTCAGCCTGTTTACGCGAGAGCCAGTCAAAGGTATTTTTCAGCAATGGCGTTGGAAACCCATTGTACTCTGGCGATGCAATCAGCAATCCCTGATGCTCTACCATCAGCCGTTTCAATTGAACAGCCGCCTCGGGAATACCTTCTTTGAATTCCAGATCCTGATTGTAGAGGGGCATCGGATATTCGCTAAGATCCACAACCGTTACTTCAGCGCCAGCCTGCCGGGCACCAGCCACAGCAATGTCAAGCAATCTGCGGTTGAAGGATTCCGCCCGGGTACTTCCTGATAACGCCAGTATCTTCATGCTAAATCCTCTAGCTTAAGTCGATTCAATAGATTTTAATCAACTATACTCAGGCCTAAAGGCCAGGTAAATACACAGGGATGACTCAAACTTAATAGTCCACCTCATGACAAAATAAACGACCATTCAACTGATGAATTTAACTCACTATTTATCTGAAAATTGATCAGTTAACACACCTCAGACGAAAGTCTAAAATACGCGCATATTCCGAAGGGGGCTCCCCTTCTGTTTTCTGAATTTCGTTCTGACAGATCAACGCTGATCAACTGAATATATTCTCTGAACTGAATTCAACGTATGGTGAGTAAAATGGCAATTCCTGAAACCCACAACAGTATCTACAAGCAGGCAGCAAGCATGCGCTCTCAGGTACAGGCAGAGCTTATTCTGAAAGCCTTTGCTTTCGTTAAACACCGTGTTAAATCAACTGCCCCAGCTTTTGGGCCATTGTCCAGCCATACAGACTACAAAATGTCGATGAAGGCGCTGGATGGTGATACAGCTGCAGTCTGAAACGATTCTCTCTGAAGAGCATATGACTGGCACAAGACAGGCCGGTCTTTTTATATCGCTCTTATTTTAACAGGCCTCTGGCCTGTTTTTTTTTACCTAAACAGTGCCCCCTACCAGCATCCTTGCTGTATACGCGTCAATCAATCCCCCCTGCTTTACAGTTTATCTTTAGTTAAATTTTAAAGACTGATCTGTCGCCCGGGTCTGTTTTAAGCCCAGACAGATTTCAGTCCAAACAACCCTCGCTATTTTCTTAAAAAAGTCCTGTATATTTTTCAGCCTCAGTTATAAACTGCAACTCTGCCCCACACAATCAAAAATGACCAATAAAACTTATTAAAAATCAAATATTTAACAGTAATGACTCAAATAACATACACAATAACTATCTGATTTATATAAAAAATGATCATAAGCCAGATTTTGCGTATCGAAACAGCAACACTTTTTTTCAGGTAAAGATTTAATAGCGATAAAAAAACACACAAAACAAAAGCAACCCATTGATATCCTTAATTTTATAAAAAACAGGCATCAATATTGTATATATAGGGGTATTACTTCGGCTGATACCACCCGAAAGTTGAGCACCCCCCCCCATTGAGCCTGATGATTAAGGTGTTTCAGCTGGAGCAATAAGAATTACGAAAAAACCGCCTTATGGCGGTTTTTTTGTATCGACAGGGGGGTCAGGCAACCCTCAGGCGTTGCAGACCTCCGCTATTTTCTGGCTAAAGCTGCTAAATGGTGTCGATGCCAGTTGCTCATCCTTGGCTTCATCATCCCAGCGTCGCAAACGTATCGCCTGCTCATAAAAAGGTTCTGCACGAAAAGCGGTAATCTCATCTTCCGTCATAAAGCCGCCCTGATGCTCCAGAGAGTAGCGAGAGGCCTCTGAAAGACTATCGATATAACCCGCTTCGGTGGTACAGAGATAGCGTTTTGCGCTGACATGCAGGCGCACAGGCTCAGTCACACCAGGAGGGAAGTATTGGCTAAGATATTCAGCGCCAGCCTGATCATGACAGAAGTCCCCATGACCAGGGTTCACCCCGGCAAACAGGTGCCCTATATCATGTAGCAAAGCCGCGACAACCATATCTGCCCGTTCACCATCTTCCACCGCCAAACGTGCACACTGCACTGCATGCTCAATCTGACTGACCCCTTCACCATAGTGGTTATGGCCCATCTCGTTGTAGATCTGTTCAATGTTACTAAGGATATCAGTCATCTTAGCCTCCATAGGTTATAGCACCAAAATGCCTGAAAGATATGAAGCTGATGTTACGGTGTTGTTTTGGATAATCGTCGTAACACAAAAAAGGCGGATCAGTTTCCTGATCCGCCTGGGCACCTGTTCATAAGGCGACTATTGAAAACACCGATTTATCATTCAGTTACATCGGGTCGTCCATATAGGTTTCGATAGCAGGACAGGAGCAGATAAAGTTCCTGTCGCCGTACACATTGTCTATCCGGTTTGAGGTCGGCCAGAACTTGTTTTCCCGGGTCGCGCGACTCGGAAACACCGCTTCCTCCCGGGTATAGGGACGATTCCACTCCTCAGCCATGATATCGGCCTGTGTATGTGGAGCCCGGCACAACGGGTTGTTATCCGCGGGCCAGTGTCCGCTGCGCACCTTCTCGACCTCCCCTTTAATCTGCACCATCGCATCGATAAATCGATCGATCTCCACTTTGGATTCAGATTCAGTCGGTTCGATCATCAGTGTACCGGCGACCGGGAACGACATGGTCGGCGCATGAAAACCGTAATCCATCAGACGCTTGGCGATATCTTCCTCGGTAACCCCGGAGGCCTCCTTCAGCGGGCGAATATCGATGATGCACTCGTGGGCCACTTTGTTGTCGCGACCCCGATAAAGGACCGGATAGTGCCCGGACAGTTTCTCAGCCATATAGTTAGCATTCAGAATCGCCATCTGCGTGGAACGCTTCAGGCCTGACTTACCCAGCATCAGATTATACATCCAGGTGATCGGCAGAATGGATGCTGAACCATAAGGGGTTGCAGCCACCGCGCCGTTGTCAGGGTTCAGGCCGGTGACCGGAGAGACCTTATGGCTCGCCAGAAACGGTGCCAGATGACTCTTGACACCGATCGGTCCCATACCCGGACCTCCTCCACCGTGAGGGATAGCAAAAGTTTTATGCAGGTTCAGGTGCGACACATCAGAACCGATAAGGCCCGGTTTAGAGATCCCCACCTGAGCGTTCATGTTGGCGCCGTCCATATACACCTGGCCACCATTCTTGTGAATGATGTTACAGATCTCGACGATATCCTCCTCATACACACCGTGAGTGGAGGGATAGGTGATCATCAGACAGGAGAGATTATCCTTATGCAGTTCCGCCTGAGCCCGCAGATCCGCAACATCCACGTTGCCCTTCTCATCGCAGCGGGTGACGATAATCTTCATATCCATCATCGCCGCCGAGGCCGGGTTGGTACCGTGTGCCGAAGACGGTATCAGACAGACATTACGATGCCCCTCCCCAATGGATGCCTGATACTTGCGAATCGCCAGCAAACCGGCATATTCCCCGGACGCACCTGAGTTAGGCTGCAGCGACACCTTATCGTAACCGGTAATCTCCACCAGTTGCTCTTCAAGAAGCGTGAGCATCTGGTGATACCCTTTAACCTGCTCTGGCGGAGCAAAGGGATGAATGTTAGAGAACTCAGGCCAGGTAACGGGAATCATCTCCGCAGTAGCGTTCAGCTTCATGGTGCAGGACCCCAGCGGGATCATGCCATGTACCAGAGAGTAATCTTTATTTTCCAGCCGCTTCATGTAGCGCAGCATATCGGTTTCGCTGTGATAGCTGTTGAATGTCGGATGGCTCAGAATCGCATCGCTGCGACGCATCTCCGGCGCGATGCCCGTTGCCACACCGGCGACGATTGCCGCATCCAGCTCAGCCACTGACAGACCGTGCCCTTCACCCAGCACACAATCAAACAGATCAGCAATATCCTCTGGCCGGGTGGTTTCATCCAGCGATATACCCAGCTTATCCGCAGCGGTCTGACGCAGGTTACAACCGGCATCGAGGGCCCGCTGATAGACCTGTGCTGCGGTTTCTGGCAACGTCAGTGTCAGAGTATCAAAGTAACTGTCATTCACCGTCACGCCTTTAGACTTCAGACCATTGGCCAGAATCGAGGTCAGACGATGCACCCGCTCAGCAATGGTTTTGAGGCCGTCCGGACCGTGATAGACACAGTAGAACGACGCCATATTCGCCAGTAACGCCTGCGCCGTACAGATATTGGAGGTTGCCTTCTCTCGACGGATATGCTGCTCCCGGGTCTGCATCGCCATCCGCAATGCCTGGTTCCCATTGGCATCAATGGAGACACCGATAATACGGCCAGGTACCGAACGTTTGAGCTTTTCACTGGCTGCAAAAAACGCGGCGTGCGGACCACCAAAGCCCATCGGCACACCGAAACGCTGGGATGAGCCTAACACCACATCAGCGCCCAGCTCTCCCGGGGATTTCAACAACACCAGTGCTAATGGATCCGCTGCGACAGACACCATCGCCTGTTGCGCCCGGGCTTTTTCAATCAGGGTTTTGATATCCAAAATATCACCGTAGGTGCCTGGATATTGCAGCTGAACGCCAAAGACATCGCAGTTATCCAGATCCCTCAGCGGATTACCCACAACTATTTCAAAACCGAAATACTCTGCCCGGGTTCTGATCACATCGATAATCTGGGGATGCACGTCATCGGCAACAAAAAAAGTGTCGCTCTTTTTACGATTTGAACGTTTACACAGCGTCATCGCTTCAGCAGCCGCGGTTGCCTCATCCAGAAGTGACGCATTCGCCAGATCCATACCCGTGAGATCCATCACCATCTGCTGGTAATTAAGCAATGCTTCAAGACGCCCTTGTGAGATCTCTGGCTGGTAGGGTGTATAGGCGGTATACCAGCCAGGATTCTCCATCACATTGCGCAGAATCACGTTGGGTACCAGGGTATTGTGATAGCCCATACCGATGTAAGATCTGTTCACCTGGTTCTGATCAGCCAGACGGCGCAACTGTGCCAGCGCATCGGCTTCAGACACGGCATCCGCCATATCCAGCGCATCATCCAGCCGGATTGAGTCCGGCACTGTCTGTATCATCAGTTCCTCTATAGAACTGATGCCCAGCTCAGCCAGCATCGCTGCTGTCTGATCGGTGTCCGGGCCGATATGACGACGGGTAAAGTCGGTGGTCTGCTGAAGCGTACTTAGCGGAACAGGAGAAGATATCTCGGTAGCCATTACAATAACCTGTTTAAACTGATCGGCAGCAGTGCTGCAGATCTCAAAATAAAGGGTGCGGGAAGGCCTTAACAACCTCCCGCGTTTGCGAAAGACCCGATCGGGGGACAGTGATAGCCTGTCGTCCAATACGGCAACAGTTATCAGCATAGATCAGATCTATTCTGCAATCGTGGCGGCATAAGACTCGGCGTCCAGCAAGCCATCCAACTGAGATGCATCAGCCAGTTTAATCTTAACTATCCAGCCACCATCGTAAGGCGCGTTATTGACGGTTTCAGGCTGATCTTCCAGCGCTTCATTGATAGCGACGACCTCGCCGGTTACCGGTGAATAGATATCCGATGCAGCTTTGACTGATTCAACCAGCGAGAACTCCTCTCCGGCATCGACTTCACGTCCCACTTCCGGCAGTTCGACAAAAACCACATCACCCAGAAGCTCCTGCGCATGATCTGAAATCCCCATAGTGACGGTACCGTCACCATTATCCAGAACCCATTCATGACTGGAGGAGAAGCGGTAATTAGCTGGAATGCTCATAATTGAATTTCCTTTATAAATTAACTCCGGCAGATCTCATTTACTCAGCACCGGATTAGCGTTGGTTAAATAACAGGGGTTACTGATGAAAATGAACGGGGTTGACCTCAACAGGCAACGACGTTAACCGCCAGTCCGCCCTGCGAGGTTTCTTTATATTTGTCCTGCATATCAACACCGGTCTGACGCATGGTTTCTATAACAGAATCAAGGGATACTTGGTGTTTGCCATCGCCCCGCATCGCCAGCCGGGCAGCATTGATCGCTTTAACCGCCCCCATGGTATTGCGCTCAATGCAAGGGACCTGCACCAGCCCGCCAACAGGGTCACAGGTAAGGCCCAGGTTATGCTCCATACCGATCTCGGCCGCATTCTCAACCTGTTCAATAGTGCCACCCATCACTGCACAGAGCGCACCGGCGGCCATCGAACAGGCGACGCCGATCTCACCCTGACAACCAACCTCAGCAGCCGAGATAGAGGCGTTCTTCTTAAACAACATACCGATCGCTGCGGCCGTGGCGATAAAATCGAAGATACCCTGCTCGCTGGAACCATGAACAAAGCGGTCGTAGTAAGCCAACACCGCCGGAATAACACCGGCTGCACCATTAGTCGGTGCAGTCACAACCCGGCCACCGGCAGCATTCTCTTCGTTCACCGCCATAGCATAGAGGTTTACCCAGTCCATTACTGTCAGCTGATCTTTAAACGACGCTTCCGGGTTGTTACGCAACTCTTCACAGAGTTCGTGGGCACGGCGCTTTATCCGCAGACCTCCCGGCAGCTCGCCGGTTTCCGCACAGCCACGTCGAATGCAGCTGTCCATCACCTGCCAGATGTTTCGCAATCCGGCACGAACCTCATCATCACTGCGCCAGACCCGTTCATTCTCCAGCATAATCTGAGCTATGCTCATACCGCTCTGTTTACACAGCGCCAGAAGTTCTGCACCGCTATTGAACTCATAGGGCAGCGTTACACTATCCGCAATGACGGCCTGTTGATCGACCTCAGCATCACTGAGCACGAAGCCTCCCCCAACGGAGTAATAGACCGCGTCATGCAAGACGAGGCCTGCTGCGTCAAATGCCTGAAAACGCATACCATTCGGATGCTTAGGCAGTGACTCACCAAATTGAAACAGCAGATGTTCATCAACCCGGAACTCAATCAACCGTTGGCCAGCCAGATTCAGACGGCCGGCTTGCTGAATCTGGGTAACAAAAACCGGCACCTGATCCGGATCGACCCGATCAGGCATTTCCCCCATCAACCCGACCAGCACTGCAACATCCGTTGAGTGCCCTTTTCCGGTCAGCGCTAATGAACCATAGAGCCCGACCTTAACCTTACAGACCTGTTCAAACTGCTGGCGATGCTGCAACTCATCCAGAAAACGATTGGCAGCAACCATCGGCCCCACAGTATGGGAACTCGAAGGGCCGATGCCTACTTTAAAGAGATCGAAAATACTCAAAGCCACTGACAGCTACTCCAGCCTGATACAAGAGGATTGTTCCAATCTGCCATCAAATCTATAAAGCCCGGACAACAGTGCTAAACAGATTGATAGCCAACTGGCGCTCAGACTAGCAGCGCATTTTCCTAAAATCAACAAAAAGTTTCTTTTAGGAAACTTTTCCATAATATATCGATAAACCACAGAATATGGCCTTCTTTCAATGCCCAGAACGGTTGTGTACTATTATCGGAAACAGAAAGCACTTATTCCTCAAACACAAGAATAAACCCGTAGCAACAGGTTTCAACGGAGTCCCCCGATGCCAGATAAGCCCGCCTTTCTCAAAGAAAATCAGCAGTTTTTCTCAGTCAATCGGGATAATGCCGAAGCTATAGTGGAGCCACTTGAGCTGGGCAAGCGGGTGCGGGAGATCCGCCTGAGCCAGAACCTGACACTGGAAGAAGCCAGCAAACTGACAGGTCTTGCCCGTTCGACACTCTCCAAGATTGAAAATGAGCAGATATCACCCACCTTTACCGCCGTTAATAAACTGGTTAAGGGGCTGGGCATCGATATCCCGCAACTGTTCACTCAGCCGAAAAAGAAAAGTCCCGCCAGTGGCGGCCGCCGCGACATCACCCGTCGCGGCGAGGGCAAACCTCACCCGACACCCACCTATGAACACGAACTGCTGGCAACTCAGCTGTCCAGCAAGAAGATGATCCCCTTTAAAACCACCGTACGCACTCACTCCTGGGATGAATATCAGGACTGGATCCGCCATGACGGTGAAGAGTTTCTCTATGTGCTCAGTGGCAGCATCATGTTCTATACCGAGTTTTATGAACCGATCGAACTGGTCGCCGGAGACAGCGCCTACTACGATTGTGAAATGGGCCATGCGCTGGTGTCCACCAGCAAGAAAGACGCCGAGGTGCTCTGGGTTACGGCTTAAAAAAAAACGCGATATTTGCTTACTCGTTGCTCGTTGCTCGTTGCTCGTTGCTCGTTGCTCGTTGCTCGTTGCTCGTTGCTCGTTGCTCGTTGCTCGTTGCTCGTTGCTCGTTGCTCGTTGCTCAGAATTGCCCGGCACCAAACCTATGCAACAACTTTCTTACAAAGTTCATCACTCAAATACAGACCTTCACTAAAAAAGAAGGCTTTTATCGAGCAACAAGCAAGTCACGCCTTTTGTGACGTCGAGCTACGAGCAACGGCTTTTAAATATTTCAAAAGCGACCCAAACTTTCTCGTCAACGTAACTTTCTGCTTGCAAACCATTCCCTGATCAATTAACTTTGTTTCCTATTGGAAACTTTTCCCTTTTGCCGGAATTTTCTCTGCTAATCTGTTGGCAAAGAACACAGGCGCTATTTAGAACATCAACAATGGAGACTCCCATGTCAGAACTGAACAAAACACCGCTTTACGATCTGCATATTGAACTGGGAGGCAAGATGGTTCCCTTCGCAGGTTTCGAGATGCCTGTTCAGTATCCGATGGGGGTTAAAAAAGAGCATATCCATACCCGCGAACAGGCGGGCCTGTTTGATGTTTCACACATGGGTCAGGTAAAACTGACCGGCTCTAACGCCGCCTCTGAACTTGAAAAACTGGTACCGGTTGACATTATCGACCTGCCCGCTGGCAAGCAGCGCTACGCACTGTTCACCAATGCCCATGGTGGCATCATGGATGATCTGATGGTCACCAACTATGGTGATCATCTGTATGTTGTCGTCAACGCAGCCTGCAAAGCTCAGGACATTGCCCATCTGCGGGCGAACCTTGGCAACGGGGTCGAACTGGAAGTACTGGATGACCGCGCACTGGTGGCATTGCAAGGGCCTGAAGCCGCGACAGCACTGTCGCGTATCTGTCCTGAAGTCATCGAACTGGTATTTATGGACTCACGCCATATTGCCATCGATGGGGTTGAGTGTTTTATCAGCCGCTCCGGATACACTGGCGAGGATGGTTACGAGATCTCTATCCCCGAAGCGGAAGCTGAACGCCTCTGCCGTCTGTTTCTTGCCCAGCCTGAAGTTGAGTTCATCGGCCTCGGCGCCCGGGACTCTCTGCGACTGGAATCCGGTCTCTGCCTCTACGGTCACGATCTTGATGAGAACACCACACCTATCGAAGGTAGCCTGATCTGGGCAATCAGTCAGTGTCGTCGTGCTAATGGTGAACGGGCCGGAGGTTTCCCCGGTGCTGAGAAGATCTTTGACCAGATTGCCAACAAGAGCTTCACCCGCAAACGGGTGGGTCTGATCGCTCAGGGTAAAGCCCCTGTCCGCGAAGGTGCAGAACTGGTTAATGCCGAAGGAGTCCGCATTGGTGAAGTGACCAGTGGTAGCTTTGGCCCAACTGTGGGTGTACCAATTGCGATGGGATATGTCGCTTCTGAGTATGCAGCACTGGGAACAGAAATATATGCTCTTGTGCGCGGTAAACTGTTGCCAATGGTGGTATCTAAAACCCCCTTTATCGAACAACGCTATTATCGCGGTTAAAGCAGACCCTGGTAAGACAGACAGATCGACTCAAAAGATCTGCTTAAAAGGTCGACACAGTCAGTCGGGTGACGGAGAACAGGCCCAGCATAACCGCCAGGCGCTTCGTCACCGGTTACACAGCACACGACTCAGATTTAGACGCAGCGGAGGCCTCCCCGGATGGCGATGATTCCTTTAAAAGAGCTGAAAGGCGAATCAAAAATGTCCCGTCTGCGGGAAAAACCCGATCCCTCCCGGGAGCGACTACGCAAGCCGGACTGGATCCGCATCGATTCGCACTCCAACGCCAATGTTAAAAAAGTTAAGCAGCAGCTTCGCAAACTCAACCTGCATACCGTATGTGAAGAAGCCTCCTGTCCAAATCTGGCCGAGTGCTTCAGCCACAAAACAGCGACCCTGATGATCATGGGTGCTATCTGTACCCGGCGGTGTCCGTTCTGCGATGTCGCTCATGGCCGGCCGATGCAACTTGATCCGGATGAGCCCAAGAACGTCGCCCGCAATATCGCGCAACTGGGACTGCGTTATGTGGTAATCACCTCAGTAGACCGGGATGACCTGAAAGATGGCGGCGCAGGCCACTTTGCCGAGTGCATTAAAGAAGCAAGAGCCCTGAATAAAGAACTGAAGGTTGAAATACTGGTGCCGGATTTCCGGGGCCGGATGGATATCGCTCTGGAAAAGCTCTCGGAGCAACTGCCCGATGTACTCAACCATAATCTGGAAACAGTGCCTTCCCTTTATAGCAAGGTACGTCCCGGCGCTGATTATTTCTGGTCACTGAATCTGTTGTACCGCTTTAAACAGCTGCATCCACAGGTGGATACCAAATCCGGCATTATGGTCGGGCTGGGTGAAACCCAGGAAGAGGTCGTTAAGGTGATGAAGGATCTGCGGGCTAACAATGTCGATATGATCACGATTGGTCAATACCTGCAACCGAGCAAGCATCATCTGGCCGTGGAACGTTATGTCACGCCTGAAGAGTTTAAGGAGTATGAACAGATTGGTTATCAGCTGGGCTTTAAAAATGTCGCCAGCGGCCCGATGGTGCGCTCTTCGTATCATGCGGACCTTCAGGCCCAGACAGTTTAATTAAGCCGTATAAATACTCTGAACACACCACAACTGAACACCGAATAACAGGGTTGTCACCGACGACCGAACGAGTAAAGGAACTGACGATGTCTGTTTACACACCCGTCACCCGGGAGCAACTTGAAAGCTACCTGCAACAGTACAACGTGGGCAAGCTGATCGATTTTCAGGGCATTGAAGCCGGTGTGGAAAACACTAACTATTTTGTCACCACCACAGAGGGGCCGTTTGTCCTCACGCTGGTTGAATCGATCAGCAGCGATCAGCTCCCCTTTATTCTTGATTATATTGAGCACCTGACACAGCATGGCGTGGCCTGCGCTGAACCGATCCACCTGAATGACCAGCGTCTGTCCGGGCAACTCAATGACCGTCCAGCCGTGCTGATGTCCCGGCTGGCTGGCAGCCCATTGCAAACGCCCAACGATCAGCAGGCCAGTGTTATCGGTGTAACACTGGCGCAGATGCATCAGCTGGCAGAGCAACTGGAAAACAAACACGCTATCGATATCCACCAGTGGTGTTCAGATCTGGGGGCAAAACTGATGCCTCATCTGGCAGAAGATGAGCAGCAGAGCCTGCACTATAATCTGATGGATTCCGGAGAGATCCCCTGGGAAAGCCTGCCAGCCGGCCCTGTCCATGCCGACCTGTTCCCCGACAATGCATTGTTTGAGGGCGACAAACTCTGTGGCCTGATCGATTTCTACCACGCCTGTTCAGCCCCCTATCTGTATGACCTGTGTGTCACGCTGAATGCCTGGTGTTATGACGAGCGCACATCCGAATACGATTTCAACAAAGCGTTACTGATGCTCGACAGCTATCAGTCTGTTCGCCCACTGAATAGTGATGAACAGCGCAGTTTCAGCACCATGTTACAGGTTGCGGCAATGCGTTTCTGGCTGTCCCGATTGCGGGATATCCACTTCCGCAAGGAGGGTGAGGTTGTCACCCGTAAAGATCCGCAAGGCAAACTGCAACTACTGAAACTCCTGTGCGGGCACCAACAACTGAAGATGACAGGCTGAATCACTCAGCGACAGGCTCAACCCGATAACCACGCTGCTGCAACTGATTAATAAGCCCCTCTTTACCGGCCAGGTGGCCGCTGCCCACCAGCACAAACTCCACCGGCCGGTCACGCAACATAGCATCGATCTGCGGCAGCCATTGCTGATTTCGGTCGACCATCAGGGTACGAAAACTGGCGGGCGATTCGCGACGCATGTCGTCAATAACCAGATGCTCAAGATCAGCCAGACGGCCGCCCCGCCAGGCAGCCACCATCTCGTTGATGATCCCGCCCGACTGGTCCAGTTCATCCAGAGAGATCCGCATAAATTTCTCTTCATCACCGGCGCCCATACCCGACAGCAAGCGAATCTGCTGTTCCACCGATTCCAGCCCTGCGACAGGTTTTCCATCCGCTGTGGCCCGACTGTGATAAAAGTCATCAATACCCTGCGCGTCCACGCCTACCTGTTTCAGATTAAGCATCGTCAGAGTAATAACGATGCCCGAGGGACGCAACCGCTCCAGAGCCTCAGCCGGCAAACCATACTGAGTCCAGACTCTGACGATACGCTGATACAGGGGCGCAGAAACCCGCTTATCCAACCCACTGATCCCCTCTGGGTAACGCACTGCCTGTTGCATTCGCTGCAGTACCTCAGCAGAGTGTAACTGTTCAAGATCCGTTTCAAAAACCAGCTTATCGGCGTGCTGATAAGCGCGATCAAATTCCGGAGGAAGCGGATAGTCGCTCTGACGCAGAACATGCAGCGTCCCACCAACATAGACCACATTATCACCTGAACTGACCTTCCAGACACTGGTTGCTGCCGTGGCTGTCACTGTAACAACCGATACGACGCAAAGCACAACAGCTCTGAACAGCCTCGCTGTAAATCCCACCATAACCCTTTCCTTCCTCTGCAAACTTATGCGCTGTATTCCCGCACCACTTCAACAATCTGAACCCGATATGAGGTATACCACCGGGTTCGCCCCTTTTGCTGAGCTAACCGATGCTCGGCATTCTCTTTCCAGGCACGAATCTGCTCTTTGCTGCGCCAGTATGAGATCGCGATCTCATGATTCCCCTCTGTCACGGCGGTAAACTCAAGGCATCCATACTCCTGCAATGCAAGGTCCCGCATCCGGGCAGCCATCTGGTAATACTCATCATCTAATTGGGCGATCTCTGCCCGGAAAATCACCGCATACATATCGGTCTCCCTGAATTAACAGTGCTACAGCTCTGTCCCTGTATATCATTTCTCAACGCAGATTACCGCCCGCTGAATAATATAAAACAAAAAACCGGCACGGGGCCGGTTTTAAAACGTCTGATCAGCTGCATCTATTCGTTTATGTAACGCTTATGCACCCGACGGGTAATGCCGGTAAACAGCGTATAAGGGATTGTATCGCAGCAGGTTGCGACCTCTGCAGCAGTCACATTGCGTCCCCAGAACTCCACCTCAGTACCAATGCCAGCGTCTGGAATACCGGTCAGATCAACCCCCAGCATATCCATCGATACCCGGCCAATGATCCGCGCGCGCTGACCGTTGATCCACACCGGTGTACCGGTGACAGCATGGCGCGGGTAACCATCAGCATACCCCAGGGCAACCGTACCTACCCGGGTCGGCTTATCGGCAACGAAGTTACCACCGTAGCCCACGCATTCGCCTGGTTGTACATCGCGTATAGCGATAACTTCAGAGGTCAGCGTCATGGCCGGTAGCAGTTTATCCGCCTGCTCCTGCGCTTCCGGGAAAGGTGTTGCACCGTACAGCATAAGCCCGGGACGCATCCAGTCACGACGCGCATCCTGCCAGGCCAGCACTGCGGCAGAATTAGCCAGGCAGTGGGGTGCATCCAGCCCCTCACTGGCGCGATTGAACACCGCCAGTTGCTGCTCAGTCGTTGCTTTATCCAGTTCATCAGAGCTGGCAAAGTGAGTCATCAAAACGATATCTGATACATTGTCCAGTTGCTGCAAACGCTGAAACGCCGCCTGATAATCATCCGGATGGATACCTAAGCGGTTCATACCGGAATTCATTTTCAGCCAGACCGTAACCGGTTTACTCAAAGAAGCCTGCGCTATCTGCTCTATCTGATGCAGACTGTGCACCGCACACCACATGCCATGCTCACTGATATAGGGCAGTTCACTGACTTCAAAGAAGCCCTCAAGCAGCAAAACAGGTTTTTGTATACCGGCTTCAATCAGCTCAATTCCCTCTTCGATACAGGCAACACCGAATGCATCAGCTTCAGCTTGCAGCGCCCGGGCCACCTTAACGGCATTATGTCCGTATGCATCTGCCTTGATAATTGCTGCAGCATTACCCGCTGTATTAAGGGAACGTGCCAGTCGGTAATTCTGTCGGATAGCCTCCAGATCAACCGTAATTTTTGCTGCTCGACTCATGTAACTTTTACCTTAAGCTCTCACTTTTATTCAGATGCCTGCACAACACAGGCATCAAAACCAGAATCCTGCGGCTCAACCCAGAACCATCACCGCTTCAACTTCGATATCGGCATCTTTTGGTAACGCCTTCACTGCATACGCAGCACGGGCTGGATAGGGCTGATCAAAATAGCGTGCCATCACTTCATTGACCGTGGCAAAATTAGCCAGATCGGTCAGCAGAATGTTCACCTTCACCAGATCATTCATTGAGCCTCCCGCTGCTTCAGCCACCGCTTTCAGGTTATCAAACACCTGCACAGCCTGGGCTTCAAAAGACTCAGTAACCATCTCCATGGTTGCCGGTACCAGTGGAATCTGACCCGACATGTATACAGTGTTATCGACTTTAACAGCCTGCGAGTATGTGCCGATTGCAGAAGGTGCATTTTCAGTGGCAATAATAGTCTTGGTTGGCATGGTATAAATCCTAAGTAATCGTTCTTAAAATAGTTTGTCAGCACTGGCCCGGAGCATCTCTGTGCGCTGGCCATTACTGCTCAGATTGGTTTACTCTCCAGCAACAGAGTGCCGCAGATTATAGCCTGTAATAAAAAGTGAACACAGAGGCAAGAAAGGTGCTTACGAGGTGCGTAAAAGCCCCTGTGTTCAAAACCGTTATTGCTTATTTCTGGCCATAACGGGCGACGGAAAGCCCTTCCGGATCGATATCGGTTTTGTTACCGCTGATAACATCGGCAACAAACTTGCCTGACCCCAGAGACATGGTCCAGCCAAGGGTGCCGTGACCGGTATTCAGATAGAGATTCGGGTAGCGCGTTCCGCCAAGCACAGGCGTGCCATCCGGTGTCATTGGCCGCAGACCGGTCCAGAACTCAGCATTCTGAATATCACCCCCGCCGGGAAACAGGTCACCAACGGTAAACTCAACATTCTTACGGCGCTTCTCCTGCAGCGAGGTATCGTAGGAGGTAATTTCAGCCGTACCACCCACACGAATACGATCATCGAAACGGGTCACGGCAACTTTATAGGTTTCATCCATGACCGTGGACACCGGCGCTTTGGTTTCATCGACAATCGGCAGTGTCAGTGAGTATCCTTTAATCGGATAGACCGGAACCGCAACCCCGACATTAGCCAGTAACAGGGTGCTGTAGCTGCCCAGACACATCAGGTAACGGTCAGCGGTGAATGTGCCCTGCTGCGTCTTTACACCCACGATCTGATTGTCATCGCTGATCAGGCCTTCGATCTCTGTATCAAACTTAAATTCGACCCCCAGTTTCTTACACTCTTCAGCCAGCGCGCTGGTGAATTTGAAACAGTCACCGGTCTCATCACCGGGCAGACGCAGGCCGCCGACAATTTTCTCTTTAACAAAGCCCAGCGCAGGTTCACGGGAAGCACAACCGTCACGGTCCAGCAGTTCATAATCGACACCGCACTCTTCAAGTACGGAGATATCTTTAGCCGCCGCATCCACCTGTTTCTGGGTGCGGAACAGCTGCAAGGTGCCTCCGGTACGGCCTTCATAATCAATTTCGATTTCAGCACGCAGATCTTTGAAGCAATCCCGGCTATACTCAGCAAGACGCATCATGCGTGCTTTGTTGGTGTGGTATGAGCTCTGAGTGCAGTTAGATAGCATCTTGGTCATCCACTTAAGGGTGTTGGCATTCACTTTAGGGTTGATCATCAGCGGTGCAAGATCCTGCATCATCCACTTGATCGCCTTTAACGGCACGCCCGGAGCTGCCCAGGGAGCGGAATACCCAGGCGAGATCTGACCGGCATTGGCAAAACTGGTCTCCATCGCCGGAGCACTCTGGCGATCGATTATAGTAACCTGATGGCCCTGTTTAGCCAGATACCAGGCGCTGGTTACACCGATAACGCCACTACCCAAAATCAAAATCTTCATTGCAAGATACCTATCCGTTTTTATACTTATCACCAACAAATGATTTGGCTAGTGTATTGCATCTTTGACAGATTATTTTTTTGTATTTAAACTATTTTCAAAACTATTACCCTGCAAAACAGGGACAATTATATATTTTACCTCCATCCGGAGACTGCAGACGAAGTAACCCTATGAATACAAAACAAAAACGTAAGCTGGATAAGATTGATCTGAATATCCTGAAAACCCTGCAGGAAAATGGCCGCATCAGCTATGTCGACCTGGCCGATATCGTTGGCCTCAGTACCACGCCCTGTATGGAGCGGGTTAAACGGCTGGAAAAAGATGGTTTGATTCAAGGCTACTATGCCCGCATTGACCCCCACGCAATGGGTTATGGAATGCTGGTGTTTGTTGAGATCTCACTCTCCTACCAGTCTCCGGATGCCTTCCTCAAGTTCAATAAGGCGGTTGCCTCCCTGCCCTATGTGCTGGAGTGTCACCTGGTTTCGGGGGATGCCGATTTTCTGATTAAAGCGCGAATTGCCGACATGTCTGAATATCGGGCACTGCTCGGCGAGATGCTGCTGACACTGCCCGGCGTCAAAAACTCCAAGAGCTATATCGTTATGGAGGAGGTAAAGGAGTCCCTCAGCCTGCCGATCAATCCAAGCAGCCCTCGGTGACAGACTGTCAGTTAAGTAGAACTGAGGGAAACACGGCTCCTAAGGAACGCTGCTGAAGTGCTGCAGCGCCCCTCAACCGAGGGGTGTGTTATTCCAGCTTTTATCCAGGAATAATTCTCACGATCGGTGCTAACTGATTCACGAATTCCGACTACACTTTAATCTGTATCTTAGTGGGAGGAATTGATGACAGAACTTGGACAGGCTGCAAAATTGTCATCTGAGCCGATACAGCGGGTTCATCCCAGCCTGACAGACCGCTGTCTGCCAGAAATGGCGCTGCTGGAGGAGCTGATCTGCGAACATGCCAAACAGCTTAAAGTCAGAACGCTGGCGTTAATAGAGCATCAGTCTGACAGTCAGCATCATCAGCTACCGATCTACAGCCTGCAGTTTGGCTCCGACAATCCAGACGCACCGACCCTGGCATTTGTCGGCGGGGTGCATGGGGTTGAACGGATCGGTACCCGACTGCTGCTCACCTTTCTCAGTTCACTGCTCAAACGTTTGACGTGGGATCGCGGTCTGAACTATGAGCTGCAGCACCTGCGGCTTGTTTTCTGTCCTCTGCTCAACCCGTCCGGAATGGCCCTGGGACAGCGCAGCAACCCTCAGGGGGTCGATCTGATGCGCAACGCACCTCATAACGCCAGCGATAAAACCACCTGGATGGTGGGCGGTCACCGGCTCAGCAAGCGCTTGCCCTGGTATCGCGGCGAAGAGAAAAAACCGATGGAAACAGAGGCTCTGGCGTTATGTGACTGGGTGCATGAAGAGCTGTTTAACTCACCGCTGAGCATTGTACTGGATTGTCATTCCGGTTTCGGGCTGCGCGATCGCCTCTGGTTTCCAATGGCCGGTTCCCGCGAACCCCTGCAACACCGGGCAGAACTTGCCGCGCTGGTTCATCTTTTTGAAACAAGCAACCCCCATCATAATTACATTATCGAGCCCCAGCACCATAGTTACCTTACCCATGGCGACCTGTGGGATTATCTGTACCATCAGTCACTCAGCCTGGAGGCGACAGTTTTCCTGCCATTAACGCTGGAGATGGGGTCATGGCGCTGGGTAAAGAAGAATCCGCGACAGTTAATCTCATTTATGGGCCTGTTTAATCCGCTGGTACCGCATCGGGAAAAACGCACCATGCGCCGCCACCTGTTATTACTGGAGTTTCTTATCCGCAGCTGCTGCGCCTATGAAACCTGGTTACCGGTAAGCCCAATGAGCCGACTGCGCTACGAACTTGAGGCAAAGCAACGCTGGTATGGCTGAACAACACTGGATATTACTGCGCGGACTGTGCCGGGAAAGTCGGCACTGGGGAAAGTTCCCACAACAGATGCAGAAACTGCTGCCCGACACCCGGGTCAGCTGTATCGATCTGCCGGGCAACGGAAAACGCTATCAACACCCCAGCCCCACCTCAGTCAATGAACTGATCAACGATCTGCACCGCCGCCACCGCCCTGAGCAGCCGGTGTATCTTCTGGGGCTCTCTCTGGGCGGCATGATCGCCTATCACTGGATGCAGGAATATCCGGATGATCTGCGGGGGATCGTGATGGTTAATAGCAGCCTCGCGCCCTGGAACCCTCCTCACTACCGCTTACAACCCGGCGCCCTGCCAAAACTGGTGCGGGCGATGCTCACAAAAGGCTACCCCCGGGAGCGAACCATCTTTGATCTGACATGTGCATCTCAGCGCTATCGAAATGAGTCCCTGTCTTTCTGGCAGATGTATCAGTTGGAATATCCGGTCAGCTTCAACAATTTTCGCCGCCAGCTGCAATTGGCTATTGCCTGTAGTGCCCAGCCCTACCCGCCCAAAAAACCGGTTCTTCTGGTCAGCGGTGGAAAAGATAAACTGGTCAATCCGTACTGTTCAGAGCAGCTCGCAAACGCCTGGCATTCCCCCCATATCAACCACCCGGATGCAGGTCACGACCTGCCCCACGACCAGCCGGAATGGCTTATTCAACAGATCAGTCAGTGGCTCAAAGAATAAATCTGCTCGCTTACTCCAGCGCCTCAATATGCTGAGTCAGCAGCTCAATAAACAGATCCCTGGGTTTATTCAATGGGCCCGAACGGCGACTGATCGCCGCAACCTGCAGATTATAGAACCGGGTATCGGGTAACAAAGCCCGCATCCGTCCCTGCTCAACCCACTGTTGGGCAAACTTCTCCGCCAGAAAGCCCACATAAACACCCGATAAAATCATCGTCGCCCGGGTTTCATAGTAATAGGCTTCTGCGGCTTTATTCATCTCGGCCAGCTGCATACTCGCTTCAGAGCTGGTCAGCACGCCGGCATGTACCAGCTTACACGCTTTCAGTGATTCATTAAGCTGCTGCGCATCCTGCTCATGAAACAGCGGATGGCGGTCGCCACAATAGAGTAGTGATTTATCTTTATACATCAGCAGAAAATCCAGCCCCTCGATATCTCTGTGATGGGGAATAAAACCGACATCCGCCTCTCCATTGATCACCCGTCGCTCAATCTCTCCCAGCGGGGCGGTATCAAAGCTGATATACACATCCGGTGCCAGGGCGGCAAACTCGGCCAACACCTTATCCAGGCCACAGCGCTCATCCAGACTGATGGTATCCGATGTCAGAATTCTCACCTCACCGGTCATCTGCTGGTGCAGAGCGTTAACAGTAGAGCGGAACTCCGCCAGTCGGGAAAACAGCTGTCGGGTCGCGTTGTAGATAGTCAGCCCCTCCTCGGTCAGGGCAAATCCGGAGCGGCCTCGCTGACAGAGTTTAAGCTTCAGACGCGCCTCCAGGTTGGACATATGCACCGAGATGGTTGAACGACTGATATTCAGTTCCACCTCCGCGGCGGAAAAACCACCACACTCAACCACCGTTTTAAAAACCCGCAGCAGACGAATCTCATAATCCCCTACCTTGGCCATGCTTTGCAGCGCCTTACTAACCATCAGACGATCCTTAAAATAGTTTTATAAACATCAAAGTAAGCATTCAATGTTTGTTATTTATAAGACTTTAACACTGACGTTACTATGACTCCATAAGGCCACCCTTTAAAAAAACCGTTCTATGCTGAACTGATCTCAGTAACCGGCCATTACTAATAACTTAAACAGGGTTTTCCCATGAGCACGAACATCAATATGGATGCGTTCTGGATGCCATTTACGGCGAACCGGGACTTCAAAAGCCAGCCACGCATTATCCAGCGTGCTGAAGGCGTTATGTATTACACCAACGAAGGTCAGGAGATACTGGACGCCACGGCGGGCCTGTGGTGTGTCAACGCGGGACACGGTCGTAGTGAGATCGCTGATGCAGTCAGCCAGCAACTGCGTGAACTGGACTACGCGTCACCGTTCAACTTTGGTCATGAGATCGGTTTTGAATTTGCCAACCGACTGATCAGGCACACCCCCACCGGGCTGAACAAAGTCTTTTTTGCTAACTCAGGCTCTGAAGCCGTTGAGTCGGCCCTGAAGATTGCACTGCAATACCATAAATCACGGGGTAAAGGAGGAAAAACCAAATTCCTCGGACGGGAGATGGCCTACCACGGGGTTAATTTCGGTGGTATCTCCGTTGGCGGCCTGACTCCCAACCGCGCCGGTTTTGGCCCGCTGCTGCCAGTTGATCATCTGCCTCATACTCTGGATATCGCTAATAACGCGTTTAGCAAAGGCCTGCCTGAACAGGGGATCGATAAAGCTGAAGCGCTGGAGCAACTGATTCACTTCCACGGTGCCGACAGCATCGCCGCGGTTATCATTGAGCCAATGAGTGGTGCCGGTGGCGTTATTATGCCACCACAGGGTTATCTCAAACGGATGCGTGAGATCTGTGATCAGTACGATATTCTGCTGATCTTTGATGAAGTGATCACTGGCTGGGGTCGGCTGGGATCCGCTTTTGCCGCAGAAGAGTTTGATGTGGTACCGGATATGATCACCTCTGCCAAGGGGATCACCAACGGTGTTATCCCTCTCGGAGCCGTGTTTGTTAAGGATGGGATCCACGATCAGATCGTCAATAACGTAGCGGTCGGTGGCATCGAGTTCTATCACGGTTATACCTATTCGGCGCACCCGGTAGCCTGTGCAGCCGGTCTGGCAACCCTGGATATTTATGAGAAAGAGGGATTACTGACCCGCGCCAGTGGCGACATAGGCACTCACTTTGAAAACCAGCTACACAGCCTGAAAGACGCCCCTAAAGTGATCGATGTGCGTAACTACGGTCTGGTTGGCGCAGTGCAGTTTGATGCCTCGGTAGCCGCTAACGGCCCGGTCGGGCTGGACTTCCAGAAAGGCTGCTATAAGCGCGGAGTGATGGTGCGGACAATGGGCAACATTGTTGCTTTCTCCCCTCCTCTGACGGTCGAAGCCAACCATATCGACCGCCTGGTCAACGTGCTGCGTGAAACCGCAGAAGAGATGTTCGGTTAAGCCCGCCCTGGCGCTTTAAAACCACTGGAGTCGGATGGTCGTCCCCCACCGGAGCCGATTTTTATCGGACCTCTTGAAAAAGAGGTCCGCTTTTTTACTTCCCCACCCAACGCCACTCGTTGCAACAGGCTACTGCTGATTAGCAGAGCTTGCTTAGTCCAGAGTCCAGAGTCCAGAGTCCAGTGATAACATTTACCGGTTATCGTATAAATAACAGTTAACTAACGCCTGACTACCTTCTACTATCAGTTTATCAACAGAGGCAATCTGCCAACCCGTTGAGAATTACCCGCGAGGAATCGGTTATCATCTAACCCTCATCCGGGTACAGCGCTCTAAACAACAGATGAGACTGAGCAGACCGGAACCAACCATGGAGGAGCCTATGAAACGCTATTTTGAAAATCTGGCGAAAGCCCTTCTGGGGCAGAGCTACAGCTCGCTGGCCGAGAAAGAGCAGAAAGTCATTAACAGTATCGCCGAACACACCACGGTATCTGAAAATGTGAACAACGCTTTCAGTGATAGCCTGACGACCGGACAAAAAATCGCGGATGTTGTCGCTCGCTTCGGCGGCTCATGGTGGTTTATCAGTCTGTTTTTTCTCTTTATCGTC
Source organism: Amphritea pacifica (assembly GCF_016924145.1). Classification (GTDB taxonomy): domain Bacteria; phylum Pseudomonadota; class Gammaproteobacteria; order Pseudomonadales; family Balneatricaceae; genus Amphritea; species Amphritea pacifica. Next base: position 9,443 of record NZ_JAFFZO010000039.1, on the reverse strand, counting down.
GCCTGGATAGGCGTCAATAGCTATCTGCTGATTGATACGCCCTTTGACCCCTACCCCTATATCTTGCTGAACCTTGGACTTTCCAGTCTGGCCGCGTTTCAGGCGCCGATTATCATGATGTCGCAGAACCGTCAGGCCGCAAAAGACCGGATCAAGCAGGATGCGACCTATGAAATCAACCTGAAGCTGGAGCTACAGATCATGCGCCTGCACACCAAACTGGATCAATTGAGCGCAACGCCAGAGCATACAGATAATCCTGACCCGGAGATAAAAAAGGGATGAAATACCTAATCGTTATCGTGCTGATAGCCACCTATGCCATCGCAATCCGTTTTATTAACCGCAATATCAACCGGCTAGGGAAGCTGAAAGACACAGACCCATATCGTATTAAGTATATTGCCAAAACACTCAATATCGCCCTGACGCTACTGTTCTTAACGCTACTGACACTGCTATTGGGGATCCACTATTCTCAGTTATCGGTATTTCTCTCGTCGGTTTTTGCAGTAATTGGCGTGGCGATGTTTGCCCAATGGTCAATTCTGAGCAATATAACCGCCAGTCTGATTATTTTCTTCGGTTTTCCCTACCGGGTTGGCGATTTTATAAAGATTGTGGATAAAGATGAAAATATCAGTGGCATCGTCGACGAGATCACGCTGTTCCACGTCATTATCCGTCGTCAGGGAGAGATCATCACCTACCCCAACACACTGATTCTGCAAAAGCCGGTGATCAAACTGGATGGAGACATTCCTTCAGACACAACGATCAGCACCCAGGAAAAGCCCGCCGCTGAAGCGGCAGAAAAACCACAGACCAAGGGTTAAACCGAAGGGTTTGCGCTGATTATTTCGCACACTTCATCTGAGATATTACGAAAACGATGGGGCCGGTTACTGTTGAAATAGTAGCCGTCCCCCGCTTTCAGATGGTACACCTGAAAGCCCACCGTCAGCTCAATCTCACCACTGATCACAACCCCGCCCTCTTCGCCGGGGTGCTGTAACATCTCAGGTCCGGTTTCCGCACCGGGTTCATAGCGTTCTTTCAGAAGATCCATTGAACGCCCCTTATTACGCGCGCCTATCAGCTTAAGACTGACATTATTGGAGCCGATATCGGGCATATCCTCAGCCTTATAGACGACACTTTCAGGCTCCATCTCATCAATATCCAGGGTGAAGAAATCTCCAATAGAAATCGGGATACCCGAGAGCACTTTCTTTAATGAACTGACCGAAGGACTGACACCATTCTTTTCGATCATTGAGATCGTACTGTTGGTCACGCCCACCCGTTTTGCCAGCTCCCGTTGTGAGAGCCCCTTCATCTTGCGAATCGCCTTTAACCGTTCGCCAACATCCATATTTTCCACTTCAGTTACCGCCGTCTGTATTGAGTTATTGGAATCAACATCCGCGCATGTACAGCATCAGGTGTGCAAAATATTTTATAGAAAGAACGGGAGGGAGTAAAAGGAAGGCTCGTTGCAGGTCGTTAGAACGTCGCTACGCGACTCGTTAGATGCGGCTTCACCTCTTGCCAGGCGCTAGAAAAAGCATAGAGAGTCAGACGACTCTACGCTCAACTCAATCATAAAGAGACGCCCCTGAAAAATCCGCTCTTCCCGCAAAGCGTACCTCTTCCCCATATAGAGGAAGGGATCCAAATAACGAGCAAGGTGCGAAGCGCTGTTGGAACAACAAGCGACGTCTTGAAAATCAAAACGTCGCTTCAGTTAGCACCGATAAGATTTACATCAACCCAAGCAGTTTGGGGAAAAACAGTGACAGTTGTGGTACTAAACTGGTGACCACCATTACCGGCAGCCCGACTAACGCCATCAGAGCGATTGCCGGCATAACGGCCTTATGAATAGGCACCTGTCCAATTCGGCAGGCCATATAAAGAATCGGCGCTACCGGTGGGCTGTTGGCTCCGATAACAACAGAGCACGCAACAATTGAAGCGTAATGAATCGGGTCTACCCCACTGGCCACCATCAGAGGCATAAACAGAGGTGCAACCACGACCGTTACAGAGACATCATCCATAATCATGCCGGCCACAATCAGAAAAATATTGACGGCAATCAGAATCATCAGAGGATCTTTCACCAATCCGGTAATAAGCTCAGTCAACTCCTGCGGAATCCGCTCAGATGCCAGTATCCGACCAATCATAAAACTGAACAGCAGGATAAGAATGACGGTACCCGTAGTTTCAGCTGCGGCAATGACACTCGCGCTCAGGCGTTTGATATTCAGGTCACGATAGACAAAAAAGCCGATTAGAATCGCCATAAAGGCAGCAATCGCAGCGGCCTCTGTCGGCGTACAGATCCCACCATAGATCCCACCCAGAATAACAACTGGCAGAGACAGTGCAGGCAGCGCATGAAATGCAGCAGTCCCTTTGGATGGCAGCTCTTCCAAACCATCTTTAGCCTCCGCCGACACCTCCTGAAAAAGGCGCCCCACACTAAAACGGTTTGCCAAAATCAAACCGGCTATTAACAGTAATGCGGGGCCGATAGAAGCGGCAAAACAGGCGGCAACAGACTGTCTGGTAACCACGGCAAAAAGAATCATTGTGATCGAGGGCGGAATCAGAATACCCAATAGCGAGGAGATTCCAAGCAGTGCTGAGGAGTAACCGCGGGGATAGCCACGCTTCTCTAGCGGGCCGATCATAATCGTGCCTATCGACGCGACAGCGGCTGTGGCAGTCCCGGCTATGGCACCAAAAATACCGGATGCCAGCACCATTGAGGCTCCCATCCCTCCCTTGCGCTTACCCACCAGTACTTCAATAAAATTCACCAGTCTCAGAGCGATTCCACCACTCTGCATCAGGTATCCGGTGAGCACGAACAGCGGCAGGGCAATCAGAATGACCGAATCGATAGAGCGGTATCCCTGCAGCATTAAAGTATTAAAATTAGCATCATATGCAAATGTCAGATACGCCAGTACACCGGCAAAAGACCAGGCAACAGGCACACCGAAAATCATCAGGAACAATAATATTCCTACTGCAATTAAACCTTCCATCAGCGAATATCCTGCTGGTTTACTTCAGCGATAACTACCGGCTCCGGATGGTAACCGATCAGGCATTGAATAAAATCCCTCAGCGCGTAAAGGGCGCAACCGATACTGGCAAAGAATATTGCGCTTTGAGGAATCCAAAGGGGGATTGACAAGCCCGGGGTATGCTGTGGCCGGCGCAGGCCCCAGGTCAGCATCCGGTAAGACAGATAAACAAAGAAGACCGTAATCACCAGCGTTATCAGAGAGATGAAGCCCTGATGCAATCGGCGAATCTGCCGGTCGCGGATATTGGTCTGTAGAAAATCAACTACCAGGTGTTCCCGTTTACGGCTGGCAATCAGTCCACCCACCATATACAACCACATACCAAACAGCATGATCAGTTCCAGCAGGCCAATAATCGACCAGCCAAAAATATAACGGGCCACAACGAGAAACAGCATAAGCCCTACCAGCATAAGACTGCTGATAAGCGCCATTGCATTGAGCAACCAACCGACTCTCTGGTCCAGCCCAGTAAATAAACGCACAATCATGGTACTACCTCTGAAAGCAAAACGGCGGAGCAGTCTCTGCTCCGCCGTCGGCGACTCTAAACGTTACAACGGCGTCGCGTTTGTCCGAATGGTGTCCATAATTTCAGAGCCAATCTCCTGATCCATCAGCGGCCATACTTTTTCACGGGCAGCCCGGGCGAACTCTTTAATCTGCTCATCAGACAGCTCAAAGTATTTCATACCCGCTTTTTCAGCTTCAGCAACATAGTGCTCATCCTGCTCTTTAGCGGCTTTGAACTGGGCCATCATCACCTCATTTGCGGCATCAGCAACTACTTTTTGCTCAGCTTCAGTCAGCCCTTCAAACGAATCCTGATTCATACTCAGAACACCGGTCATGAAGAAGTGCTTGGAGCGTACGTAGTAGTCCAGCAGATCACGGAAATACTCATAGTCCCAGTAGATTACGTTACCCGCTTCACCATCTACGACACCTGTCTGCAGGGAGGTATATACTTCACCCCAGTCGATTGCAGCTGTCTGATAACCCAGCGCCTGCATTGTCTGAGGCGCAGGAAATACTGTCATGGTGCGAACTTTAAGCCCTTCGGCTTCGGCAATATTCGTGGCATATTTGCCCCGGGTCGCAACACCGTTAAAGCCTTCAGGCCAGGGACCAAAGAACTTCAGGCCAATATCGGAATAGATGCCTCCGAGCATATTGTTAACCCAGCCTCCCGGACTATAGGCTTTGAGTGCCTCATCCCAGGAGAGAGTCATGTAAGGGGTATAGATAACGCCAATACGCTTATCATAGGAGGTCATTGGCCAGTTAAGCATGAGATCAACATCACCTGCCACATGCAGATCGAATACCTCATTCTGACTGCCCAGTTCGTTCTGATAGAACACCTTTACATCGATATCACCACCTGAATTTTTCTCAATCAGTTCAGCCCAGCGATCCAGAGTGTCACCGGCAGGCGAACCCTTAGCGCCGGAGTCAGTAGCCATCTTCAGAGTAACTGCCTGTGCCGAACCCGCCATCAGGGTTCCGGCAGTCACCAGACCGGCCATAAATGAAAATAAGCCTTTCTTACTAAATACAGACTTACATTTCGGGGTATCAATCTTGCTCATCTCTTCTACTCACCGCTGTTCTTATAGTTGAAATAACTACTGCATCACTGCAGCAGAATCCGCTCTGTTTTTCCCGGGAACACATAGATACCAGCAATAAATATCATCGGTCAATCACATCCAGTACAGAAAAATACATCTGAGTTTTTCAATAGATACAGATGATATAGATGGAATAGAAAACAAAGACAGGATTATAATTCACGCATTTAATTTATGGCGATTTGATTACCTTAAACCGATTTTTTAGCCACTTCGCAAACAGATAGGCTAAGCGTCGCTTCTGAAATAGTCGATAAAAGCTACAGCAAAAATACGTCATAATGGCAATGACAAAGGTCAAGTGAAGCAATGCTGATAAGGACAGGGTCTGAAATATTTAAAGCGGGAAAAACGAAGCACAAAAAAGGAGCCATGCAGCCCCTTTATAAACAACATTCTGAATACAGCTTTCGTGGCTAATACTCAGATGAGATGCTAATCGATCATTATGCGGCTGCAGGCGCAGTGACGCTTAACAACCGGGTCTTTCTCCATGGCTACCGGAGTAACCTGATGGTTCCGGAGAACACCACCCTTCAAGGAGGGTCTGATCCGGTTTATAAATCTCAATATGCAGCGGATAGCAGGCCGCTGTATCGCTGGAATGTTCAGCACTGCAATCCCCCCCCGGACAGGCCGACAACGCCCCCAACAGATCGATCTCGGCGAAAAACTCCAGATAGTCCCCCGGCCTGACCGGGCTGGCCTTCATAAAGTATTGATGGCTATCCTGGGTAAAACCGGTACACATAAAGACATTCAGAACATCGTGCACGTGAGTTTCAGCCTGCTGCAGCGTCAGGCCGGTTTCAGCGGCCAGTGCCCGGGTCAGATTCGTGTGGCAGCAGTGGTGATAATCCTGGCCACTCAGCAGATGATGGGTATAAGGGTCACAACGAGTGCCGATAACATCGTGGACCGATCCGCCATCCGCATCAAAACCATACCAGTCGAGCGTATCCCAGGTGATAGTTGCCATCGGCCGTAGATGAGGAAAACTGCTCCACATCCGGTCGCCGGTACTCAGATGAGTGCCATGCAGCGCCCGCGTTTTGCCGCTGTAAAAGCGTTCATTCAGATCGCCCTCTGACCAGAGATTCAGATCGCCAACCTGTGCTCCTTCTACACTGACAATTCGGAAGAAATGGCCTGCCGGAACCCGGAAAACGCTGGCTTCACGGGGGGCTACAATTACCGTATCAACCTGTTTCATAGTTTTACGCGCAGCCGCATAAAGGTGCATATCAGGCTTGGGTAACGTATCCACCGGATAACAGATAACCGGTCGGATCGATTTGCGGGCGTCGCCATCTGCCGGGGCGGTGTTGTGCCGGGTGTGTTTCATAATCCCTGTGTCCTTCTGTATGTATCAGGCTATTCACCGCTCGGGAGTCAGATGACCAGAATCATCACCTGTCACGGTTGACCGGTTAATGGGATGGTATAGCAACCCGCTTCTGAAGATGCAAATATTCAGTAATCAGCTTCAAACGAACAGCGGCTGCAGGTAGTGATCTGTTATAGAGTGGAGAGGTAAAGTTAGACGCAGCCAGATGGGGATTCAGAGTCCCACCATCTGGCGACAGCAAGACTATCTCAGATAGCTATAGAACCAAAACTGGGTTCAGCCTGGGCCGAATGCAACACCGCGACAGACCGCTTCATACTGGCGAAGAAACCGCTCTCTTCCATTGGCTCTTCGACCTCGACACCGCTCTGCTGTTGGGGAACCGGAGTCACCCCTTTTCGTTCATCCCTCGGGGAGATGCCGATATGCTTGCGATAGCAACGGCTGAAATGGGGGGTCGAGACAAAGCCACATGCGGTAGAGATCTCGACAATCGCCATACTGGATTGTTTCAACAACTGTCTCGCACGGTCCAGCCGCAGTTTCAGATAGTAACGGGATGGCGAGCAGTTGAGATATTTAAGAAACATCCGTTCCAGCTGGCGCCGCGATACATCAACGAACGCTGCCAGCTCATCCAGCCCTATCGGTTCCTCCAGATTGTTCTCCATCAGCTCAATGACATCCACCAGTTTCGGCTTACTGTCACCGCAATTATGTAACTGACGCAGGGGAACGCGCTGCTGGTCAAACTCACTGCGAATACGGTCGCAGATAAACATATCCGACACCGCCATCGACAGTTTCGGACCATGCTGCAGAGTCACCATATGCAGGAACATATCCATCGGAGAAACGCCGCCGGATGAGGTCATACGGCTTCTGTCTATGGTAAACAGACGGTTATTACAGTTTACCTTTGGATAGTGCTCCTGCAGGGAGGCCATGCACTCCCAGTGAGTGCTACAGTCATAACCATCCAGCAAGCCTGCATGGGCCAGCAGATAAGCACCGGTACAGATGCCACCCAGAGTCACTCCGCGACGCCCCATTAACTGTAACCAGCTAACCTGCTTGTGGGTAAAACTGCGGGTGATATCAACGCCTCCACAAACGATCAGCAGATCGAGCTCAGGCATATCCGCTATGGAAAAATCGGGTGTAAAACTCAAGCCATCGCTGGCGCTGACCTGTCCGCCGCTTTCGGACACCATATGCCAGCTATAAAGCTCATGGCCGGAAAGCTGGTTTGCCATCCGCAGAGGCTCGATGGCTGACGCCAGCGCGATCATAGTGAAGTTATTCAGCAGTAAGAAACCCACGCGGGTAACTTTTTGGTAATCCTTGATCGGTTCCAAAGCTGTGGACGTAGTCATAGTCGTGCCCCCTTATTTAACGCGTAATAGAAGATGCAAAGCGCCTAGCAACGTCGCACCGATGCTACTCACGTTAGTTTTCTTATTTTCCAGGACAATTAAGAATGGCCGAAGAACTCACAGAACTGTGATTTCGCCTGCCCCTTTTGTCGTTTTTTTACTCAGCTTTTTACTGTATGTTTTATCTTCTTGCTGAACGACTCGATCAATATTATTTGATTTAGATCAAACCAAGAATACCTGAAAACGACCTGACTTCAGTTTCACATACCCCTGAGCGACATCAGCCAACTCATAAATTGATCAACATCAATATAGATAAGCGCTGTCAAAACGCAGATTCACTGTCAAAAACAGCTTTTTACTGAGATTTTTCTGTTTCACATGTCGGTTCTGATCAATTCCTGCGCGGTGGCAGGCAGTCGAAGCCTGCAATCAGCGCCTATGATGTCCTGACATCTGCCAGCCTTAATGACGGCAGAGGAGTAGAAACACAATATTGGATCCAAAATTTAATTATTTAATATCTGATATTGTAATTATTGCGTTATTGTATCCAATACATCTATTTCAGGTGTACCAATACAAAAATAACAGGAGTATTACCATGTGTAGCAACCATGCCAACCGTGGTGTTGTCTATAAAGGCCCGGGTGAAGTCGCAGTTGAGTCAATCGCCTTCCCAGAGCTATCTCTGGGTAAACGTAAGTGCAATCACGGTGTCATCCTGCGGGTGCTGACCACCAATATCTGTGGTTCCGACCAGCATATGGTGCGTGGACGGACCACCGCGCAGGCCGGTCTGGTACTGGGCCACGAAATCACCGGTCAGATTATCGAGTGCGGCAATGATGTCGAATTCCTTAAACCGGGTGATATCGTGTCAGTGCCTTTCAATATCGCTTGTGGCCGCTGCCGCAACTGTAAGGAGGGTAACACCGGAATCTGTCTCAACGTCAACCCCGCCCGTCCGGGTGCCGCTTACGGTTACGTCGATATGGGTGGCTGGGTAGGAGGACAAGCAGAGTATGTCATGGTGCCTTATGCTGACTTCAACCTGCTTAAATTCCCCGATTCCGATCAGGCGATGGAGAAGATCCGTGACCTGACACTCCTGTCTGACATCTTCCCAACCGGCTTCCACGGCTGTGTAACTGCTGGCGTTGGCCCTGGTTCAACTGTTTATATTGCCGGTGCAGGCCCTGTCGGTCTGGCAGCGGCAGTATCCGCCCAGCTGTTAGGGGCGGCCTGTGTAATTGTTGGCGACATGATTGAAGATCGCCTGGAACAGGCTCGCAGCTTTGGTTGTGAAACTCTCGATCTGCGTCAGGAGGGCGAGATGGCCGATAAGCTGGAAGCGATTCTGGGTGAGCGTGAAGTCGACGCATTCGTCGATTGCGTTGGCTTTGAAGCCCATGCCTGTGGTTGCAATCACGGCAAAGAAGCTCCGGCGACGGTACTCAACTCTGCCATGCAGATGACCCGTGCCGGCGGTGCTATCGGTATTCCAGGTCTGTATGTCACAGAAGATCCGGGCGCTATCGATGACGCGGCTAAACACGGCGCTCTGAGTATGCGCTTTGGCCTGGGCTGGGCGAAATCCCACTCCTTCCACACCGGCCAGTGCCCGGTTATGAAATACCACCGCGCACTGATGCAGGCCATTCTGTTTGACAAAGTTGATATCGCTAAAGCGGTCAACGTACAGATGATCTCCCTGGATCAGGCGCCGGATGGCTATGCTGATTTTGATGGTGGTGCAGCGAAGAAATTCGTTATCGACCCTCACGGTTCAGTGGCCGCATAAAATCTCAGCGGTTAAAACAAAAAAACCACCGGACACCCCGGTGGCAGGTTACTGATAAACCCCAGTATTTTTGCTGGGGTTTTGTTTTTCTAAGGCTATTCCAGCGACGTTAGCAAAAACGAGGTAAAAGATTTATGGGACGCTTTGACTCGGCTTAGAGCCTTTCAGGCT
>NZ_JAFFZO010000038.1 GCF_016924145.1 Amphritea pacifica | reverse complement strand
GTCTTGAGGAACAAGTTCATCGATGCAAACAAACTCAAGGGCGGACTGGGTTGGGGGGCGTTCTCTTAGCATGAGCCTATTATAAAAAATCCTCGTCATTTGACGAGGACTTTATCAACAGCCTGAAGCCTCGCATTTGCGAGGCTTTTTAGTTTCAGCGGCTGCTCAGCAGCAGATCCACAGACTTATTTGAAAACCTTACGCACACGGTCCCACAAAGTCCTGGCGTTATGCCCCTTCTCTGAGGCTTTCGCCAGCTGCCGCAGCGTTTCGATCTTACTGATCGCCAGAGCATACTGATCTTCCACCTCTTCGGCATCAGAGGCGTTGAACTCAAGATCATTCACCAGTCCATCATTCAGACCATAGATCCATCCATGCACCGTCAGGTCCTGCCCCCGGCTCCAGGCGTCCTGCACGATAGTGGTTTCACAGACATTAAAGGCCTGTTCGATGACATTCAGCTCGCACAGACGGTCCAATTGCTGATGGGAGTGATCCCAGGCAGACAGGAGCTCCCGGTGCTTCTGATTAACCTTACGGATCTGTCGCAGCCAGTTGTCGATCAGACCATGCGGTGTACTTTCCAGAGCCGCTTTAACGCCGCCACAGCCGTAGTGACCCACCACCATAATATGCTTAACTTCCAACACCTGAACCGCATACTGGATCACCGACAGACAGTTCATGTCGGTATGGATTACCAGGTTTGATACATTGCGGTGAACAAACAGCTCACCCGGCAACATCCCGACAATCTCGTTGGCAGGCACCCGGCTGTCGGAACAGCCAATCCAGAGGTATTCAGGAGCCTGTTGATGCGCCAGCGTTTCAAAAAACAGCGGGTCATCCCGGCTGATCTGATCGGCCCATTGGCGATTACTTTCTAATAGTTGCGTCAGTCGTTTCATTTTTCTGTTACATAGCAAAAGAGGGCGTCATGCCCTCTTTATAAACTGTTGATGTTGATTAAACGTGGTACTGGGCGCTGAGCTCATGTACCGCATCAACAAAGAACTTCGGCTGCGCCGGGTCGACGAACTGGTGAATACCATGACCCAGATTGAATACATGTCCCGAACCGCTACCATAGCGGGCCAGAATATCGGCCACCTCAGCACGGATACGCTCCGGCGTACCATAGAGCACAGAAGGGTCCATATTCCCCTGCAGGGCAACTTTATCACCAACCCGGGCACGGGCATCGTCAATATTGGTGGTCCAGTCCAGCCCCAGCGCATCGGCTCCGGACTCAGCCATCGCTTCCAGCCACTGGCCGCCGTTTTTGGTAAACATAATCAGTGGAACCTTCCGCCCTTCATTCTCACGAATCAGACCATTAGCAATCTGCTGCATATATTTCAGCGAAAACTCCTGATACATCGGGCCGCTTAGTGCGCCACCCCAGGTATCAAAGATCTGTACCGCCTGGGCACCACTACGGATCTGCTGATTCAGATAATCGGTCACCGACTGCGCCAGCTTGTCCAGTAGCTGATGCAACACCTCAGGGGTGGCATACATCATCTGTTTGATATGGCGGAAATCTTTACTGGAACCGCCCTCAACCATATAGGTTGCCAGCGTCCAGGGGCTGCCGGAGAACCCGATCAGCGGCACCCGGCCATTCAGTTCTGCACGGATCGTTTTTACCGCATCCATCACATAATCAAGATCACTGGCAGACTCAGGCACCGGCAGGGCATCGACATCGGCTTCAGTACGGATAATCTTTTTGAACTTAGGCCCCTCACCCGCTTCGAAATATAACCCCAGCCCCATCGCATCAGGAATGGTCAGAATATCGGAAAACAGAATGGCTGCATCCAGATCGTAGCGTTCCAGTGGCTGAATAGTCACTTCACAAGCCAGCTCCTTATTCTTACACAGGCTCATGAAATCGCCTGCCTGGGCGCGGGTAGCGCGGTATTCAGGCAGGTAACGGCCCGCCTGACGCATCATCCATACCGGTGTTACATCGACAGGCTCACGCATCAGCGCACGCAGAAAACGATCATTCTTCAGTTCAGCCATTACATATTCTCGACTCAGATTCAAAACTGGGGGCATTTTACAGGTTTTTAGCGGCGGGAGCGAACAACTGCTGCATCTTCACTGATCTGAATGACATAAACAAAAAAGGCCGCCTGAGGCGACCTTTTCAAGAGATGCAGATGTTTACACTTTGAGGTAATCCAGAATGCCTTCTGCGGCCTTACGGCCTTCATCAATGGCCGTCACCACCAGATCAGACCCTCTTACCATATCACCACCGGCAAACACTTTCTCGTTGCTGGTCTGGAAGGCAAAGGTTTTATCGCCTGAGGTTTTTATCCGGCCATCCTGTTCCAATTCGATTCCAAACTCAGCAAACCAGGGCGATGGGCTTGGACGGAAACCAAACGCCACCAGAACCGCATCAGCAGGCAAAACCTCCTCACTGCCGGCAACCACTTCGGGACGACGACGGCCATTTTCATCTGGCTCGCCCATCTGTGTAGTCACCACTTTAACTCCGGTCACCTTACCGGCATCACCAACAACCTCTACGGGCTGACGGTTGAACATGAACTGCACGCCCTCTTCACGGGCGTTCTCCACTTCACGTTTTGATCCCGGCATATTGGCTTCATCCCGGCGATAAGCGCAGGTTACGCTGCTGGCTCCCTGACGGATTGAGGTACGGTTGCAGTCCATCGCAGTGTCACCACCACCCAGCACTACAACGTTTTTGCCCTCAACGCCGATATAATCGGCAACATCTTTTTCAAACCCCAGACAACGATTGACGTTGGAGATCAGGAACGGCAGCGCATCGTAGACGCCATCCAGCTCTTCACCGGGGAAGCCGCCCTTCATATAGGTATAGGTTCCCATCCCCAGGAAAACAGCATCATACTGATCCAGCAGTTCCTGCATCTGAATATCTTTACCGACGTTGGTATTCAGACGGAACTCAACCCCCATCTCCGTGAATATTTCACGACGACGGACCATCACGTCTTTATCCAGCTTGAACTCAGGAATACCAAAGGTCAGCAAGCCGCCAATCTCCGGGTGACGGTCAAAGACTACCGGTTTAACTCCGTTACGCACCAGAATATCCGCTGCTGCCAGGCCCGCAGGACCGGCACCAATCACCGCAACTTTTTTGTCCGTCACCGGCACTTTGCTCATATCCGGACGCCAGCCCATGGCAAAAGCGGTATCGGTGATATATTTCTCAACCGAACCTATGGTGACCGCGCCAAACTCGTCATTCAGTGTACAGGCGCCTTCACACAGACGGTCCTGAGGACAGACACGGCCACACACTTCGGGCAATGAATTGGTTTGATGGCTCAGCTCTGCCGCTTCAATAATGTTGCCTTCAGACACCAGCTTAAGCCAGTTAGGAATATAGTTGTGTACCGGACACTTCCATTCACAGTATGGATTACCACATTCAAGACAACGGTGCGCCTGTTCGGACGCATCTTCCGACTTAAACGGCTCATAGATCTCAGCAAACTCCTTCTTACGGATATCTGCTGCTATCTTATTTGGTCCCTGACGTTCTACTTCCAGAAACTGAAAATCATTCTTCAGACGTTCAGACATTCTCCACCCCGCCTAATGGTGCCTGCCCGCAGGCAGACACAGCTATAACTAAACACCTGTTCGATGAACCCATTACTCCGGACGGGAGCGCATATCAGTCAGCAGCGCCCCCAGACTGGCGGCTTTCGGCTTAACCAGCCAGAAACGACCAATATAGTCATCGAAGTTTTCAACAATCTGCTGACCCCAGTCACTACCGGTCTCTTTCACAAAACCGATAATTACAGAGCGCAGGTGATTTTTGTACTCTTCCATATGCTGCGGAGCGACCCGATGGATATCCACCAGCTCATGGTTGTACTTATCAACAAAGGTGTTATCCATATCCAGCACGTAAGCGAAGCCGCCGGTCATACCTGCACCGAAGTTGTAGCCCGTCTGACCCAGTACGGTAATCAGACCACCGGTCATATATTCACAACAGTGATCACCGGCACCTTCGATAACAGCGTGACACCCTGAGTTTCGCACCGCAAAACGCTCACCTGCACAACCTGCAGCATACAGCGTCCCTCCGGTAGCCCCATAGAGACAGGTATTACCGATAATAGCGGTTTCATTACTGGCATAGGTGACCACATCCGGCTGGCTGATAACGATCTTACCGCCGGCCATACCCTTACCTACGTAATCGTTGGCATCACCTTTCAGGTAAAGCTCCTGACCACCGGCGTTCCAGACACCAAAGCTCTGTCCGGCATGGCCGCTAAAGTTAAAGCGAAGCGGTGCATCCGACATCCCCAGATTGCCATAAACCCTGGCGATGGCCCCCGAAGTACGGGCACCCACCGAACGGTCACAGTTGGTGATTGGCAGATCAAAGACACCACCCGATTTCTCGGCAATCGCCTGCTTAGCCAGCTCCAGCATCCGGCTATTCAACGCACCGGTATCATAAGGGTCGTTATGCGCGACCTGACAGGTCTGTGGATACTCTGCCGGAATACCCGCATCAGACACCAGCGGCGACAGATCCAGCTTACCATGCTTGGCAGTACTACCGTCCAGCAGTTCCAGCAGGTCAACCCGCCCCACCAGCTCTTCCAGCGTACGCACGCCAACAGAAGCCATCCACTGACGGGTCTCTTCTGCAACGAAACGGAAGTAATTTTTAACCATCTCAACGGTGCCACGGTAATACTTATCCCGCAGTTCATCGTTCTGAGTCGCCACACCGGTGGCGCAGTTATTCAGGTGACAGATTCGCAGGTACTTACAGCCTACCGCTACCATCGGCATAGTACCGAAGCCAAAGCTTTCTGCTCCCAGAATCGCTGCTTTAACCACATCCAGACCGGTTTTCAGACCACCGTCAGTCTGCAGACGAATCTTGCCACGCAGATGGTTGCCCCGCAGTGACTGATGGGCATCAGCCAGACCCAGCTCCCAGGGAGAGCCGGCATAATGCACCGACGTCAATGGGCTCGCAGCGGTACCGCCATCATAACCGGATATGGTAATCAGGTCGGCATAGGCCTTGGCAACACCACAGGCGATCGTACCAACCCCTGGGCGGGATACCAGTTTCACCGACACCAGACCTTCAGGGTTTACCTGCTTAAGATCGAAAATCAGCTGTGCCAGATCCTCAATCGAATAGATATCATGGTGCGGCGGAGGTGAGATCAGGGTTACACCGGGTACGGAGTAACGCAAACGGGCGATCAGGCTGTTCACCTTACCCCCGGGCAACTGACCACCCTCGCCCGGCTTAGCCCCCTGAGCGACCTTAATCTGCATCACATCGGCATTGATCAGGTATTCAGGTGTTACCCCGAAACGACCGGAAGCCACCTGCTTGATCTTGGAGCGCTTGTTGGTGCCGTGACGGGCCGGATCTTCACCGCCCTCACCGGAGTTTGAGCGACCACCGAGTTCATTCATCGCCATCGCCAGACATTCGTGCGCTTCAGGCGACAGAGCCCCCAGCGACATGGCAGCGGAGTCAAAACGGGGGAACAGATTCTCTGCCGGCTCGACTTCGCTCAGCGGGATCGCTTTAATATCTTTTCTCAGCCCCATCAGGTCACGCAGCGTTGCCACGCCGCGCTTATTCACCAGATCAGCATACGCCTGATAATCAGCCTGATCACCACTACGAACAGCAGCATGGATTGTACGAATTACATCCGGGTTGTAGGCATGATACTCACCGCCATGGATATACTTTAACAAGCCCCCCTGCTGAATCTTCTTACGGGCCACCCAGGCTTCTTCAGACAAGGCCTGCTGGTCTTTCTGGAAATCACTGAAGTCAGCACCTTCAATGCGACTGGCAACACCGGGGAAACAGAGATCAACCACATCAGAGCTGATACCCACCGCTTCAAACAGCTGTGCACCACGATAGGAGGCGATCGTAGAGATACCCATCTTCGACAGGATCTTCATCAGACCTTTCTTGATACCCTTACGATAGTTCTCGTGACTGTCGAGCCAGTTCATCTGCATTTCGCCGGTGGCGCACAGATCGGTCAGCACCCGGTAGGCCAGGTATGGATAGACTGCGGTAGCGCCAAAACCAAACAGCACGGCAAACTGGTGAGGATCGCGCACCGTGCCGGATTCGACAATGATATTGGCATCTGCACGCAGGCGGGTATTGATCAGGCGGTGATGCACTGCACCCGTCGCCATCGCTGCATGAATCGGCAGCCGCCCAGGTGCAATCGCGAAATCAGACAGAATAATAAGTACTTTACCGGAACGAACCAGCTGTTCGGCCTGATCAGCCACCGATTCAATCGCTGCTTTCAGATCCATAACGGCAGGATCATAATTCAGATCGATCTGGGCAACGCCAAAACCTTCAACAGTATTGTTTTTCAGCCGCAGAAATTTACTGGCCGACAATACCGGTGAGGTAAGGATAACCCGGCGGGCATGTTCAGGCGTCTCTTCAAAGACGTTACGTTCGGCACCAATACAGGTTTCCAGCGACATCACAATCGCTTCACGTAACGGGTCGATTGGCGGATTGGTGACCTGAGCGAACTGCTGACGGAAATAATCAAAAACCGAACGCACTTTTGATGACAACACCGCCATCGGCTTATCGTCACCCATGGAGCCAACGGCTTCCATGGCAGTTTCACCCAGCGGACGCAATACCTGATCACGCTCTTCATAGGTGACCTGGAACATCTTCATATGCGTTTTGACCTCTTCCGGGGTCATCTCGCAGAAAGACTGAGACTCCTCGGTGAGATTCATTGTCTGCTCAAGAGGCAGGGCATTCTCACGCATCCACTTTTTATAGGGTTGCGCTTTTTTCAGACGGTCATCAACATCAGCGGTGTGTAGTACTTCACCAGTCTGGGTATCGATAGACAGAATCTGCCCCGGACCGACACGGCCCTGAGATACGACATCCTCGGGCTTATAATCGAATACACCGATCTCAGATGCGGTACAGATCAGACCATCTTTGGTCATCACCCAGCGGGATGGGCGCAGACCGTTCCGGTCCAGCATACAAACAGCGAAACGGCCATCGGTCATTACCATCCCGGCAGGGCCATCCCAGGGCTCCATATGCATTGAGTTATAGTCATAGAAGGCCCGCAGTTCAGCATCCATGGTATCGACATTCTGCCAGGCAGGAGGCACGATCATCCGTGCTGCACGATACAGGTCCATCCCCCCGATCAGCAGGAACTCCAGCATATTATCCATGCTGGACGAATCCGAACCGGTGGTATTCACAATCGGCTGAAGCTCATCGACATTCGGCAGCAGTTCAGTCGCAAACTTGCTGGAGCGGGCGCGGGACCAGTTACGGTTGCCCTCAATGGTATTGATCTCACCATTGTGCGCCAGAAGCCGGAATGGCTGAGCCAGCGGCCAGCGTGGAGCGGTATTGGTAGAAAACCGTTGATGATAGGTACAGATAGCGGTTTCCAGACGCTCATCGCTCAGATCCTGATAGAACACCGGCAGATCCACCGGCATTGTCAGTCCCTTATAGGAGATAACTTTGTCCGACAGACTGCAGATATAAAAATCCTCATCTGTGCTCAGGGCAATCTCGGCCTTGCGACGGGCAGTGTAGAGACTGACCGCAAATTCACGATCCGCTTTATCGGTTGTCACAAACACCTGCTCAATCTGCGGCAGAGTATCCTTTGCTATCGGTCCAAGACAACCCGGATCTGTCGGCACAACCCGCCAACCTGCGACATTCAGTCCTTGCGCCACCAGTTCATTATTCAACACCTCACGCGCAGCCGCCGCCAGGGCCGGCTCTTTTGACAGAAACACCATACCCACGGCATAACGGTCACCCAGCTCGACACCCAGATCGCTTTTTGCGGCCGCACGCAGAAATGCATCCGGCTTCTGCATCAGTAATCCGCAGCCGTCACCGGTTTTGCCATCAGCTGCGATCCCACCACGGTGGGTCATACATGCAAGTGCTTCAATCGCCTTCAACAATACATTGTGGCTTGGTTCACCTTGCATATGGGCCATCAGGCCAAAACCACAGTTGTCTTTGAACTCACCAGGGCGATACAGACCTATGCTCATAAACGAATCCCACCAAAAAGTTCTTAATTATCAATATATTACATCCACCAAATTTCAGCCACAGTTGTGTATGCAGAGAAAAAGGGACAGGTATTTTACACAGCGAGGGTATGAAGGACAAATTATAAGCAATACAGAAAATTTTTTTGTTTGCGCAGACGATACAAAAAAATACTATTTTCTGGCTGCCAGATCCGCCTGAATCCCCTGAATTGTCCTCGCCCAGGGCTTCAGTCTGGCAAGCGCTGAAGGTAGTGATGCACTGGCAGCATGGGCGGCATCCCGGTCTTTATATTGTCCATAGACAACCACAAACCAGGGGTTACCCTTGTAGCGGGTCTGAAACATATAAAACTTCTGAGGTTCTGCCTGTTCACGGATAAACGCTTCTGCACTTTTGCGCATTCCAGCGCCCAGCATTTGCAATGTATAGCCACTGGCAGGCCAGCCCATCAGGGTTTGCTCCGCTTCAGTCAGCTGATTGTTGTCAGCCACTGCTGCCTTAACCGGCGCTTTCTTAACCACAGGTTCAGGCTCTATTACTTTAACCTTTTTTGCTGCAGGTGCAATAGGGGCGACCACAGGCTTATCCGCGACAGCAACAACCGGCTTATCGACAGGCTTAGCTTCAGGGGCACTGGAGCCAGGCGTTTTAGTCACGGACTGCCCGGTATTTACGCTCTCTGACACCCTGCCTGCAGCAGGCTCCCCGGACGGTACACTGGTTTCTGCTGTTTCGACGGTATCCCGATCAGCGGTTTGCGGGACGGGTGACATCTTCTCCCGTGAATCACTTTGCGCTAAAAGGGGTAATGAATCAGAGCCAGGTGATTGGTTATTATCAGTCTGATTGACCTTAACCTCAGCGACCGGACTTTCATTTGCAGCAATCACCGGCCCCGACTCTATCGGCACCTGAATCTGTACCTGCGTACGGGTCGTTCCGGCGTCACTTTCTGGCCAGTACTGCCACAACCCACCCAGTAGTACGAGCAGTAAAATGGCGGCAACACTGACAAGGTGCACGCGGGAGAACCCTGTTGATTCGGTAGTCTTCTTGACTGAACCAGAGCGGAACAGTAGCTCCGCCTGTTGATTGAGCGAGCCCGGGTAGCCACCGGAAGCATCATAAACGGCCTCTAGCTGTTTTTCAGTCAGGGAAGCCGCTGCACTATATCGTTGTAGCAGATAACTTTTAGCTTCTGTTGTAGTCAACGGCTCCAGCACCAGTTGATGCACCTGAGACTCGAGCAGTTCATACTCATCAAACCCCTGCAGGCGTCCATGAAAACCATCTCCGGCGGCCATTAACAGGTGCGGTTTAACCGGAAGTCCCTGCGCCTCGCTGAGCATCTGAAGCAATAGCTGAACAACCGGATTTTCCAGCTGATCAGCATTATCTATAATGATAACCCATTGAATATGCTCAACGGCCATCACCTGAGCAAAGCGGTAAATGGCATTCAACATCTGCTGGTTATCAGCCTGAGTATCCAGCTCGGGGCTCAGCTGTTCGCTCAGGGCGACCAGCACACCATTCAAACCTGGGGTTTTGCTGCCATCCAGGGAACAAAGCCGTAGCGTTCGATCACTCTCCGCCGCCTGCAGTTGTCGAATCAGGGTTGTTTTTCCGGCACCCTCCGGGCCGGTGACCAGCAGCAGAAAATCACTGAAGCGACTCAGGTGCTCAAGCTTTTCCAACAGCTGCAATCGGGAAGATGGCTCAAAAAAGAAACTCTTACGCTGCTCTGCACTGGCAAACGCATCTGCCAGCGCGTCAACACCATTCCCTTTAAGATCTGCCATCGGTAAGCCCCTTTATGCTGCGAAGCGGGTTAAGGTTTGCTGCAATGCTGCCGGATCAAACTGGTCAGTCACCACAGCCTTCCCCAGCGCTTTTAACAAAATCAAACGCAACTGCCCGTCGACAACCTTTTTATCAACAGACATCAGCGCCATGAATTCTTCCGGTGTCATTCCCTGCGGCGCGGCCACCGGAAGCTTTGCTGCCTGCATGATCTGTACAACCCGCTGATAATCATCGCTACTGATCCATCCCAGTCGCTGAGACAGGTCTGCAGCCATCACCGTTCCAACTGCCACAGCTTCACCATGAAGCCAGTTCCCATAGCCCTGACATGACTCAATTGCGTGCCCAAACGTATGCCCAAGATTGAGTAACGCCCGCACACCGGACTCTTTCTCATCCTGAGCGACAACCTCCGCCTTCAATTCACAGGAGCGATAGATTGCATAACTCAGCAGTGATGCATCTCGCCCGATCAGGCCTGACATATTCGATTCAAGCCAGCCAAGAAAACCCTCATCATAAACCAGGCCATACTTGATCACTTCGGCCAGTCCGGCCGACAACTCACGATCAGGAAGCGTTTGCAGTACATCAACGCTGGCCAGAACCACCTGCGGCTGATGAAACGCGCCAATCATATTTTTTCCTAAGGGGTGGTTCACTCCGGTTTTCCCTCCCACTGAAGAGTCAACCTGGGAAAGCAGAGTAGTGGGAATCTGGATGAAGTTAACCCCTCGCTGGTAACAAGCTGCGGCAAAACCGGTCATATCACCAATGACCCCGCCGCCTAAGGCGATCAGCGTAGTAGTGCGGTTATGGCGGCATTCCAGCAGACGATCAAACACCGCATTCAGCTGCGCCAGCGTTTTAAACTTCTCCCCATCCGGCAGAATCACATCATCGATCTGCACCGCGGGCAAAACAGCTTTTAATGGTTCCAGATAAAGAGGAGCGACCGTTTCATTACTAACGATTAACACCTGATTTCCCTTGACATATGGGGTCAGGTTGTCCGGGTGAAACAGGTCGGTTCCGATAAAGATAGGGTAGGAACGATCACCAAGATCGACATTCAGGATTTGCATGGCGGGCTTATCTCTATTTAACTATTTGCTGTGCGCGAAGCTCCGTCATTATATCAGTAACCACAGCTTTAGGGTTACGGCGTTCGGTATCAATAACAATATCGGCCACTTGCAGATAGAGAGGGTGACGCTGTTCCATCAGCGTATTCAGCACCGCCTCAGGATCGGGGGTTTGCAGCAAAGGCCGGTTTTTATCCCGCGCGGTACGCTCCAGCTGTTGTGCGACAGATGCTTGCAGATAGACTACCGTACCTCTACCTTGCAGATTTGAACGATTTTCCGGGCGCAATACAGCTCCGCCTCCGGTCGCCAGCACCAGATTATCCTCCGCACTCAGCTGATCGATAATATGCGCTTCCCGGTCGCGAAACCCCACTTCACCCTCAACATCAAAGATCCAGGGAATATCGGCACCTGCCCGCTCTTCAATAACTTTATCTGAATCGACAAACCTCAGTTTCAGCTCATGAGAAAGAAGACGCCCTATGGTGCTCTTTCCAGCACCCATAGGGCCAATTAAAAATATGTTCAATACAACAACCTTACTGCTTTGACAGAGACTCGCGTACCAGCTTAGGCGTGATAAAAATCAGCAGTTCAGACTTGATATTAGACTCCGATTTATTTCGGAACAATCCACCAAGCACCGGCAGATCACCCAGCAGCGGTGTTTTATTAACGGTATTCTGTGTTTCATTTTCAAACACACCACCGAGCACAATTGTCTGCCCATCAGGCACCACAACCGAGGTTTCTAACAGGTTTTTGATAATACTGATATCTCCGTTCGACAGGGTCTCACCAACGGAGTCTTTCTTAATGACCAGATCCATAGCGATCCGATCGCCCGGGTTGATCCGCGGCGTTACCTCCAGTGAGAGCACCACATCTTTAAACTCAACCTTGACATCGCCGTCCTCAACCGTCTGGTAAGGAATCTCTCTACCAGATTCAATGAGTGCAGCTTTACCATTGGTGGTGACAACCTTGGGCTGGGAGATCACCTCAATCCGACCATCAGATTCCAAGGCGGATAACTCTAGCTGTAACAGCGCACTGTTAGAAGCAAGCCCGATGGCAACGGAAGCGGGCGAGGAAACATTGGCACCAAGATCAACCATCAGACCACTTGGCACCGCACCGGGAGAGGAGACACCTGATATTGAACTACCGATAGAGATCGCATTGCCCGACGAATCAGCATCACCATACCCCAGCCCCCACTTAATACCCAGATCTTTCGACACAGTGGTATTCGCGGTTACCAGACGCGCTTCAATCAGCACCTGCGCAACCTCGGTATCAAAGCGGCGCAGGGTTGAGCGGATCTCTTCTATCCGTTTTTCCGTTTCACGCACCATCAGCACATTGGTTTCATCATCCGCGAGCAGGAAACCCCGCTCAGAGATAAGCTTCGCCTCATTCAGGCGGGACACCATATCGGAGGCTTTCCGGAAATCCACCTGAATAAACTCGGTGCGCAGGGGAGCAAGCTCTTCAACCTGTTTGCTGCTTTCCAATTCAACCCGCTCGCGTTCAGCAATCTCTTCTGCTGTACCGATCAGCAGCACATTGCCCATTTCACGCTTATCCAGCTTATTGGTATTCAGAATCAGATCCAACGCCTGATCCCAGGGGACATTCTTCAACCGTAGCGTGATGTTACCATTCACGTTGTCGCTGACAACCAGATTCATTTCCGCGACTTCGGCAAGAATCTGCAGTACGGAACGTACCTCGACATTCTGGAAGTCCAGATCGATCCGCTCTCCCTGATAGGGGAAACGGGTCTCTTCAATCTTATCCAGCTCAGCCTGAGTGATAGGTTTCAAATCCACAACCAACTGATTGTTGGTCTGATACACCATATAATCATAGGGTTCGGGAGATGGCTTAATCAGAATGGAGACATTCTCACCACTGGCCATCGAGTCGATAAACATCACCGGGGTGGCAAAATCCTGAACATCGATGCGATTCTGCATACTGGCAGAGAGGTCAACCCCTAACAGGTTGACAACAACGTTATTGCCTTCCTCGATAACATCCACACCAGCCCGGTCGTCTGACAGAGAAACAACCACCCGTCCGGCCCCTTCCGGAGTCCGTTCAAAATCAACACCTTTAACCCGGGTCTTATCCGATACAACGGGCTTAGCACTAGAGTCTGCAGTGACGCTCTTGCTGACTTTGGCCACTTCCTGTTTAGCCATTCCGCGGTCACCTACCGTCAGAAACAGACTGTTGCCATCGGTGCGGGTTTCAAAGGCAGATGCTTCAAACAGATCGACAACAACCCGCAGCCGGCCGTCAACCTGAGCGAAGTTGATCTTATCGACATTACCACTCTCAACGGTCAGCAACCGGGTATCCTGTGTATTTTCAACGCCCCACATATCCAGCACCAGGCGCGCCGGACTGTTAGTCATATAGGATTTAGGCAGCGAGGGGGGCACGTCAAAATCGAAGCGAACCTCAAGCTTATTATCGGGAAGCGCAACAAAGGAGGACGCCATAAGCTTTGCATCTGCAGCGATCGCATTGAAAGCCAGCATCCACAGCCCGATGACTATTCCCGCCATCTTAGCGAGTGCGGAGTACGTCAGTTTACCCGCCTGAATATTCTTATTCACAGTATTCACCATCATCGTCATCAATCCATCACCACGCTACGGGGCCGTCGCATCCAACCACCCCGGCCGTTTGTAACAATCTCAATAAGCTCAACATTATCACTGTTAACAGCAACCACTTTGCCGTAATCCAGCCCCATATAATCACCGACAGAAACCCGGTGCACTTCGCCCTTCTTATCCTTAATCAGCGCCCAGCGTGAGCCATCCGCACTCATATTAATGGTGCCAACCATGGAAAGATTATCCAGCGAAAAGGTTTCGAGATAGCTCTTCTCCCGATCCATATCGGGTTTTATGCCGTTATCGCCTGGCGTAGCAACCTCATCTCCGGTATCCAGTGCAGCGATAGAAACCAGCGGTTTGAAAGGGCTCCGCATACTGGCACCCTCATAGACAAAGCTATGATAGGGCTTAAATTCCGGCAGCGGCTCCACCTTTATAATCTTTTTCTGCTTCTCCTGCGCAACAAAGCTGCGCAGATCACTGACATCCTCAATCCAGACGCAACCGCCGAGAAAAAAGGGAGTAAGAATCAGGAAACGCAAAAGTTTACTTGGTATCATCATAGCGATAAGTCTTTGCACTAATTGTCATATCCAGCTGGCCTCCAGCAGGAGTTATACTGTAGTCATGCAGGGTCACAATCCGGGGGATTGCGGCAACGCCGCTGACAAACTGACCCATCTGGTGATAGGTACCACTCACCTTTATGTTGATCGGAAGCTCAATAAATATCTCATTTCTTATCTCCCCACCCAGTGTGATCGACTGGATATTCAGACCGCTTGAACGACCAATTTCGGTGATATCCTCCAGCAGACCAGGTACCTCTTTCTCGGTCGGCAGCTGTTTTAGCAGTTCGGAAAAACGCCCCTGAACATCTTTCATCTGTTCGCGGAGCTGATCCAGGCTGGCTACCTGAGTTGTCTTCACCGAGATCTGCTGCTTAAGACCGCTCTCCTGGCTAACTTCACGGGCCAGATTTTTCTCTTTATCAGTGATGTATAAATAGACACCAGCGCCAACGACCAGCGAAAAAACCAGCAGATAGGTGATCACTTTCACCCCTATTGGCCAGTTGCCCGCCATATTGAAGTCAAGGTTATCGGCATCAAACCCTTTAAAACTGTTTTTCAATGCATCCATTGCCATATCAGTTCACCTCTTCCAGCGAGGGTTTCAATACCGGAACAGTCAGGTTGAATTTCTTCATATTGCCATCATTCGCCACGGTAGACAGGTTCGGCTCACCAAACCAGATACTGGCATAAATATGCCGCATCAGACTCGAAACATCGTCACTTTTCTCAGCCCGCCCAGCCAGATTAATGGTATCGCCTTTACGGCTCAGGGACTGATAATAGACACCATCAGGCAGCACCCGAACCATCTCATCAAAGCTTCTGACAATCAGGGGACGGGTCCCCTGAAGCTCCTGAATCGCATTCAGACGGGCGATGAGACGGGCACGTTGCTGTTTTAGCTCTTTAATGTCCGCCAACTGCTTGTCCAGCTGTGCAATTTCGCTGCGCAAAAAGTTATTCCGCGTTTTTTGCCGGTCTGTTTGCATATCGATATAAAAACCGATCAGAAATACCACCATGGCAGCAAGAAATGCAGCGGCCACCAGATTCACAATAAACTGTTTTTGCCTCTCAGCAGACAGCTCTTCGCGCCAGGCCCTTAAATTTATCTTTGCCATAGTCGCTACCCTTCAAAGCTTCGTAACGCCAGACCACAGGCTTTTACCAGGGTTGGAGCATCCTGACTCAGCCGGCCTGCATTGATTTTCGAGTCCAGATCCATACCCACAAATGGATTAGCAACCTCAACAGCCACACCGACCTCGGCCTGCATCTGTTCAGCCAACCCATCAATCGCCGCGGTCCCCCCGAGAATATAGAGTTTACTCAGTTCATTGTGCGGACCAGAGGAGTAGAAAAACTGCAACGACCGTGAAACCTGCTGCGAAACAGTGCTTCGGAAGGGCAGCACCACACTCTGTTTCAGCTCCTCAGACAGTTCCCCGCTACGCAGGAGATGTTCAACCTCTCCCGCTTCCAGTCCCGACTGCTGATGAATAATATTGCTCAGATCGTTACCACCAAACGCCTGTTCACGGTCATAAACGATCTTACCGTTTTTGAATACATTGAGAGTAAGGGTAGATGCGCCGATATCAACCAGCCCGATAAGCTGATCGGTTGTATCCGCCGCATTATCCAGCAACCCCACAACCCGCTCAGTGGCAAAACGGTCGACATCAACAACTTCACACTTCAACCCGCTGCTGTTAATCGCGTCTTCACGCATTTCCACATCATCACGACGACAGGCAACCAGCAGAATATCATTGAGCTCCGGACTGCTCTCCGATGGACCAAGCACCTCAAAATCGAGGGCTATCTCATTCAGGGGATAGGGAATAAAGCGATCCGCTTCAAGCTTAACCTGTTCTTCAAGTTCAAACTCGGTGAACGCGTTACTCAGTTGGATGGTCTTAGCAATTACAGCGGAAGAGGGCACTGCAGCAACACAGGTCGTCAGCCCGCCGCCACATATTTTCAACCCCTTCTCAACAGCCTCAGATACCTGACCGATATCCTGAATACTGCTCTCTATAACGGCAGATGAAGGCAAAGGCACAATCGCGTATGAGTCAAGACGAAGTCCCTTCCCGCGCTTTGAAAGTGCCACCATTTTAATTGAAGAGGAGCCGATATCTATGCCGACCCATCCTTTTTCCTGTTTGCTAAGAAAGCTAAGCACAGTAAATTATCCTTAAAAAATCCCGCATAAACCGAGCGTTATTGACTCTAGCGCGGTTTCATCAAAAATTAAACCACTGTTTCACTAGTGGCTGACACTTTCTTACAGATATAATAACTCGGCAACAAAAAACTTAACTTTAAATAACTTAACATGAAAATATTGACATCGTTACTCAAGATCGGCCTAAAACTCACCATACTGGGCTGCTTTGTTGGCTGCCTGGCATTGGCCGCGGCGTATTTTTACTATGCGCCCAAACTTCCCGATGTCGAAACCCTGCGAGACGTTCAGCTGCAAACCCCCCTCAGAATCTACTCTGAGGACGATAAGCTGATCTCTGAATTTGGCGAAAAGCGCCGTACACCGATCAGTTTTAATCAGATCCCCCAGAACTACATCAATGCCCTGCTGGCTGCCGAAGACCGGAACTTTTTCGAACACATCGGCATCGACATCAAAGGCCTGTTCCGCGCTGTCTTTCAGCTGGCAAGTACCGGCCATATCCAGAGCGGTGGCAGCACCATCACCATGCAGGTTGCGAAAAACTACTTTCTCACCCGGGAACGCTCTTTTGTTCGTAAATTCAATGAGATACTACTCTCACTCCGGATCGAACAGGAGCTGACCAAAGAGGAGATTTTTGAGTTATACATCAACAAGATCTACCTGGGACACCGCTCCTACGGCATCCAGGCTGCTGCCAACATCTACTACGGCAAAGATATCGATCAACTCAGTCTGGCCCAGGTCGCCATGATTGCCGGCCTCCCCAAAGCACCGTCTGCATACAACCCGATCACCAATCCCAGCCGCGCACTGGAACGCCGCAACTGGATCCTGAAACGGATGCACAGCCTCAGCTTTATTAACGACGAGGACTATGAAACCGCCAGAAATGAACCCATCAGCGCAGAATATCATGGCACCCAGATTGAACTATACGCTCCCTATGTTGCTGAAATGGTTCGCAATGAGCTATATCAATACTTTGACGAGAGTTTATACACCAACGGCTTCAGAGTTTACACCACGCTAAACAGCACCATGCAGGCGGCAGCCAATCAATCCGTAGAGGATGGTCTGATCGCCTACACTGAGCGACACGGTTATTTTGGCCCGGAAAAACCGGCAGCAGTCACTCCACTCACTGAAGAAAACATCACCGCATTCCTGGAACAGCAGCGCACCTACGGCTCTCTGCAGCCGGCTATTGTGATCAGCACAGATCAGCAACAGGCACGACTCTTCATCAAAGATCACGGCCCCGCCACCCTAAGCTGGGACAATATGGAGTGGGCGCAGCCCTATAAAGGCCCCAACAGCCGGGGACGAAAACCTGAACAGGCAGCGGATCTATTCTCCCCCGGCGACCTGATCAGAGTACGATTAGACAGCGAAAACAACTGGCGCCTGACCCAGATCCCACGGGTAGAGGGCGCGCTGACCGCCCTGTCACCCCAAAATGGCGCCATCAGAGCACTGGTTGGCGGATTCAACTTTAACCACAACAAGTTCAACCGGGCTACCCAGGCAAGACGCCAGCCTGGCTCAAACTTCAAGCCTTTCATTTACGCCTCAGCGCTGGAACAGGGCTACACACCCGCGACCCTTATCAATGATGCTCCCGTAGTGTTCCATGACAACAACCTGGAATCAAACTGGAGACCGGAAAACTACAGCAAAAAGTTCTACGGCCCAACCCGTTTGCGCGAAGCGCTCTACAAATCCAGAAACCTGGTATCTATCCGCATCCTTCGTTCAATCGGCATCGATACTGCGACTGAATTTCTCAGCCGCTTTGGCTTTGATAAAGACCGACTACCCAACAATCTTTCCCTATCACTGGGTAGTGCAGACATAACCCCACTCGAACTGGTGACAGGCTATGCCGGTCTGGCCAACCAGGGCTTTAAAGTCAGCCCCTACTTTATCGACAGAGTGGAAGATTCAGAAGGCAATATTCTTTATCAGGCACAACCAGCAACCGTCTGCCCGGAATGCACCTACATCGCTAACCCTTCCGCTCCGCCAGCGGTGTTAAAACGTATAGAGCAGCAGGCAGCCACCACAGGCAACGCCATCATCACCCCGGCATCAACCCCGGACACCCCCCCGCAGACCAACCAGGAGGAGCTTCCCACCAGCCAGCCAGCCGGACAACAGACTACCAGTCTACCGGTGGCAAACCGGATTATGCAGCCGCAGACCGCCTACATGATCTACAGCATCATGCAGGATGTTATCGCCCGGGGTACCGGACGCCGTGCCCGGGTGCTGCAACGCTCAGATCTGGCAGGCAAAACCGGAACCACTAACGATCAGAAAGATGCATGGTTTTCAGGCTTTAACAAAGATGTGGTGGCAACCGCCTGGGTCGGTTTTGATCAGCCATCAACCCTGGGGCGTAGCGAATTCGGCGGAACCGCAGCATTACCAGTCTGGATTGAATTTATGGAAACGGCCCTGGCCAACAGCCCTGATCTGCCCATCGCTCAGCCTGAGGGACTGGTCAGCATCAGAATCGACCCCAAAACAGGCCTGCTGGCATACCCCGGCCAGGAAGATGCCATTTTCGAAATATTTCCCGAGGACAGCGTACCGAAAGAGATTGCCCACAATCCAGCACTCACAAATGCCACGGGCACAACCCGAACCGAAGAAATATTCTGAGTCAAGAAACCGCAGCCGCCCTGGCTCCAGCCAGGCAACGGTTCTTCCTTTTCCTGAATAAAAATCCCAGTCGTCAGACACAAAAAAACCCGGCATGCCGGGTTTGGTTTTTTTTAATTATCGTATCGACTTACCGATTCAGCAAAGCCGCAACGGTTGTCAGCGGGTAGTGAGCAGGCAACGGCAGACGGGCAACGCCTGAATCGATAGCCGCCTGAGCAACCGCCTGAGACACAACACCCAGCAGACGGGAGTCGGTTGGTTTAGGAATAATATACTGAGGGCCGAACTCCAGAGAACCCAGCTCGTATGCATCCAGAACTTCCTGAGGAACAGGCTCTTTAGCCAGATCCGCCAGAGCACGTACAGCGGCAGCTTTCATCTCTTCATTGATAGCAGAAGCACGAACATCCAGTGCGCCACGGAAGATGAAAGGGAAGCCCAGTACGTTATTGACCTGGTTAGGGTAATCTGAACGACCGGTTGCCATGATGACATCATCACGAACAGAGTGAGCCAGCTCAGGCTTGATTTCCGGATCAGGGTTAGCACAGGCAAACACAACCGGTGTTGGCGCCATTTTCGCCAATTGCTCAGCACTCAGCAGGTTGGGACCAGACAGACCAACAAACACATCGGCGCCATCAATCGCATCATCCAGCGTACGCTTATCGGTCTCTGAAGCGAATGCCGCTTTCTCCGGGGTCAGGTTTTCACGACCAGAGTGGATAACACCGGTACGGTCAATCATAAAGATATTCTCGACCTTGGCACCCATATTCACCAACAGCTTCATACAAGCATGCGCCGCAGCACCTGCACCAAGACAAACAATCTGCGCTTCTTCAAGCGTCTTACCGGCGATCTCCAGAGCGTTGATCATACCAGCAGCCGTTACGATCGCGGTGCCGTGCTGATCATCATGGAATACCGGGATATTGCAACGTTCAATCAGGGCGCGTTCTACTTCAAAACACTCCGGCGCCTTGATATCTTCCAGATTGATACCACCAAAGGTATCTGCGATACGGGCAACGGTGTCGATCAGAGCCTGAGGGCTTTCAGAATCAACTTCGATATCGACAGAATCAATTCCGGCGAACCGCTTAAACAGCAGCGCTTTACCTTCCATAACAGGCTTGGACGCCAAAGGCCCCAGATCGCCAAGACCCAGAATAGCAGTACCGTTACTGATGACGGCTACCAGGTTGCCTTTAGCAGTATAGCGATAAGCGTTATCAGGGTTTTCTGCAATGGCACGTACAGGCTCAGCAACACCCGGGCTGTAAGCCAGCGCCAGATCGCGGGCAGACTCAGCAGAAGTAGTCAGCTCAACACTGATCTTACCCGGGCGAGGAAACTCGTGATAATCGAGTGCAGCTTGTTTCATATCTTCAGACATGGTCGCGGTTCCAACTTAGTTATAAAAATTCGGAGCTCGAATCATATAGAAAAGATCCTTCGCGCTCAACCGCAAAAACAGCCCATATCTCTGAAATTTTCACGATATTCAGTGTATTTTCTACTACTTTTGAGGGAGTAAGCAGAATTTACAAAAGAATTACTCTGCAAAACCAGAGGATCTAACCAGTTATGCTAAAGTTTTATATAAATCAGTCTGAATTGACCAGAGACAAAAAAGGCACCCCAAAGGGTGCCTTTTTTCACAATACGGAATCGTTTACTTCTTAAGACCACGTCCGCCAAAACGCTTGTTGAAGCGATCAACACGACCACCGGTAGTCGCATCTTTCTGCTTGCCGGTATAGAACGGGTGGCACTGGCTGCAAACATCGATGTGGATGTCTTTACAAACAGTTGAACGCGTCTTAACAACGTTGCCACAAGAACAGCTTGCGCTGATCTCGGAGTATTCTGGATGGATATCTTTTTTCATCTGAAACCTCAGTTGTTTTGTATGCCGCCACCCGATCTTTTGCCGGGCACCGCATGCAGGCAATAAAGCCTATAGGATTAAGGCCGGGCATTATACGCACAGTTTTTACCCCCAGCAAGCATTTCGCAAGACCAAGACGAAAACAGCCACAGGTTAACAGCGAAAACAAAAAGACATACACTGTCACATCTGTTCCTGATGTGGATCTTCCCTTTAATGTCTTATCTGCAGCTCGCCATTCCCTCCCCTCTGCGCCGACTATTTGATTATCGGCCACCAGCCGGGTGCTCGCCAGAGCAGCTCAGCCCCGGCGTGCGGGTAAAAGTGCCGTTCGGGCGGCGGGAAGTCACCGGGATTCTGATCAATGTGACACAACACAGCGAAGTCCCACCGGATAAGCTCAAGCCCGCGATTGCCGTGCTCGATACAACCCCACCGATGCCAGAATCGATACTAAAACTGGCACGCTGGGCGGCTAACTACTATCAACACCCGCTGGGCGACGCTCTGAGCCAGGCTCTGCCGGTGCTGCTACGTAAAGGAGACCCCTGTGAATATGCCCACCAGCATCTGTGGCGATCAACACCAGGCGCAGATATCGCTCAACTGGGTAAAACTGCGGCACGGCAGCGGGAGCTGTTGCTCCTGCTACTGGAACACCCCAACGGCATCAGCGAAGATGCCATACGGGCTGAAGGCGGGCAAACCCCACTACTGAAGAAACTGGCCGACAAAGGCCTGGCCGAGTCTTTTATTCACAACACCGACCATCACCACCACAGCGATCAGCCACTCCATGAAGCACCACTAACACTAAACACAGAACAACAGCAGGCGGTTAACGCCATCACCGCCACCCCAGGCTTTAAATCCTTTCTGTTACAGGGAGTGACCGGATCAGGCAAAACCGAAGTTTACCTGCAGGCGATAGAACATTTTATCCGTCAGGGCAAACAGGCGCTGATTCTGGTACCCGAGATCGGCCTGACGCCGCAGACCGTAGCCCGCTTCAAGGCTCGTTTTAACCTGCCAGTGGTGGTGTTGCACTCCAACCTGACCGATCGTCAGCGACTCGATGCCTGGCTTCAGGCCCGTGAAGGCACGGCCCGCATTATTATTGGTACCCGCTCGGCCATCTTCACCCCCCTTAAAAGCCCCGGGGTGATCTTTATCGACGAAGAGCATGACACCTCATTCAAGCAACAGGATGGGTTTCGCTATAACGCCCGGGATCTGGCTGTTATGCGCGCTAACGTTGAACAGATTCCGGTTGTACTGGGCACAGCAACTCCCGCAATAGAGAGCCTCTATAACGCGCAACAGGGGCGCTATCACTGGCTAAAGCTGAATCAGCGCGCCGGTAATGCTCGCGCACCTGAGTTTGAACTACTGGATATCCGTCAGCAGCCGCTGCAGGATGGGTTATCGGCACCGCTGGTTGCGCAGATCAGACACCACCTGCAGCAGGGCACTCAGGTGCTGATCTTTCTTAACCGTCGTGGTTTCGCGCCCACCCTGATGTGCCACGACTGCGGCTGGCTGGCAGACTGCAAGCGCTGTGATGCGCATATGACCCTGCACAGAAAACCATTCCATCTGCACTGCCACCACTGCGATAGCCAGCGCCCCGTGCCGATCAAATGCGACAGCTGTGGCAGCACCGAACTGAAACCCGTCGGCGCCGGCACTGAGCGCACCGAGGAGGCCCTGCAGAAACTCTTCCCCAGCGTCCCTGTAATCCGGGTTGACCGTGACACGACACAGCGCAAAAACGCCATGCAGCAGATTATGGACCGGGTTCATCAGGGCCTGCCCTGCATTCTGATTGGCACCCAGATGCTGGCAAAGGGACATCACTTTCCTAAAGTGACTCTGGTGGCCATTCTGAATGCCGATAGCGGCCTGTTCAGCGCCGATTTCAGGGGGATGGAGCGCACCGCTCAGCTGATACTACAGGTTGCGGGCAGAGCGGGCAGAGCCGACCATCCGGGGAAAGTCGTGATGCAAACCCACCATGCAGACCATCCGACCATTACCAGCCTGGTCACTGAAGGCTACCAGGCATTTGCTGAACAGGAACTGGGGCAGCGTATCGCAGCCTACCTGCCGCCCTCAATACATTGCGCCATGTTCCGGGCTGAGGCCAGCCATCCGGGAGTGGCTGAGCGCTTCCTCGGCACACTCAGGAATCGGCTGGAGTCGGATATTCTCCAGCCCCAGGGAATTCAGTGGCTGGGCCCTCTGCCCTCGCCAATGGAAAAGCGGGCCGGACTGTTTCGCGCCCAGCTGGTGTTACAGTGCCGCGATCGCAAAAACCTGCACCAACAGCTACACAATATTATCAGAGAAGCAGAAGATGACCCGGATACCCGCAAAGTCCGCTGGTCCGTGGATGTCGATCCGGTGGATATGTTTTAGCCACAAATAACCCCATCAGGGGTTAACAAAGGGCGGACGAAAAGGGATAATACGCGGTCTTTTTTACAGACAACGCGCAACCGCCTTAGTTTTGATACTCTCCTTTACTCTTCATAAGGCGAAAAACCTGCGGCGCTGAATCTGGCCCCTGAATTCAACCCGGTATCTTTTGAGCATGAAACAACACATTGCGGATCTGATTAATACTGCCCTGACCTCGCTGATTGAAAATGGCACCCTGCCAGCTGACACTCAGCCCAACATCATGGTAGAGAACACCCGCGACAAGTCTCATGGAGACTTTGCCTCCAACATCGCTCTGACCCTGGCCAAGGCTGCCAGATGCAACCCCCGGGAACTGTCTCAAAAGATCTGCGCAGCCCTGCCCGGTTCTGATAATGTCGAAAAAACCGAGATCGCCGGCCCCGGTTTTATCAACTTCTTTGTCAGCGATGCCTCAACCGGCAACCTGATCAAAACCATCCTGCAGCAGAAAAGTGATTACGGCCGCAACAACGATGGTGCCGGCAAAAAGGTGCAGATTGAGTTTGTCTCTGCCAACCCAACCGGCCCTCTGCACATTGGTCACGGCCGGGGCGCAGCGGTCGGCGACTGCCTCAGCCGCCTGATGGAGGCGACTGGCTGGGAGGTCACCCGCGAGTTTTATTACAATGATGCCGGTGCCCAGATTAACAATCTGGCACTCTCTGTACAGGCACGCTGCAAAGGACTAACCCCAGAAGACCCAAGCTGGCCTGAGGATGGCTACCGCGGTGCTTATATTACTGAACTGGCGGAAAGCTTTATGCGCGGAGATACGGTCAGCTCTGAAGATCAGAGTTTTACCGGCACTCAGGATGCCGATGATCTGGAAGCGATCCGCCATTTTGCTGTGGCCTATCTGCGCCATGAGCAGGATCTGGACCTGAAAGCGTTCGGCGTCGACTTCGATGTCTATTTCCTTGAGTCCTCTCTCTATAGCGAAGGCAAAGTTGAGGAAACTGTACAAACCCTGATTAACAATGGCTATACCTACGAGGATGGTGGCGCGCTGTGGCTGCGAACCACCGACTTTGGTGATGATAAAGATCGGGTAATGCGCAAAACCGATGGCGGTTATACCTACTTTGTGCCTGATGTTGCCTACCATATGAATAAGTGGCAGCGCGGCTTTGACACAGTTATTAACGAACAGGGCGCTGATCACCACAGCACCATCACCCGCGTTCGCGCGGGTCTGCAGGCACTCAATGCAGGGATCCCTAAGGGCTGGCCAGATTATGTACTGCACCAGATGGCCACCGTTATGCGCGGTGGTGAAGAGGTCAAGATTTCCAAACGCGCGGGCAGTTATCTGACCCTGCGAGACCTGATCGACGAGGTAGGCCGTGATGCCACCCGCTACTTTCTGGCAGCCCGTAAATCAGACAGCCATCTGAATTTTGATATCGATCTGGCGCGCTCAGAGTCTGCGGATAATCCGGTCTATTACATTCAGTATGCCCATGCACGGGTCTGCTCAATCTTCCGTAAACTGGTTGAAAACAACCAGCAGTGGGATGAGCAAACCGGTCAGAACGCCCTCGACCGGCTGACCCTTGAATCGGAGAAACACCTGACGATTAAGCTGGGACGTTATCCGGAAGTGGTGAAACGCGCTGCCGATGTCCGCGAACCTCATCTGATCGCCACCTACCTCTATGAGCTGGCCAGCGATTTCCACACCTATTACAACTCAGAAAAAACTCTGGTTGACGATACTGACCTGCGCAACGCCCGGCTAACCCTGGCGGTTGCCGTCAGACAGGTACTGGCAAACGGCCTGGACCTGCTGGGCGTCAATGCTCCGGACCTTATGTAAGCAGGCGAAACTGATGGCGCGCAAAGATTACGCAAAGAAACGCAACAGTGGAACGGCCGCCAGCCGGGCAACGCGAAGCAATGCAAAAACCAAAAGCGCGCCGGTGAAAAAGCCCTTCCCGCTGGTACGCTCTGTTATCAGTCTGGTAGTGCTGGCCGGCTTTGGCTTCGCGCTCTGGCAACTGACGACCGTAAAACCCGATAACAGCACTACCGGCACCACTACACAGCCAGCCACGTCAAAGCCCGCTGCCAAAGCGGCTGACAAGGTTAGTAAACCGGTGGCTAAAGCCGCACCAAAAGCACAACCTGCTGAATCCAAAACAAAACAACCGGAAAGCAAAGCCGCCAAACCGGCAATACCGGTTGAGGAGCAGTCTGAACGGTTTGATTTCTATCAGATTCTGCCAGAGAGCGAAGTCGATACCGCCAATGTTGAGCCCTACAAATCGACCCCGAAAGACGCTAAATCGGCACACACCTATGTGATTCAGGCCGGCTCTTTCAAAAATCAGAGCGATGCTGAACAACTGCGGGCACGCCTTATTCTGGAAGGGCTGCCCAATGTCAAAACGCACCGGGTGACCAATAGCAATGGCAGCATCTGGTATCAGGTACTGTCCGGCCCGTTCGAAAACCGCTCGCTGCTGAATAAAGCTGAAGACCGCCTGGTCAGGATGAGTATTCAGCCATTAGTCCGACAAATCGACTAATCGATCGGTCATCGGATATTCATAACCTTGAAATAACGTCCTGCGCTCCCATATCTATACTCATTGAAAACTGAGTATATCTATTCGGGAAAACGCACCCATGACCACAATTGTTTCAGTACGCCGCAACGATCAGGTCGTTGTCGGCGGTGACGGCCAGGTTTCGCTTGGCAACACCGTAATGAAAGGTACCGCCCGCAAAGTCCGTCGCCTGCCAAAGCACGATGTCATCACCGGCTTCGCCGGCAGCACTGCAGACGCCATCACCCTGCTGGATCTGTTCGAACAGCAACTGGAGAAACATCAGGGCAATATTTTCAATGCCGTGGTCAGCCTGGCCCGGGAGTGGCGTGGTGACCGGGTGCTGCGAAAACTGGAAGCACTGATGCTGGTTGCCAATAAAGATAAAACCTACCTTATCTCTGGCAGCGGCGACATTATTGAACCCGAAGACGGCGTCATCGCCATCGGCTCCGGTGGCAACTACGCCCTGGCTGCAGCCCGCGCACTGGTTGCTAACAGTGATCTGTCCGCCCGGGATATTGTTGAAAAGAGCCTGCAGATCGCTGCCGATATCTGTGTCTTTACCAACGCCAACCTCACCATAGAACAGCTGCAGTCCACCGCAGCCTGAGCCTGAAGAATAGCCAGAGAGAATTACTGATGTCCAATATGACACCCCGCGAAATAGTTTCTGAACTTGACCGACACATCGTCGGTCAGGCCAACGCCAAACGTTCAGTCGCCATCGCACTGCGAAACCGCTGGCGCCGGATGCAGCTGGAGCCTGAACTGCGCGCCGAAGTTTCACCCAAGAATATTCTGATGATTGGCCCTACCGGGGTCGGTAAAACCGAAATTGCCCGCCGCCTGGCGAAACTGGCTAACGCCCCTTTTATTAAGGTTGAAGCCACCAAGTTTACCGAAGTGGGCTATGTCGGCCGCGATGTCGAAACCATTATCCGCGACCTGATGGATATGGCGATCAAAATGTTGCGCGAACAGGCGATGGATAAAGTTAAATTCCGCGCCGAAGATTCCGCCGAAGATCGCATTCTTGATGCTCTGTTGCCACCTGCCCGCCCCACCAGTTTTGATGAGCAACCGGCAGAACCGAAACAGGACAGTGCGACCCGGCAACTGCTGCGCAAGCAACTGCGTGAAGGCAAGCTGGATGATAAAGAGATCGATATCGATCTGAGCCAGACACCGGTCGGGGTTGAGATCATGGCTCCCCCGGGAATGGAGGAGATGACCAGTCAGCTGCAGAGCATGTTCTCCAACCTGGGCAACAACAAAACCAAAAGTAAACGGATGAAGGTTAAAGATGCGCTGAAACAGGTGATCGACGAAGAAGCGGCCAAAATGGTCAATGATGATGAGCTGAAACAGCAGGCCATCGACGCCGTGGAGCAAAACGGCATCGTCTTCCTCGACGAGATCGACAAAGTGTGCAAACGTGAGGGCACCGGGGCTGATGTGTCACGCGAAGGGGTTCAGCGCGATCTGCTGCCGCTGATCGAAGGCAGCACCGTAACCACCAAATACGGCATGATCAAAACGGACCACATTCTGTTTATCGCCTCCGGCGCGTTTCATCTGTCCAAACCATCCGATCTGATTCCCGAACTGCAGGGGCGTCTGCCGATCCGGGTTGAACTAAAGGCTCTGACACCGGATGATTTCCGCCGCATCCTCACCGAACCAAATGCCTCACTGACGGAGCAATACCGCGCCCTGCTGGCGACGGAGGGAGTCACCGTTGAGTAT
The DNA here is from genome assembly GCF_016924145.1 of Amphritea pacifica. Taxonomy (GTDB): domain Bacteria; phylum Pseudomonadota; class Gammaproteobacteria; order Pseudomonadales; family Balneatricaceae; genus Amphritea; species Amphritea pacifica. The sequence goes on along the minus strand of NZ_JAFFZO010000038.1, from coordinate 20,696 downwards.
ACTCAGGATGGCATCGACCGGATTGCTGAGCTGGCGTATCAGGTCAATGAGAAAACCGAAAACATCGGTGCCCGTCGCCTGCATACAATGATGGAGCGATTACTGGAAGAGATCTCTTTCACCGCCGCCGACAACTCAGGTCAGACCATCAATGTCGATCGTGCTTATGTGGATCAGCATCTGGCAGAGCTGAGCCAGAATGAAGACCTGAGCCACTATATCCTTTAACCCCATCCATGTGGCGGAGCCTCAGGCTCCGCCATCGGAGTCAGTCATGGCAGCACCACTTCCAAAAGACATTAAGCTTCACGCAAAATCCAGAACCCTTGAGCTGATTTACAGTGATCAGGAGCATTACGAACTGACCGCCGAATACCTGCGGGTTCACTCACCCTCAGCCGAGGTACGCGGTCACGGTATCGGCAACGGCGTGCTGCAGACAGGCAAACAACTGGTGGGAATCAAAGGGCTTGAATCCGCTGGCAACTATGCACTCAAGATTATCTTTGATGATGGCCACGACAGCGGCCTGTACACCTGGGAATACCTCTACGACCTGTGTCTACATCATGATACCTACTGGAACCGTTATCTCGCAGCCCTGCAAGAGGCCGGAGCCACACGCCACGGCAACATGATCGCCCGGGGTTAGGCAGCACAGCCTCTCGCTGACTGAACCGGTTTTTTATTTACCCAGATCAGTTGATGATGGAAGAGTAAAGACAATTGCCTGTGGCAAAGGTAGAATGCTGCAACGCGAACTATGCAGATTACAGGTTTTCTATGACTGACCAGAAACAATCTCAGGACAAAACCCATTTCGGCTTCGAACAGGTCAAAGTCGATGAAAAACAGGCGAAAGTAGCTGACGTTTTTCACTCGGTTGCCAGCAAGTATGACATCATGAACGATCTGATGTCCGGCGGTATCCATCGCATCTGGAAACGGCTGACCATCGAACAGAGCGGTGTCCGTCGTGGCCATAAAGTGCTGGATATTGCCGGCGGTACGGGCGACCTGACGATGCGTTTCTCTCGTCTGGTGGGTTCAGAGGGCAAAGTGGTTCTGGCGGATATCAATGATTCAATGCTTAAGGTTGGCCGCGACCGGTTGATGGATCGGGGCATCACTGGCAATGTCGAGTTTGTCCAGGCCAATGCTGAAGCGCTACCCTTCCCAGACAACACCTTTGACTGCATCACCATCGCATTTGGCCTGCGAAACGTCACCTTCAAAGAGAAAGCGCTGGCGTCAATGGCCCGGGTACTGAAACCCGGCGGTAAGGTAATGGTGCTGGAGTTTTCCAAAACCGAAAATCCACTGCTGACCAAAGCCTATGATCTATACTCATTCAACCTGCTACCCAAAATCGGCAAGCTGATTGCGGGCGATGAGGACAGTTACCGTTATCTGGCAGAATCGATCCGCATGCACCCCGATCAGGAAACCCTGAAAGGGATGATGGAGGAAGCAGGCCTGACCCAGTGTAAATATCAGAATATGACCGGTGGCGTTGTCGCCCTGCATACCGGCATCAAACCCTGACCATGACTATCGAATCGATCAGCGCAGCCCTGCTAACCCTCGCGGAAGGCACCATTAACCGGTTACTGCTGAGCAGTCCGGCAACCGTTGATCGGCTCAGTCAGTTGGATGGCAAAGTCATCGCCATTCAGCTCAGCGCCCCCAGACTCTCCCTGTCACTGCAGCCCAGCGCCGCCGGCCTGCAGATAGACCAGATTGAACGCAATGATGCCGATGTCACCCTGAGCGGCTCAGCGGCAGACTTTCTCAAGCTACTGAGCGCCACAGACAACAGCGAAGCGATGTTTGGCAAAACCATTCAGGTTTCTGGCGATAGTGCCCTGGCAACCCGGTTCAGTCAGGTGATGATCGATGCCGCACTGGACTGGGAGGGGATTCTGGCACAGATTACAGGTGATCTGCCGGCCCACGAACTGGCCCGGTTAGTGAAATGGAAATCGCAGTTTTATCGGCAGGCGGGTCACAGCCTGATGCTAAATATGCAAGAGTATATTAAAGAGGAGTTGCAGCTGCTGCCGAGCCGGCCACAGCTGAAACGTTTCTATTCTGATGTGGATAGTCTGCGGCAGGAGACCGAACGGGCTGCGGCCCGCATTGAACGGCTACGCAGTAAGATCGAACGCGCTTAAACCTTTCCTGTTAATAACCTGCTTGTTAATAACCTGGCCTGTTAAAAAGGCTTCACCACCACAAAGATCAGAATCGGTATAAAGATCAGCAGCGGCAACTCATTGAACAGACGGAAATATCGTCCACTGTTATCCAGCGTTCCGGCCCGCAGTTTTTTCAGATAACTGAAACACCAGAAGTGATAACCGATCAACAGCGCCACAAACAGCAACTTGGCATGCAACCAGCCCCCCGAAATCCCGAAGCCCAGCCAGAGCCATAAGCCAAACCCAAGAGTAAACAGCGCCATAATCGACATAAAGCCAAACAGCTTGCCGGCCATAATCTCCAGCCGGGCAACATCCTGTCCCGCTGCACGCCCCTCGACATAGTGCACAAAAATACGCGGCAGATAGAAAATACCCGCCATCCAACTGGTCATTGCCAGTATATGAAACACCTTTACCCATAGCATCGTGTCGCGTCCTCTGTGCTCAGATAGCCTGAGTTTCTACCCGCAGCTGACTGCCTAATTCCAGCAACAACTTATCACCGGGATTAACGGCGCCAACCCCAGCCGGAGTACCGGTCAGCACCACATCGCCGGGCAACAGGGTGAAGTAGTGGCTCATGTATGCGATCAGTGGGTGCACTTTATTCAACATATGGCTGCTATTACCGTTCTGACGCACCTGGCCATTGACCGTCAGGCGGATCTGCTGATCCTGCAGATCCCCCACCGCCACCGGCTCAAGAAATGCGGATAACGGACAGGAGCCATCAAAGCCTTTGGCTTTCTCCCAGGGATGTCCCTGCTGCTTTAACTTGCTCTGCAGATCCCGCAGAGTCAGATCAAGCGCTATCCCCACGCCCACAATCGCCTCGTCTACCTCAGCATGGGTCGCATTTTTCAGTGGCTGACCGATCAGAACCGCCATCTCCGTTTCAAAATGGACCGAGCCAAAATCCACCGGCACCTCAAACGGCCTGGACAGCGGCACAATAGCGGTTGAAGGTTTTATAAACAGCATCGGTGTTGTCGGAACCGGGTTATTCAGCTCCGCCGCATGGTCGGCATAATTTCTCCCCACACAGACCACCTTCCCCACGGGAAGGTTAGCGTCAGTTCCGTCTACATACTGATGTTTATACTGCATAATCATGCTCCCTACCGATTGAGCGCCCGCAACTGTCTTTAAAACCGGGAACCGTTGTTCGCTTAATGGGCTCTGATCATACCCCTGGCGCTCAGTGAGCTCAATGACAGCGTCAGGCTGAGGGTGATCAGCAGTACCATGACCGAGCCCAGCACAACCCCTTCCCAGCCCAGCCAGTGCCAGAATGGATCAAGATAAAAACCGCCACTACTCGCCCCCAGATAATAAAACACCAGATAGAGCGAGGAGGCGCTGGCGCGGGCATGGGTTGCCTGATGACTTACCCAGCTACTGGCGCTGGAGTGGGCGAAAAAGAAACCGAAACTATTGATAAAGAAACCAGTGACAATCAGCGGCAAAGCGCTGCTCAGGGTCAGCAGACTGCCGCTGATCAGAATCAGAATACCCGCTTTAATACAGTTAAGCTGTCCATACTGCTGCGCTAAACGCCCCGATAGCGTCGAACCAACGGTCCCGCTCAGATAGGTCAGAAACAACAGGCCGATCCATACCGGACTCAGAGAGTAGGGCGCCTCCGACAACACGAAGGTGATATAACTGTACTGATTGATAAAGATAAAGAAATTCAGTCCACCCACCAGATAGACCAGCAACAGTAGCGGATTGCTCAGGTGATCCCATAAACGGGACAGCATCGCAGACAGGTTAAGGGGTTGCGGTGAAAACTGCCGGGATACTGGCAACAACCACCAGAACAGCAGCAGGCAGACACAGCTGACCAGGCCCATCACCAGAAACAGATCGGCCCAGCCCAGCCATTCCCCCACAAAACCACCAATCAAACGCCCGGAGATCCCCCCCAGAGAGTTGCCACTGATGTACAGCCCCACCGCCAGCAGCAGCGCCTTACGTGAATATTCATCCCCCATGTAGGCGATGGCAATGGCCGGCAGCCCCCCCAGAAACAGCCCCTGCAATCCGCGCAGCAAGACCAGAGCAGCAAAGCTTTCCGACTGGGATAACAACAGGGTACAGAGACATACACCCGCCATACTGATCAGCATCAGCGGGCGGCGACCTACCGCATCCGACAAAGGCCCATAAAACAGCAGTGACAGGCCCAGCATCAGGGTGGTCACGGTAAACGACCAGCTAACCTCAAGAGTAGTGAGTGCAAACTCCCGCTGTAACTCCGGCAGAATAGGCTGCGTGACATAGACGTTGGCAAAAATCATAAACGAACCGATACACAGGGCGATGGTTGCCCGCCAGAAAGGCTTACTACCCGATTCAATCATTACAGCACACTCCAATTAGATGCTGTAAGCCTAACAGCCGAGTTAAAATCACAGAAATATATATAAATGATAATATTAATAAATATTTGTGATGATATAGTAAATGTCACACCGCTCACTGAGCATCAACGGGAATTTCCGCAGATCAATATTCAGGTAAACCGATGGATATCCGTTCGCTACGCTGCTTCCAGATGGTTGCCCGGGAAGCCAACTTCACCCGCGCAGCAGAAAAGCTCCACCTGGCACAACCCGCTGTCAGCATGTCCATCAAACGGCTGGAGAGTGAGTTGGGGCTGACCCTGTTCCATCGTAATGAACGCCGCATCAGCCTCACCGATGAGGGTGAGCGACTGCTGCTGCATGCGGACAAGATAGTTCAGGCGGTTGCCGATGCAGAGCTGGAGATGCAGGAGCTGACCGGCCTGACCCGGGGACAGGTGAGAGTGGGCATTCCCAGTATGCTGGGTTCCTACTATCTGCCCGAACTGCTAATGGGCTTTCGCCACAGCTTTCCCGCACTGCAGCTATCGGTCGTCGAAGGGGGAACCACCCATATCCGCCGCCAGATCGAGCAGGGCACCCTGGATATCGGTATAGTCGTCGATCAGGGCGAGACCGATGAGCTGGAAAGGGTGCATCTGATGCAGGTGGAAACCCTCGTCTGCGTCAGTCCGGACCATCCCTTCGCCAGCCAGACCCGTGTCAGCTACCCGGCGTTTCTGGACGAAGAGCTGGTGCTGTTTAAGGAGGGCTTTTTCCACCGTCAGGTTACCGAGCAGCTCGCCAAGCAGTACCATGTCTCTCCGAAAATATCCTTTGAAACCAACCTGATCCCATTGATTCAGTCGGTGGTACGACACGGTTTTGGCATCTCAGCCCTGCTCAAACCCGCCATCGATGATGCCCGTGACCTGATCGGCATCCCCTTTGATGAACCACTACTGTTCAACCTGAGCATCGCCTGGCGACAACAGAGCTACCTTTCCCAGGCAAACAAAGCCTTTGTCGATTACCTGCTGGAGCACTCCCCGGCCACCGTCGCCCACACCTCAAACAGGTGACAAAACAGGCAAAGATATCTACTATAGCGCTCCCATTTATAGGAGTAAGAACATGCTGACCGTAAACGAATACTTTGATGGTGCGGTAAAATCTATCGGCTTTGAAAATGCGGAAGGTAAAGTAACTTCCGGCGTTATGGCTGCAGGAGACTATGAGTTTGGCACCTCTGAAAACGAACTGATGAAAGTTGTCAGTGGTGAACTGATTGTCAAACTGCCCGGCAGTGATGAATGGCAGGCATTCCCAACAGGCACCGAGTTCCGGGTTGCAGCCAATCAGACCTTCCAGCTACAGGTTGCCCAACCAACAGCCTACCTCTGTTTCTATAGCTGAACAGCACTGTTAACCACCTAAAACATGAATCCAAATCACTTATTATTTTTATTAATTGATCTGGATTCATCTTTAAGTGAATAAAAATCCACCAAATCCCCCCATCGGGGCCACCCCTTTTCCCCTGACACTGTGTTAACATAGCGCCCTTTCTTTTACCGGCTAATCCGGGGATGCCTGCCACACACAGGTACATCGCCACATTAAAAAGAGATCCATACCATGAGCCAAAATACCTCTCTGGAAAAAAGCAAGATCAAGATTCTGCTGCTGGAGGGCGTGCACCAGTCTGCACTGGATACCCTGAATGCGCACGGCTATACCAATATCGAGTATCTGACCGGCTCTCTGCCTGAAGATGAACTGCTTGAGCGCGTCAAAGATGTGCACTTTATCGGCATTCGCTCCCGCACCCAACTGACCGAAGAAGTCTTTGAAGCGGCGGACAAACTGGTCGCCGTCGGTTGTTTCTGTATCGGCACCAATCAGGTGGATCTGCGCGCAGCAACCATGCGTGGTGTTGCCGTTTTCAACGCGCCTTACTCCAACACCCGCTCAGTGGCTGAACTGGTGATCGCAGAAGCCATTCTACTGCTACGGGGCGTGGCCGAAAAAAATGCCAAGGCGCATCGCGGCGAATGGCAGAAATCGGCCAAGAGTTCCTATGAGATTCGCGGCAAGAAACTGGGTATCGTGGGTTACGGCAGCATCGGTTCACAGTTGAGTGTTATTGCCGAATCCCTGGGGATGCATGTCTTCTTCTACGATATCGTCACCAAGCTGCCACTGGGGAACGCGACCCAGCTGGGTTCACTGAAAGAGTTGCTGAACACCTGCGATATCGTCACACTGCATGTTCCTGAGACTGCCTCAACTAAAGATATGATGGGAGCAGCACAGTTTGCAGAGATGAAACAGGACTCGATCTTTATCAACGCCGCCCGCGGTACTGTCGTCGTCATCGATGATCTGTGCAAAGCACTGGCTGAGAATCGTCTGCTGGGAGCGGCCATTGATGTGTTCCCGGTTGAACCGCGCAGCAATGATGATGAGTTTATCTCGCCACTGCGCGAGTTCGACAATGTTATCCTGACCCCGCATGTTGGCGGATCAACGCTGGAAGCGCAGGAAAATATCGGTTATGAAGTATCAGAGAAGCTGATCAAGTACAGCGATAATGGCTCCTCTATCAGTTCCGTCAACTTCCCTGAAGTAGCCCTGCCAGAGCATCCGGATGTTCACCGCCTGCTGCATGTGCATGAGAACATCCCTGGGGTGATGAGCTCAATCAACAGCATATTCTCTGAAAATAACATCAACATCGCCGGCCAGTACCTGCAAACCAATGAGAAAGTGGGTTATGTGGTTATCGATGTGAATGCTGATACATCAGAAGTTGCCCTGGAAAAACTGAAACAGATTAAGGGTACTATCCGCTGCCGCCGCTTGTTCTGAGTTAGCCTGGTACCCACAGAGGCAGTCTGCTTGGCAGGCTGCCTTTTTTATTGGCGTCTTCAGCTGTGTCGATTGAGTTTCTGCTCTATCAGATTAAACACCTGCAACCTGATAGCCGCTTCTTCATTCACCAGATGATGTCTGGCTTTCTGTAACAGCTTAATTTCCAGCCCCGGATAGAGACGTCCGATCACGCCAAGGTTATGCCGCCACTCCACCGTCTCATCTTCCACCCCCTGAATACACAGGGGCTGAGTCGCCAGACTGCCGGACTGTTCCACCTCATCTATCCAGTGCAACATCGCGCCGATCCAGCGCACCGGAATGCGGTGATGCTGGAGCGGATCCTGGTAACGAACAAAGTCCAGAAACCGCTGATCCCCGGAGCTCGGACCATAACTTCTGGGCACTGAGCGCAACAGAAACCTTAACCAGCGATACTTACTGGCGATCTGTTCCCAGCCACAGGGACGCACCAGGGGTGCCAGAAACACCTGATGCCTAACCGGCCAGTCCCGATAACCAAACTGCAGCTGCTGCTCTATCAGTATTGCCGCCCCGGTACTCTGCCCCAGTACAGTCCAGGGAGGCGTGAGTCTATCCTGACGACTGTTCAACAGTTCGGTCAGTTGTCTGGCGTAGGTGGTGAAGCAGTCAATCGACAGTGGTGTGCCCTGGGAAAGCCCATGCCCCGGCAGATCATAGATGAGAACATCCCAACCGATCTCCAGCAGATAGGAGATCAGATGGCCATACAGCCCACTGTGATCAAAATAGCCATGTAACACCACTACCGTTCCCCGGCTCTGCTCGCGGCAACAGTAATGCTGTACAAACAGGGTACACCCCAGCACCGTTTGCCGGGTAGCAAACAGCTTATGCCCGGCATGCAGAATCGGATGCAGCTGATAACAGCTGAGATACTCCTCCAGCATCTCGCTGCTGCTGATACCATCCTCTTGGTTATATACCGGAAGATTATTGCGTAAGCATTTGGCATCTAACATCTGCATAATCAACTATTCCTTAAGTTCACCGTCAACAGGGGCGATCAAAAAAACCGGGGCTACCTTATAATTTAGGCCAGATTTGCAACTTATTCCTTGTGCACAGGTCATTGGCGTATATAGTAAACTGCATCACCTTAAGGCACGATCTATGCGACTGTTATCTATTTTTCTGCTGCTGTTCAGTCTTAACGGGCTGGCCGAATCGCCCGACCTCAACGCTGACCTGACGCGTCTTCAGAGTCAGCTGCAGCAGTTTGAAAAAGACCCTGAAAACCCTCTCAATACGATCTACCAGCAAACAGCGCAGCATATTCAGGAGATCATCAGCCAGCGACAACAGGCGAAAGATCTGCGGGTTGAGATTGAGGCTCAGCCTCAACAGCTTCAGCAAGCCCGCAACCGCCCTCCTCATAGCGGTGCAGAGCTGCCCGAAACCCTGCCGCCAGCCACCGAGCTGCAACCTCTGCTGATCAAAACCAAAGCGGGCCTGATCGATCTGGAAAAGTATCAGGATGAACTGCAACAGACTATCCGCGATAGTGACAAATTACTGCTGAGCAAACGGGAAAAACAATCCTCACTGCAACAACAACTTAACAGCCCTCTCAGCTCAGCTCCAGCGATTCCACCGACAACCGAGCTGCAGAAAGCCAGAGAGCAACTGCGCATCTATCAGCAAATGGCCACCGAGTCGGCTCTGGAGGTTACCGAGCTTGAGATTCTCGCCCTGCCCGGCCGCACAGAGCTGGCATCACTGAATCTGAAAAGTCTGCAAAACCAGATTCAGGACTACAAGGTCTGGATTAACACAGCCGAAGAGCGCCTGCAGCAGCAGAGCCGGGCCTCGGCAGAAAAAACCCTGAGCCAGCTGGAATCAGCTGACACCGATAACAACCCGGTGTTGCAACAGGCCCTGACACGCAATAATGAAACGGCCGATATTATCCGTCAGGGACTCGCAGAAACCGAGCAGACAGCGCAACGGCGTAAACAACTGGAACAGCAACTGCAGATTATTCGTCAGACCTACCAGGCGATCCAGTTGCAGCTGGAGCTGGGAATCGGCTATACCGGTTCAGAGATTCGCAAACATATTCAACAATTGCCAAAGCCCCTGAAATCGGACATCACCCGAACCCGGCTTAAAGAGCTGCGCCTCAACCAACTGACCCTGAGCCAGCCCCCGGTGGAGGCACAGACCGAGGGGCTGACCGACGCGCAAAAAACAAAGCTTTCTCAGTTGCAACAGAGCCTCAACGAGCTGATCTCCGAACAGCGCACGCTGCAACAGAAACTGATCAGTGAGCTGTCACAACTATTGTTGATTCAGGAACAGTTTAACGCCCAGATCACCGCCAGCCGGGCGCTGTTTAATAAACACCTGCTCTGGCTACCCAGCACCGAGCCGGTCTCGGCCGGATGGCCCGCGCAGATTATTAACGGATTTATCGATCTGAGTGCTGAACTACCCGCCCTGCTGAAACCCTACCGGGCGCTGTTGATGGATAAAGTAACACTGCCATCAGGGTTGTTTCTGGCTGTGCTGCCCTTCGCGCTGTTCTGCCGGCGTTATCTGAACAAACGTCAGCCAAAATGGTGCTCACAGATCGGCAATGTCAGTCAGGATCATATCAGCCATACCCTGCGCCCTCTGCTGTATGGCCCATTAGCCACACTGCCCATCCCTCTGTTTCTCTATGTGTTAGGCAGAAAAATCGGCGGGGATGAGGCCGCGGTCAGAAATCTGCTCTATATGCTCGCCTCGATCAGTTGGCTGTACCTGACCATAATGCTTTGGTTACAGCAGCCTCACGGCTTACTGCAGGGGCAGTTCAGCCTGCCGGAGCACACCACCGCGACACTGCGAAAACGACTGAGCTGGCTCTTCTGGATCAACACACCACTGATCGCCTTCCTGATGCTGCTGGACCTGAGTACCAATGAGACCGTTATTGCAGGCCCGACCCGTTTAATCCTGTTATTGATTACCATCGGTTTCACCCTGTTCTGGATCAGCCTGTGGCGAGCGACCCCGCATGCACAACACACGACTGATGGTAAGTTGTGGAACAATATCAGCGTCTGGATCGGCGCTGTCATCGCCTTTAATGTCACGATGGCAGGGATGATTCTATGGGGCTATATACTCTCGGCGGGCATTCTGATCGGCCTGATGTTCCTGCTGGTCTGTATCGCTATTCTGGCCTACCTGATCTTTCATCTGGGACGACGCTGGTTACTGATCGAAGAGCGCAAGCTGCTGTTCGCTCAGACCCTGGCCCGTCGGGCGGAAATTCTGTCCGCGCGGGAGGAACAGAAAGAGACACCGCCGCCACTGAAAGAGAATTTCGTTGATCTGCAAACCATATCTGAGCAGGGCAATATGCTGCTCAAAACCGTCACTGCACTGATCTTTCTCACCCTGGCCTGGTTCACCCTCGGCTGGACCCTGCCAGCGCTGGAAGCGCTGGACTCGGTGACTCTCTGGAGCACCGGCAGCAACGACAGCGGAGTGCTCAGTTTTATCACCCTGAAGCAGATTATTTTTGCCCTGGCCGCCCTGACAGTGACCTTTATCGCTGCACGCAACCTCCCCGGTCTGTTCGAATTGCTGGTACTGAACTACCTGCCGCTGGCCCCCGGCACCAGTTTTGCCGTCTCCACCCTGCTGAAATACAGCCTGTACATCATCGGTCTGATCAGTTTTCTTAACTTTCTCGGTCTGGAGTGGAGCAAACTACAGTGGCTGGTTGCTGCCCTGGGTGTCGGCCTGGGCTTCGGCCTGCAGGAGATTGTTGCTAACTTCGTCTCCGGCCTGATTATTCTGTTTGAAAAACCGGTACGCATTGGCGATACCGTAACCATTGGTGGTGTCTCCGGCAATGTCAGCCGGATTCAGATCCGCGCGACCACCATCACCGACTGGGACCGCAAAGAGGTCATCATCCCCAATAAAACCTTTATCACTGATCAGTTGATCAACTGGTCACTGACCGACGCCATCACCCGGATCGTGATCCCCGTCGGGGTCGCCTATGGTTCAGATACCCCGTTGGTAACAAAGCTATTGCTACAGGCTGCCGCGGATAATAAACATGTCCTCACTGAACCAGCACCGCTGGCCTTTTTCCTGGCATTTGGCAACAGTACACTGGACTTTGAACTGCGCGCCCATATCAGCTCTATGGATATCCGCAACCAGACGGTGCATGAGCTGCACAGCGCCATTGACCGGCTATTCCGGGAGCACAATATCGAGATCGCGTTCCCGCAGATGGACCTGCATCTGCGCAGTAATGATACCGGGCAGCCCCCGGATAAAGATGATGACGGCTGAACGCCTATATACAGGGATACCGGAAGAGGAGATGGACCATGAGTGAACCGCCAAAGCGGAAATTATTGCACCAGTGCCAGTTGGCGGTGCGCTGGGGCGATATGGACGCCTACGGCCACGTCAATAATGCTCTCTACATGCGCTATCTGGAAGAGGCCCGGGTGCAGTTTCTCGCCAGTATCGGCGCAACGATGAACGGTAACGGCACCGATCCGGTGATTATCAGTGTTGGCTGCACCTTCCTCAGACCGGTGAGCTATCCGGCCACCATCATTGTCAAAAGTTATGTTGGCGAGATCGGCCGCAGCAGCTTTATGGTCTGGTATGAACTGAGCACCACCGACAATCCCGACCAGCTCTGCAGCGAAGGCTACTCCAAGGTGGTGTGGATGGATCATAACACTGGGCGCTCCGTCGCTCTGCCCGATACAATCCGTGAAAATATTTCTTAAATCGTAAAAAGGAGCTTAACGCGTATGAATGAAGTTGCAGAAACGCAAAAGGATAATGGCAGCAACGCCAAAATTGTGTATATCCTCTATCTGATCAGTATCGTGATCGGTGTCACCGGAATCGTTGGGCTGGTGATGGCCTATGTCTATAAAGCGGATGCCCCGGACTGGCTGAAGACCCACTATCAGTGGCAGATCCGAACCTTCTGGATAGGATTTCTGTATGCCTTTATCGGTGCGATTACCACGTTTATTCTGATCGGCTATCTTATCCTGTTATTTACCGTCCTCTGGTTTATCGTTCGCTGTATCAAAGGACTGAGCGCAGTGGAAAAAAGACAACCCCTGCCAGAACCCACCAACTGGCTGTTCTGACTACTCAGCCAGGGTAACGTCACATTAAAGCTGCCATCCGGCAGCTTTTTGTCAGATGAAAACCGCCCCCTGACCGCCCTGAGCCACCTTTCCACAATGTGAAATGAATACCTGCCTCAAAGGGGGTATATGCTTCATACTTTAGCAGTGCTCAGGGGCGACAGAGTTTGCAAATTGCGATATTGTTGCAACGCACAAGCCACAATAGCGGTAGCGCTGATAGGAGCCACTGCGATTGCGGCATACAAAATAGATCTGGTCCGGTTGCCTCGCACCGGATTCGGGACGATTACAATGAGGCAGTAAATTATGAGTCAACGGATACAAACGGGCGGCCTGCAGGTTGCTGAAGCGCTGTACAACTTTGTCAACCAACAGGTCATTCCAGGCACCGGTGTCACTGAAGAGCAGTTCTGGTCAGGTCTGGACGCGATTGTTCACGATCTGGCACCGAAAAACCGCGCTCTGCTGGCAAAGCGTGATGCCATTCAGGAGCAGATCGACAGCTGGCATCGCGAAAACCGGACTAACGGTTTTGATTTTAGCGCCTATAAATCATTCCTTCAGGAGATCGGCTACCTGTTACCAGAAGGCGAAGATTTCTCTGCCACCACCAGCAATGTTGACCCGGAAATGGCCACCATGGCTGGCCCGCAACTGGTGGTGCCGGTGATGAACGCCCGTTTCGCCCTGAACGCTGCCAATGCCCGCTGGGGTAGCCTCTACGATGCCCTCTACGGCACCGATGCGATCTCAGAAGCGGATGGCGCGGAGATCTCAGGTAGCTATAACCCGGTTCGTGGCGCGAAAGTCATTGAGTTTGCCCGTAACGTGCTGAACGAAGCGGCACCGCTGGCGACTGGCTGCCATAAAGACTCCGTGCGTTACAGTATCCGCGACGGCAAACTGGTGGTGACCCTGACCAACGGTGCTGAAACCGGTCTGCAGGATGAAGCACAACTGATCGGTTACAACGGTGATGCCGAAGCACCCGGCTCAATCCTGCTGAAGCACAACGGCCTGCATCTGGATGTAAAAATCGATCGTAATAGCCAGATAGGCTCTACCGATGCCGCCGGTATCAGCGATATCATCGTTGAAGCGGCGCTGACTGCGATTATGGATTGTGAAGATTCCGTTGCCGCCGTCGATGCTGACGATAAAGTGGTTGCCTACAAAAACTGGCTGGGGTTGATGAAGGGCGACCTCACCGAAGAGGTGACCAAAGGCGGTAAGACCTTTACCCGCCGCATGAACCCAGATCGACAGTATACCGGCGTTGATGGCTCTGAAGTCCGCCTGAAAGGCCGCAGCCTGATGTTTGTGCGTAACGTGGGCCATCTCATGACCAACAACGCGATTCTCGATAAAGAGGGTAACGAGATCCCTGAGGGCATCCTCGATGGCATGGTCACCAGCCTGATCTCTATCCACGATGTCAAAGGCAACGGTCAGTTCAGCAACACCACCACCGGCTCTATGTATATCGTTAAACCGAAGATGCACGGCCCTGAAGAAGTGGCTTTCGCCAACGAACTTTTTGGTCGCATCGAAGATGCCCTGGGTCTGGACCGTTTTACCCTGAAGATGGGTATTATGGATGAAGAGCGGCGCACCACGGTCAACCTGAAAGAGTGTATCCGCGCGGCGAAAGACCGGGTGGTCTTTATCAACACAGGCTTCCTGGACCGCACCGGCGACGAGATCCACACCTCCATGGAAGCCGGCCCGATGATCCGCAAAGGTGAGATGAAAGCCGCTGCCTGGATCGCTGCCTATGAAGACTGGAACGTGGATAACGGTCTCGCTTGCGGGCTGCAGGGTCGGGCACAGATCGGTAAAGGTATGTGGGCGATCCCGGATCAGATGGCTAACATGCTGGACGCCAAGATCGGTCACCCACTGTCGGGCGCGAACACCGCATGGGTGCCATCCCCTACCGCGGCAGCACTGCACGCACTGCACTATCACAAGGTTGATGTCTTCGCCCGTCAGGATGAGCTGAAGAGCCGAACACGCGCGAATCTGGATGACATTCTCACGATTCCGGTGGCGAGCGATCCCAACTGGTCGGCTGAAGAGATTCAGAACGAACTGGACAACAATGCCCAGGGCATTCTGGGCTATGTGGTGCGCTGGATCGATCAGGGTGTGGGGTGCTCTAAAGTGCCTGACATCAACAATGTTGGCCTGATGGAAGACCGCGCCACCCTGCGGATCTCCAGCCAGCATATCGCCAACTGGCTGCACCACGGTATCTGCTCTGAAGCCCAGGTGATGGAAACCATGCAGCGGATGGCGGCGGTGGTCGACCAGCAAAATGCCGGCGATCGCCTGTACCATCCGATGGCCCCCAACTTTGATGACAGCGTTGCCTTCCAGGCGGCACTGGAACTGGTGATTCAGGGCCGTATCCAGCCAAACGGCTATACCGAACCGGTGCTGCACCGTCGTCGCCTTGAAGCCAAAGCCAGATTTGCAGGTTAAGCTTTAACCGAAAAAAAACCGCGCACTGCGCGGTTTTTTTTGATTCATCGCTTTTTACCGGGTAAGGATTCCATCGTGGTAGATAGTAGCGGAGCTATATATTGCAGGGGCCCTTAAAGCCTGAACAGACTCACCACAGAGGACACAGAGAGCACAGAGAAAACCTGATTAATAGTGTTTCTCCGTGCCCTCTGTGCACTTAGCATGCCCTTTGGGTACTGTGGTAAAGCGCTTTTTAGCGTCAAGCATTCAGACCTCCGCCAGTTGGTTTTGGCACGGCATCCTGCAACGAGAGGGCATCCCCAATGAAAGATCGCTCCGCCTGGAGAGCGCGCCAACAGGTGCTTAACCATGAAGATATCGATGTTTCTATATCCTTCCCCATAACACGCGAAGAACCTTTTTTTGTGCTTCAAACAGGACCCGGCTAAGCGACCAGATAGGGAGCAATCGTCGCCATCATCCGCTCAACGTACGCATCTTTCTCCCCCACCGGAGCAACATAGTGGATCGCCGCTTCAGCCACTTCAATACCCTCCAGTCGCGCCAATACCCAGGCAGCCAGATACTGTGAAGCCAGACAACCACCCGCACTGGCGACATCTCCCCGGGCAAAAAAGGCCTGATTCAGTACCTCGGCACCGGCCTCCTGCACCCAGGGTTTAGTGGTCAGATCGGTGCACACCGGCAGACCCCTCAGCAGCCCCAGCTCAGCCAGCATCAACGCCCCCGAGCACTGCGCGCCGATCAACTGTCGTTCAGGATTCAGGCTAAGCTGAGACATAATCGACCTGTCCGCCACGATGTCGCGGGTTTTCATGCCACTGCCAAGTAACACCGCATCCACATTATTAGCCTCACGGAGCGGAATATGCCGATCAATCACCACGCCATTCATCGACGCAACCCGCGGTGTCGGGCTGGCAATGGACACCCGCCAGCCGGGTCGTTTCACCCGGTTAAGAATGCCCAGCGCGATCAGCGAATCCAGTTCATTGAAACCATCAAAGGTCAGTATGGCGATATGCATAGTACGCGTCCCCGTGCAGTCAGAGTTTGATATAACCCATTTTATGACCTAAATTCATGACAATAAAATAATTGTCATGGATACATATCAGTTATGCCCCGCGCACGCTATAAACAGCTGGTCGACCGGTTTGCCGACGAGATCCGTTCAGGCCAACTGCCGCCCGGTACGCAGCTACCCACCCACCGACAACTGGCAGCCGAACAGCGGATTGCACTGGTCACCGCCACCCGGGTCTATTCTGAGCTGGAACAGATGGGACTGGTCAGTGGCGAAACCGGCCGGGGAACCTTTGTCAGGGAGACCGCCCTGCCGCCCGGTCACGGTATCGATCAGCCCCCGGCAACGGAGGGGATGGTCGATCTCAACTTCAACTCGCCATCGATACCCGGTCAGAGCAACCTGCTGCGTCAGGCGCTGCGACAACTATCGATCTCCGGAGATCTGGAGTCCCTGCTGCACTATCAGCCCCACGGCGGACGCCGGCATGAACGCGCGCTGCTGGCCCGCCATCTTGAGGCCCGGGGGCTGAACATCGATGCCGATCAGTTGCTGATCGTTAGTGGCGCACAGCAGGGCCTGGCGGCCACTGCCATGTCGCTGCTGCAACCCGGAGATGTCGTGGCGGTGGATGCACTGACCTATCCCGGTTTCAAGGTGCTGGCCGAAGTGCAACGGCTGGAGCTGCTGCCAATACCCGTCAGCGACGACGGTCCCGATCTGCAGTCATTGGCACAACGGTGCCAGCAACGGCGAGTAAAGGCGGTGTACAGCATGCCCACACTGCACAACCCGTTAGGCTGGGTGATGAATAGCGGGCAGCGACAGCAACTGATCGCCATTGCCCGCCAGCATAACCTGCTGATCATCGAAGATGCCGCCTACGCGTTTCTCGCTGAGACACCTCCGCCGCCCCTGTTCACCCTGGCCCCCGAACGGACCGTCTATATCTCCGGGCTATCCAAAAGTGTTGCCACAGGTTTGCGCATCGGTTGTATCGTTGCACCGGTGCATTACATCCCCCTGCTTGAGCGCACCATTCGTGCCACTACCTGGAACACCCCGGCGCTGATGACCGCCATCGCCTGCGGCTGGATCGCAGATGGCACCGTTGCCCAGCTTGAGTCAGAAAAACGCCGAGATGCCTCCGCCCGGCAAGCAATAGCCCGCATGGCGTTAGCGGGGCTGGATTACGTGTCCCACCCGGCATCCTACTTTATCTGGCTGCGCCTGCCAGAAGACGCCCGCACCGACCTGATCGTCATGGCTCTGATCAACGCCCGCATTTCGCTGTCCGGCGCCGAACCCTTTGCAGTCACAGATAATCCCCCTCACGCGATCCGGCTGGCACTGGGCTCGGTCGATACAGATACCCTGACAACCGCCCTGCAGCAGGTGCGGGAGATAATCGGTCGCTATCTTTACTGAACCTTTTCGTTGGTCACAGCGTATTCACCGATTACACTATAGCTATGACGCCAAACGCCATGACACAGCAACTCACTGATTTTATCCAACAGCACCCCCGGCTGTTTATCCTCACCGGCGCAGGCTGCAGCACCCAGTCCGGGATACCCGATTACCGCGACCATAACGGCCAGTGGAAACGCCAGCCACCGGTGCAGCACCGTGATTTTCTCACCAGCCACGCCACCCGGCAGCGGTTCTGGGCGCGCAGTCTGGTGGGCTGGCCACTGATGGCCAATGCCCGCCCCAACGGCGTGCATAACAGCCTTAAGCTGTTAGAAGAGAAGGGCTACTGTCGCCAGTTGGTCACCCAGAATGTTGACCGGCTGCATCAGTTAGCGGGACAGCAGCAGGTGATCGATCTGCATGGCCGCTCGGATCAGGTGATCTGTATGACGTGCAACAGACTCCATGAGCGCAACACTATCCACCAGCAGATGACCGCTGAGAACCCGGAGTACGCCCACTACACCGCCAACGCAGCTCCCGATGGCGATGCCGACCTGGAAGGGATCGACTTCAGCCAATTCAGGGTCTCCAACTGTCCCGCCTGTGGGGGCATGCTCAAGCCCAATGTGGTGTTCTTCGGCGATAATGTCCCCAAAGAGCGGGTATTCAGTGCACTGGAGAGCCTGCAGCAAGCGGATGCCCTGCTGGTGGTCGGTTCATCACTGATGGTCTATTCAGGATTCCGGTTTTGTAAACAAGCGGTTAAGCAAAATATCCCGATTGTAGCGATCACCCACGGCAGGACCCGCGCCGACGATCTGCTGACCCTTAAACTGGATGGCGATATCAGCGCGTTTCTTATCCCCGCTGCTGCTGCACTCACCCCTCTAGCTTAACGAAACTGATATAAAGACAGACGGAGGCGTCTCTGGCCATAGAACAGCCTTTCGGGGCAGCGATAATGTCCCGGATCGGGTATACTGGCGGCCAATTCAATTCTTATCCCGAGTACACCGTGTCTGATACCTCTTTCTCCTCCCTGAATCTCCCTCCAGCGATGCTCAGCAACCTGGCTGATCTTGGCTACAACGAGATGACCCCGATCCAGGCGGGCAGTCTGCCCCATGCACTGGCCGGTAAAGATCTGATCGCCAAGGCGAAAACCGGTAGCGGCAAAACCGCTGCCTTTGCTATCGGCCTGCTGTTACAGATCAATCAGCGGGATTTTGGTACTCAGGCACTGGTACTCTGCCCCACCCGGGAACTCAGCACTCAGGTGGCTCAGGAGATCCGCCGTCTGGCGCGCTTTAAAGACAATATCAAACTGGTGATTCTCTGCGGCGGACAATCCGTCGGGCCGCAGATCGGTTCGCTGGAACACGGCGCACACATTGTCGTGGGCACTCCCGGCCGGATTCAGGATCTGATCCGCAAAGGCAAACTGGATCTGTCCCGCTGCAGCACCGTGGTGCTGGATGAAGCCGACCGGATGCTGGATATGGGCTTTTATGAGCAGATCGAAGGGGTGATCAGCAACACACCAAAACAGCGCCAGACCCTGCTGTTTTCCGCCACCTATCCCGATGGCATTAAAAAACTCAGCGCCGACCTGCAACAGGATCCGGTTGAAGTGACCGTAGAGGCGGTGCACAGCACCAGTCAGATCGAGCAATCGTTCTATGCCCTGGAACAAACCAAAAAACCGGAAGCACTGGCACGGATACTGAGTCACTTCTGCCCTGAATCCACGGTAATCTTCTGCAACACCAAAGATCAGTGCCGCGAAGTGTCAGACTACCTGCGCAACCTGGGCTATTTTGCCGCCGCCCTGCACGGTGATCTGGAACAGCGCGACCGGGATCAGGTGCTGGTGCAGTTTGCCAACCGCAGCAACACCATCCTCATCGCCACCGATGTCGCCGCCCGCGGTCTGGATATCAGCGATCTGTCGATGGTGATCAATTACGACCTGCCCCGTGATCCGGAGATCTACGTCCACCGTATCGGGCGTACCGGCCGCGCAGGAAAAGAGGGCATGGCGATCAGTCTCTACCGCGACTCCGAAGAGTATAAACTGGAAACCATCAGTGAATATCTGTCGCAGACGCTGGAAACAAAATCCCTCAGCAGCCTGAAAAAAACCAGTTCAGGGGAGCCCGTTAAACCGGTGATGCGAACGCTCTGCATCGCCGGTGGTCGAAAAGATAAGATCCGCCCGGGCGATATCCTCGGTGCCCTGACCGGTGAAGCGGGCATTGATGGCAGTGCCGTGGGTAAGATCGATATCTATGACTATGCCGCCTATGTGGCGGTAAAGCGGGAAGAAGCCCGTAAAGCCCACAGCAGACTGGTTGACGGCAAGATCAAAGGGCGCCGTTTTAAAGTCAGAATGTTATAAAAAAGTTTTACTGTGTGAGCAAAGGTATTTTAATATGGCTGTAGCATCGGCCCGGCATATTCTGGTTAAAACCAAAGCGGAGGCCGACAAGCTGAAGCAACAACTGGAGAAAGGGGAGGACTTTGCCCGTCTGGCAAAAAAACACTCTCTGTGTAACTCTGCCAAACGGGGTGGTGATCTGGGTGAGTTCCGACCCGGCACTATGGTGAAAGCGTTCGACGATGTGGTTTTCCGCAAGAAAGTGCTGGAGATCCACGGACCGGTGAAAACGAAGTTTGGTTTTCATCTTATTCAGACCCTCTATCGCACCTAGGCCCAGTGCCGCGATAAAAGTCGCCAACTTAAGGAGGTGGTTCCTATGAAACCGGCCAAGAAACAACACCCCAAGTTTATTGAAGCGATGCAGAAACTCTCTGCTATGAATGAAGATGAACGCCTCTCCGACGAGAACAAAGAACTGTTTGATCAGGCCATCGCCTACGCGCCGCTGGAAGCGCAACCGGCGTTGATGGCTATTCAACGGAAGTATGATGAATTGCATTAAGAGCTGAGACGTGGCTAGAACGGGCTTCGCCCTTGCTAGTGGTTAGTCGCTAGAAAAAGCTTAAGATCAAAAGATTAAAGAGAGCCGAAGGGCTCTCTCAGGCTGTTGATAAAGTCCTCGTCAAATGACGAGGATTTTTTATAATAGGCTCATGCTAAGAGAACGCCCCCCAACCCAGTCCGCCCTTGAGTTTGTTTGCATCGATGAACTTGTTCCTCAAGACC
>NZ_JAFFZO010000037.1 GCF_016924145.1 Amphritea pacifica | reverse complement strand
TCCAGAGCTTCCAGGCGGATGCCGCTCGCGAAGCGGGTATCTTCCACCACCTGATCACCCTGCCGACTTACCACACCGCTGCGCTGTCGACTGACAACCTGGCGAAAGAGTACTTCGGTGAGCAGGGTATGCTGGGTTACGTGGCTGGCGTACAGCGCAAAGAGATTCGTCAGGGTATCGCCTGCGTTAAGCACCAGAACATGGCCGGTTCCGATATGGGCGATGATCACAAAGAATACTTCGCCGGTGAAGCGGCACTGAAAGCGGCGGGTGAAGACAACACCATGAACCAGTTCGGTTAATATCTGACCTGACCAGGTGATAAAAAGGGACGCTTCGGCGTCCTTTTTTTCGTCTGTTAATAGCGATTCTGGCGGCATCATTAAGTGATTATCAGAACAGTATTAATCCGCTACGCAGTTGAGTAAGCATCAGAGGATGCCTGTCTGGAATTAACCACACAGAATGAACTGCCTGGAATAAAGAGAGGGCTACAGTCCCCGTTGATCTGGATTAAACCGTCCTTAAACATTCTAAGCCAACTGCTTGTTGCAGCAACCTGAATGATGCTTTTGATGCGACAGCTATTCGCTTTTCAAATAAAAAAGCTCAGACATATTGCTGCCTGAGCTTGCTTCCTGGCACTGAAGCAGTACCGATTATTAACTCAGATTACCCGATGCTGAACAGAAACAGTTTCAACTGTTACTCTGTTGCCCGAGAATATAATCGCGGTATTTCATATCCTCCTCGAGAATATGCTGCCGCAGCCAGCGCTGAAGATAACCATTAACAGAATCACCGATAATGAATGGACTCTGGGGAAAGCGGGCATAGGTTGAGCGTATGGTTTCCAGCCACTCAACAAAGCTTTCATGCTGTTTCAGATGCTCCTCTAAACCGGGAAAGCCTGCGTTTTTCATATACACCTCCTCCCGGCTAAAATGACCACGGGTATAGGCCTTCAGACGATCCAGGATAGAGTTGATATAATCATGACTCATATCCGCTGAATCAAGCTCATCTATCAGCGCAAACAACCCTTTATGATCATCATCAATATTGTGATCCCCAACACTGAGATCACTGGTCCAGTTAACATTCATAGCTGATAACTCCTAAAGCAGGCCGAGAGCCAGCATGGGGAAAGCGATAATCAAACCCAGGCGCACGATATCTGACAACACAAACGGAAATACTCCCTTAAAAATATCCTTTATCGGGATATCGGGCGCAACCGATTTTATGACAAACACATTCATACCCACCGGAGGGGTAATTAACCCCAGTTCAACGGTAATTACCGCAATGATTCCAAACCAGATCGGATCAAAACCGGCTGCTTCAATCAGCGGGTAAACAACGGGAACGGTCAGCAGCAGCATGGCGATACTGTCCATCACACACCCCAGCAGAATGAATAGCAGCAGCACACAGAACAGCACCATATAAGGCGTCAGGTGCATACTATCGACAAACTCAACCAGCGAAAAAGAGATACGGGAAACCGAAAGGAAGTAGCCGAATATCTCCGCACCAATGATCATAAAGAAGATCATCGCAGACATAAACAGCGTTTCTTCAACCGATTCCTTAAACTGCTTAAAGCTCATTCCCCGCAACAATGCAATCACGAAGGTCCCGGCAGCGCCTACGGATGCAGCCTCTGTCGGTGTAAAGAAACCGGTATAGATACCACCAATTATCAGAGCAAACACGCCGGTAAATGGCACCAGACCTTTCAGGCCGATAATCTTTTCAACAAACGTAGTTTTAGCGCCTGGCTGCGCCAGATTAGGAAACAGCATCACCACAATGGCAATGGTTACACAGTAAAGACACAGCCCCAGCAGACCGGGAATCACGCCGGCAATAAACATATCACCAACCGACTGTTCCGTGATCAAAGCATAGAGCAGCAACGCAATTGATGGCGGAATCATAATACCCAGCGTACCACCAGCTGCCAGGGTGCCGGATGCCAGCGATTTGGCATAACCGTTCTTTTCCATTTCAGGCAATGCTACCCGCGACATACTCGCTGCAGTCGCCATGGATGAACCCGAAATGGCTGAGAAAATCCCGCATGAAGTCACTGCAGCCAGAGCCATCCCCCCTCTCCAGCTACCAAACAGAGTGCGGGCTCCTTCAAACAACTCCTGAGACATTTTTGCCTTGGAGGCAAACACCCCCATCAGAATAAACATAGGGATCGGGCTGAAACTATAGTTAGACAGGGTTTCGAACGGACCACTATCAAGAATAGAGAGCGCAGGCTCGAATGCAACGATCCAGCCAAAACCGACAAAGCCAGTCAGCGCCATCGCCAGGGCAATTGGCATACGCAGTGCAATCATTCCCAGCATGCTGAAAATACAGATTAAACCGATGATTGATCCGCTCATGACTGATGCACCTCTTTACGAAAGAAAAACAAACGAATGCTTATCAGGAGTGCCGCGAGTGCAAGAAACGCAGTCGCAAAAGACGTTATAGCGTAAAGATAACTCAACGGAATCAGCAGGTCCTGAGTGGTCTCTCCAGACATTTCCGCCTGTCCTATCGCATGATAAAAACGATAACTCATCCCCCCGCCCAGCATGACAAAGCCAAGCATATACAAGCCTTCAAGCCATGCCTTCATTCGGGACGATAAATTTTCGGTAAACAGATCAACAATTACCTGGGAACGACCCACTGAATATGGCAATGCAAACACCACCATCAGCAACAAGCCATACTTAATCAGCTCTACCCCACCGATAAAGGTCAGGTCTACTGAGCCTCCGGTTGCTTTAAACAACGCACGGGCCAGAACATCCGCGAGGGTGATGAACATCATTGAAACAAGAATAGCACCGCTGATCACATGCATGGCATGAGTAATACGATCAAACAGCCGGCTGAAAGCCATCATAAGGCACTCCATTTAACTGAATAGTAAGGCTGGGCTAACAGTTAAAGGCAGCTCCTGTCTGACTCATCCAGATGATAAGTCAGACAGGAATCGCACATTAATTACAGGTAGCAGCGAGTTCGTTCGCGCGGGCATAGACTTTGCGTGCTGGCAGCCCTTTGGCTTCCAGCTCAGACAGGTACTCTTCGATCGCGCCATCGATAACCGGTTTCCAGTCCGGGTTTGAGATGCCGCCTTCGACGGTATAAATCTTATCGCCATTCTCTACCGCCTGAGCACGCCCTTTCACATCCAGGTCATCAAACACCCTGGCTGCACGCTGCGCCCACTCAGCACCGGAATTATCATCCAGCACTTTCTGCAGATCAGCAGGCATGCTGTTATATACATCTTTGTTCATGGTCATCAGGAATGACAGCGTATACAGACCACCCACTTCGGTATGATTAGGCGTCAGCTCATTAATACGGAACACCAACTGACCTTCCCATGGCAATGAAACACCATCAATAACACCACGCTGAACGGACTGATAAGCCTGTGGTGCAGGCATACCAACAGGCTGCGCGCCTAGGCCTTCCAGAAGTTTTGCCACCACAGCTGTCGGGCGACGGATACGCAACCCTTCAAAGTCAGATGGTTTCTGAATCAGTTTTTCGGTGGTATGAATATGACCCGGGCCATGAGTAAAGAAGAACAGTGGGTGCGTTTCTTTATACTCACTGGCAATCAAACCTTCATCATAAAGCCCCTGAATAATACAGGAGCCATTTGCCGCATCTTTAGCAATCCCAGGCAGCTCAACCACCTGAGTCAGCGGAAAACGGTTAGCGGTATAACCCTGAATGGTCATGGTTACATCGGCGATACGGTTCTTAACCGCATCATACTGTGCCGGTGGCTTTGCCAGGGTTGATGAAGGGTAAACTTCAACCTCAATACGGCCATTTGAATCGGCTTTGACTTTATCCGCCCAGGCCTGAGCAATCAGCTTATGCTGACCTGCTACAGGAGGGAAGAAGTGCGCAAGACGCAGTGTGTATTCAGCAGCTTGAACAGGCGCCTGAATGATCAGGGCAGCCGTTAACGCCATTGCTGTTTTCAGCAGGGGCTTTTTCATTTTAGACTCCTCAGTAAAATTTTTATAAACGCTTTATATTTTTATTATGACGGCCACGCGGGCACAGAACCGTTTTGAAAAATGATTAAACGAACTCCTCGGTATCAATCTCTGTCTGGGTTGCCGGGTTATAACGACTCCCCGTGACGGTGTTCTGATTGATAATCTGGTCGAGTTGCAGGAAAGCTTCAGCGCTCAGCTGCAGATCCACGGCACTGATATTTTCTTTCAGATGATCAGGGTTGGTGGTTCCCGGGATCGGGATAATATTTTCATCACGCCCCAGCAACCAGGCGAGAGAGAGCTGCGCCAGGGTCATCCCTTCGGCTTTAGCAACGGTCTCTACGCGGTCCAGAAGTTGTAGGTTTTCAGCATAATTTTCCGGATAAAAGCGCGGCATTCCGCGACGGATGTCCCGCTCTTCAAGGGTATTCACATCCCGCAGCTTTCCAGTCAGAAACGCTCTGGCTAACGGACTGAACGCAACAAAGGTTGCACCCAGTTCGCGGCAGGTATCCAGCACAGCAATCTCTGCATTACGGGTCCACAGGGAATACTCAGTCTGCACCGCCGCAATGGGATGTGTTTTGTGAGCTTTACGCAGGGTATCGGCAGAAACTTCTGACAACCCGACATCACGAATTTTACCTTCTGAAACAAGATCTGACAGTGCACCAACACTGTCTTCAATGGGTACATTCTTATCCCAACGGTGCAGGTAATAGAGATCAATCACATCGGTTTGCAGCCGGCGCAGACTGTCTTCACAGGTCTTTTTGATCATCTTAGGACGACCATTAATTTCACGCACGCCCGCATCGTTTTTAAACATGCCGCATTTACTGGCCAGCACAAAATCGTTACGACGCCCTTTTAGCGCCTTGCCCAGTAAAATCTCATTATTACCGAAGCCATATAACGCTGCGGTATCGAGCATGCTGTACCCCATGTCGAGAGCCCGGAGCAAAACCTGCTCTGCGTCCTTCCTGGAGGGCGGCGTACCATAAGCATGTGACAGGTTCATACAGCCCAGCCCTATCGGCGAGCATTCGAAAGAACCGAGTTTACGGGTATTCATGAAGACAATCTCTCCTGCTTTAATCGTGCTTAGGGTTTACTCTGCCGCTGCCAGACATTTCTCCAACTGATCAAGAGTTTCCATCGCAGGATAGCACTGGCTCAGGCTGGAGTTAGGCTCACGACCCTCGCGAATAGCCGCAAAGAACTCACGATCCTGCAGTTCAATACCGTTGAAAGAGACCGCCACACCAGACAGATCAACCGGATTACCTTTACCATCTTCCAGATCATCATAGCGGGCGATATAAGTACCGTTGTCACAGATGTAACGGAAGAAGGTTCCGAATGGACCATCGTTGTTAAATGACAGAGACAGGGTGCACAGAGCGCCACTGGGTACTTTCATGCCGATGCTCATATCCAGAGCAATCCCCAGATCCGGGTGAATCGGTCCCTGCATAGCCTGAACCTGACTGGCGGTTTCACCAGTCTGATACTGGAACAGATCGACCGTATGGCAGGCATGGTGCCACAGCAGGTGGTCAGTCCATGAACGGGGCTCGCCTTTTGCGTTGGTATTCGTACGACGGAAGAAATAGGTCTGTACATCCATCTGCAGGACGTTAAGTTCGCCTGCCTGAATCTTATTGTGAATCCACTGATGGCTAGGGTTAAAGCGACGGGTATGACCCGCCATTGCTACCAGACCGGTCTCTTTCTGCAACGCAACAATCTCTTTGGCATCTTCAATATTATCTGCCATTGGAATCTCAGTCTGAACATGCTTACCCGCTTTCAGACACTGTTTAACCTGAGCGGCATGCACCTGAGTGGGAGTCGCCAGAATAACGCAGTCAACATCATCCCGGGCAAGACTTTCAGCCAGATCAGTCGTGTAATGAGGGATGTTATGTTCAGCAGCAAACGCTTTAATTTTCTCTAAATCAGAGCTGCCAACAACAGAAACAACCTCGGCATCTTCAATAGCACGGATCGCTTCCAGATGTTTCATACCAAAAGCGCCTGCAGCGCCGGCAATACATACTCTCATTGAACTTTCTCCAATTTTTGTCTTCTTTGCTTCTCAATGCAGAAACAGCACAAATATGATCAACAGAACTTCCTGAATCTATACGTAACAAGCTAACACTGGTTATCAGAGCAGGATAATTAAATAACCGGTAATATTATTCATTTTTTGCATAGAATCAGTTTTATCACTGATCATCAAGATCCACTCCATGGTCTGTATCGTTGAGCAGATTTATGAATACAGACTGCGTAGTTGTTGGCTTCCAGTTATTCCTGACACTGATACCTATAGGTCTGTATGCGTGCTCAACCTCATAAGGAACTGTCTTAAAAACGCCTGTAGAAAGCTCATGCTGAATCTGATGCTCGGAGATCATTGTCAGGCGATCACTGCCCATCAGCAGCGAGCGAACCAGAATCTGAGAACCGGTTTCCACCAGCCGGGAGGGAACGTCTAACCCCGCTTCGGTAAACGTCGACTCAAAGATAGCCCGTGTTGGCGTGCCTTTCCCCGGCACCACCCATGGATATTTTTGCAGCGTTTCCAATGACACATTGCGATCACTACAGAGAGGATGACCCGGCCTTGCGACTATCTCAACAGGGGAAGAAAACAGCTCCTCCTGAATCACATCATCAGCGGGTACAGGAAAGCGCAACGCACCAAGCAGCAGATCAATATCGCCATGCCGCAGATGGTATAAAAGATCATCATAGGGACCATCGTTAACCCGGATTCTGAAATCGGGAAAGCGCCGGGAAAACTCGATAATCGCCTTTGGCAACAATGAAGTCCGCGCCAGGGGCATACTACCGATCACTAACTGCCCCACTTCGCGGTTATGCAGCGCATCGACCTCATCCCGGCCCTGACTAATTTCCGAAAAGGCCAGTTTACAGGCGCGGGCTAATGCCCTGGCCGCTTTGCTTGAACTGATACCGGTGCTGGTCTTCTCAAATAAAACCACGCCCAGAAGCGCTTCCAGCTCTCGCGCAGCACGGTGTAGCGAAGATTGAGAGATACCCAGATTCCGGCCTGCAATACTAAAGTTGTGAGCCTCGGTTACCGCAATAAGCGCCCGCAACTGAGTCGTTGTCAACATCTGTAAAAGGTGCGCTGGCTGGGACTTACTGCCCCCCAGCCTGACGGCCCCACGCAACCCCTCAAGCACCATATCCAGCGCTCGCTGAACACGAAGCGCAAACACCTCACCGGACTCACTGACATACATACCATCACTGCGGCGACTGAACAGCGAAGCACCCAGTGCAGTTTCAAGCTTTGCAATCGCCTGAGTTATTGCAGGCTGCGACAGGAAGACACGCTCTGATGCTTTACTGATACTTTTGCACTCGACAACCTCCAGAAAAACCCTGAGATGCCTTATATTTGGTATTTCAAACACGTATACCGCCCTCTGAAAAGTGTTCACTAAAACATAGTCTATCTCAAAAACTAATACCATAACTTTAAAAACTGAATAGCCACAACCGGGTCGTTCAGAATACCTTTAAGCTATGTTTGCCCGTTTTGCTAAGTGGAACCATCCTGTCTGGTAATCCCCTTTCAGGTTTTTCCTATAGGTAAATCAGGCGCACCACTATAAACAAGGTATGAGAGAACCGAAGATGATTATCGACTGTCATGGACACTACACCACAACGCCCCCGGGCGTTGGCGAATATCGTGAGCAGCAAAAAGCGGCTATAGCTAAGGACCCATCATTCAAAGGTGAGAAAGGCAACGTCGTCGTCAGTGATGATGAGATCATCGAAAGTATCGAAAATAATCAACTGCGTCTGCAGCAGGAACGTGGCACCGACCTGACCATTTTCTCTCCGCGTGCCAGCTGGATGGGTCACCATATCGGCAATGAATACACCAGCCAGTACTGGACCGAGCATCAGAACGATCTGATCAAACGGGTCTGCGACCTGTTTCCGAAAAATTTTGCCCCGGTTGCTCAGCTGCCACAATCGCCGGGTGTCGATCCGGCCAAGTCAGTTGCGGAACTGGTGCGTACCGTTGAGCAGATGGGCTTCATCGGCTGCAACCTGAATCCGGATCCTTCCGGTGGTCACTGGCAGGATGCCTCTCTGGCGGACAGGTCCTTTTATCCATTGTATGAAAAAATGTGTGAGCTGGACGTACCCGCGATGATTCACGTGAGTGCCTCCTGTAATGACTGCTTCCACACCACCGGCTCCCACTATCTGGGGGCGGATACAACCGGCTTCCAGCAACTGGTGATGTCCGATGTGTTCAAAGATTTTCCTGAACTGAAAATCATCATCCCCCACGGTGGTGGTGCAGTGCCTTACCACTGGGGTCGCTTCCGTGGCCTGATGCAGGATCAGGGCTATGAACCGCTTGAGATCTCAGCGCTGAAAAACATCTATTTCGATACCTGTGTTTATCACCAGAAAGGGATCGATCTGCTGCTGGATATTATTCCAACAGAAAATATCCTGTTCGCATCCGAGATGATCGGTGCGGTACGCGGCATCGACCCGGAAACCGGTCACTATTTCGATGACACTAAGCGTTATATCGATAACAACAGCAAGCTCTCAGCAGAACAGAAACAGATGATATTTGAAGGCAATGCCCGCCGGGTATTCAGCCGTCTGAAAATTGTCGAGTAATCAAAGCGCGCCCGATACAGGCCTGATGATTTAGGAGAACAGTTATGCAAGAGAATGTTGTTGTACAAAATATTGAGCGCGCCGATCCCGCTGTTATAGAAGCGCTCGGCAAATGTGGCGTTGCGACCGTACATGAAGCACAGGGCCGCCGTGGTCTGCTGGCCGACCATCTGCGCCCGATTCAGATGGATGTCACTATTGCCGGTTCTGCTATTACCATCTCCGGAGCGGCAGGCGATAACTGGATGATGCACGTTGCGATTGAGCAGTGTCAGGCGGGCGATATTATGGTGTTTGCCCCGACCTCTCCGTCTAATTTTGGTTTTTTTGGTGATCTGCTGGCGACCTCTGCACAGGCTCGTGGAGTCGTCGGTCTGATCATTGATGGCGGTGTTCGTGATACCCGTGATCTGCGTAAGATGAATTTCCCTGTCTGGTCAAAACATGTTTTCGCCCAGGGCACCATCAAAGAAACGCTCGGTTCAGTCAATATCCCGATGGTCTGCGCTGATGAGATCATCAACCCGGGCGACATCATCATCGCCGATGACGACGGTGTGGTGGTGGTTCGCCGTGAAGAAGCAGAAGAGGTTCTGGCGGAAGCACTGGCACGGGAAGCACGGGAAGAGGAAAAGCGTGTCCGTATGGCAAATGGTGAGCTGGGACTGGATATCTACAACATGCGCCCACGCCTGAAAGAGAAAGGTCTGAAATATGTCTGATTCAGCACGCTGTATGTGGATGCGGGGGGGGACCTCCAAAGGGGCTTACTTCCTTGCAGAAGACCTGCCATCTGATACCACGAAGCGGGACAACTTTCTGCTTACCATCATGGGTTCGCCGGACCCGCGTCAGATTGACGGTATCGGCGGCGCTGATCCGTTGACATCGAAAGTGGCGGTGGTTAAAAAATCGCAACGCCCCGGCGTTGATGTTGATTATCTGTTTCTGCAGGTATTTGTTGACCAGGCCACCGTCACGGACGCCCAGAACTGCGGTAACATTCTCGCAGGTGTCGGCCCGTTTGCAATTGAGCGCGGTCTGGTCGATATCAGTGGGGATCAGACCTCCGTGGCTATCTATATGGAGAATACCGGACAGATCGCCATTGAGGAAGTACACACCCCCAATGGTAAAGTCAGCTATCAGGGTGATGCCTGTATTGATGGTGTTCCGGGAACCGCCAGCGCCATCCCGGTCACCTTCCAGGACACTGCAGGTTCAAGCTGCGGCGCCCTGCTGCCAACCGGCAATCAGGTCGATATCATCGATGGCGTAGCAGTGACCTGTATCGATAACGGTATGCCGGTCGTGGTCATGAGAGCTGAAGATCTGGGTATTAGCGGCACGGAATCCCGGGAGCAGCTGGAGCAGAATGAAGCGCTTAAATCCCGCCTCGAATCGATCCGCCTGCAGGCCGGCCCGATGATGAATCTGGGTGATGTCACCCACAAATCGGTACCTAAAATGAGCATGGTCAGCCGGGCGACCCAGGGTGGTTCAATCTCAACCCGCACCTTTATCCCCCATCGCTGCCACGCTTCGATCGGTGTACTGGGTGCAGTCAGCGTTGCGACAGCCTGCATTCTGCCGGACTCTCCGGCACATGCACTGGCGGACATACCCGAGGGCTCGACTAAAACGATGCCGGTTGAACATCCGATCGGTGAGATGACCGTGATTCTTAAAATGAATCAACAGGGCGATGCAGAAAGTGCTGCGATCTTACGAACCGCCCGTAAACTGTTTGATGGCGAAGTTTTTGCTAACTGAACCCTTAGCGAATCGCGCCTTTGCCAACTCAACAATAGGACTTAAAAATGGACGCAGATTACCTTCCATTCCATGCCAGCCCCAGCAAGCCAGAATTTAAAGTACCTGCCGGTGCGGTCGATGCCCACTGCCACGTATTTGGACCTGCAGATAAATTCCCCTATCATCCTAAACGCAAATACACCCCCTGTGATGCCTCTAAAGAGCAACTGTTTGCCCTGCGTGATTATCTTGGCTTTGCACGCAATGTCATCGTACAGGCATCCTGTCACGGCACTGATAACGCGGCCCTGATTGATGCGCTGAATACAGCCGGCGAGCTGGCACGTGGTGTAGCCGTTGTTGATCCTGCTATTAGCATGGAAGAACTGAAACAGATGCATGAGGCCGGTGTTCGTGCAGTTCGCTTCAACTTTGTTAAGCGGCTGGTCGATACCACCCCCAAAGAGGTCTTCCTCAGTATTGCTGAGAAGATCAAACAGCTTGACTGGCATATTGTTGTTTACTTCGAAGCGCCGGATCTTGAAGATCTGATCCCGTTTCTGAAACAGCTGAACACCACCATCGTCGTTGACCATATGGGTCGTCCGGATGTTGCCAATGGCATTGATCACGAAGACTTCCAGCGCTTTATCAGCCTGATGGCTGAAAATCCTAACGTCTGGACTAAAGTCAGCTGCCCCGAGCGTCTGACCCTGCAGGCACCGGATTACAGCGATGTAGTCCCCTTTGCCCGCACCCTGGTTGAGAAGTTCCCGGACCGGGTTCTGTGGGGCACCGACTGGCCGCACCCCAACATGAAATCCCATGTGCCGGATGATGGCAAGCTGGTTGACGTTATCCCACTGATTGCACCAACAGCAGAACTGCAACAGGCGCTGCTGATTGATAACCCGATGCGTCTGTACTGGGATAAATAATCTCTTTCAGCAAAGCATCAGGGTGACCGAATCATCCATGTCCCTCACTGATGCAATTGGTATCAGTGACAAAGGCCTCATTCAGAGGCCTTTTTATCACCTTCCCCTCCCCGCAAAACTGTTTATGGTGATGGTATTTCTCACTCCCCGAAAACACTGCAGGCAGCTATATCAAATTTATTCAGTAAACGGGTAAGGCAAAATCTATATCAGCAGCGGCTGAACACATGAGATGACCGGAGGCTGCCATAACGTAAGAAGCTGACAGTCTGCCCCTTTACTCAGCCGGTTCACGATGCGTTTCAGCAACGGCTTTGACCACAAACGCACTGCCCAACAGCCCAAGAAGGCCAATACTACAAGTAGCCACGGCCAGGCCAGCCAGCTTAACCATAAAACCAATGATTAACGGCCCTGAAGTTACCCCCACGTCAGCAAACAAACGCCAGATGCCGATAAAGCCCCCACGATTTTTCTGAGGCGCCAGATCCGAGCCCATAGTCATAATCACGCCTGCGGAAACACCATTACCCAGGCCCATCAGCGAAGCGATCAGGATGAGGCTCCACAACCCCTCGGCTAACGGCAACAGGCCGATACTCATACCCAGCAGCACAAGACTGGTGATAAAGATGGGTTTACGGCCAATACGATCACTCAGACTACCGGCCGGATAAAACAGCAGCGTGTCAATGATGGCTCCCGCTGAGATGGCGATACCGATGCTGGTTTCATCCAGCATCAGGGCCGCCCCTGTCAGAGGCAGCAGAAGCGCCCTTGAAGAGCGCACCAGCATGAGTGCAAATGAGGCAACACCCGCCGTCAGAAACACCTTACGGTTATCGACAAGGGCATCACGCAGTGCGATAACGCTGTGACTGTCATGCCCCTGAGGTTTTGTATAGGAAACCCAGCGCGCAACACACAACACCACCAGCAACGAGCAGATAGCGAACACTGCCAGTGTTACCTGATAGCCCTGTGCGGCAATTAGCATACCTGCCAATAACGGGCCGATAACATTACCCAGGCGAATGGTTCCGGCTGACAGGGCCATCACTCTGCCCCGCTCTTCGATAGACGAGGCGTCGGTAATGAAAGAGATACGCCCCACCAGCCAGCTACCGTGTGCCAGACCAAGTAGCAGTGCTGTTGAGATTAATACAGGCATCGTCGGAAACTGAGACATCAGCAGCAGTGCTACGACAGAGGCAAACGCGGCACCAAGCATCACCCGTTTATCACCGAAACGCGCCAGCAGCAATCCCGCAGGCAGATCCGCCAGCATCATCCCGATACCTTTCAGGCCAATAATCATCGCCGATTGTGCCAGTGTTCCTCCAATAGCCAGCACATAGAGAGGTAAAACAACCAGCATCGCCTGCTGCACAATGGACACAATAGCAGAGGGGCAAACCACTGGCAGAAAAAACTTACGCAGTATTCTGGTCACAATAAACCTGTCTTAAAGAGATTGAAGCGGTGAATGACAAAAGCGGAACTGAGTGACAATTATAGTGAGCTAATCAGGGGGAGACGAATCATTCTATGTCGATAGCAATAGAATAATTCGAATAGCTATCGTCCAGCCCTCTTCAACCCCACTACTATTGACTGGTTGACTGACCCACTGAAATGATGAGTTTTTCTAATCTATTCTTCAAAAAATACTCGTTTGTATGGTGTCAGACCAAAGTCTAAAATAGCCTCTATCTTAAACATTTAAAGGAATATGACCATGAGCAAGTACATATATACCGATCAATCTGCTGATTATGACCTGAATAAAATTGTTGCAGAAGCTGAGCGCATGCGTGCAGAATATCTGCTTGAAACGTTTTCTTATATCGCTAAACAAATGACCAACCTGTTTTCTGCTGAACTGCCTGAATTCATTCCAGGACCACTGGCTCACCGCTAAGAGAGCCAGTCGTCTTCATCGCTCAGCTGATAAACGCTCCACAATAATATTTAACTGTTCATCCGGCGCTATCGCCACATCCAGCGTGATATACGCTATGCCCTTTTTCTGCAGTTCTGAGACACAGTCACTGGCTGGCTGCCACCCCTTTCCAGTCAATTTAATAACAGCATCAGCCCTGCTTTTCTCTGCCAGCGCCAGCAACTCACTGGGATAGTGAATTTTTGCGCCGTTCATCAGATTGAGGTGATTCCACGGTTCTTCATCGATAAATGCCAATATGGAAAACCCACCACGTTCAAGCAGAGTCGTCGACAGATGATGGCTATGGTAGCCGGTATCGATCATGATCAGTTTTTTCAAGGTCTGTTTTTTCAGTCGACGGAACCAGCCTGACACAATGGAACTCCGCCTCAGCTCAGCCCATTAAGCGCTTCTATCCCTGCTTCAGCGCACTGCAGATCTTCTGGTACTTTGCCGCCGGCAACGCCCACTGCCCCCACCACACTGCCATCCACCAGCACCGGCAAACCACCGCCGAACAGTGCCACTTTTGGGTGCTGTGCTAAACCATTCGCTACAATGGGCCTGCCCTCCAGCAGTTCCGCCCACTTCTCCGTTGGTGATCTGAAATTTGCAGCGGTGTATGCTTTTTTCTCAGCGAAATCCATCGCCGGTAATGGCGCTCCTGGCTCCCGTAGTGACACCAGACGATTACCGGCACTATCAACTACCACCACATTTACCTTGATCCCCAGCTGATTACCGTGATTGATCGCAGCCTGGGCGATCACCATAGCGGCATCCAGTGTCAGTGATGCCTGCAGATAGGTTTTACTCATCATATTCCTGCTATTTCATTATTTTCGTGTTTCGGGAAACTATAGTGTATCGATCAGATCCGTTTGTATAGCATCTCAGATTGCACACTTTAACACCCATCTGTTTTCTTTGAGCACTATTCAGTTTTTCGATAACAATTGCTTCTGTAAAATGCTTTACTCTATTATCTGCAACGGCCAGAAACACAGGAATAAAGATGACTCAGGTAACGACAAAGATCACCGCCTATCATGCACACGTCTACTTCGATGCCAACAGTCTTAACCAGGCGGTTGAGCTGTGCGAAAAGGCCCACGATTCACTGGGGGTCGAGATGGGCAGGGTACACCAGAAACTGGTAGGCCCGCACCCTGAATGGAGCTGCCAACTCTCCTTCAGTGCGCCGGAGATCGGCAAGGTTCTGCCGTGGCTAATCCTTAATCGTAAGGGACTGACTGTCTTTATCCATCCGGTTACCGGCAACGACCTTGACGACCATACCAAATATATTATGTGGCTCGGCGACAGTAAGCCCCTCAACATCGAACAGTTCCTGCAATAACTTATTTCACCGGAACTGCAGATTTGTACTAGGCTGACCATACAGGGTTTAATTGTTAAATAAGCGATGAAAACGATAACAGCCGAGGACATCCATACCCGCCTGCCCCAGGAAAAAATACGTCAGGGGTCTCTATTTGGAGCGCTCACCGATGACTGTATTAACTTTATCCTCGAGCAGGGACGGATACTTGAACTTGCCAGCGGCGAGAAGGTATTTGACGCCGGCGATAGCGGCAATGCTTTCTATGTCGTTCTGGAAGGCAGCCTCAGCTTTGTCAAACTCCACGATGGCAAGCGTTATAACACCCGCGATATCGGTTTTGGTGAAGAAGTTGGCTTCGTTGCCATGATTGCCCTGCACAACCATGCAGGCTATGCCGTTGCCAATTGTGACAGCCGGGTACTGGAGATCAGTTCTGATCTGTTTGCCCGGGTTCATGAAAACTATCCCTTTGATTTTGGTATTATCACTCTGAATCTGGCTCGCGATATGGCCAGAAATATCCGCAAACTCAGCAATGCACTGGTTGAAAACGCGATCAAATACTGAGCGCCATAGAAAAGCCCCTGCAAACAGGAACTAAAGAATCGGTTTAAGAGCATGCGATAAAGCCCGATCGCGGTAAACAGGAGTGCTTAACTTCCCCCTTAATCGCAGCAACTTCAATTAAACTAAAATTTTATATAATCAATATAACTATTTAATTTAAAAGACAATTATAAATTTAGCTCGCTGTCTTCCGGTATACGCTGGGCTTCAATCTCTTCGGTAATCCGTTCTACCTGTTTTTCCGCTTCCAGACTGCTCGATTCGAAGCGGGCAAGGTGATACAGAGCATCCCCTTCATTAACGACCGGAATATTGTTCTGGCCGATAATAATACCGGAATTAGGTGCAACTACCTCCTCCTCATGGGCCCCGAAAGGCGATGCAACCACCCCCATGGTCTGTCCCTTGCTAACCCGTTGACCAACCGAAACCACCGATCTGAAAACACCATCGGAATTGGCCCGAATCCAGGCTGACGAGTGGGCAACCACAGGTGCCAGCACTTTTTTAGGTTTCTTTAACGGCGGCAACATTTTCAGGTAGCGCACAACGTTTAACACTCCGCGGATGCCTCCCCGGATGGCCCGGTCATCAAACCTCAGCGCTTCACCTGCCTCATAAAGAATCAAAGCGATATCTGCTTCATCAGCACACTGCCGCAGTGAGCCATCCCGTAGTTTTGAATCAATGATCACCGGGGCACCAAATGCATCCGCCATCTCTTTTGCCACCGGGTTGTCCAGATTTGCCCTGATCTGCGGCATATTGCTGCGGTGAATCGCCCCGGTATGCAGATCCAGCACATGGGTACAGTGACTCAGAACCTGCGTCCTGAAAATGTAGGCAATCCGACTGGCAAGAGAGCCCTTTTCACTGCCGGGAAAACAGCGATTCAGATCACGCCTGTCCGGCAGATAGCGGCTTTGGTGGATAAAACCAAAAATATTAACCACCGGTACAATAATCAGCGTCCCGGCGATGCGGTGCAAAGATTTATACTTCAATAACTGACGACAGATCTCTACACCATTGAGTTCATCTCCATGAATTGCCGCACATACCATTAGTGTTGGCCCGGCGCGGCGCCCATGAATCACCTCGATATCCAGATCCAGATGGGTATTGGTATACAGACGAGCCAGATCGACATGAATCGTTCGCCGTTCGCCCGGCTTTACAATACAACCGGCAATCTCAAGCGGTTGATTCAGTTGCGCCATAAAGTATTATCCTTTGCCCCGTGTGCGTGTGCGGGTCGCTTTTTTCTTTTCTGCAACACTTTTCTCAATAAACGTGATTATGCTGTGAGCCACATCCTTGCCGGTAGCCCGCTCCACTCCCTCAAGGCCAGGACTGGAGTTTACCTCCATCACCAGCGGCCCCCGCTCAGAGCGCAACAGATCGACACCGGCAACATTTAATCCCATGGTTTTCGCTGCCAAAACAGCTGTCGCACGCTCCTGGGGAGTGATTCTGACCAGTGAAGCCGAGCCGCCACGATGCAGGTTAGAGCGAAACTCACCCTCTTTGCCCTGACGTTTCATTGCCGCAACCACTTTATCGCCGATAACCAGACAACGGATATCCGCACCGCCAGCCTCTTTGATAAACTCCTGAACCATAATATTGGTTTTCAGCCCCATAAAGGCTTCCAGCACACTCTCGGCCGCCTTTCTGGTTTCGGCCAGAACCACACCGATCCCCTGAGTTCCCTCCAGTAGTTTCAGTACCACAGGGGCACCACCCACCATGTCCAGAAGATCGGGAATATCACTTGGTTTACTGGCAAATCCGGTAATCGGTAAGCCAACTTTCTTGCGCGATAACAGCTGCATTGAGCGCAGCTTATCCCGGGAGCGGCTGATCGCCACAGACTCGTTCAGCGGGTATACCCCCATCATTTCCAACTGACGTAGCACAGCGGTACCATAAAAGGTTACCGATGCACCAATCCGGGGAATAACCGCATCGAAGCTGCCCAGATCCTCACCTTTGTAGTGAATACTCGGTTCTTCAGAGTTGATGTTCATATAGCAACGCAATACATCCAGCACCCGGACTTCATGACCGGCAGCCTCTGCTGCCTCAATCAAACGACGCGTAGAATACAGAGACGGATTGCGGGATAAAATGGCTATCTTCATTATAAAACCTTACTGTTCAGGCGGATGAATGCCTTGTGAAATTAAATATGCGCCTTCAGGATCTATCAGGAAGCGGCCGTTCATCGCCGTTCTGCCCAGTAGCATTCTGAATCGCATTGTGTCTCTGTTAGTCAGTGTCAGCTCTATAGGGTATTGCTGATCACCAATTAAAATGTCAGTCAGTATGACATAGCGCTGACTCTGATGCCCCCCCGAGTCGGTAACAGTGCGTATATCCCGCACGGGAGCCTCACAGCGAATAACAGTATCAAGATCGTACTGATTTGGATGCACATCAAAGCTCACCCAATCCAGTCCCTCTTTCTGAAACGGCTCAAGCCTGAACGTATGTAGCGCAGAGGTGCGGGCGCCAGAGTCCACCTTGACCTTAATCTGATCAATACCAAGCCCCGGCAAAGACACCCACTCACGCCAGCCGATAACCGGTTTATTCTCGCTATTCAAGATCGCATCTCCTTCTCTCACCTGTAAGTTGAGCATAATCAGAGGTCTTAAAATCAGATCACCCGGTTACGTTAGCCCACCAGAACCTGGTACTAGCACGTTAGCCGGTGACGATATACACCATTATTCAGCAAACAGATAGCCCTCTGGTGAAAGTTATGAATAAACAGTGACTTTCCTGCCCCTCTATAAAACTTTATCTGCCTGGGCGGGTCAACCCATTACGTGTGACGGCTTTATGCTGCTCTGAAAAATACCTCAGGCGGACACGCGCACAGACTGTGCAATTGCAGTATGAATACCTGCGCCACCCGGTATAATCAAAACCTGTGTTTTTACCCGCGCCAGAATACGGACGACGATTTTAATGCGCCTGATACTCCTGCTCCTACTCAGCAGCCTCTCTCTACAGATTATGGCTGGCAATCTCTCTATCACCATTGAGGGCGTCAACTCAGTGCAGGAAGTCAATATCCGCAGCATGCTGAGTATCGAGCAGTTCAACAATAAAGAGGTCACCAACCCTAGTCGATTACGCTACCTGCATAGTCAGGCCGACAGTGAGATCAGGACGGCACTGCAGCCTTTTGGTTTTTACAGACCGCAAATTAAAAGCCAGTTAAACAAAACAGATCAGGACTGGGTCGCCCGTTACAGCATCACCCCCGGTAAACCGGTGCTGATATCAAAGCTGGATATACAGCTAAACGGTGATGCCAGCAACGACAAAACCTTTAAGCAGCTACTGGCAAATAGCCCCCTGCGCCAGGGTGAACCTCTGATTCACAGTCAGTATGAACAGCTTAAAAAACAGCTTAGCTCACTGGCCGTCGAGCGGGGATATTATCAGGCAACCCTGACGCGTCACCGGGTGGAAGTAAACCTGTCCGATTATTCGGCAACGATTATGCTTTATTTCGACAGCGGCCCCCGCTTCAATATTGGTGAAATATCTTTTGCCCCCAATCCCTTTGACGATGACTATCTCAGGTCCTATGCCTCTTTCTCATCCGGAGACCCGGTGCAGAACAGCAGCCTGATCGACCTGCAATCAGCGCTGATCGATACTGACTATTTTCAACGGGTAGAGGTCAGGCCGCTATGGAACGAGATGAGCGACACTGAAGTCCCCGTTTACGTTGATCTGCAGGCCAATAAGAGAACCAAATATCACCTGGGCCTGGGTTATGGCACCGATACCGGCGCACGGGCGAAGCTGGGTATGACAAAACGCTGGGTTAATCGCCAGGGTCATCAGTTCCATACCCAGTTGCTTACCTCAGAGATTATCACCAATCTCTCTGCTGAATATTCGATTCCGGGTAAAAACCCCCGTCAGGACCGTTACTCCATCCTCTTCAGCCTGCTGGATGAGAACTCCGACAGCGTTGAAACACGCAGTTACTCTATTGGCGTGTCGCGGCAGAAACAACTGGGAAGCTGGCAACAGGTAATGGCTCTGAATTATCAACAGGAGGAATCAACCTTTAGTGGCGAGACGGACACCTCCTACTTTCTGATCCCTCAGATCAACTACAGCACCCTGTCCACTGAAGACCGTTTACATGTCAAAAATGGCTACAGTCTCTCTGCACAACTGCGTGGCAGCAGCAAAGCGATGATATCAACCGAAGATTTTGTCCAGACCCGCCTCAGTGGCAAGGGAATCTATAGCTTTACCGATAAGTTTCGCCTGCTTACCCGGGCTGAAGCCGGTACCACCTGGGTCGATAACTTCGACGCCCTGCCCGCCAGTCTGCGTTTTTTTGCTGGCGGCGATAACAGCGTCCGGGGCTACGATTACAAAAGTCTGGGGCCACGCAATGACAGTGGTGATGTTATCGGAGGTCGCAACCTGTTAGTGGGCAGCCTTGAGGTCGATTATCGTTTTAAAGAGAACTGGGGAGTGGCGGCGTTTATCGATAGCGGAAATGCATTTAATGATACCCGACTCAGTCTGCATACCGGTACCGGCATCGGTTTGCGCTGGTTCTCACCGGTAGGGCCGGTTCGTTTCGACCTGGCCGTTCCTCAGGATAATGGTGACGATAACAGCATTCACCTGCATTTTAATCTGGGGACCGATCTGTGAGCCCGTCCGGAAAATCAGCTCAGTCAGAGTCTTCACCTGAACAGCAGCCTGCGCCATCAACTGATCAGCAACATCGGCCAAAGCGGATGCGCCGCCTGCTCAGGATGCTATTGATACTGCTCATGGTGTTCGGTCTGCTGACAAGCGCCACACTCCTCTATTTCACAGCAACGACCAGCGGTCTGCGGCAACTGATCGCCATAGGCCAACAGTGGCTGCCAGGCAGATTAGAGGTTCAGCAGATTGAGGGCTCAATCCTCAGCCAGCCCGATCTTAGAGGAATCGCCTATAGACAGCCGGACACAGAACTGAGTTTCAACCGCATCTCGCTGGACTGGCAACCATCGGCACTGCTTACCGGCCAGTTGCACATTATCAGGCTGGATATTGAACAGCCGGTCATCACAACGACAAGTCAGGCCACAACGCCCCCTGATAATAATCAAACGACCAGTGTGGCTCTGGAAGATATAACCCTGCCTTTGACGCTGCAGATTGATGCGCTAAATATCAGTCAGTTAAGCCTTATAAACGCAACAGAAGGGAGTGATCAGCCAGCAACCACGACTAACATTTCAAGCGCTTTCATCAGTGTCCATACCTCGGACGATGCACTGTTCATTGATCAGTTTAAGGTTGTCACCCCCCAGGCCCGGATGCGAATCAGCGGTCAGCTTCAACCCAATGGCCAGTTCCCGCTGGAGCTGAGCACCCAGTGGAGTTTAACCCTGCCTGAGCAACAACCACTGTCGGGCCAGGGCAACATAACCGGAACACTCAAGGGAGATAGCAACACCCTCAAGGTCGAGCAGAGACTCAGTGGATTAATCAGCACTGAGCTTTCTGCATCGCTGCAAAACCTGCTGAAAAAGCCACAGGGAGAGCTGACTTTACAGCACATAACAACTGATCTGGGGCAGTTTACCCCGCAGTTAAGCGATAGCAACCTGAGCGGATCGGTAACCGCACACGGCAGTGCTGACCAGCTCAAACTCAATAGTCAGCTACAGACAAAGTTGCCCGAAGTCGGTGCGATACAGCTATCACTTCAACTTCATTTTGCAGACAACACGCTGCAGATTGATCAGCTGAATCTGATCCAGACTGAGCCGCTACAGGGCAACAGCAGCAATCCGATAATGCTCCAGTTAACCGGTAAAGTGGCTGTAACCAGCGAGCCACTCAGCTTTAATATTAAGGGTCACTGGAATAATCTGCGCTACCCTCTTCAGGGGGAGGCAGCCTATTTAAGCCGCAAAGGCGAGCTTCAGGTCAGTGGTGATCTGCAGCACTATCAGTTTACCCTCAACAGCGCTCTTGCAGGTCCCGCCATCCCTCCTGGTCAGTGGACGCTGACAGGCAGCGGTAACAGTGAGAGGGCAGAGTCTCTACTCCTGACAGGCAAAACACTGGAAGGCAGTGTCAGGGTCAGCGGCAAAGTCAGTTGGCAGCCGCAACTGAACTGGAACCTGAAAGCCAGCGGAAAACAACTGAATCCCGGACAGTTCTGGCCGGAGTGGCCCGGTAAGCTAAACTTTCAGGCAGCGGTCACAGGCAGTCAGCCCGCAGCTGAACCGTTCAGGCTTGAGCTACTGCTGGATTCCCTCAGCGGGGTGCTGCGCAATGAAACCCTCAGCAGTCATGGCAAGGTCACGGTTAACGGTAGCGACATCAATATCGCCGATCTTCGTCTGAACATAGCCGCTACCGCCATTCAGGCCAGCGGAACGATAGATGAAGAGCTCAACCTTTCCTGGTCTGCTCACTCGCCCAATCTGAACCAGTTGCTACCCGGTCTGCAAGGCAGCCTGGATGGCAAAGGCACGTTAACCGGTAGCCAGAAAACGCCACACCTTATCGCCACCCTTGAGGGACAGAATCTGACATATGATACCTATCAGGCCAGCCACTTAAACGCAGACCTGGATCTGAACCTCAGCCCGGAAACCCGTTCACATATTCGATTCAGCGCTGCACAGCTCAATATCGCTGGCAACCAGTGGCAAAAACTTAATATCGTTGGTCAGGGGACTCCTGATAAGCACCAACTGACGCTGACAACCGATAAGGGGCCCGCCGAGCTTGAGCTGGCGCTCAGTGGCCAGTGGAAAGAGGAGCAGTGGCACGGAACCCTGAACAAACTTAACCTCATTCAGCCGCAACTGGGCGGCTGGCAGATTCAGCGCCCGGTGGCAGTGACTCTGAGTTCCACTGCGGCACACCTTGATAGCCTCTGCCTCAACTCAACCCTCAAAACCGACAGTTCCCTGTGTGCCTCAACCGATTGGTCAGCGACCCGGGGGCTTGAAGCAGCCATCGATACACAACAACTCTCGCTGACCCACCTGCAGCCCTGGATACCAACTCAGGCGGCATTACAGGGTTATCTGGAGTCTGATCTGAAGTTTTCACAAGCACCGGGCCTGGCACCAGAAATTAACGGCTATGCAGTTCTGAAAGATACCGAGCTACTGCTCGAGGAGGATGACCTTAAAATACGTGCTGACGATATTACCCTGCGTATCCAGGGTCAGAACAATCAACTCAGAGCAGATCTGAACCTGCCACTTCAGTATCCTACAGGAAAACTTTCAGCACAGATCACCGTTGATGATCCTTACCATAGCAGAAAGCTTAATGGCGATCTTAACCTGTCCGTGGATGACCTTAAATTCATCTCCTTGTTCACACCGCAGCTTCAGGCGATCACCGGGCAGATCAGTTCGCAGCTGGCACTGAGTGGGACGGTAGACAAACCCGGTATTGAGGGACACCTGACCCTCAAC
The DNA here is from genome assembly GCF_016924145.1 of Amphritea pacifica. Taxonomy (GTDB): domain Bacteria; phylum Pseudomonadota; class Gammaproteobacteria; order Pseudomonadales; family Balneatricaceae; genus Amphritea; species Amphritea pacifica. The sequence goes on along the minus strand of NZ_JAFFZO010000037.1, from coordinate 27,134 downwards.
CAGGCCAGTGCGGACCTGCCCGCGCTGGGCATAAGCCTGCAACAGATCAACCTCGATGTAACTGGCGAGCCCGGTAACAACACGTTGCTGATTAACGGCGGAATGCAATCCGACAATGGGCCTGTTGAGCTGCATGGACAGTACAACCCGGTGGCCGATAGCGGAGAGTTAACTCTGGAAGGTACACGTTTCAAAGCCGTTGCCACCGAGGAGATTCAGGCGTGGATATCCCCCTCTGTTAAGCTGAACGTGACCCCGGATCAGATTGTATTGCGAGGCGAGATTAAAATACCGGAGGCCAGTATCAAACCACCCGAGATCGAAGCGACCTCGCCGGTATCTGATGATGTAGTGATTGTCGACCCGAATCACCCAGACACGCCCGGGGCGACCCACAAGCGCAATCTGGATGCCCAGATGAGAATCACCCTCGGAGACAAGGTCAACCTGGAAGCGCTGGGGTTTGAAGGACGCTTATTGGGCAGTGTACTGATTGAGGATGATGGCCGACAGGTCATGCGTGCCACCGGCGTTATGCAGGTAGCTTCGGGTCAGTACCGCCTCTATGGGCAGGATCTTAATATTGATCGCGGCAGCCTGGTCTACAGCGGAGGTCCGGTGGACAACCCCGGATTAGATCTGCGAGTGTCGCGACAGGTGGAGGATATCACTGCCGGTGCAAAAGTATCCGGAACCCTGAATGATCCCCGTCTCTCGCTGTTCTCTGAACCGGCCATGCCGGAAAGCAGCCAACTCTCCTATCTGATGTTTGGTCACGCGCCAGGCGCTGGCGGCAACTCGATGAGCGAACAGGAACTGCTGTTTAAAGCCGCATCAGCATTAACCCTGAAAGGCGGCAACACAATCGCTGAGCAGATCTCAGAAACCTTTAATATCGACGAACTGGGGGTTGCCGGAGGCGATACTGCGACCGATACATCGCTGTATATTGGCAAATATCTGTCGCCCCGCCTGTATGTTAAATACGGGGTTGGACTGCTCGAGCCGACGCATACATTCTTTATGCGTTATCGTCTCAATGATGCCTGGAGCGTGGAAACCCAAACCGCCACAGAACATAACGGCGGTGATATTATCTACACAATGGAGCGATAATCTGAGGAGCGTTAATCTGAAGACAGGATCCCTGGCGCAGGCGCCCTGCCCGCCGCAGGTTAGTCGGCGGCCAGATCGGAACGCAAGATTTTGACGTTCCCCCTATCGCCATTCCCCACGCCAAAAATCTCAGCATAACGTAATGCGGCATTGGCATGCTCACGCATCAGTGATTCGGCACGGGTGCCCTGCCGGTTTATCAGTGCATCGTAAACAAGGTGGTGCTGAACATTCGCAAACGTCAGGCGTAGGTACTCCCGGTCCATCGCGGAACTGTCGATAGCAATAGAGTGCACCGAGGCAAAGGGAATATGGTCGTTAAGCATAATGGCGCTCTTGACTGCACCATTACCGCAGTTATCGATGATGGTGTTATGAAATGTCATGTTCAGGTCGTGAAACGTGACCACATCCCCTTCATCAATAGCCCCTCGGGAAAACAGCTGATCACCCTGATCAAGACACTGTTTAAGCGTATCGCGAATGCTCTCTGTCAGCCCGGCCTCCGCTAGCAGACGTGCAGCCATCCCCTCGAGAACCCCCCGCACATCAACCGCATTCCTGATCTCTTCAGTGCTGATCTGACGCACAGCATAACCCCGGGCACCCACCGTCTGTAGCAACCCCTCCTGCGCCAATAATTTCAGTGCCACCCGGATAGGGGTGCGTGAAACACCTAATCGCTCAGCGAGCGACTCTTCCCGCAGTCGTTCTCCCGCCGCAAGATCACCGTTCACAATCATCTGTCGTAACGACAGAATAACCCGTTGCCCCTGCTTACTCATCCAGACTCCCGCTCAATATTCGGTCTACTTTCAACACCCGAGGCCCCTGAAAACTTGGATACAAATACCAAAAACTTACACCCAAAACAAAAAACAAATACCCGCCTATCTATATGTTTTTAAATAAATAAGCCGATAAAACAAACCTGATAAAATATATCACAAACAAAATAACTTTACATTTTTGAATCCAATAACCTATATTCGTTGAAGCATTGCCAGGGCATGCAAGACCTGTACATAAGAGTATAGGTCAACGACGCTGCCGACGAAGCGCTTAGATGCTGCAACGGATAGTCCGGGGGGCTGCATTAGAAAACTTAACCGATACACTATCATTAATACAAACCTATATAGCTAATAAAAATAAACAGATGCAGATCTGACCATCCCGCAATAGCTCAGCAACAACTCTTTCAGGGATAACGTAAAGCCCGGGTGACAGCTGAACAGATCTGCGCATCATGAAGATGATGAATTATAGGAGCAACATATGTGTAAACTTCTGACCCGTTTAACCGCGGCAGGCCTGCTATCGGCCGCACTTCTCTCGCCCGCCCAGGCAGCCGAATTCACTATCCGGCTGGGGCATCTCTGGCCAGCCGTCTCCGGCCCACATAAAAACCTGATTCAACCCTGGGCGGATAAAATTGAAGCTGAGTCCGGCGGGCGCATCTCAGTAGAAGTGTACCCATCAGGTACTCTGGCAAAACCACCGGCACAATATGACGCAGTCAAAAACGGCATAATGGATGTAACGGCAACGGTTCAGGGTTATAGTGCAAACCGCTTCCCTCTGACACAAATTGTCGAGCTTCCTGGCGTTGCTAAAGATGCGGTCAATGGCTCCTGCATTCTGCAAAGCCTGCTTGATGAGAAGCTGATTTCTGAAGAGTACGAAGATACCAAGCCTATTTTTCTCTATACCCACGGCCCCGGCCTTCTGCACACCCGGGATAAACTGATCAAAGTGCCCTCTGATCTGTCGGGCCTGCGCATTCGTCGTCCAACGACGGTTGTCGCAGAGCTGCTGACGGAGTTAAATGCACAGCCAGTGGGCATGCCGGCGCCCGGTTCATACACAGCGATGCAACGGGGCGTGATCGATGGTGTCGCGTTTCCATGGGAAGCGATGGCCTCTTTCCGGCTCAATGAGCTGACCAACACGCATACAGAAGTGGGGGGACTCTACACCATATCCTTTATCGTCACCATGAACAAAAGGGTCTATAACAGTCTACCAGCGGACCTTCAGGCCATTATCGACAAAAACTCCGGACTTTCATGGGCTGAGAAGGCAGGTGAAGTGTTTGACGCACTGGATGTGGTAGGCAAAAAACAGGCAGAGGATGCCGGCCACGAGATCTTCACCATTGAGGGTGGCGTAAACAGCCCGGACTGGAAACCGCTGCTGGATAAAGCATCCCAGAACTATATTGATAGCCTTGAAGCTAAAGGCCTGCCGGCGAAAAAAGTATATCAACGGGCCAGAGAGCTCGCCACAAACTGCCCCTCCTGAGACATTGTTGCCTCTGAACCTGAAAAGGTTCAGAGGCTTTCAATCAACGCTCTTCCCCCCTACTCTGACCTTGGCGTCCTATCAGCAGATAGCGACAGACTCCCTCTTCACATCAGCTCAACGCAGCCCCATCCCCTGAAGCATGCAGACGCATTTGAGAGAATAAGGCTGTCACTGTCATTTTGAGACCTATTTTTATTGATTTAAGTCATCTTCACGATAGCCTGAGCTTTACATTAAACAAGCAAGCAAACCACTACAGGTTGAGTAATTATGAAGTCCAACCCGTTTCAAAGCATTCGCGTCAAACTTTCAATCGCAATGGTCATACTGACCCTGGCGATCCTGATCATCGCAGTCTCCGGCAAAATTCTGACAGATGAGATGAAGTCAGGTGTAAACACCTTTGGTCAGAACTACCTGCCGGCGATTTCAAGCATACTTAACGCTGACAGAGACCTGTACCAGGCCAGAGAAGCCGAGCTGGAGTATCTGCTGGGCAATACCAGCGATAAAATTCTCAACGATTTTAATGAGAATGCCCAGCAGGCACTGGATCGGATGAATAAGTACAAAGCACTGATGTCAGAGTACCCCGACATCATCCGCAAACTGGATTCTTTTGATACCCGATTCAGTGACTGGAAAGAAAAAGCGGATCAGGTACTGACGCTTATAAAAACCGGTAATACCGGCCAGGCACGTGCGCTGAGCGATGGCGAGGCGCTAACAGCCTTCAAAAAACTCCGGAACCTATACAATCTGGCAGGTGAAGAGCTTGATGCACAATCGGTCCGCGAGCGTGACCGGCTGGAACAACAGATCTCGACCGTGTCTTTTGGCCTGGGAGTTTTCACTCTTATCGTACTGATTATTGCCGGCGCGCTCACTTACTTAACCCCGAAATTTCTGGTCACCAATATCCGCCGCCTTACCACAAGCATCCAGGAGATCAGTGAGGGTGATGGCGACCTGACACTCAGAATAAACTCCGAGCGGAAAGATGAACTGGGTGAATTAGCCGACACTTTCGATACTTTTATCAGCAACCTTGAAACACTGATATCTGACATCCGCCATCAGGCAGAGTCAATGAACAGCAGTTCAGCTCAACTGGGGGAATCAGCCGATAGCAGCATGAAAATTGTTAATGAGCAGAGCCAGGGGGTCGAGATGATCGCAACCGCGGTGGAGGAGTTTAGTACCGCCATCCGCGACGTCGCTGAAAACGCTCAGCGCACTGCGTCAGAAACCGCTAAAACCGTCGATATCTCCCACAGAGGCAGGGAGATAATCAATGATTCGGTAATTAAGTTCCAGAGCCTGACCCGCTCAGTTACCCATTCAGAAGAGGTGATCGGCAACCTGGCTAAAGAGTCTGAAAATATCGCTTCAGTGCTGGATGTTATCAGAGGAATAGCCGATCAAACCAACCTGCTTGCCCTGAATGCCGCAATAGAAGCTGCCAGAGCAGGCGATCATGGCCGTGGGTTTGCCGTTGTATCCGATGAGGTTCGTTCGCTGGCCAGTAAAACCCAGGCGTCCACCGAAGAGATACAAGCGATGATAGAAAAGCTGCAAACGGGTGTGAATCAGGCTGTCAGCTCAATTCGCGAAGGCTCTGAGCAGGTAAACTCCTCTGTCGAACTGGTTGAAAGCACTCAGGATCTTCTGAGCGAAATCGAAACATCCGCCACACAGGTAAACGACATGGCAATTCAGATCGCTTCCGCAACCGAAGAACAAAGCCTGGTGACGGATGAAATCAACCGAAATCTGGCCCACCTGAGTGATCAGAACCAGGTTTCCAATGAACTCACCCAGAACACCCAGACAATATCGATCTCGTTTAAAAAGCTTGCCAGTGATCTGTACGGAAAAATGAAGCGATTTAAAGTCGGCCATTAAGCAGCTACAAACGATCTGGTAAAAAAAAACGCCCTCGTCCGGGGCGTTTTTTATAGTGAGAAAATCTCGGTTAATCTATCAGTGTATCGATCAGGTCTATCATAAACTCAGTCTGCTCTGAGTCCATAGGTTCCCAGGTCTCGATATCCATGCTTTCGAGGACCCCCTTACCTTTCTCATCATCATGCATCGTTAGCAAAGCGGTCTGAATGGCAGGGATATGCTCCGCCATCCTCGGCCCCACCAGCAAGCTGTGATGTACTACACTGATCTGACTACTCACCAGAACACGCATTTTCGAACGGATCAGCTCAGACAACTCATCGTACGCATCTTTAAGGAAAAAACCGGCATCCGCATCGCCGTTTAACAGATTTTTCGCCACGACAACATAACTGCTGTGCTGCTTAATCTCAGTATTGTTTTTGTCCAGATCCGCCGACTCCAGCATGATCATCCCCATGGTATGTACATCCGGGTCATCTGTGGTTGCTACGCGACAGCCAGAGATAAGATCTTCTACCGTGTGAAATGGAGATTCAGCGTTAACAGCAATAATCGTTTCATCAGACTTACTGGCCGGCTTCACTACCGCCTGAAACCCCATCTCCCGCACCAGCATGGAGGCGTCGTAAGGGTTTGCGTAAATCAGGTCAAATTTTTCGGCACGAATATCTTCGCGTTGTGCGTCAAAACTATCATACAGTTCAAGATGAATACCAACACCCAGTTTACGCTGCAGCCAGGTATTGAAAAAATACCACCCTGAGATATGATCGGGGGCAAAATCAGGGCTGACCGTGAGATTAAATGTCATCTTTATCACTCCTCAGCCAACAATGTTTTGTACAACGCTTCGCTCTCAACAATCTTACTGCGTGAAGGCTTACGCCGAACCGAGGTATAACCAACCAACTGGCCATTACGAATGTTCGGAATCACGGTCGCTTTTACCCAGTAATAGGCACCGTCTTTACGTAAATTTTTAACATAACCGTGCCACTTTGTTCCCTGCTCGATAGTATCCCAGAGCCCTTTAAACGCCACTGCAGGCATATCGGGATGTCGTAAGATGTAATGATTGGTTCCGATCAGCTCATCTTCCGAGTAACCGGACATATCTATAAATGCCTGATTCGCATGGGTAATAATACCCTGCGGATCGGTTCGGGACACAATCAGCTTGCCATCAGGATAAGGAACTTCCCGATCAACAATGTCTGTTGTACGTTTCGTACCATCAAAATATGCTATTTCAACAGTACGTACTTCTCCTGTGTCTTGCTCAGACATACTTACAGCCTTCTTCGCTCAGGCACCGCACATCTTCCCTGATAGCTGTTAATCCATAACCGGTGCCGGATGTTTACGATTAAAGGATCTTACCGATCGCCTCTGCCGCACGCTTAACGTCCAGGAATATCAGACCCAGACGTGCATTCGGTTTAGCAACAACAGTCAGTACTGAGTCCTGATTCGCATGGGTCATCAGGATATAACCCTCATCCCCTTTGACCAGCACCTGCTCAAGTTCACCCCGGGCCAGCTCTTTCGCGGTACGCTCTCCCAGAGACAACATGGCAGCACTCATTGCACCAACGCGGTCTTCATCCATACTTGATGGCAGCAGCGCCGCAATCATCAGACCATCTGTAGAAATTACCGCAGAGGCTTCGATATCAGCAGATGTGCCGTTGAGATCACTCAAAATTGAGGTCAGCATCTCAGAACGCATAGAACACTCCTTCCATTTATTTTCCCTATATGGGAGTTCATTAAAACTATTAATTAGTAATCAAGGTATCGACGAGCCAGGCTCGCCAGTATTTCAGCAAACGCCTGCTGATTCAGTTTAGGCATATCAGATATAACCAGCGTGAAGCGCTGATGACCGATATAGATCACCCAAAAACCCAGCTGGCTTTGCCCTGCCGCGTTCATAATGCCCCAGGAGTCTCCGGCTAATTCCAGATCACTGGTTAAAATATGTTTATGACGTTCCTGCAAAGAGAGCAGATCGGCAGCCAGTGCCGCCAGGGTTTCTGATTGTTCAGCAGAATACCCCGTTGAAGAGAGGCAAAAACCCTGGTCATCTGCCAACAGCGCCTTGCCACTATCCGATATCTGTTGCAGAAGGTCGGGCAGAATATCTTCAAGCGGCCCCCGCTTTATCTCGGGAGGTGTTTCAGATAGTGCTACGAATCCCCGGTCGAGTAACTGCTGGAATAAGCCCATAGCCTGGGTCTCATCCAGATCAGCCAGCTCAGCCACCAGTTCCAGCGAGTAGAGCAGTTCAAAATCAGTAGAGAGCAACTGCAACAACATCGCCCTCGCGTCATCCGGGGCTGAATTTAATGTGGCAAAGTAAGCTCCGCTAGGGGTGATAGCGATATAACGAATGGAGTCCTGATTGTAATCTCCCACCAAAATATCTCCGGCTACATTTTTATTAGTTACTAAATAAATCCCTGAATTGCCACATTACTACAGAAGAAATTAAGGGCCATCAACTGCTGCTTATTACGACCTGAACGCACCCAGAGCATGGGCGGCCGTCATAAATGAAAACACATAACGCTGGTGAATCTTAAGCACTTTTACCACTTCCAGCGCTGACAGACTATGCCTTCCCCACAAACTGCTGATTGTAGTCGCATGAGGTATTGCCAGCAGACGGTCAAAATCGAGACGCTGTGTCAGCCGATGGGGCTGCTCCGGGTCTATATTGCGGTTAAGACGCCCTTTCGATGTCCAGAGTGCCAGTTTCCAGATCATCTCATCACTTTCCACCAGTAAAACTTTTGATCCAGTCATACTTGGTCGCTCAAGATCCAGATCCGGACGCACCTTCAGCGTAAGCTCCTGATAACCGAAACGGGTAAGCGCCAGAGGGATCAGAAGGTCTTCACTGAAATCAAAAAGAAACTTCTTATGTTCAGGAATATATGCCAGCGTTCCGGGTAATCCGGTAATCTCCACCGGCACCTTCTGCGCCTCACCTTCAACAATGGCCTGCTGCAAGATTGCCAGCAGGGTCGAATCCTCTTTAAAGAAAACCCTGCGCCGCTGATCCGGTTCATACATATTGACATCAGGGGCGTTGCCACAACATTCATAGACCATCTGATAGGAGAGTCTGGCTTTGACATCCTGAGGTTTCTTTTCTGCAGTTTTACGTCCAACCGGCACGACCACTGCTGACTCAACCTGCGCCTTAGGGGGAACAGCAACAGTATCAGCCTCAACCTTAACAACGTCGCCATCACTCTCCGGATTCACCGGGGCGGGCTGGCTACCAAGCTGAAACCGCTGTCGTACTTCAGAAGAGCTCTGATCACGGTCTGAGGTGATGGTTTTATAATCGGCCATTGCCTGACGCCCCGTAGCCAGGCGTTTCTGATAGGCCTGAAACGCTTTTTCGCCTTCATTGCGAACCTGATTATCAGGTTGCTGATCGCCATCAGCGGGAACAAAAGACTCAATTGCCTGGTTGATCGCTTTAATCAGACGTTTACCATCGAGGGGTTTGCGTAGCGTCTCAAATCCGGGAAACTGATTCTCAGTGGCAGTAACTGCAATAATTGGGCGGCTATTGCGATATTGCTCAACAACCGGTTTTACAGCCGGGTGCTCCATATCGATGATCAGAACATCAGCATGCTCAGTCGAGACCAGACTGTACACACTGCGGTGCTGCATAAAGAACAGATCCATCGCTGTTTTAGATTGCAACTCAAAGCCGACGATTCCCAGCTTAATGACATTGCTTGCAGCACGCTTATTCAACTTGATATGAGATACCCCCACAACTACGCCCACCCCGTTATAGTGAGAAATTAAAATAGAGATTAATGCAGTGAAAAGCTACCGTTACAGAGCACAGATTTCTGTTTGTTTAATTGTAACAATCTGTAATTATCGCCATCTGCCAGAGCTGCCTGAAACAGCTCAAGATCTTCTTTTCTGATCAGATCGGCCCCCTGCTCTAACAGCCGTTTACGCAACGCCTGCCCCTTACCTTCAAGGGTCAGAGACAGATCCAGCAGCGCACCGGTCAGTTCAGCCTCATCATGACATAAGATAGACAGATACACCCGCTGCACCTGATTACGCAGGTTATTGGGCCGGGAGGCTACCAAACGATTGAAATGATGCAATAAAACAGACTTGTGTGGCCCGTCATAGATTAGCTCTTTACCCTCTAATGCGGTAAAAAGAGTCTCAATGTTAAGAGCATTTAGCCCTTCAAGCTCAGCATTCAGTTCCCAGCCGGAAACTGCCGCCCAAATTGGTGAATTCACAAGCCCGCCCTCTACTACTAAGATTTACTGAATCCGACAACTGTTGATCACTCAACCGGACTAACTAGTAACTAACGTTAATATAAATACATGTGCTTGGGTAATGATAAGTACACATTTTAGTGACTTAAGTTGAATAATACATAAATCACTCAGGCTTTTGTAATTCGCAGGAGATAACGTTGATCTGCATCACATAGATCTCACCCACTATTTTAACTATGAATACATTAACTTAGCCGATTATCCACTATACCTGAATCAAAAGTATTAGCGGTAAAACTTCCTACAAATCTTAACTTTAGAGTGCATTTAGGCTAAAATTTATGCGCCAATTTAAGCTAGATTTAAGTTAGGCGTCTAAGATTACCGGTCGACTGTCAGACCGTTACATACCAATATTGTCTGACAGAGATAACAGATGAGGGGTATATCGTGCTTGAAGCTTACCGTAAACATGTAGAAGAACGCGCCCAGGAAGGCGTGCCGGCAAAACCACTGGATGCAGATCAGACTGCAGCGCTGGTTGACTTATTAAAAAACCCTCCTGCTGGCGAAGAAGCATTTATCCTTGACCTCTTGGAAAACCGTGTACCTGCTGGTGTTGACCAGGCAGCCTATGTTAAAGCTGGTTTTCTGGCTGCAATCGCAAAAGGTGAAGCCGAATCGCCACTGATTGACAAAATCAGAGCCGTTCAACTGCTCGGCACTATGCTGGGCGGATATAACATCCAGCCACTGATCGCGGCGCTTGATGAAGATGATCTTGCGCCGACTGCAGTAAAGGCTCTGTCCCATACACTGCTGATGTTTGACGCATTCCATGATGTAAAAGATAAAGCGGACAATGGCAACACGTTCGCTAAACAGGTTCTGGAATCCTGGGCGGCTGGCGAATGGTTCACCTCTAAGCCTGAACTGCCTGAGAAGATCACCGTTACCGTATTCAAAGTACCGGGTGAAACGAATACAGACGACCTGTCCCCTGCTCCCGATGCCTTCACCCGGCCGGATATCCCATTGCACGCCAATGCGATGCTGAAAATGGAACGTGAAGGTATCGAACCCGTTCAGCCAGGTTCGGTTGGTCCACTGAAGCAGATTGAAGAGGTAAAAGCAAAGGGCTACCCGGTTGCCTACGTAGGTGACGTAGTGGGTACCGGCTCTTCGCGTAAATCTGCAACCAACTCCGTACTGTGGTTTTTCGGTGACGATATTCCGCATGTACCCAACAAGCGCGCCGGCGGTTACTGCTTCGGCGGCAAGATCGCTCCTATCTTCTTCAACACCATGGAAGATGCAGGCGCCCTGCCGATCGAAATGGATGTAGACAAGATGAATATGGGCGATGTCGTTGACATCTATCCGTATGAAGGCAAAGCAGTCAATGCTGAAACTGGCGAAACTCTGTGTGAATTCGCATTGAAAACACAGGTACTGCTGGACGAAGTTCGTGCCGGAGGTCGTATCCCGCTGATCATTGGCCGGGGGCTGACTGACCGCGCCCGAGAGGCGCTTGGCCTGGGCCCGGTTGATCTGTTCCGCAAACCCGAACAGCCTGCTGATACAGGTAAAGGCTACTCTCTGGCTCAGAAGATGGTGGGTAAAGCATGTGGCGTGGCAGGCGTTCGCCCAGGCACATACTGCGAACCTAAGATGACCACAGTAGGCTCTCAGGACACAACGGGCCCGATGACCCGCGACGAACTGAAAGATCTGGCATGTCTTGGCTTCTCTGCCGACCTGACCATGCAGTCTTTCTGTCACACAGCGGCTTATCCTAAACCCGTTGATGTACAAACACATCACACTCTTCCAGACTTTATTATGAACCGCGGCGGCGTATCCCTGCGTCCAGGTGACGGTGTCATCCACTCCTGGCTGAACCGTATGCTGCTGCCTGATACTGTTGGTACCGGCGGCGACTCTCACACCCGCTTCCCGATCGGCATCTCATTCCCGGCAGGTTCTGGTCTGGTAGCCTTCGCAGCGGCGACCGGCGTTATGCCTCTGGATATGCCTGAATCGGTTCTGGTGCGCTTCAAGGGCACTAAACTGCAGCCGGGCATCACCCTGCGCGATCTGGTTAACGCGATCCCCTATTACGCGATCAAACAGGGCCTGCTGACCGTTGCAAAATCAGGCAAGAAAAACATCTTCTCCGGCCGTATTCTGGAAATTGAAGGTCTTCCGGATCTGAAAGTTGAACAGGCGTTCGAGCTGTCTGACTCCGCAGCTGAACGCTCTGCTGCTGCGTGTTCTATCAAGCTGGATGCTGAGCCGATCAAAGAGTACCTCAACTCCAACATCACCATGCTGAAGTGGATGATTGCTGAAGGTTACGGTGACCCACGCACAATTGAGCGCCGCATCAAGGGCATGGAAGAGTGGTTGGCGAATCCTGAACTGATGGAAGGCGATGCTGACGCAGACTATGCTGCCGTGATCGAGATCGATCTGGAAGATGTTAAAGAGCCCATCCTGGCCTGCCCGAACGACCCTGATGACGTTAAGCTGCTGTCGGAAGTTGCCGGCACCCACATTGATGAAGTATTCATCGGTTCCTGCATGACCAACATCGGCCACTTCCGCGCCGCAGGTAAGCTGCTGGAAGCATCTGGCGCGTCGATCCCAACCCGTATGTGGATCGCACCACCGACCAAGATGGATGCCGCTCAGTTGACCGAAGAGGGTTACTACAACATCTTCGGTAAAGCGGGTGCACGTATTGAGATGCCGGGCTGTTCACTGTGCATGGGTAACCAGGCCCGTGTCGGTGATAACACCACTGTTGTGTCAACCTCCACCCGAAACTTCCCCAACCGCCTCGGTACCGGTGCTAACGTCTTCCTGTCGTCTGCCGAACTGGCAGCGGTGGCAGCACTGATGGGTAAGATCCCGACGGTTGAAGAGTACATGAACTACGCGACTAAGATTGACAGCATGTCTGTCGATGTTTACCGCTACCTGAACTTCGATCAGATCGATTCTTATATCGACAAAGCATCTAACGTGATCGCCACGGCGTAATCGTAATATCACCTGATGAAACGCTCTAATGTTTATTTAAGCATTAGAGCGATAGAAGGACTTGATAAAAATCCGATGTTGATACCAGCATCGGATTTTTTTATATTCATCGCGCTTTATCGGCAAAGGATGCCAGCATATTTGATACGCTGTGGAGCGATACAACAGCCTGAAAGCAACTCACCACAGCGGACACGGAGAGCACAGAGAAAACCCTATAAATAGAGTTTCACCGCGCACTCTGAGGTAAATAGTTCCCTGATACTTTTCAGCACAACCTATCCGGGTTCCACCCGCCAGTTATAGGGCTGTTTTCTGCAACGCCAGACGTTCAGGCTTTTGACACGCTACATTTAGCGAAATCACGGCTAACGAAAAGCGGGTCAGAATGAAAACCAAACCGCAAACATAAAAAAAGCCCTGAAGAATCAGGGCTTTTTGTTAGTCACGTTATCAGTGATTAAAGACGCACAGCCGGGATAGCGGTATGCGCTACGCTCAGGTCCTGACTAGGCGGAACAAAAGAGGTCAGGTTGATACCATCAACGGCTTCTTTATACTCCTCCAGAGTCGGGAAGCGACCCAGGATAGTAGACAGAACAACCATTGGCGTTGACCCCAGCAAAGACTCACCTTTCTTCTCTGCACTATCTTCTACAACCCGGCCCTGGAACAGACGGGTAGAAGTGGCCAGCACAGTGTCACCAGGCGCTGCTTTTTCCTGGTTACCCATACACAGGTTACACCCAGGACGCTCTAAGTAGAGAATGTTTTCATACTGAGTACGCGCTTTTTCTTTTGGATGCTCATCATCGAAAGTGAAGCCAGCGTATTTCGCGAGAACCTCCCAGTCACCTTCTGCTTTCAGCTCATCAACGATGTTGTACGTTGGTGGAGCAACAACCAGCGGCGCGTTAAAGGTGATCGGACCTTTCTTCTCCAGGTTACGCAACATCGCAGCGATGATCTGCATATCGCCTTTGTGAACCATACAGGAACCAATGAAGCCCAGATCTACCTTACGGCCATCATAGTAAGAAGCCGGACGGATCACGTCATGGGTGTAACGCTTGGAGATATCTTCGTTGTTTACGTCTGGGTCAGCAATCATTGGCTCATCGATTGCGTCCAGGTCAACAACCAGCTCAGCGTAATACTTAGCGTTATCGTCCGGAGCCAGAGCAGGTGCTTCGCCAGATTTAACTTCAGCGATACGCTTGTCAGCCAGGTCGATCAGGCCTTGCAGCATGCCCGCTGCGTTATCCATACCTTTGTCGATCATGATCTGGATACGGGACTTAGCCAGTTCCAGAGACTTAATCAGCGTCTCGTCTGTAGAAATACAGATAGACGCTTTCGCTTTCATCTCTGCAGTCCAGTCAGTGAAGGTGAAGGCCTGGTCAGCCAGCAGAGTACCGATCTGTACTTCAATAACACGACCCTGGAATACGTTTTCACCACCAAACTTCTTCAGCATCTGCGCCTGAGTGGCGTGAACGATGTCGCGGAAGTCCATGTGAGGCTTCATGGACCCTTTGAAGGTTACCTTCACAGACTCAGGGATTGGCATAGCAGACTCACCTGTCGCCAGTGCAATTGCAACAGTACCGGAGTCAGCCCCAAAGGCGATACCTTTAGACATACGGGTGTGAGAATCACCACCAATGATGATAGCCCGGTCGTCAACGGTGATGTCATTCAGTACTTTGTGAATAACGTCAGTCATTGAGTGGTAAACGCCTTTCGGATCACGTGCTGTGATGACACCGAATGCGTTCATGAAGGCCATCAGCTTAGGCGTGTTTGCTTTAGCTTTGTTATCCCATACAGATGCTGTGTGACAACCAGACTGGAAGGCACCATCAACACTTGCAGAAATAGTAGAAGCAGCCATCGCTTCCAGTTCCTGACAGGTCATAGGCCCCGTAGTGTCCTGAGAACCGACAATGTTCACTTTAACACGAACGTCAGAGCCCGCGTGAAGAGGCGTAGAAGACGCCACACCAACAGCGTTGCGGTTGAAGATCTTTTCAACAGCCGTCAGGCCCTGACCCTCGTGAGAGATCTCTTTGGATTGCGCGTAAACAGCTGGCGCTTCAACGCCCAGAGTTTCAGCAGCGAACGTTTGCAGTTTCTTACCGAAGGTTACCGCGTAAGAACCACCCGCTTTCATGAATTCAACTTTTTGTGGCGTGAAAGCATCGGCTACGTCAACCAGCTCCTGGTCACCGTTGTACAGTTTTTTCGCTTTAGTATCGATAGTCAGAACGGTACCAGTAGCAACAGAATATGCTTCTTCCAGTACAGGATCACCGTTTTCGTCACGAACAACTTCGCCGTTTGCGTCAGTTTTCTTAACCCAGTTTTTCAGGTCCAGACCGATACCGCCAGTTACACCCACAGTAGTCAGGAAGATAGGCGCGATGCCATTAGTACCTGCAACGACCGGACGGTTATTGATGAATGGGATGTATGGAGACGTTTTTTCCCCCGCCCACAGTGCCACGTTGTTAACACCTGACATACGGGAAGAACCTACGCCCATGGTGCCTTTTTCAGCAATCAGCATCACTTTAGCGTCAGGATGCTGCTTGCCCAGCTCAACGATCTCCTGCTGAGCTTCTGGCGAAATCATGCACAGGCCATGCAGTTCACGGTCAGCACGCGAGTGGGACTGATTGCCCGGAGAGAGTAAGTCAGTGGAGATATCACCCTCAGCAGCAATGTAGGTAACCACTTTGATCTTCTCTGGAATATCATCCAGCTTGGTGAAGAACTCAGCTTTTGAGTAGCTTTCCAGGATATCTTTAGCGATCGCATTGCCCGCTTTGAAAGCATCAGACAAACGAGTGTAGTCAGCATCGTACAGGAATACCTGAGATTTCAGAACCTCACCTGCAGCAGCAGCCTGAGCGTCGTCAGACAGCGCAATATCCAGCAAAGCAGCAACAGAAGGCCCGCCTTTCATGTGAGATAGCTGCTCAAGAGCAAACTCAGGAGAGATTTCGGCAACCGTTTCTTTGCCCAGAGCGATATCTTTGAGGAAAGCCGCTTTAACGCCAGCCGCGGGAGTAGTACCAGGCAGAGTGTTGTAGATGAAGAAGTTCAAAGATGCTTCACGATGCTCATTACCAGCGTCTTTAATCTGGGCAATGATTTCAGAAAGTAGCTCTGCGCTATCAATCGGTTTGGGATTCAGGCCAAGGTCCTTTTTACGAACCTCAATTTCTTCTAGGTAGTCAGAATAGTAACTCATAGCGTAAAGCGTCTCGTCTCAGTTAATTCTAATTATGAATCTGCGGCAGATTATAAGGAAAAAGCAACAAACAGCTCAATGAAAACAGTTCAAATTGCGCTTATAGTCGGTATAAATAAAATAAATGGCAACAAAATCAATCTGTTCCTGATGGTATACATTGGTTGTAGATCTACATGTTTTTACAAATTTGGGATAGCAGCTCCTTTGCTGAAAAACAGTAATCATTCAGAAAGGATGCTTATTTTCAGGTTGGTCAATATAAGTCAGTCGTTATTTACGACACAGTTGGTTGACGGATGCTCGTGTCCATAGTGATTTAATCGATCGGTCAGAACCATCCCCCTCGCCTCTTGCCGGCTTCAGTTTAACAGCCCTGGTGGCTTCATATGCTGATTCTATTCCAGACCCTTTATTTATTCTTTTGACTAGCCCTCTCTGCCATTTTGCATTGCATAAACCCCGTCCGGCAGCACTTCAAAAATGTCAAAACAGTCTATGGGCACTAGCAAATAGTCGTAAATTGTATGAAATCAAGACAAAAATAGCGCTACCACCCTTGCCTTAAGACTTTAATCGGCTAACATTGTCGACAATCTTAATAATGTAATAATTTATGTTGCAGGTGATAGCGGTTCGTTTGACGGCTGAATATATGACTAAGCAAGGAGATCGGGCTACTCCAATGACCGGAGGCTCGTGCAAAGAGGCTATAGGTTCAGCAACGTCCCATCTGCGTGAGGAATAGAATATGACAAGTCCTATCGATTTTGATCCATCCCGTTCCATTAAAACTCTCCCCGGAACAGCACACCGCTACCATAGCCTTCCAGAAACCGCTGCACTCTTTGGTATAAAGCTTGATGAACTGCCCTTTTCTCTTCGCCCTATTCTGGAAGGTATCGCCCGAAATGTTGGCCAGAACGGCGTAACCGCTGAGCAGATTCTGGCGCTTGGAAACTGGACAGAACATCAGGGCACACAGCCGGTTGAAATACCTTTCACAGCAGGTCGCGTCATTATGCACGACCTGAGCGGCACACCAGCCATTGTGGATTTTGCTGCTATGCGCTCAGCGGTTCAGCGCATGGGCATGGACCCCGCCATCATTGAGCCGTTGGTACGTGCAGATCTGGTTATCGATCACACAGTGACAATGGACAACACAGGCAGCCCGGCCTCTCTGAGAATCAATGGAGAGCTTGAGGCGGCCAGAAACAGAGAGCGCTATGCCTTTTTGAAATGGGGCGCGCAGGCATTCAAAACCATCAGGATTATTCCTCCGCAAACCGGCATTGTTCATCAGGTTAACCTGGAGTATCTGGCACAAGGCTATCTCAACATTAATGGACTGATGGTCCCGGATACCCTCATTGGTATGGACAGCCATACGCCAATGGCGAACGCTTTAGGTATCGTGGGCTGGGGTGTTGGCGGGATCGAAGCCGGTGCCTCCATGCTGGGCCAGCCTATGCAGATGCTGGCCCCTGAAGTCGTGGGTGTTGAACTCACAGGGGCATTAAGAGAGGGAGTCACCGCGACCGACCTGGTACTGACGATCACGGAGATGTTGAGAAACTATCCGGGCGGTGTTGTAGGTAAGTTTGTCGAATACATCGGCGAGGGATGCGCCAGCCTTTCCCTGCCTGACCGGGCCACCATCGCCAATATGTCACCTGAATATGGCGCAACCATGGGCTTCTTCCCATTTGATGCGATCTCTGCCGACTACCTGAGAGCAACCGGCAGGGATGGTGATCTGCCACTCGCATTCTATAAAGCACAAAATATGGCCTGGACACCAGGCCAGCCGCTGCCACGCTATACCGATCTTCTTCAGCTTGATCTGGCCACGGTTGAACCGTCTGTCGCCGGCCCCAAAAGGCCTCAGGACCGGTTACCGCTGGCTGAGCTTGGCAACGTTTTCAGGAAAGCGGCGGCTGAAGGAGCGCGTAAGCCTGAAGTCGTTAATGTGACGCCAATGAAAGCAGACGATGCAGGTATTTTCGCACCGTTACCTGAAAGGGAGTTAAAAGACGGCGATATCGTGATTGCAGCGATTACAGCCTGCACCAATACATCCAACCCCGGCTTATTGATTGCGGCCGGCTTACTTGCCAGGAAAGCGAATGAGCTTGGGATGAAAGTACCCGATGGCGTTAAAACATCTCTGGCACCGGGATCACCGGTTGCAACCGACTTTTTAACCAGGGCGGGACTACAACAGCATCTGGATGCACTGGGCTTTAATACCGCCGGTTATGGGTGTACAACCTGCGTGGGTAATTCCGGCCCTCTGGCACCGAGCATTGAAGAAGCGTTGCAAAACCACGATATTATCGCAGCCTCTGTTTTATCCGGTAACCGAAACTTTGAAGGCCGTGTGCATCCGGATGTTGATACCAACTTCCTCATGTCACCACCACTGGTTGTTGCCATGGCCATTGCAGGCAACGTGAATATTGATGTGACCACTCAGCCAATTGGTCAGGATGCAAAAGGCAACGATGTTTTCCTTAAAGATATCTGGCCGAGCAACGCTGAAATCACTCAGACCATGCATGAATGTATGGATCCGAAAGCCTTCAGAGAAACCTATGAGAACGCCCTCGACGGCCCTGAGACCTGGCAGAACCTGGCATCGCCAACCGGTCCCGTTTATGACTGGGATCCAGATTCAACCTACATCCAGGAGATCTCTTTCTTCGACGGCTTCTCACTGGAAACTCCTGAGGACGCGCTAAACAATATCTCAGGGGCACGCATGCTGGTGATGTGTGATGACAATACCACCACTGACCATATTTCACCGGTAAGCCGCATACGTCCAGACTCCCCTCCTGGCGAATACCTGATCTCGCAAGGTGTTGCAGAGGGCGATCTGACATCACTTGGGGCGCGCCGGGGCAACCACCACGTCATGCTGCGCAGTATTTTTGGCAATACTAAAGCCAGAAACCTGATGCTGCCTGGCACCACGGGCGCTGTCACCCGTTATCACCCGGCTGCCGGCGAGCCTGTTCAGATGTCTATTTACGACGCGGCTGCACGTTACCGTGAAGAAGGCAGATCCACTGTTGTATTTGGCGGCAAACTGTATGGCACCGGATCGTCACGAGACTGGGCCGCGAAAGGACCTGCTCTGCTGGGTGTCAGAGCGATTATTGCTGAAAGTTTTGAGCGTATTCACAAATCCAATCTGGTAGGAATGGGTGTTTTACCGCTGCAATTACCGCAAGGGGTCACACGGGCATCTCTCAATCTGGATGGATCAGAAACCTTTGACCTGAATGGTATTGATACACTTGAGCCCAGAGGCTCAGTAGAACTGACCATTCACCGAGCGGATGGCTCATCTCAGCAGATCGAGCTGCTGTCGCGTATCGATACCTCATCCGAGCTGGATCAGATACGTCATAAAGGCATCCTGCCGATGGTGTTACGGGATATTATCACCGCGAATACATAACAGGACAGCGTAAGCGAAAGATACTGACTAAAAAGCCCGCAGCATGCGGGTTTTTATTTAACTAACGGCCTGTAGAGGACCAGGCCGGTCGGAAATTAAATCCCCTCAGCCTCTTTCAGCCGCTCCTGCCGCTCACGTTCCTCCTGCATAACCGCTTTGATCTCCTCCAATACAGAGTCAACATCAGCGCTATCGGCATCACCGTCATAGAGGCCGGTCAGCTCAGTTTCTGGCTTCAGCTCCCCCTCTTCGTACAGCGCCCACATCTCCTCACCAAAGCGGGACAGACTCAGCACCGGGGCAAACTGGGAATAGTAACGGGTCATATTATTGACATCACGCAACAGCATTGACCTCGCACTGTTATTCGCTGACGCATCAACCGCCTGAGGCAGATCAATCACGACCGGACCATATTCATCCACCAGCACATTAAACTCTGACAGATCACCATGAACAATGCCTTCACACAGCATCAGCTTTATGTAGTGCATCATCACGGCATAATCTTCCAGCGCCTGCTCTTCAGTGAGCAAGACATCACCAAGACGAGGAGCGACATCCCCCTCATCATCCACCACCAGTTCCATCAACAGAACCCCATCGATACAACCAAAGGTTTCAGGAACCCGCACTCCAGCCCGGTACAACCTTGCCAGCGCATCCACTTCAGCGTTCTGCCAGATCTCCTCCTGCTGTTTGCGACCATAGGCAGAGTTCTTTTCCATCGCCCGGGCACGACGACCGCTGCGAACCTTCCGGCCTTCCTGGTATTGAGCTGCATTCTTAAAGCTACGCTTCACGGCATCTTTGTAAACCTTGGCGCAGCGAATCTGACCGGCACAGTTGACGATATAGATGTCAGCCTCTTTACCGCTCATTAACCGGCTAATGACTTCGTCGATCAACCCCTCGTCGATCAGAGGCAGAAGAGATTTTGGTGCTTTCATGCAAACCTATATGTGTAAAAAACAGTTTTAGCCTAGAGTGACAAAACTAAGTCGGCAATACTAACACTTTTATAAATATTTTTAGCTGGAAGAGATTGGATTATTGATCAGGACCCGACAAAAAAAGCCCGCGATAATCGCGGGCTTTCAAAGATTAAAACCTAAACCATCGTAGGATCAGGCTCCATCCCCATCAGCGAGCGCCCCAGAATCTGTTTACAAACATCGTAATCAGTGTAAGCGTGTGCCGCTGTCATGTTGCAATCTCTCCACAAACGCTGAATCTCGTTGTCGTGGATCCAGGTTGAACCACCGGACACTTCAAACAAACGGTTTACCGCATCACAGCACATTTTCACCGCATAAGCCTGATTGGTACGCCAGAACGCCAGTTCTTCATCCGTTGGGTAACGATGCTGTTCACCAAACGCTTTGTGCTCATCCCAGGTTTTCTCCATGAATGCTCTTGCAGCGGCAACCTGATGGGTCGATTCAGCCAGACGCATCAGAGGGGCAACCTCTTTACCTGAAGCAGCAAGGGTGTAAGCACGGGTACGGTTCTTAGTCAGGTTCTTGTAGACCTCAAGCATCCGTTCTGCGATACCCAGGGCCATTGCGGCGAAACCACATGCGAAGTATGGGCGGTAGGGTGCGTAAAAAATCTTACTGTCGGGATAGAGGCCAAAACCGGAAGACTGTCCCGTCATCATCGCTTTAGCTTTCTCGATACGATGCTCTGGAATAAAGGTATTTTCTTTAATTTTAAGGGTCTTAGTGCCTGAAGATTTCATACCGGCAGAGTACCAGTCATCTTCAATTTCGTAATCGCTGGCAGGCACAACACCGAAACAGTAATCCTTTTCACCGGTTTCTGGATTATCACGCAGGAAGCCAAGAATCGCCCACTCAGCGTGATCACAACCGGAGCTCCACTTCATATCGCCGTTAAAGATAACGCCACCTTCGCACTCTTCGGTCTTACCAAATGGAGCGATGGAGCTACTGGCGACTGCATCCGGATTTTCTCCCCAAAACTCTTCCTGCGCTTCTTTTGAGAACATCGCCATCTGATGGCTGTGAGTGATCAGCAGGCTGAAAGCCCAGGCAGTACCACCACACGCCCCGGCAAGGGCTGCAACACAATCGGTCACTTCTGGCAGTGACAATTCTAAACCGCCATAAGCTTTAGGCTGTAAGGCGCGATGCAGCTTAATCGATTTTAACAGACGGATATTTTCCTCTGGCACTTGTCTCAGCTTCTCTGCCTCAACAGCATTTGCCGCGATAGCAGGGAGAATTTTTTTAAGCTCATCCAGCATCGGATTTGGTCTTTGCATCACTCATTACCTTTCTCATTATTGTTGTCGCAACAGCGGCCTACTGAACCCTATGTACTCACACCCCTGATTCAGGGCCATCTATCAAACTTCTGCATACATTATTGATGACACACCGGCAGAATAAAATGGATCTTTCACAGGCTAACTTGTACTTTTCATTGTTAATATGTGAAGTATATTTATACTATGACTACTATAAAAACAGGACAAAAAGCACATGAAATAGTACTTCAAGTGAAACCAGATCAAACAGAACCGGCTATTACCAGATAGAACTTGTACAAATCAACCTATAACATGACAGCCTCACAGATGCAGTTTCACAGCTATAATAAGGTGATACCCTGATATGGAAAACCTAACCGACAGAAGCAAAGCGATGAGCAGTCACTCTACACCACTTGCCCAAAGCAACAGCCCGTCAGCCGATATCCCTAATATCGATATCGGCAAGGCCTACGATCAGCATTACATCGATGCAGAGATACATTACGAACAACTGGAAAAGCTGGCGGATTTTTTCGGCCGTAATATGCCCGTTCACCACCATGATCGCTTTTATCAGATTCATGTCATTCTCAATGGCACGGTGCGGGTTCATCTGGATGAGACAAGCTACACCGTCGACGGGCCAATGTTTTTCCTGACTCCACCGACCATTCCCCACGCTTTCGTCACTGACAATGATGCTACCGGTCATGTGATTACCGCAAGACAACAACTTGTGTGGGAGCTGATGGGCGAGATGGGACCAACCCGCTGGGGTAACAATGGCATTATGAATAATCCCTTGTGCGTTGCCCTGTCACCCGATTATGATGCCACCGCAAAGAGAATGCTCTACATGCTCAGCCTGATGGCCGATGAGAACGATCATAACAGCATGGAACACTCGCTGGCACTGAAAGCACTGCTCCAACTGGTACTCATCGATATTACCCGGCTATCAGATCAAACCCAGAAAAAACAAAAAATACGTAAAGAGGATGTCCGCATATTTCACCGCTTCAATGAGTTGATTGAAGCCCATTTTCATGAACATCTCTCCCTGGCCCGCTATTCTGCAATGATCAGTGTGACTGAGGCTCGCCTGAATGAGATTTGCAGACGTCTGGCCGGACTACCCTCCAAGCGGCTGATTATGGAGCGACTGATGCAGGAAGCCAGACGCCTGTTAACATACTCTTCTGCACCGATCACGGAGATAAGCTACCAGTTGGGCTTCAAAGACCCGGCTTATTTCGCACGTTTTTTCCGCAGAAATGCAGGCATTACCGCCAGCCAGTACAGAGAAGGAAAAAATTAGCATATAATTTCAATCAGTTAAATCTTCTTTACAATGCTTACTATTCACAGCCACGGGTAAATAGCTTATGAAAAGTACAATTAAAGCAGTGAAAATTATATGTTAACCAGCAGATCTGCCTCTATAATTAATTAATATATTAAGTTTTGTCCTGTCCGGCATATCAACGACAGATACAATAATAACGACATCGCTACACTATTTATCAAAGGTGACCCTCCATGTCTCAGACAGAATTCGACCCAAAAGATTTTCGTCGCGCACTCTCACAGTTTCCTACCGGCGTAACGGTAATCACCACTCTGGATGCTGACGGCAAGCCGGTTGGCGTCACCGCAAGCAGTTTTAACTCGGTATCTATGGATCCGGTTCTGGTGCTCTGGAGCATCGACAAAAGCGCACACAGTCTGCCTGCCTTTGAACAGGCAAAGCATTTTGCTGTGAACGTTTTAGGTCAGGATCAGGTGTCCACATCCAACAATTTTGCCAGCCGGGGTGAAGACAAGTTTGCTAACGCGGCTTATACCGCTGGCCTTGGCGGCGCTCCTGTTCTGGATAATTATGCCGCGCAGTTTGAATGTAAAACCTGGGCGGTTTATGAGGGTGGCGACCACCTTATTCTGGTGGGAGAAGTGATTAATTACCGTTACAACGATAGCGTCGAGCCGCTGGTGTTTGCCCGTGGCAGCTATGCGATCTCTTCTCAACATCCGGAGATGAACAGCTCTCAAGCGGCAACATCACAGGAAGACGATTTCGTTGGCAGTTACCTGCTTTACCTGCTGCGTGTGGCTTACCAGGGCTTTAGTGCTCAGCTCTATCCGAAACTTAAACAACACCATGATATTACCCCGGAAGAGTGGCGCATTCTTGCCCGCATGATCTCCTCACCTGAGATCAATACCCAGGAACTTGCAGAGCGGGTTATGCAGCCCGAAGTAGCCCTCAATCAGACGATCAGCTGGATGGCAGAAAAAGGTCTGGTAGACCTTTCTGCAAACACCGCACGGATTACCACTAAAGGCGCTGAGATCGGAGAGAAGATGAAACAGCTGGCACTGGCTGAAGAAGCCCGGCTGTTGGCATCAATCTCTTCAGAACAATCTGACCAGCTCAAGCAAAACCTGAAGACGCTTATCGCAAAGCTCTGAATAAGCAACAAAAAAAAAGGCCCTGACAGAGTGTCAGGGCCTTTTATTTGAGCCGTGAAGCTACAAACTTATTCGTTGATCAGCAGCTGAATACCCGCAGCGGTATTAGAGATCGGCGCAACCAGGTTGCTATACCCTTCGGTCACCTTACCTGTCAGACAGCCACGCATAGCCATCCACATATTCAGCTCAACACCCTGACCACCCGCCAGTTCAACAATATCTTCCAGAGAGTACTTAGTCAGATACTCTGGATCGGATACGATCTTTTCCATGCACAGCAGATCAAACTCGGTATTGATGATACCTGCACGCTCACCATCCAGCTGGTGAGAAAGACCACCGGTTCCCATCACAACAACTTTCTGATCACCACCGAAAGACTCAATCGCACGGCCGATCTGCTGACCAAAAGCATAGGAGCGCGACAGCTTCGGCATCGGGTGACGTTCGCAGTTGATGCAGATAGGGATAACTTTAACTTTAGAGTAATCCTTAGCCGGATACATCAGTGTCAGAGGTACAGTCAGACCGTGGTCTACCTTAATCTCCTGACAAACGGTTGGATCGAAGTCGTTCTCAACCAGCTCGTTGACGATATGCCATGACAGCTCAGTCTCACCACGAACCGGTGGAATTGGGTTAATGCCCCAGCCTTCATCAGCATTTTCATACTCTGCTGCAGTCCCGACAGCAAAAGTAGGTTTCTTATCCAGAAACATTTCCAGACCATGATCGTTATAGAAGATCACCAGAATGTCTGGATCAACCTCATTAAACCATTTTCTCAGAGGCACATAACTCTGGAAGAAATCGCGCCAATACGGGGTGTCTTCCAGACCTTTGTCCATTGCAACGCCAATGGCTGGAATATGAGATGAACCGATACCGCCTACTATTTTAGCCATTGTTTTTACCTATCCCCTGACTGTCCAGATATGCTTGAAACTCTTCTGTGGTTTTACCTGTTTGCAGACCACCAAAATCCTGTACATTCAATCCAAGAATCGGTCCGATTTTAGCCAGGTAATAGATACTGCCGCCCTCACGGATCAGCCCCAGAACGTCGCGATCACGCACGCACTGCTTCTGAGCTTCGTTCAGCTTAAACTTCTCCATATAGGCTTCTTCATCCGCGACAAACGCATCACGGCCATCCTTGGAGTTAAAAGAGTGAAACATTTTATTGACTGGATAACCCTTCGTGGACATCGGTCCATCGAAAAAGGTAGTGCCTTCAATATCACGCATTTTTTTTATAGTCATTCGAGACTCCATCGAGTTGTGGGACTACCAAAACCCCGTTACCAATATGTAGGTGTTTTCAACAATTTGTATATTACGCACATTACCAATGGATAAAATGCAAATTTCATGCTTTATTATTGTACAAAACACAGATTAGCCAATATTCCTATGTCAGAACTCAATAATCACCACCAGATCCCTATTACTGATTTTTACGGTGAATCAACCTCCTGGCCGGTTGAAGATATGGTTCACAGCGAACAGTTAAGTCTGAGAAGTGCACTCAATAACTGGCAGATCAAACCGCACCGGCACAAAGATCTGATGCAGCTGTTCTTTGTACTTTGTGGTCAGGGTTCAGCTCAGGTCGATAACCGTTCACTGACGCTGAAAGCAGGTGATCTTCTGGTGATACCTGAGCAGTGTGTCCACAAATTTCATTGGGAGAGCGGTTCTGACGGTTTCGTTATCGCCGTTGCCAGCCCGCTACTTAAGCAGATAGAAAAGCTTCTCGATGCCCCCTCCTGGACTCACGGAGCAGCAACCCTGCTCTCCGCCGGTGAACATCAGCTCTATCTGACGTCACTGCTCAGCTCAATCAATGAGGAGTACGCTGGCGCAGATAGTTACCGCCAGTTACTGCTGGAGAACCGCCTGCTGACTCTGGCAATCTGGATAACCCGTCAAAGCACACGGCTTAATGAAGCGATCGCAAAACCTAAAAGCCGCTCAGAGCAGCACTTAAAGCGTTTTACTGACCTGTTAGAAAGTAACTTTAATAAGCAGCACAGTGTCGACTGGTACGCAGAACATGTCGGTGTAACCTCAGCACACCTCAATGAGATCTGTAAAAAGCTCAGACATCAAACCGCTCTAAGCCTGATCCACCAACGCCTGCTGACTGAAGCTCAGCGCACTCTGATTTTTACTGTTAAGCCCGCCTCTGATATCTCTCATCAGCTGGGCTTTTCCGATCCAGCCTACTTCAGTCGCTTTTTTAAGCGACTTTGCGGTGTCACTCCGAAGCAGTTTCGACAATCAAAATTAAAGGATTAGACCAGCCAACATTAACCATCCCGGTTTTTCGACAGGCTTTCAGTTGTGGCTAAACTTTAACGCCAAAGATGCGTAGAATACGGACTTGCTAACACATACAACCGGAGCCGTTATGAGTCTCGACGATATCGATAAGCCTTTAAGCAAAGAAGATGAAACCGCCCAGACCAAAAATGGCTTTCTGGCGCTTGTATCAAAACTGGTGTTTGATGAAAAGCTACCGGTACGTTTTATGTACAAAACCGTACCAGCCCATCTGAATGACACCGGCTGGCGTATGTTTACTGGCTATGAAACCCCGGAGTTTCTGGAAGATGAGGCAACCAACCTGCTGCCGGTGGATGTTGCCAGGATGACGCAACTGGACCCATCGCTAACCGAACTGGTCGAGTACAATGCCGGCACGGTCTGGGAACGCACCCCGGAATCTGAAGGTTGGGAGCGGGTTTATGACTTCAAAATACCCGCAGACACCGTTGAAGTCGAGATCACCAACGATCTTTCAGAGTTTAAACATCAAGAACTTAAACATTAAACCGCGCTGAAAAAATACAGCCTTTCCCTTGAAAGGCTCAGGTTACTGATAAACCCCAGTATTTTTGCTGGGGTTTTGTTTTTCTAAGGCTATTCCAGCGACGTTAGCAAAAACGAGGTAAAAGATTTATGGGACGCTTTGACTCGGCTTAGAGCCTTTCAGGC
>NZ_JAFFZO010000036.1 GCF_016924145.1 Amphritea pacifica | reverse complement strand
GCTCAGCCTTTTCTTCTTCAGTAAGCACAATAGGGGTGGCAATTCGCATGCGATAAGTCCGATTCTCTCAGGGTATTTGAGCTGAGGATACATTAAGAATCATCAAGAGTGAAACACTACACTAGCAAGTGACGAAGTCACGTTCTAGCCACTTTGTTTTTCCCGCATAACGCAGTACAGTCTGAATCCATAAATTGTGTAAAGACAGTTAAGAAAACCGAAGACAATATCGAACAAACTGCGGATCATCAGTGAATCAATGCCCATAACCTGCAGCAGGGTTTCGATTAACAGGTTACCGCCCAGCAGTACAACAAACAGAAAAGCCAGTCCGTTAAGCAGCGGCCAGAAGTAGTCTGAGGTGTCCTGCCAGCTGTTTTTGAGGGCATCAGCCGGAGCCGATCGTTCGATAATGCTGTGATATTCAGCGAAGCCCAGGCGGATCAGGATAAACACTCCGGGAATAAAAAACAGCAGCAGACCCATGACGATAGCGAAAGCGCCTAGCAGTTTGGTGACAAACAGTGATCCCCAGCGCTGGAGGCCAATTTTCAGGGCTGCTGTAGTGCTGATCGGAGCATTATTGACCACTGACTCCAGGTAGGCGATGGTGGCGCCTGCATAGAGGGGCAGGAAGATCAGGCTGGCCAGATAGAACATCAGGACTGAGTTGTTTAACTCCGGGTTTTCCGGGTCGACCGATTGCATCGCGCTCATGCTGATCAGGGTTATCAAAATGATAAACGGCAGCTGTATACGCATTATCGGTTGCATATTGGCGCGGAAGAAAAACCAGGTTTGTTTAAGATAGGTGGAGACCATGCTGTGTTTTTAACTCATCTCTTATTTCGGTTGGGCCAGTAATATCAGCTTAAAACTGCCATTATCGGCGATTGTTTCTACGGTTGAGAACCGCTTTTGGGCTTTTCGTTCAAGGGGAATGTGCAGGTTTACCACAAAACAGGCGACACCATCAGTCTGCAGATGTTTACGGGCAGCCTCCAGAAACCGGTCGGTCATGTCTCCCTCGATACCGAAGCCCTGATGGAACGGGGGGTTGCAAACGATCAGTGGAAATCGCGCCGCAACGCCCTCTGCACAATCGGCCGCAACGACCTCGGCATCGATCCCCTGCTGCTTAAAGTTTTCCCTGCAGGCTTGCAGGGCGCCGGCGTTGTTATCGGTGGCGGTGAGCCGGCAGTCTCTGGGGGAACAGTTCAGCGACAGATAACCATAGCCGCAGCCCAGATCAAGGGCGGTTTGCGGCGGGCTTGGTAACCGTTCGATAAAGCGGGGTAGTTCGGCGACCAGAAAAGCGCTGCCTTTGTCGATCTTATTCCAGCCGTAGACCCCAGGTTTGCTGATATAACTGAAGTTTTCGTCAGCCGCTACTTCACGAAGGCGGGTGTAATCCTGATCTTCGAGTAACTCTGTATCAGGGGCTCCCGGTGACGTCAGCACCCCCATCCAGGTATTCTTGTCTGACTTGGACTGTTCCATCTGTCCGGCAAACAGTTTTCTGGCCTTATCCAGATAGGTTTTTATCCCTTCGTTTTTCAGACCGGAGATACACAGAGTGCCGCCGGGTTTGAGGATGCGGATCGCCTGGTTGATCACATGGTGCACCACCGGCTTTTCTTTTGAGATCCGGTAGATAATTTTATCCACACTATGATTCTCATAGGGGCTGAAATCAAAGTCAGAAAACTGGCTGTTCCAGCCGGCCACGTTCAACTGCTGGCAGAGGTCAAAGCGGTTGCTGATAACGGTAACGGCCGGATTAACCCGGCTGGTCTGATTCAGCAGGTTTTCATCGGCAATCCACAGAGCGATGCCGGCAGCGCTGTCCAGCTCAGGTTTTAACAGGGAAAAGGCGGTGTCAGTCATCAGAAAGAGTTAGCCTCTGCTTCGGTAAGATAACGAAATTCGCCAGGTTCCAGCGCATCATCCAGGGCAATCGCGCCAATCTGCTCGCGGTGCAGGGCGACGACTTTATTGCCCATGGCGGCAAACATTCGCTTAACCTGATGGTAACGGCCTTCGTGCAGGGTCACCCGGGCCTGAGTCTCCGAGAGGATATCCAGCTGAGCCGGCTGTGTCGGTTTCTCCTCGTTGCGCAGCGTGATACCGGCAGCAAACGCTTCTACACAGTTTTCTGTGATCGGATCAGCCGTGGTGACAAGGTAGACCTTATCGCAACGATGTCGCGGTGAGGTGACCCGGTGTGACCATTGCCCATCGTTGGTGATCAGTACCAGTCCGGTGGTGTCAATATCCAGTCGTCCGGCGGGGTGAAGGTCACGGATGTTGTCCAGCTCAAGCAGATCGATCACTGTTGGGTGTTCTGCATCTTCAGTGGCACATACGGTGCCCTGCGGTTTGTTCAGCATCAGATATCTGGGGCCCGGTGGTGAAACTTCCCGCCCCTCAAGTGACACCTCATCATCGCTGCTAACTTTATAACCGTGATCCTGACAGATCTGACCGTTGACCTCGACATTCTTACATTTGATCTGTCGTTTAATAAGACTGCGGGGTAAACCGGTTGCCTGACTCAGATATTTATCCAGTCGCATCGAATTTCATCTGCCTGTTATCAAAAAACAGCTAGTATACCGGTAGCAGCCGGAATGCAATAGAGCTGGTAATCAGCTAATATATGCCGCCCGTCTAATGACTAATTTAAACTGACCGTGTGACTGCCTGTGAAGCTTTTTGTAGATAACCTGACCAACGTTGACTTTTCTTACCTGCACCCGCAAAGAGGTCTGCTGGGAGAGTCCTGGCTGGTCCAGCTGGTGCTGGATGGCAACCTGAATGAGCAGGGCATGATCTGTGACTTCGCGATTGTCAAAAAAGCGGTCAAGCAGTGGTTTGATAACTGTATCGACCATGGCTTAGTGGTGCCCACCGCAATGGCTAACCTTTCAGCCATTCAAACCGGTGGGGAAACAACCGTGACCTGGCAATACCCTGATGGCGGAGAGTTTTTCTGCCGTTCACCAAAGCAGGCGATAGTGCTGGTGGATCTGGAGCAGGTGACGGAGACCAGTCTGGCTAAGTGGTGTAAAGATCAGCTGCTGGCGCTGTTTCCTGATGAGGTGCAGGGGCTGGAGATCAGTTTTGTGCCTGAGGCGATCAGTGGTGCCTTCTATCACTATAGCCATGGTTTACAGCAGCACGATGGCAACTGTCAGCGCATCGCTCACGGACATCGCTCGCGGATTGAGATCTTTCTCGATGGTCAGCGTGATACCGGTGTGGAGCAGCTGTGGGCTGAAACCTTCCGTGATATCTATATCGGCACTCGCAGCCACCTGCTGGAAGAACCATCTGCAGAGCACCATTATCAGTATGATGCGCCTCAGGGGCAGTTTGAGATCAGGTTGCCTGCAGCGCATTGCTATCTGATCGATACGGAAACGACAGTGGAGCAGATTGCCTGTCATCTGGCCGGGCAGGTGAAAGCGGAATACCCTGATCGAGAGGTGATGGTGAGAGCATTTGAAGGGGTCGGTAAAGGCGCGATAGCCACTGCCTGAGGATTGTGGGAAGCGCGCCCCGCGGCGATTAGGGCTCCAGCGTGAGGGATACCTCCCGATGACGCAAAAAAAAGCCCTGACTAATCAGTCAGGGCTTTTTTGTTTTCGGAATGCGATTATGCGCGTTCGATCGCCAGTGCAGTACCCATACCGCCACCGATACAGAGTGTCGCCAGACCTTTCTTCGCGTCCCGACGAGCCATCTCGTGTAGCAGCGAAACGAAGATACGGCAGCCTGAAGCACCGATTGGGTGACCCAGAGCGATAGCACCACCGTTCACGTTGACGATGTTAGTATCCCAGCCCAGGTCTTTGTTAACTGACATCGCCTGTGCCGCAAACGCTTCGTTGGCTTCAACCAGTTCCAGATCATCAATGGTCCAGCCCGCTTTTTCCAGCGCTTTCTGCGTGGCGCAGATCGGGCCAGTACCCATGATAGAAGGGTCAACCCCTGCAGAGGCATAGGCTTTAATAGTCGCCAGAACCGGCAGACCCAGTTCAGCAGCTTTCTCTGCAGAGCAAAGAATTACCGCAGCAGCGCCATCGTTAATCGTAGAGGAGTTACCGGCAGTAACGGTACCATCTTTCTTGAATGCTGGGCGTAGTTTGCCCAGTGCTTCAGCAGTAGCGCCGTGACGTGGCTGCTCATCCGTATCAAAAACGACTGGATCGCCTTTGCGCTGAGGAATAATCACAGGGATGATCTCATCAGCAAATTTGCCTGCTTTCTGAGCAGCTTCAGCTTTGTTCTGAGACGCTGCGGCAAAGGCATCCTGCTCTTCACGGGTGAAACCGTATTTCTCAACGATGTTTTCAGTGGTGATACCCATGTGATAGTCGTTGAACGCATCCCACAGGCCATCTTTGATCATGGTGTCGACCATCTTCCAGTCACCCATGCGGGCACCGTTGCGGGAGTTAGGCAGGATGTGCGCAGAGGCGCTCATGTTTTCCTGGCCGCCGGCAATAATCATCTCAGCATCGCCACAGCGGATTGCCTGAGTGGCCAGTTGCAGTGCTTTCAGACCGGAACCACAGACTTTGTTGATCGTCATGGCCGGGACATCAATCGGCAGGCCGGCATTGATCGTTGCCTGGCGGGCAGGGTTCTGGCCGCAGCCAGCGGTCAGAACCTGTCCCAGAATAACTTCATCGATCTGGTCAGCCTGGATGCCGGATTTTTCCAGCAGACCTTTAATAACGGTAGCGCCAAGATCGCTGGCAGGAACTGATGCCAGAGAACCATTAAAATTACCTACAGCCGTACGGCCTGCAGCTACAACAACAACATCACGCATGATCATTCCTCTTGCTTGTAAGATTGCTGCGGTAGTGTAGTCACGCACTGTGACTATTTAATGGCAGGTCAGCCAGTAACCCGTCACGAAACACTCTGCAGCTTTTTTGTAGTAATCATATTTGTGCAGTGCAGTACAGCATAGTCGAAAGCCAACTGCAATGGGGTTTCCCCTAATCTGGCGGCATGAAGAATAAAAAAATGACGCCAGACCGTTCAATTTAGCAGTAGTTTAATCGATTACCAAGCCGACCAAAGGTGAAGATGCCGCATAAGGGTTATGTTCAGAGATCAACAACCATATTATCAATCAGACGGGCTTTGCCTAAATAGGCGGCAGCCACCAGTACTAACTGGGTATCTTCCGGGCCGGCGGGTTGCAGATCCTTGCGGTTGCAGATGGTGTAGTAGTCCCGCTTAAAGCCTGCCTCTTCGAGGCGCTGCTGAGCTTCTTCCTGTAATGCGGCATAGTCACGGCGACCAGCACTGATCTGGGCAATAGTCTGACAGATCGTCTGGTTCAGAATGGGAGCCGTCGCTAGCTCTGCTTCGGTCAGATAGCCGTTACGTGAACTCAGGGCCAGGCCGCTCTGGGCCCGGGCAATTGGTGCGCCAAGGATTTCAACCGGCAGAAACAGATCTTCAGCCATACGACGGATAACCATCAGTTGCTGGAAATCTTTTTCGCCAAAGATAGCGACATCGGGCTGGACGATTCCAAACAGCTTACACACCACGGTGGCAACCCCGCGAAAATGTCCTGGGCGGCTGGCACCGCAGTGGATATCGGAGATCCCTGGCACTTCGATCAGTGTTTGGATTACCTGACCGTTGGGGTACATCTCATTGATATTCGGCGCAAACAGATAATCGCAGCCAGCGGCTGTCAGTTTTTCCTGGTCTGATGTCAGGGTGCGTGGATAGGCATCCAGGTCCTCATTCTCACCAAACTGCAGTGGGTTGACAAAGATGCTGGCGACGGTTATATCGGCATGATTGTTCGCCTGGTGAATCAGTTGGATATGCCCGGTATGGAGATTGCCCATGGTTGGAACAAAACCGATTTTTTTGCCCGCACGACGCTCTTGGCCGAGGGCTTCACGCAGCTCAGCGATAGAATAGATGGTTTTCATGATGGTTAGAATCCGTGTTCAGGTCCGGGGAAGGTACCGGCCTTCACTTCGTCAGCATAGGCTTTGAAAGCGGCGGCGATATCATTATTGTCAGCCATAAAGTTTTTGACAAACCTGGGGCTGCGGCCCGGAGTGATTCCCAGCATATCGTGCATCACCAGCACCTGAGCATCAGTGTCTGCACCAGCGCCGATACCGATAACCGGAATGTCTACCGCTTTAGTGATCTCGCCTGCCAGCAGTGCGGGAACGCATTCCAGCAGCAGCATCGCTGCGCCAGCCTGTTCCAGACGTACGGCATCTTCGATCATCTTTTTTGCGGCACTGTTATCACGTCCCTGTACCCTATATCCCCCCAGGACATTGACCGCTTGTGGTGTGAGCCCAAGATGAGCGCATACCGGAACTCCGCGTTCTGCCAAAAGGGTAATTGTTTCGTCCAGCCAGGCAGCACCTTCCAGTTTAACGATATGGGCGCCGGCCTGCATCAGTGCTGCGGCGCTGTCCATTGCCTGCGCGGGAGTGCCATAGCTCATAAAGGGCAGATCGGTCATGATCATCGAGCCCTGATTACCTGCTTTTACGGCGGCGGTATGGTAAGCCATCTCTTCAAGGGTGACCGGCAGAGTGCTGTCATTGCCCTGCAATACCATGCCCAGGGAGTCGCCCACTAATATCACCTCAACACCAGCGGTGCTGATAAGGTGGGAAAAACAGGCGTCGTATGCGGTAAGTACCGCAAACTTTTCACCGGCCTGTTTACGAGCCATCAGTGTATGAAGGGTAATGCTGCTCATAAGAGAACCTGCTTATTTATTACTCAGACGGGGGGATTATACATAGCCCTTTTCCGTTTAACTATTATCTATTGTGCATAGCAGTAAAAAACGATTTATATTATTGTTTTTAAAGTATTTTATGTTTTATTAAATTCGTTCGAGAGTGCCTTTTTCGCACTGCTTAATGCATTCAGCGAGACTTTTTTGCTGTGCAATAGTGAGGTCTGGGTTAATTTCTGCCAGAGGATAGAGCACAAAATTGCGCTCATGAAGGTAGGGGTGGGGGACGGTTAATCGTTCATTGCTGATCAACTGATCACCGTAGAGCAGCAGGTCCAGATCCAGAGTTCGGGGACCCCAGTGCTGAACTCTGATCCGCTGATGCTGTTGTTCCAGTGCCTGCAGTGCATCAAGCAGCTCAAGCGGAGAAAGACTGGTCTCCAGGCTGGCAACTGCATTGATATAGTCGGGCTGACCGGGCGGACCAACCGGATCGCTGCGATACAGGCTGGAGTGGATCAGATGGCGGCAGTTGTCTAAACGTTGCAGCTCCAGCAGTGCGGTGGTCACCTGTGTCACCGGGTTTTCAAGATTGCTGCCCAGCCCTATATAGCAACGGGTCCAGGGGCGGGATACGGGTGACTCAGCCATTATTCTGCTCATGCTTCTTTGCCGGTGAGCGGCGTCTGCGGCGTCGTTTGGGGGCCTCATCTTTGGGGACTTCGCGGGACATATGGCTGCGTATCTGCGGGTTCTGTGTCTGATAGTCAGTCCACCATTTACCCAGGCCTTCCAGATCTTCACCGCTGTTTTCGCGCAACACCAGCAGGTCATAGGCGGCCCTGAAACGTGGATGTTCCATCAGCCGGTCGGCCCGTTTGCCCTGGCGACGGGGCAGGCGGAACTGCAGCTCCCAGATCTCTCTGATCGGAGTGGAGAAGCGCCGTGGAATGGCGGTCTGGCTTATCTGTTCACCAATTACCTGATTGGCAGCTTCATGCATTGCCGGCACCGTATGCAGCCCCTCCTGCTTTTGCAGTTTGCGCATCCGTTGTTGCATTGGATACCAGAGCAGGGCGGCAAACAGGAAGGCTGGCGTGACGCTTTTGTCCTGCTGCAGCCGGCGATCGGTATTCTGCAGGGCATTCAGTACCAGTTGCTCTACCGGAGCCCCTTGCGGGTTATCAAGACAGTATGCGGTCTGGCTGAAGATATGTTCCAGCAAACCGTATTTACGGAACTGATGGTAAGATTCCACACCATGGCCAGACTGGAATATTTTCAGTACTTCGTCAAACAATCGGGCCGGCGCGATATCTTTCAGCAGATAGCCCAGCTCATACAGCGGGGCTTCTGTTTCTGGCTCAATGGTAAACCCCAGTTTGGCAGCAAAGCGCGCTGCTCTGAGCATCCTTACCGGGTCTTCCCGGTAGCGGGCCTCGGGATCACCGATCATCCGCAGGGTGCGGTTTTTCAGGTCGTTGTAGCCGTGAGTGAAATCATAGACACAGTGGTCTTTCGGACAGTAGTAAAGTGCATTGACGGTGAAATCGCGCCGTAGTGCGTCCTCTTCAATGGTGCCGTAGACGTTATCGCGCACGATCATACCGCTGTCGTTCTGACGGCCATGCTCGCCATCGCTATTTTTGGGGTGGCTGTCATGGCTGGCGCGGAAGGTGGCTACTTCGATCATGTCCCGGCCAAACCGGACATGCAGTAGTTTAAAGCGCCGGCCGATCAGGCGCGAGCGACGGAACAGCGCATGTGCCTGCTCCGGGGTGGCATTGGTGGCAACATCAAAATCTTTGGGGTGCTTATTCATCAGCAGGTCGCGAATACATCCGCCCACCAGATAGCCTTCGTAGCCTTCATCCTGCAGGTGATAAGCGGTTTTCATCGCCGCGTCATTCAGCTGTCGGCGAGGAATTTGATGAACCTCTTCGGGTATAAGCTGAGGGCCGCTGGTTTGCGGGCTGGCTTCGCCGGCTGAGCGTTTTCGATGACTACCGAATAGTTTACGGATAAACGAGCCTATTGGTGATGAGTTTTTGTCCATATAACACTGAGAAACTTGCGCAGAAATAAGAGCGCAGAATAATAGCATGAAATCTAATCAAAAACGCAGTTAAAGCCGCAGTTTTACTGATCTATAGTGCAAAGAATGTGTGAAATATAACAGGACAAAAGGAGATGGGTAAGCTGACCGCTTTTAGACAACAACTCTGTCTTAGCTTGTTGTTTTTATTTCTAAGAGCACTGTTTCGGGACCGTTGTATTGGGTGTCAATTCAGCGATCAGCTTGTAGAGCCTCATTTTTATTTTTATTCGAGGCGGAGTACTTATCGACCATAATCTGGGTTTTATTTTTATTATGATTATTGGCGGTAAGTATTGTTCTTCTTCTTGCCCGTATATAGAGCAGTAGTTGTGCCAGTTTTGTTAACTTTTTGTTTTTATTGTATTTATTGTTTTTGTGGTCTGTTTGTTACCCTGTCGCCACAATGAAGGGTAACAAAAA
The DNA here is from genome assembly GCF_016924145.1 of Amphritea pacifica. Lineage (GTDB taxonomy): Bacteria > Pseudomonadota > Gammaproteobacteria > Pseudomonadales > Balneatricaceae > Amphritea > Amphritea pacifica. Next base: position 41,964 of record NZ_JAFFZO010000036.1, on the reverse strand, counting down.
GTGTTACCTTTTTACTCATGCTGCATCTGCTCAATGGGGGATAAGTAACACTTTTGCCCCCGTTCTGGTGACAGCCTTTTCAGACGTTGTTATGTTCTTTAGACTTTCGTGGGATGCCCAGTTTCTGGCGGCGCTCCCATAAACACTTGCGACTGATACCCAGTTTTTTTGCCAGCTTGGTTTCACTCATGCTGTCCTGATTCTCCAGTACGAAGCGCTGGAAGTAATCATCCAGAGAGAGGTTCTGTTCCGGGCGGCGCTCACGGAGATCGATGTCTGTTTCCGCGACAAGTGAGTGACCACTGGCAAAACTGGATTCCAGCTCTGCCAGGCTACCGCACTCGATATCGAGCCCCAGCAGGTCTGTGGTGATGTGGTGATCATCCGCCAGAATAACCGCCCGTTCAATGGCATTCTGCAGTTCGCGGACATTACCTGGCCAGTTATACCGTATCATCGTCTCACAGGCATCGGCACTGAAACTGAGCAGAGGGGAGCCGAGCTTCTCGCAGCTTTTCTGCAGGAACTGCTGAGCGATCTCAATAATATCCTCACCGCGTTCCCGCAGTGGTGGCATTTGCAGCTCCATTACATAAAGCCGGTAATAGAGGTCTTCGCGGAACTCGCCTGTTTTGGCCAGGGCTTTCAGGTTGCGGTGGGTGGCGGCAATCAGCCGGACATCAACATGGGTCGATTTGACCGCGCCTACTCTGCGGATCTCGCCCTCCTGTAAAAAGCGCAGTAGCCGGGCTTGTGCTTCCAGAGGCAGTTCGCCAATCTCATCAAGGAACAGAGTGCCGCCATTGGCGGCTTCGATCAGGCCGTTGCGGGCCGAGTCTGCTCCGGTAAATGCCCCTTTCTCGTGGCCAAACAGCTCTGATTCGATCAGGGTTTCCGGGATCGATGCACAGTTTACAGACACCATGGGCGAGCCTGAACGGTCGCTTTGCTGGTGGATCGCTCTGGCCGCCAGTTCTTTACCGGTGCCAGATTCGCCCTGAATCAGAACGGTGGCATCGGTGCGCGCCACCTTGTGAATCCGGCTGAAGAGGTTTCTCATCGCAGCGCAGTTACCAACCATCTGGTTTTCCGGCAACTGTGCTCCTGCACTACGGTCAGCGGTTTTGTCATCGCCCCCGCGCAGCTTGATAATACTGGCGATGGTTTCCAGAATCTCTTCGTGATCAAACGGTTTAGCAATATAGTCAACGGCCCCCAGCTTCATCGCATCCACGGCGGAGCGCATGCTGGCATAACTGGTCATAATGACCACCGGGACCGCTTTGGCCAGGTTGATCAGGTCAGTGCCTGGTGCTCCGGGCAGGCGCAGGTCGCTGATGATCAGGTTGTAATCATTGAGATTGAACTGGCTGGTTGCTTCGTCAACGGACCCTGCGTCGTCGACACTGTAGCTGTTGCGCTCCAGCAGTCGCCGGAGGGCAGAACGTATAATAGACTCATCTTCTACGATCAGAATGCGGCTCATTCGGTTTACCTTTGCTTCTTGTCCTCTGGTCTGCAGGTGTTTGTTATCTTACAAACTTAATCCTGCAAAGTGACCGGGAGGGTGATAACCACCTGAGTGCCATTGTTCTGATTTTTATTGGCGGGACTCACTATGCTTATACTACCATAATGCTCTTCAATGATGTTATAGACCAAAGGCAGCCCTAATCCAGTGCCTTTACCGGGGTCTTTGGTGGTAAAAAAGGGTTCAAACAACTTGTTCTGGTGTTCCGGGGCGATCCCGCTGCCCTCATCCGTCACCGTGATCTCGAAGGAGTTGCTGTTGCGTTTGGCATCCAGCCATACCCGGCCATGGATCGGAGTTGCATCACAGGCATTATTGATCAGATTGACAAACACCTGCATCAGCCGTTGTGGGTCGCCGCTGATATTGATGGCTGCATCGATATTGTTGATCAGGTTAATCTCGCGTCCACGGCTGTCCATCGACACCAGGTGAAGTGCCTCATCGGTCAGCGCTTTGAGGTTGATATCTTCCTGAAGCTGTTTGCCCTCACTCTGACCGGTATGCGCAAAGCGGATCAGCGACTGCACAATACGGGTGATGCGGTTAGTCTGAGCAACAATCTGTTCGCCGCTTTCAAGGATGATCTCATCATCGGTTTCATATTTCAGGTTCTGCGCCAGGCAGGCGATTCCGGTGACCGGATTGCCAATTTCGTGTGCTACTCCGGCAGCAAAGCGGCCGATTGAGGCGAGTCGTTCGTTGTGGGATAGCCGGTTGACCAGAATCTGGTTTTCGGTTTCATTTTCCAGCAGGATCACCATCGACTCTGAGTTTTCCGCCAGACTGGCTTTGTGCAGACTCAGCCAGCAATTCTCTCCGTTGATCAGCAGATGGTGAGAGAGCAGATGGTTTTGTTCCTGTGTTGAAAAATCATGCAGCAGCTCCCCCCAGGGCTCAGGCAGGTTGATTAACCTGCGGGTTAGCACCGATGAGGTTTGCAGGCCGGTAAACTGTTCCATCTCCTGATTCCAGAAGATAATCTGGCCTTTTTCGTCCAGCGAACAGGCGCCCACAGGTAAGCGTTGCAGGGTCATCCGGTGGTGGCGGCGCAGGTTATCCAGTTCAGCTGCCAGGCCGCTGAGCCGGGTTTGATAGTTTTCCAGTTGTCCCTCCAGCAGATGGATGTCCCGGGTGCGGTACTGATCCAGGGTGTCTTTGTGAATCTGCTGGTTTAACAGCGTGCTGGCCTCAACCGGTCCGAACAGAGCGCTAAGCCGGCTCTCAATCAGGGTCCTGAGGCGCATCAGGTCGATAGCGTTAAGCTCGCCGCGATGCAGATTCAACTCCTGTAATGCTTGTTCAACCTCCTTCTGGGCGGTCCCTTTTCCCAATCGGGTACTGAGTAACGTCACCAGTTCATCGCTGTGACTGATGTTTAACTGGGGGCCAACCGGACGTTGCAGGCTGTTATGCAGACAGGCGCTGGCGCTGGCGATCTCTTCCGGTGAGCTGCGGGTCAGAATGGAGGCCAGCAGGAAGACGATAATATTTGCTGTCAGCGCATAGATGGCGATGTGGTGCCAGTTCTGATGATACATAATCGATGCGTCATCGCTGATCGTTCCATTCAGCAGAGCGGTGAGCATCGGAAAAATCCAGGTGCTCATGCCAACAATCAGTCCGAGGCAGAAGCCCGTGCGGTTGGCTCCCGGCCAGAAAAGTGTTGCGAGGATGCCCGGCAGAAACTGCATAAAGGCGATAAATGCCAGGGTGCCAAGCCAGTGGATATTGTAATTCAGGCCGACCTCAGCATAGAACAGATAGCTGCCGATCATCATCACGATAATGAGTATCCGTCTGAGCCACAGCAGGTGGGAATATAACCGCTGTGTTGATAGCGGCGGAACCAGTGGCAGGATCAGATGATTCTGTAGCATAGAGGCGATTGATATGGTCGCTACAATGATGATTCCGCTGGCTGCGGTCAGGCCGCCGATAAAGGCCAGGGTGGTGATAAAACCGGATTCCAGTTTAATGCCCAGATTGAGAATCAGGAAAGCGGGCTGATCTGCAATCCCAAGGCGGATGCCCGCCCAGAGAACAGGAGGCACTGCTAACGCCAGTATCAGCAGGTAAAGCGGTACCCCCCAACTGGCTTTGTGCAGGCTGTTGGATGAGGTGTTTTCGGTAAACATCATATGGAAGGTGTGCGGCATCACGATGATGGCTGAGAAAAAACCCAGCAACATGGTGCGCCACATATCGCTGTCCAGTTGTGTGTCGAATACCGCCAGCTCTTCAGGGTGCTGCTGCAGCCATAGCTCCAGTCCGCCCGGACCTCCCATCACATTGAACAGAGCGTACAGCGCTATGGTCGTGAGGGCGAACAGCTTGATCAGTGATCCCGTTGCCATCGCCACAATCAGACCGGTACGGTTATAGCGCAGAGAGGGGTTGCGGGCCCCCACCAGAATCGAAAACAGAGCGATCAGCGTGCAGAAGCCCACCGCGATCTGATCTGAAGAGAAGTCCTGATTAAGAATATGCAGTGAATCTGAGACCGCCTGAATCTGAATCGATATGAGTGGCAGAATTGCGATCAGGGAAAAAATCGCTGTCAGGGCACCAGCCGTGGCGGAACGAAAGCGGAAGGCAAACAGGTCGGCCAGCGAGCTTAGCTGGTAGGTGCGGGTGATCCGCAGAATCGGAATCAGAATCACCGGAGCCAGAAAGAAGGCGGCTGACGCACCGAGGTAGGATGCCAGAAAACTGTAGCCAGATTCTTTGGCAATGGCGAAGGTGCCATAAAAGGTCCAGACGCTGGTGAATACCCCCAGTGACAGCACATAGGTGGCCGGATGATAGATGATGCGTTTGGCAATCCAGCCCCGTTCAGTGATGTAAGCGGTACCAAACAGGGCGGTCAGATAGGCGATGGCGATCAGCAGCAGGCCAGCCAGATTAAAATTCATCGCTACGCCGTCTCCTTTCCAGTATGGCGACAATCAGGATCAGAGCAGCCCAGATAATATAGGGCCTGTACCAGGGCGTGGCGGAATCGGGCCACCACTGATCGAGCATAGGCGACAGCAGGTACCCTCCGATGACCAGGACGATCAGGGCGCGGTAAAAATGCATCAGCTATCCTCCAGAATGATGCCTGTTTGGTTTGGCACAGCCGTGATATCCCAGTGCGCAGAGGCCCAGCTAAGACACTCTTCAATATTGCTGTCGGTTAATTCTGCCACGGGTTGCTGGCCAAGAAAATCCAGGGCGCGGATGATCAGCTGTAGCGCCTGACCTTCATCCAGCGCCGGGGCCAGGGTCTGTTTACTGAGCTTCTGGCCCCGGATGTTGGTTGCGACGGGGATATGGGCATAGACAGGCTGAGGGTATCCCAGCTGCTGTTGCAGCTGTATCTGCTTCGGCGTTGAATCAAGCAGGTCGGAACCGCGAACGATGTGGCTGATCTGTTGCGCGGCATCATCAATAGTGACGGCCAACTGATAGGCAAAAAAACCATCGCGGCGGAAGATGACAAAATCCTCAACCTGATTACTGAACTGCTGGTGGCCCTGAATCCGGTCGTAGAACGGGTGATCCTGATCACAGCGACTGCGAATAGCACAGTGCGTATCGGTTGCGGGCGGGTTGTTGCGGCAATAACGATCATAAAGTAAGCCGCCGCTACGCTTGCGAATCTGCTGTCGGGAACAACCGCAGCGATAGGCCGCGTCATTCTGGATGAGTTGTGACAGGATATCGCTATAGATCGCGTATCGGTCACTCTGACGAATGACTTCACCATCCCAGTGCAGTCCAAACTGTTCCAGTGTTTTTAAGATGCTGTCGCTGGCACCTTCAACTTCGCGCGGTGGGTCAAGATCTTCGATGCGTAACAGCCAGCGACCCTTATGTGCGCGGGCGTCGAGGTAGCTGGCAATCGCAGCGAGAAGGGAGCCGAAATGGAGCGGGCCAGTGGGTGAGGGAGCGAAGCGACCGGTATAGACCATTGCAGAAGCGGCTGACAGGGTCAGCCGCGAACAGATCAGATACCCAGCTGTTTCTCTTTGATCTCAGCCAGTGTTTTGCAGTCAATGCAGAGTGTTGCTGTCGGGCGTGCTTCCAGACGTCGCACGCCGATCTCTACACCGCAGGCTTCGCAGTAGCCGTAATCATCTTCGTCGATGCTTTCCATCGCTTTAGATATTTTGTTGATCAGCTTACGCTCCCGGTCCCGGGTGCGTAGTTCAAGGCTGAACTCTTCTTCCTGGCTGGCGCGGTCGCTGGGATCAGCAAAGTTGGTTGCTTCTTCCTGCAAATGGTTAACGGTACGGTCTACCTCTTCCATCAGCTCCTGTTTCCAGGCGTTCAGAATTTGGCGGAAATGATCTTTTTGAGCTTCGTTCATGTACTCTTCGCCATCCTTAATAGGATAAGGCACAAAGTGTGTGAACTGTGTTTCTTGATTCGGCATAGTTCTGCCTCGCTTCTCTCTCAACAGGTCGGGCAATGGTGCCCGAACGCTTCTACCAACGGCCATGATACTGAAGGTGTTTAAACCAACCATCAGAAGGGAGCTGAAGTTACCAGAACCTTTGAGTTTTCACCAGCCCCAAGATCAAAAAACTGTAAATCATCTGAAACGGCTACATTTTAATTTTTTTCAATCTGTTGTGTAGTCCAGAGTCATTCAAAGCGGCACAACAACTAACTATAGCAGCGATTAGCTGTTTTATCGCAATCGTTACCTGGCGGAAATGGTGATTCCGGGGAGTGAAGTTCTGCTTTCAGGCTATGACTAATGTATAATCCTGACCATTCAAAAACGGTCAACAGAGGGAGCCGCGTGTGATGAATCACTGGTCGGATCGGGTCGCTGATATCGAATCCTTTAAAGTTATGGATCTGCTCAAACGGGCCAAAGAGCTGGATGCTCAGGGGCATGATGTCGTGCATATGTGTGCCGGAGAACCCGACTTTGCCACCCCGGCACCGGTTGCCGAGGCGGGGATCGCGGCGATTCGTGATGGCCACACCCAGTACACTCCAGCGGCCGGAATTCCCCCGCTACGTGAGGCGATCGCCGGGTTTTATCAGCAACGTTATGGTCTGAATATTCCGGCGGAACGGGTGATTGTTACGGCGGGCGCTTCCGGAGCATTGCTGATGGTGTTTGCGACCCTGACTAACCCGGGGCAGACCTTTATGATGGCTGATCCCGGTTACCCCTGCAATCCCCGTTTCCTGCGTTTGCTGGAGGCTCGGGGACAACTGGTGCCGGTTGGCACAGACGACAACTACCAGTTAACTCCGGAGCTGATCGAGCAGAACTGGAACAGCAATACTGCGGGGGTTCTGCTGGCTTCGCCCGCTAATCCTACCGGTAGTGTGGTGCACAGAGAGCAGTTGGAGCTGATCTCGCAGACGGTCAAAAGCAGAGCGGGTCACCTGGTTGTGGATGAGCTGTATCATGGCCTGACCTATGGCTTTGATGCCCCCACGGTACTGTCGGTAGATCAGGATGCGTTTGTTCTGAACAGCTTCTCAAAGTATTTCGGCATGACGGGCTGGCGACTGGGCTGGACGATTGTGCCCGACGCTGCGGTGGCGGATATTGAACGGCTGGCGCAGAATCTGTTTATCTCGCCTCCGACGATTGCTCAGCACGCCGCCCTGGCGGCGTTTCGTCCTGAGACTATTGATATCCTTGAACAGCGCCGCGAAGCGTTCCGCGAGCGGCGGGATCTGCTGGTCGATGGTTTGCGGAAACTGGGTTTTGAGATCCCGCTGATGCCTGAGGGCGCGTTTTACGTCTATGCCGATGCCTCCAGGTTTACCGATAATACCTTCGATTTCTGCTGGGAGCTGCTGGAACAGGATAAAGTGGCGGTAACCCCGGGTATCGACTTTGGTGAGTACCGGGCCAACCGATATATCCGTTTCTCTTACACCACCAGTCTGACACAGATCGAAAAAGCGCTTGAACGACTGCGGAAAAGGCTGAGCTGATGCAACTGAACAATATGCAACCGGGCCGGCTGATCAAACGCTACAAACGGTTTCTGGCGGATATCGAACTGGACAATGGGCGACAGTTGACGGTGCACTGCCCGAATACAGGGTCAATGAAAAACTGTGCCGATCCTGGCAGTCAGGTCTGGATTCAGGACTCCGGCAATCTGAAACGTAAATACCCCTTTGGCTGGGAGCTGGTGCAGGTTGAGGGGCGTTTCTGGGCCTGTATCAATACCGGCCGGGCGAATGCGCTGATCCGGGAAGGGATCGAAACCGGGGTGATCTCTGAACTGCAGGGGTACAGCTCAATCCGGCAGGAGGTCAGGTATGGCGATGAGAACAGCCGTATTGATCTGTATCTGGAGGATGAGCAGCGGCCCCCCTGCTATGTGGAGATCAAGAATGTCACCCTGCTGGAAGAGAGCGGGATCGGCACCTTTCCTGATGCGGTTACCGCCCGGGGGGCTAAGCATCTGCGGGAGCTGATGTTGATGGTCTCTGAGGGATATCGGGCGGTGTTGATGTTCTGTGTCCCCCACACCGGTATTGAACAGGTGCGCCCGGCGGATCATATCGATCCGGCCTATGGTCAGTTGCTGCGCGAGGCGGCCGCTGCGGGTGTGGAGGTCTACGCCTATGGCGCCTCGATTTCGCCACAGCAGGTGGTGATCAGTCAGTCGCTGCCGGTCTGTCTGTGATCCCTATTCCGGGATGCAGAGCTGCCCGTCGATAATCTCATAGCTAACCGGGATCAGGCTGGCTCCGGCGCAGGGGCCTGCGATGCAGAGCCCCTTGTCGATGGTGAATAGCGCACCATGGGTGGAACACTGGATAAACTGTTTTTCCACATCGAGAAATGTATCGGGCAGCCACTCCAGCGGAACACCTTTATGGGGACAACGGTTTTCATACAGGTAGATGCGTCCCTGTCGACAGACCGCAAACAGCTTGCGCTGATTCAGTTCGATCCCTTTCGCGCTGTTTTCAGTCAGCTCACTGATGTCGAATAACGGGGTAACGGTTGGCATAGTGAATCCGGTTAATCTTCGGTTGAGAAAATATCAGGTCGTTGTGCTGATACTGCTATTATAATCGCCAACTTTCATTGCCAATGATAGCGTCTTATTAAAAAGAGGATGCCCTTAATCTGTGAATAGCCTGCTGGCAACTCTGATTGAGTTGCGTGTTTTTATAATTACCCTGTTAGTGTCGGGTGCTGTTCATCTGACACTGATCGGTAGCGGCTGGCTGTCTTCACCACAACCGGTTCGTCTGGGCGGACAGGAGCTGAATGTCCGGGTGACCGCTCCCCGCAGCGACAACGGCAGTGAGGAAAGCAGCCGGGAGGTGAATGAATCACATGAGCATAGTGCGCCACATGAAAGCAGCGCGCCTGTTATTGCAACGGCAACCGATCAGCCGGCAGTAATGTCTGCAGCCAAACCGCCTGTCAGGCCTGCAGCTCAGCCGGTTGCGACCTCCCCCGAACGGGTGCCTGATCATGTTCCCCCCGCCGCTGAGCCGGATTCGAAAGCTGACTCCGCTGAGACTCAGCTACCCAAAGCCGAGGCTCCTGCGGTGGTTCGGGAACCGCCTGAGAAGCCACCGGTAACGCGTCATCAGGCAGAACTGCTGTCATCTCAAAGCACACCGGTGTATCAGAACCACCCGGAATTTAGGGTGTCGCCAGAGCCGCCTCCGTATCCGCGACTGGCACGTAAAAGGGGGATTGAGGGGCAGGTGGTTTTGCGGGCTGAGATCGGCCGGGATGGCGCTGTCGAGGGGGTAAAGGTGGAACACAGTTCAGGCTCTGACTTGCTGGATCAGGCCGCCCGGGACGCGGTGCAGCAGTGGCAGTTTGTTCCGGCCAGACAGAATGGATTAGCGGTGGCGTCTTATGTCCGGGTGCCGGTTGATTTTGTTCTGGAGAAACGCTGATGAGTCATCGCACGATAGTGATTGGATTATGGTTTTTATTATTAATATCGGCGCTTTTTTCACTGATGACCGGTCCTGTGGCGGTCGATCTGAGTGGCGTGTTTGATGACTCTGTCGCCAGTCAGGTGTTCTGGCAGCTGCGTCTGCCACGCCTGCTGCTGACGTTGCTGGCCGGGGCACTACTGGCGATCACCGGAGCCGCTGCACAGTCGTTGTTTCGTAATCCGCTGGCCGATCCCGGTCTGATCGGTATCTCCGCCGGGGCGGCCCTCAGTGCGGGGGGAATGATGGTGTTGCTGGGCAGTTCGGTCTACCTGCTGGGGGGGCTGATGTTACCACTGGCGGCGTTTGCCGGAGGAGTGCTGACCACTTTGCTGGTGGCGCGGTTATCGGTCACCCTGCAGGGGGTGTCAGTCACCAATATGTTGCTCTGCGGTATCGCGATCAATGCGATTGCGCTGGCCGGTCTTGGCGGGCTGAAATATCTGGCAGGAGATCAGCAGCTGCGTCAGCTGAGCTTCTGGTTACTGGGCAGTCTGAATCATAGTCGCTGGCAGGACCTGCTGGTGCTGCTGGTGGCTGCAGTACCGGTATTATGGTTATTACCCCGCTATGGCCAGAAGCTGAATCTATTGTTGCTGGGTGAACAGCAGGCCGGTTTGTTAGGACTGAATGTGGTGCGTTGTAAGCGGCTGATGATTCTGCTGATCGCTCTGGGAGTCGGCGCCGTTGTGGCTCTCACTGGTATTATCGGATTTGTCGGTCTGGTCGTCCCCCATCTGGTGCGTCTGTTAACCGGCCCTGATAACCGCCGTCTGCTGCCTCTGTCGGCGCTGCTGGGGGCGGTGTTGCTGACCGTTGCCGATAGTGTATCGCGACTGCTGGTGAGTCCTGCGGAGTTGCCGGTCGGTATTGTCACAGCGCTGGTGGGCGGGCCATTTTTTCTGTTGCTGTTAACCCGGCGCAAGCGGGAGTTGAGCATATGTTAACCGCTACCGGTCTCTGCCTGAAACGCAATGGACAAACGTTGCTGGACGATATCTCTGTAGAACTGCCGCCCGGGGAGATAACGGTATTGCTCGGACCAAATGGTGCAGGTAAATCCACTTTGTTAGGGATGCTCTGTGGGTTGAACCGGGCAGACAGTGGCCGGGTTTGTCTGGCTGGCGTTGAGTTGTCCGGGATGGAGCCGCAGCTGAGAGCGCGTTATCTGGCGATGTATACCCAGCAGCAGCCGCTCAACTTTCCATTCCGGGTGGAGGAGGTGGTGGCGCTGGGCTGCTACCCGTTGCTGTTGGACCGGTCTGCGACAGCGGTAAGGGTGTCAGCCTGTTTACAGCAGTTTCAACTGGAATCGCTGGCGCAGCGCGATTATACCTCCCTCTCCGGCGGTGAACAGCAGCGGGTGCAGGTTGCCCGGGTGCTGGCTCAGGCGGGGCCCGATTGTCAGGTGTTGTTGCTGGATGAGCCGGTCAGCGAGATGGATCTGAGGTATCAGCAACTGCTGCTGCAACAGATCAGAATGGTCGCCGCGGCAGGGGTATCGGTCTGTTGTGTGCTGCATGATCTCAATCTGGCGGCGCAACTGGCAGACCGGGTGGTGCTGTTACAGCAGGGGCGGATGGCCGCCGTGGGGCCGGTGGACAGTGTGATGACCGAACGACAGCTCAGCGATCTTTATCAGGTGACTGTGCGAAAAACCGACACCCTGTCTGGTCCTGTCTTTATCAGCCAGCCCGGCCCTTAATCGTTTAATGATAAACTGATCTGTGGATCCCGCCGGATCTGCTCAAAGAGACTTTCGACTGGATCTGCGCAGTTGGTATCCACTTTATAGCAACAGCGTTGCTCTGCCTGGGTTAATGGCTGTTTGGTTTTCTGCTGCTGCCGCATGATCTGTACATCGGCATCGGAAGGGTCTGCAGCCTCTGCTACGCGACGTTCCAGACGTTGCTCCATTAAGGTCTGGTTGCAGGTGCAGGAGATAATGCGCATCTCAATCCCCAGTTTTTCAGCGATGCGGCGATAGCTCAGACGGGTACGTTCGCGGATAAAGGTGGCATCAACGATCACCGTTTCCCCCACTCTGAGCAGCTTCTCTGTGAGGGCCTTGAGATGGTTGAAGGTATGCACATTCATCTCGTTGCCATACAGCTGCAATTTTTCCCCTTTCAGACTCAGCTCCCGGTGCAATCGTTTACGTTCAACGTCTGAGCGGATTCGGATCGCGCCACTGCGCTCCAGCAGTTGCTGGCTCAGGTAGCTTTTGCCGCTGCCTGATACACCATGCATCAGAAACAAAACCGGGGAGGGTTTGTTGGCATAGCTCAGTGCCAGCCTGATATAGCGGCGGTATTCCGCAAGGTCGACTTGCTGGCCAATCACCGCAACTTTGGCGCGTACCATCGCCCGATAACCTTTGTAAAAGTTAAGTAACCGGGTGCCGTCGTAGTCACCGGTAATTTCCAGATAGCGGTTCAGGCAGCGATTGGCAAAGGCATGCTGTTGATTGGCTTCCAGGTCCATCAGCAGGAATGCCAGATCGCAGATGGTGTCGATCCAGCGAAACTCCAGATTGAACTCAATACAGTCAAACAGCCTGACCTGGTTATCCAGCAGGGTGGTATTACCCAGATGCAGATCGCCGTGACATTCACGAATATTGCCGTCGCGCTTGCGTTGTTCAATCTTTGAAGACAGACTGCGGAACTGCTGACTGACCTGATAGGCTAACTGCTGTAGTTCCAGCCAGTCATCGAGTGAATGCAGATGCTCGCCGGTGTGGGTGAAATTATCGCTGACCACCTGCCAGACCGTGTCAGTTTCGCCCCAGGGACCATCGTTGCTGGCGTGGGGTACAGCAAGGTGAAAGTCTGCAATCTGCTGACTCAGCGCGTCAATGTGGGCGTTGGTCAGGGCGCATTTCTGTAACAGCCGGTCCAGCCGCAGGCCGTCATCAAACTGGCGCATTTTTACCGCATACTCGAACGGTTCTGCCGAACTATTCGGTTCAGAGTTGTCTGTATCAGCAGCGGGTGCGTCGCTCTCCACCGGTGTGGCTGTCACTGAAGATGTGTTGGCCGGTTCAGGAATGGTTAATTCCACAGCGGTTAGTGTGGGGCTGGCCGGCGAGCCGCAAATGGCGACGACCTCCTGATATATATCCGGAGCTAATCGTTGATTCAGGCGGAGTTCTTCATAACAGTAGTGTTTGCGACTCTCCAGACTGGTAAAATCAAGAAAACCAAAATTGACCGGTTTCTTGATTTTATAGGCGATCTCGCCGGTCAGAATTACCCAGGAGATATGCGTCTCAATCACCCGGATCTCAGCGACCGGATGAGGATAATGGTTTGGATCTGACAGGGCTGTGATCAGTTCTTGAGTCATATATTTTTTAGTAGTTGCCGGAATTCACAGAGGATTATACGTAGCCAATGGCAAAAAAGAGAGGGGCAGCTGCATCCCGTTCCCAAAAGAGTCGCAAAACGAAGTCAAATAAGCCCTCCTGGAAGCGTCGGCTGTTTAAACTGTTTCTGAAAGTGTCCCTGGTGATGCTGGTGATTGCCGCCGCCGGGCTGGTATATCTGGATGCTCAGGTGCGGGCGAAGTTTGAGGGTAAACGCTGGGCGCTGCCCGCGAAGGTGTATGCCCGGCCTCTGGAGCTGTTTCCCGGTCAGCAACTGAGTCGTGACGATCTGAAAATCGAGCTGAAAGGGTTGGGCTATCAGTTTACCTCCCGCGCTACTCAGCCGGGCAGTGCCGAATGGGCAACCTCGCGGGTGCGGCTGTATACCCGTGGGTTTGATTTTCCCGATGGTCAGGAGAGCGCCCGTAAACTACTGATCGATTTCAGTGGCGATACGCTGACCCGTATTCGTGATGAGTCGGGCAGTCAGTTGCCGCTGGCACGCTTAGAGCCTGTTTTGATTGGCGGTATCTACCCCAAAGATAATGAAGACCGCGATCTGATCCAGCTCTCTGAAGCGCCCCCCCATCTGGTGGATGCCCTGATCGCCATCGAAGACCGCAACTATTACAGTCACTTCGGTATCTCCCCGCGGGGGATCGCCCGGGCGATGGTCGTCAATGCTAAAGCGGGTCGTTTTGTACAGGGCGGCAGTACCCTGACGCAGCAACTGATTAAAAACTTCTACCTCAGCTCAGAACGTTCGCTCAGCCGTAAGCTGGCCGAGATTCCGATGGCGGTGCTGCTGGATCTGCACTACAGCAAAGATGAGATTCTCGAGGCGTATCTCAATGAAGTTTATCTGGGGCAGGAGGGTTCCCGGGCGATTCACGGTTTCGGTCTGGCCAGCCAGTATCTGTTTGCACAGCCGATTCGGGAGCTGAAGCTGCATCAGGTTGCGCTGATGGCGGCGCTGGTTAAGGGGCCTTCGTTTTATGATCCCCGTCGCCACCCACAACGGGCCACTGAGCGGCGAAATCTGGTGCTTAAAGTGTTGCAGGAGCAGGGCAGCATTACTCTGGAAGAACGGCAACAGGCGGAGCAGCAACCGCTGGGGGTGGTGGAACAGCAGAGTCTGCTCAAAGGCGCTTATCCGGCATATCTGGACCTGGTAAAGCGGCAACTGCGACAGGAATATCCCGAAGAGGCGCTTAACAGTGAGGGGCTGAGGGTGTTTACGGCCCTGGACCCGATCGCCCAGACACGGGCTGAAACCAGCCTGGTCAGTGTTATCGGTAAGTTGCAGCAGCGTTATGGTAAACCGGTTAAAGAGCTGGAGGGCGGGATGGTCGTGAGTAACCCGCTGAGTGGAGAGGTGCTGGCTATTGTGGGTGGGCGCAATACCCGCTATCAGGGGTTTAACCGGGCGCTGGATACGCTGCGTCCGGTGGGATCATTGATTAAACCGGTGGTATATCTGGCAGCGCTGGAGGGGGATTATACCCTCGCTTCGATCATAGAGGATGAACCGCTCGAGGTGAAACTGCCCAATGGCGACGTGTGGCAACCACAGAACTACAGCCGTACCAGCCACGGTCCGGTGCCGTTGCACACTGCGCTGGCACACTCCTACAATCAGTCATCTGCGCGACTGGGACTTGAGATCGGCACCGCTAAGGTGGTGGATATGCTCAGGCGACTGGGGTTGCAGCGTGATGTCGATGAGTACCCTTCAATGCTGCTGGGGTCGACCGCGCTATCACCGCTGGAGGTCGCTCAGCTGTATCAAACCATCGCCGGAAACGGCTTTCAGGTGCCGATGCGGGCGATCCGGATGGTGACCGATAGCAACAATGAGGAGCTGTCCCGATACTCTTACAACATCCTGCAGACAGTGGCATCCGGCCCGGTACACCTGATTCAGTATGGTTTGCAGGAGGTGGTGCGCGAGGGCACCGCCCGTTCGGTGTATAATCGTTTACCTCAGGATCTTATTGTGGCGGGAAAAACCGGCACCACCAATGATCAGCGGGATAGCTGGTTTGCCGGTTTTGCCGGTGACCGGCTGGCGGTTGTCTGGCTGGGACTGGATGATAACCAGCCGTTGCCGCTGACCGGTAGTAGCGGCGCGCTGCGGGTATGGACCGAGTTTATGGCGCGCACCCGGCCGCAGCCTTTCATGGCGGAAAGACCGGATACAATCAAGTATCATTGGGTTGAAGATAGCACCGGGCTGATGTCGGGTGAAGGGTGTGAGGGAGCCCGGGAACTACCCTTTATCGAGGGCACTGAACCTAAGGAATCATCCGGGTGCGGTGACAGTGTTATCAGTAATCCGCTTGATCTTCTCAAGCGCTGGTTCAGAACGGAATAAACAGATGAAAAAAGTGATATCGACAGGTTGTGGGCTGCTCTTAACATCATTACTCGCCGGTTGTATGGGCGGTAATGCCAATATTAATCCGATTGTGGAAGACCGCTCAGAATCCGGCAGCGGGGTCGCGGTTGATCCGAATGTCGGTTCAGATACTGCCGTGGCGACGCCGGTTGATACCGGTCAGGGCTTCACTGTGGTGAACCGTCAGGTTGCCGCGCCAGCGCCTGTATCCAGCAGCAATCCGGCCGTTATCGCTCTGCTTCAGGGCGCGCTTGAACAGCAGAAACAGGGTGAGTACAGTGCAGCGCAAAGCAGCCTTGAGCGGGCTCAGCGGATAGCTCCCCGTGATCCCCATGTGTATATGCGGCTGGCCGATCTGCGTCGTCAGCAGGGACAGTATCTGCAGGCAGAACAGTTTGCCCTCAAAGGGCTGACCCTGGCCCGTGGGCAGTCGGCCATGGAGCGCAAATTCTGGATTCTGATTGCGGATATTCGCAGTGAGGGTGGCGATCACAGCGGCGCGGCGGCTGCCCGGGATAAGGCGAACATGTTGTGAAATACGGCGTTATCGCTGGTGTTGAGTTAAACCGATTATTGCCGCTATGATTGAATAGCGGTTTAGGCGGCTTTTAATATTCACAGTGTCTGAGTCATAAACCGGTTTATCAGACCGGGCAGCGCTGACGCCCAGGGTGGAAGTGCTGACCGCTGATCGCCTTGGCTAAGGCGAAGATGCCCAGCAATACAAATCCGGTATGCATCACAATCAGGTACAGCAGGATCATAGAGATGCCTGCTGCGCTGCCTGCCAGTAAGACCCACAGGGTGGTTCCTCCCCCGATCACAATCAGACAGAACCAGCCGCTTATCAGACACGCCTGATGCAGATGGCAACGCTCCAGTGGATTACTGCTATGGCGGTATTTCCAGCGCAGAAAACAGAGTATCACCAAGGCGATGCCGGGCAGAGCCAGTAAATTGATCAGATAAAGCGACTCAGCGACGATGGCCAGCCGGTTTCTGTTTGCTGTTGATTCGATGGATCGCATAACGCGCTTCAGTCTCCGCAAAATCTTTATACGCTCATTAATAGCGCAGGTTTTTCTAAAAGCCTATAAAAACACTCAGGTATTTTTCCAGAATTGACCTTGATCAAGGTTACCTTGCCGTAAGTGGCGACAATTGTGGCACGTAGTGAGTTGCTATAAGGCGGCTATATTCTGGTTGCCAGTCACAGTTTAAGGGGTGGAGATACCTTATGAACGAAACGTTTACCAAGTCGATGGCCAGGAATATCTTCTTCGGAGGAAGCTTGTTCTTCTTTCTGTTGCTGATAGGACTAACCACGCATTCCGTACAGGGATTACCTAAGCAGGATAACCGCCAGAATCTGACTGAAGAGGTTGCTCTCGGTAAGAAGGTCTGGGAAGACAATAACTGTATTGGCTGCCACACATTACTGGGCGAAGGTGCATATTTCGCACCGGAACTGGGTAATGTCTATGAACGGTTTGGCCACAGTAAAGAGGCGATTAAAGGGTTTATCAAGAGTCGTCCGGTGAATGGTATTCCGGGACGGCGCAGTATGCCTCAGTTCAACCTGACCGATCAGGAGCTGGATGCGATTGCAGCGTTCCTTAAATATACCTCAGAAATCAAAGCCAATAACTGGCCACCGAATATTCAGGGCTAAGGGGCACTTATGAAATATAGATCTCAATCTGTTGCTAAACCGTATTTTATTGCGGCAATTGGTCTGTTCGTCGGACAGATTCTGTTCGGTTTGATCATGGGGCTGCAATATGTTCTGGGGGATTTCCTGTTTCCGGAGATACCTTTCAACGTTGCCCGTATGGTGCATACCAATCTGCTGATCGTATGGTTGCTGTTTGGTTTTATGGGTTCGACTTATTATCTGGTACCGGAAGAGTCTCAAACTGAACTTTTCTCACCAAAACTGGCGCTGCTGCTGTTCTGGGTTTTCCTGGTCGCTGGTGCGCTGACAATTATCGGCTATCTGGCGGTGCCTTATGCCAGGCTGGCAGAGCTGACCGGTAATGATCTGTTACCCACCATGGGACGGGAGTTCCTCGAGCAGCCGACAATCACTAAGATCGGTATAGTGATTGTGGCGCTGGGCTTCCTGTTTAATATTGGCATGACCATTTTGCGGGGACGTAAAACCGTGATCTCCATGGTGCTGTTGCTGGGGCTGGTCGGGTTGGCAGTGTTCTTCCTGTTCTCCTTCTACAACCCCGATAACCTGGTGCTGGATAAGATGTTCTGGTGGTGGGTGGTACATCTGTGGGTTGAGGGTGTCTGGGAACTGATTCTGGGGGCGATCCTGGCGTTTACCCTGATCAAAATTACCGGTGTCGATCGGGAGGTCATTGAAAAGTGGCTCTATATGATCATTGCGATGGCGCTGATTACCGGTCTGCTGGGCACGGGTCACCACTATTACTACATCGGAACTCCGGATTACTGGCTGTGGATTGGTTCGGTGTTCTCTGCGATGGAACCGGTGCCGTTCTTTATGATGACGCTGTTTGCATTCAATATGGTCAACAAACGCCGTCGTCAGCATCCTAACCGGGCTGCGACGCTATGGGCGCTGGGTACCGGGGTGATGGCCTTCCTTGGGGCCGGTGTCTGGGGGTTCCTGCATACGCTGGCCCCGGTAAACTACTATACCCATGGTTCGCAGATCACCGCCGCCCATGGTCATATGGCTTTTTACGGTGCCTACGTAATGATCGTCCTGACGATGATCTCCTATGCGATGCCGATGCTGAATGGCCGGGATGCAGCCAATAGTAATAAGTCGCAGGTCGCTGAGATGTGGGCTTTCTGGCTGATGACCGTTTCTATGGTGTTTATCACTCTGTTTCTGACCGGTGCCGGAATCCTGCAGGTTTATCTGCAGCGTTACAGCGAAAGTCCGCTGCCATTTATGGTGGTACAGGATCAGATTTCACTGTTCTACTGGTTGCGTGAAGCTGCGGGTGTGATCTTCCTGATCGGGTTGGTGGTGTATCTCACCAGCTTCTTCATCAAGGGAGAGGAAGCGCGTCTGGTCAAAGCTGAAAATGTGATTTCCGATTAACAGGAGACGCTCTCCCCGCCACTGATCGTGGAGAGCGTCTGGATATTCTGATGTACCAGCCTCAGCAGTTCTATCGCAACCTTAGCCGCAGTGGTTTTTTTATCCTGTTTCTGCTGGCACCGGTTACCAATCTGTTCCGTTATGACCTGACTCAGGGGCACTTTATCCTGTTTGGACAGCCGTTGGGGCTGGGTATCGATCAGGCGGTCGCCGGGGTTGCCGGTAGCGATGCTGCAGTACAGATTCTGTTACGGGTACTGCTGCCCATTGTGGTGCTGGTGGTTGCTGGAATCTGGATTGCTGTCAGGTATGGCCGGCTGTACTGTGGCTGGCTGTGTCCCCATTTTTCCGTCGTGGAGCTGATTAACGGGCAGATGCAGCGATTGATCGGCCGCCCCACCGTCTGGGAAAAAGGCAGTAAACCTCACAGTCTGAGCGCCTGGCTGATGCTGCTTGTCAGCAGTTCGGTTATTGCGCTGGTCTGGTCTGTCGGATTGCTGGGTTATCTGGTGTCGCCGCTGGAACTGTACTCAGATCTGTGGCAACTACAGTTAAACGGGGGACGAGCGATATTTATCGCTGTCGCCACGCTGGTGTTCCTCACGGACTTTTTGTTTGCCAGGCATCTGTTCTGTAAGTATGGCTGTGCACTGGGGGTATTGCAGAGCCTGTTATGGATGATGAACCCCAAAGCGCTGATGGTCAGTTTTGACAGTAGCAGAGCGGCGTTATGCAAGGATTGTAATAATGCCTGCGATACCGCTTGTCCAATGCGCTTACCCGCACGCAGTATCAAACGGCGTAAATTTACCTGTACGCAGTGCAGTGAATGTATAGATGCCTGCAATGAGGTGCAGAAAGACAACCCACAAGGAGGCCTGTTGCACTGGACCGCGGGTGATCAGCGGCGCTCAGCGAATAGTGACCGGATGATCCCGGTACTGGAACTTGATAGCGCTAAGGATAGTACTAAGGAGAGTGAAAGATGAACGCTGCTGAATACCCTCAACCGGTTAGCGCTACGAAAATTCTCCCGGGCGATTTTGCTGTCTGGTTGTTTATTTTTGCTGAGCTGAGTGTATTTGCTCTGCTGTTCCTGTTGTTTGCGATCACCCGGGTGCGATATCCGGAGATGTTTGCTCAGGGACAGGCGTCTATCAGCACCGCCGCCGGGTTGGCAAATACTCTGGCACTACTGACCAGTAGTTACTTTGTGGTTATCGCTCAGCGGGCGCTGTTAAATCGGCAGAGAATCGCCAGTGTGATTAATCTGCTGTTGGCGCTGGCCTGTGCCGGGCTCTATCTGGGGGTAAAGAGCGGTGAATATCAGCATTTGGCGGAACGTGGCTTTGGTTTCGGGAGTAATGATTTTTATTTTTTCTACTTCGGCCTGACCGGCTTTCATATGCTGCACGTGATTTTAGGCATGCTGGTGCTGCTGTTCCTCAGTCACCAGGTGTACCGGGGCCGTTATCACTGCGAACGGATGAATGAGTTTGAGAGTGGCGCCTGCTACTGGCATATGGTCGATCTGTTATGGCTGATGCTGTTTCCGCTGGTGTATGTGTTGCAGGCCTAAAGCGGCACAGGAGGATCAGGTGGATGACAGATAGATACAAACTGACCGGACTGTGGTTGCTGCTGTTACTGTTGACCGTGGCTATGGCGCAGCTGACAGAACCTTACCAGGTAACCTTTGGGCTGGTGATTATCGCACTGTTGGGTAGCGTGATAAAAGCCGCTGTGCTGGTGGAGTATTTTATGGGTCTGAAACAGGCTCCGCTGTTGTGGCGTGGGCTGATGCTGGCCTATGTACCGGTGCTGGCCATCTGTATCAGCCTGACCTATGTCTTCTGAGCCTGTAAAAGTGAACATTTTCGGAGGTGCGTTATGAGCACGGTTTCTCAACTTAATCAGGCAGAGTCTCTGCCGTTTTATGAGCCGCAGGGGCATGAGATTGAGCTCTTCATGCATGCCTATAAACACAAACTGCCGGTACTCATCAAGGGACCGACCGGTTGCGGCAAAACCCGTTTCATCAGCTATATGGCTGAAAAGCTGGGCTTGCCTCTGTATACCGTGGCCTGCCACGATGATCTGAGTGCCCCGGATCTGGTGGGACGTCACCTGATCGGTGATGGTGAAACTGTCTGGAGCGATGGCCCGCTGACCCGGGCGGTGCGCACCGGCGGTATCTGTTATCTGGATGAGGTGGTGGAGGCCCGCAAAGACACCACCGTAGTGATTCACCCGCTGACCGATGACCGGCGTATCCTGCCCATCGACCGCACCGGCGAAACTCTCCAGGCCCCGGATAATTTCATGCTGGTAGTCTCCTACAACCCCGGTTACCAGAACCTGCTGAAGGGGATGAAGCCCAGTACCCGGCAGCGTTTTGTCTCGATGAGCTTTGATTACCTGCCAGCCGCGGCAGAGGTCGAAGTGCTGCTCAATGAAACCGCGGTGGATAAAGCGATGGCTGAACAGTTGGTGATTCTGGGCAATGGTTTGCGGCAACTGAAGGATCAGGACCTGGAAGAGGGCGCCAGTACCCGTTTGCTAGTGTACACCGCAACACTGATCAGTACCGGATTTGAGCCGGTGCAGGCCTGCCGGGCGGGTATGATTGAACCCTTGAGTGATGATCCGGATACTATTGCCGGGTTGATGGAATTGGTGCAGGCGGCGTTTGGTCGTGCTGATTAAATCCTAGTCATCTGGTTTCGCAGGAGGTACAGCGATGGAAGAGCGGGTCGGTCAGATATGGGATCGGTTTATCACCCGGATGGCCCACCAGGGACATCCACAGGCGGCGGTGGCCCTGGATCAGGTCAGCGGCCCGCTGGGTGTTTTTTACCGGGCTATGGGTGGCAATAGCGCGTTACGTATCAGCGCGACCACCGCAACCCCTCATCGGGCTCGCCGCAGCTGGTTACATCGGGTGGCCGGTACCGGACGTAAGGTTGAACTGGCCTGGCAGGATGAAAATTGCCTTTATCTGCCCGCCAGCCTGGACCTGTTTGCTGAAAAGTCTCTGAACCGGGATCTCTATTTCTGGCTGGCAGCGTTGGCGGGTACACCTTTAGCGTCAGCAAGCCCTGCGGATTTAAGCTGGATTGTTGAAAGCCAGCTGCGCACCTGCCAGACCCTGCAGCAGTATCCTGGGCTACTGCAACGCTATCAGCGACTGGTGCAGGCCTATATCGCGTTACGACCAGCGCCTGCAGATTTGAAACATGAGGCGGCCGCGCAGGAGCGGGCGATTCAGCAGGCGCTGATCTCGCCGGGTTCTGTTGCTGAGTTGCCCGAAGGTAAATATGCACCAGCCCCCGTGACGCTCTGGTTGCATCCGGATGCACCTCGCAGTGGCGGCCAGGCTGCTGATGAGATCAGTGATCGCCAGGCTTCGCAAGGGGAAACCCGGCAGGCCGAACAGCGGCGGCGACAGGCTGAACGGGTGGATAAGCCGGATGAGCAAGGGGCTACGCTGGGGGTGCGCCATGAGGCGGACCTGTTTTCCTTTGCCGAGTTTATTAAAATGGATCGCAGCAGCGATGATGAAGATAACCCGGCTCAGGCCGAAAATATCGCAAACGATATCGATAAAATGTCGGTCGCACAGGACAATACGACAGTGGCCAGCCGGATCAAATTTGATCTGGACCTGCCCTCCGCGCAGGAGGATGATATTCCGCTTAGCGAAGGTATTCTCTACCCGGAATGGGATTATAAGAGAAACCGGTTGCTTAACGACTATTGCCGCATCATACCGATGCGCAGCCGTCATGCAGTTGCTACTGAACTGCCGCAGCATTTGCTCAAACCGGCGCGCCGGCTGCGGCGCCAGTTTGAAAGCCTGTCGCTTAGCCCGCAGTGGCTGCGGGGGCAATATGAAGGGGACAAGCTGAATCTGGATGCTTATCTGGACTACCGTGGCTCAATCGCCAATAATCCATCGGCATGCGCCGCTGATCCGCGCCTGTATTGTCAGAAGCGCCCGCTGGTCAGGGATATTGCCAGCCTGCTGTTAGCTGACCTGTCGCTGTCGACCGATGCCTGGGTCAATGATGAGCAGCAGATTATTGATGTAATTCGCGACGCTGTCCATCTGTTTGCTGAAAGCCTGCACGCCAGTGGCGATCAGTTTGCTATTCATGGCTTTTCATCCCGCCGCCGCCAGCATGTCCGTTTTAACTGTATCAAAGCGTTCAATGAAACCTATGGTGCGGGTATCAGAGGACGGATTGCCGATATGAGTCCGGGTTTCTACACCCGGATGGGGGCTGCTATTCGCCATGCAACTGAGTTGCTTAGTCATCAGGCGGCAGAGAAAAAGCTGTTACTGATTCTGACCGATGGTAAGCCTAACGATCTGGATCGCTACGAAGGCCGGCATGGTGTCGAGGATACCCGTAAAGCGATTCAGCAGGCCCGCTGCCAGGGGCTGATTCCGTTCTGTATTACCATCGATGACGATGCCAGCCAGTATCTTCCCTACCTGTTTGGGGGGCAGGGTTATACGGTTATTCGTCAGGCCGAACAGTTACCGAAACGTTTACCGCAACTTTATATGACCCTGACAGGAAAGTTGTGTGCCGGATAGAAAGTTGAATATTGACTCTGGTTGTTGGCAAAACTCCGGTTATGATAGTGCTATTCGTTGTTCAAAAATGAGTAGCTCTACCATGTCAGAATCCAGATTGCAGGCAGTCATCGGTGAACACTTCCTGTTTTCATCGTTATCGCAACAGGCCCGTGAAACACTGGTGCAGCACTGTCGTACGACAAAACTGAAAAATGATGAAACCCTGTTCAGTCAGGGGGGCGAAGCCCATAGCTTCTATCTGGCGCTCAGCGGTGCGGTGAAACTGTTTCGGGTATCCCCGGATGGCCAGACCAAGGTGATTGAAGTGATCCATGCTGGCGAGGCCTTTGCTGAGGCTCTGATGTTTATGGATCAGATACGTTACCCGGTCAATGCGTCAGCGATGGGCAGTGCCGAGGTGATGGTGATCCCCAATAAGCTTTATAAAGAGATGCTGCTGGCCGCCCCCCAGAGTGCGATGAAGCTGATGGGCACCATGGCGGTTAAACTGCACCGGCGGATCAAAGAGATTGAAACCCTGACCCTGCAAAACACCCGTCACCGGCTGGGCAATTATCTGTTCGGTCTGGCGCCGGATCCGGCGGCAAAACAGTGTGTCTTCCAACTGCCGATGGCGAAACAGCTGATCGCATCGCAGTTAGGCATGCAACCGGAAACCTTCTCCCGACTGATCAAAGAGATGAAGACCCAGGGGTTGATTGAGGTGAACGGGGCTGAGGTACAGGTGCATGATCTGCAGGGGCTTCGGGCGTTTGGTCACTGACGATTTCCGGCAGCTGAGTCCGCGGTATTACTGAGATAAAAAAAGGGCAGACCCCGAAAGGTTTGCCCTTTTTTACATCTGGCTATCGATCAGATAGCAACAATGTTTTCAGCCTGAGGGCCTTTAGGACCACAGGTGACAGTAAACTGTACCTGCTGGCCTTCAGCCAGGGTTTTGAAACCATCGCTGATGATTGCGCTGAAGTGAGCAAAAACATCGGGACCGGAGAGCTGCTCGATAAAACCAAAACCTTTAGTTTCGTTGAACCATTTAACCGTGCCGGTTGTTGAATTAGACATAATAATATCCTGAAATTTAAATAGAGTAGTGCCTTCAAAAGGCTTGAATCGCATCAAAATGTAGACTGAGACTTAGAAACTGCAGGACGTGGTGTTACGAATAAAACAACGCAATGTAGGATGTAAATATGAGACTTCTTTCTAGCTGCCGATCACTGTATAGCGTTAGTGCGGGCTTGTATATAAGTTTCTGAGTTTATCTGTGATCCACGGAGGGGCGGTTACCAGCATGCAGCTTTAGCCGGCCATCTGATTCAGATGCGTTGCTTTACTTTGATGGCGATGGCGCCAACGCCGAGGAAGGCAATCCCGAGGAGCACCAGTGTGACAGGCCAGCCCAGCGAGTTGGCAAAATACTTCTCAGAGAAATAGACCATGAAGCCGAACATTGCCAGAACGGTTGTTAATAGTAGTGCCCGGCTTTGCAGTACCACGCAGGCATAGAGACCCGAGGCGGCTACGGCCAGATAGAGCAGTTCCACTCTGGTGTTCTGTACCAGGTCGAACAGACCGCAGTAGACCATGATCGAACCGAAAAAATAACCGAGAGCAACCAGACGGGGATAACGTCTCGCTTTATGCATACCGTAAGCGGTAAAGATGATGCACAGACCGGTGATCAGCGTTGCCCAGTTGCTGGAGGTGAACAGATTCATACGGTCAAATAAGCCGCTGTTCAGCCAGCAAACACCTATCAACAGGGCGGGTTCTGAAAGTAGTTTATACGGTGTTTTTTCCAGAGCATCTCCCACCAGAAATACTGAGGCACCCAGTGCAATGGCACTATACGCGATGGGGACACCGAGGATGTCGAGTCCCACCTGTAAAAATCCATAGCTGAAAAACAGGCTGGTAAACAGCAAAGCCGTACGTCGATATTTAAAAAACAACGCTCCCTGATGCAGGGCCATCACGGCAAACACGCACAGTACGGCAGTCCGCCAGTTGTCTCCTTTGGGATAGAATTCGTTCATCAGCACAAACCAGCCACCGGTCATCATCGTTACCGAAGCGACGGTCAGGGGCAGAATGAGTTTGGGAAACCGGTTTTCATGCAGTGCGCTGACAAGCACGATAAACAGGATATAGCCGATACCCAGGGTTGAGAGAATGCGCATTGTACTGCCCATACTGTCCCAAAACATACTGATATAGGTGCTGACACCGGCGAGAATAAAAATCCCGCCGAGATAGGCAAACAGGGTTCTGGCAATTTCCCCCTTGCTACGATTGTCGGTTGCGCCGGTGGCACAGAGCTGTCTGTGAAAAGTGCTTTCAACATCGTCGGGGGTAATGTCGTAACGGTTCATCAACTGGACAATATGGTTTAAGGCTCCGGCCTTGTCCGTGACGCTGGATATTCCCAGAACGCCCGCCAGCAGTGGCCACCCCCAGATGCCACCACCAATAAGCACGATGATGACGATAAAGATCAGTAATGTGGTCATGGCGAGACGATCCAGCCGATGAAGTGGGCGTTACCCCGGTAGTACTGGCCAGTCATATTGGGCAGAGGGATGCTTCGTCCTCCTTTGCTCAGCACCGCCTGATGGCGATAACCTGAGGCATAAAACAGATCACCGAAAACATTGCGGGATCTGTTATTAGCGACGCTGAATTCGTAGCCATCCGGAGCAATGCTGGAGGAGTCTACGGCCACGCCCTGAAGATCGGGCAGATCGATCACTCTGGTGTCCGGCCCTCCGTCCGTTGAGGCCGGTTTGCTTTGACCCGGAAAAACCTGCCCTGGAGGCAGCACATAGGCGATCTCCTGAACTCCTCCGGTTTTAGCCTTGTAGCGCCAGATACGGGGCTTCTGGTTGTTTGGCATTTTGCCCAGATCGATGACCTGAACCGAACGGTTGATCACCGAAATCTGCACGCCATTCTGATAGTTATAGTATTCGGTGGCGAACAGCAGATCGTATTGCGGCGGGGCAACCAGAAGTGCGGGTATCCCGGATATCAATAAAAACAGTACAACCAGCAACAGAGGCAAACCCAGGCCAAAAGCGATAGTGGGATTCTCTCGGAGGAAACTCTTCATAACCGGTGTCCTGCTACGGGATGATGGAAATAATAACGCCGCGATTAATTTACGCGTTACAGTATATCAGGACATTTGGCTGCGGCTTAGCAGACCCAGATCAGGCTGTTGATCATGCAGATGTTCCCGGACTGATCATTTTTGCACGTTTGCTTTAAAGCACAAAAGGCAGATCGGTGACACCAAAATCGATATTCAACTGACTCAGGGCCGCGGTGAGCTGTCCCCGGTGATGAGTGCTGTGGTTAAACATATGGGTTGCCAGCAACCATGCAGGTTTAGTCCGCGATTTTCCATCGACTTTACTGACATAGGAAAAATCGCTTTCCAGCCAGCTTTGCTCCAGACGATCCGCCCAATCGATGATGTTCTGGTCCCACACTTTTCTTGTGTCAGCGAGTTCGGAGAAATCCGGGTAAAGAATACCCCCAAACTCAGGCACCTTATCATCCTGATCCATAAAGCGGGATAACCAGGCAATATCACCATACATAAGATGATCCAGAGTGCCATGGATCGATTTGAAGAACAGCTTCATATCCGCCCGGCGTTGTTGATCCGGAATGGCGGCGCAGGCGTTGTAGAGCTGATCATTCATTCTTGCGTTGTAGCGGGCCATGGTTTGACAATAGCTGGGGCTAATCATGGGGGATTCCTTTTCAATTATGCCTTCTGGAACACAGGTAAAGTCTCACTTCCAATCTGACGGAGAGTGTATCAGATCAGCGTGAGTTTCCAGTGACTGGTCGTGAGGGAGAGCTCATCCCGGGAAGGTGGAGCCTGACCGGCTTTTCTGACGTTAGCTTTTGTCAGGTCTGTCAGGCTTGTTGCTGATTAAACCGAACCATCTGTTTAATTGACATCGCGCAAAGGGGCAGAGCTGCTGCCAGCAGCAGAGGGTACAGATAGTTGCTATCAACCAGTGGGCTGGAGACCAGATTACCGGGGCCGGTCAGCATCAGGGCGACCGCCATATTGATTGCCGCCAGCAGGGTAATACTGCGCAGTTGTTTCTCACCGGTCATGAAGGCTGAGGCGAGCATGGCTGCGCTGACGGCAACCGCAACCATCTGTGTATAGATCTCGCCATGCTCCATCCGCCGTAACAGCTCAAACAGGGCGAACAGGCCGATCAGCCAGCGTCCCCAGGCGGGGCGACTCCAGTGACTGTTGCGGGCGCTGACCAGCATAGCGCTGGCCAGCAGTGGGATGGCGGCATAGTAGGCCAGATTGCTTAGCAGACGCTGGAAGGTTTGCAGATCTATGCTACTGCTGGCAAGCGACAGCGTTGTCAGCAGGTCAGCAAGGGCGGCAACGCCGATAAACGCCAGACTCAGTGATGCGGCTTGGAGTGTGGCTTCAGGCTGATCATCAACAAGGGACTGCGCGGCGCGTTTAAGGAGCAGTGCCGAGGCCATTGAACTGATGATTAGCGCAACCAGTGTCAGGGTGTGCAATACAGCTTACTCCGCAGCCAGTCTGGCAAATACCCGGCCAGCCGCTTCGATGGTGGCGTTGATATCCGCTTCGGTGTGCGCCTGAGACATGAAGCCTGCTTCAAACGCAGACGGTGCCAGATAGATTCCCTCGTCCAGCATGCCATGGAAGAAACGGCCAAACTTATCGGCATCGCACTTCATCACTTCAGCGAAGCAGGTGACCTGCTCCTGATCGGTGAAAAACAGACCGAACATACCACCAACCTGGGTGGTGGTGAATGGCACGCCGTGACGCAGTGCCATCGCTTCGAAGCCCTGCGTCAGCAGTTCCGTTTTAGCACTGAGTTTCTCGTGGAAACCCTCCTCTTGAAGGGCGGTCAGCATCGCCAGACCGGCCGCCATCGCCAGTGGGTTGCCGGACAGTGTGCCAGCCTGATAAACCGGTCCCAGAGGTGAGATGTGTTCCATAATCTCTCGTTTGCCTCCGAAGGCACCGACCGGCAGGCCACCGCCGATAACCTTGCCCATGGTGGTCAGATCGGGAATGACACCGTAATAACCCTGGGCGCCCGTCAGAGAAACCCGGAAGCCGGTCATCACTTCGTCCAGAATCAGCACGGTGCCGTACTGGTCACAGATCTCACGCAGGCCCTCCAGGAAGCCCGGAACAGGAGGAATGCAGTTCATGTTGCCGGCAACCGGCTCAACAATAATACAGGCGATTTCGTTGCCCGCTTCTGCAAACGCTTCACGGACATTGTCGAGGTCGTTGTAGGTGAGGGTAATGGTGTGTTCAGCCAGACTGGCGGGGACGCCCGGAGAGCTTGGTTCGCCCAGGGTCAGCATACCGGAACCTGCTTTCACCAGCAGCGAGTCAGAGTGGCCGTGGTAGCAGCCTTCAAACTTTACTATTTTGTCACGCCGGGTATAGCCACGGGCCAGGCGGATAGCGCTCATGGTGGCTTCGGTACCGGAGTTAACCATCCGTACCAGATCCATGCCCGGCATCATCTCGCAGACCTTGTCCGCCATTTCGATCTCAATCGCGGTGGGCGCACCGAAGCCCAGCCCCGAGTCCATGACGTTGCGGACAGCATCCATAACCGTTGGGTGTGCGTGACCCAGAATCATCGGTCCCCATGAACCAACATAGTCGATATATTTATTGTCATCCTCATCGAACAGATAGGCCGCTTCACCGCGCTTGAAGAAGATCGGCGTACCACCGACACCTTTAAAGGCGCGAACCGGTGAATTAACGCCACCAGGAATATGGGCCTGTGCGGCCTGAAATAAAGATTCTGAACGGGACATGATGAACTCTCTTAAATTCGTGTCGTGAGCGGATCAGTTAAACAGACTGTCAAACTGTCCGGCCCGGGCGCAAATATCATCGCAGGCAAACAGACTGTGGATCACTGCGATCATATCCGCCCCGGCTGAAATTACCTGCCCTGCATTATCCATATTAATGCCGCCAATCGCTACCACCGGAACGGGTAGTGTTGATCCAGCTTCAGCTAACAGAGTAATGGGTGCAGGCGTGGCATCGGGCTTGGTACTGGAGGGGAAAAAGGCGCCAAAGGCAACATAATCAGCGCTTTGCTGACAGGCGGTCTGGGCCAGTGTCAGCGAGCTGTGGCAGGTGCTGCCGATAATGGCTTCCCTGCCCAGATATTCACGGGCCTGGCTGATGTTCCCGTCACTCTGACCCAGATGAACGCCATGGGCTCCGCAGGCCCTGGCTAACTCAGTATCATCGTTGATCAGCAGAGGGCGATGATACTGATTGCACAGATCCACCAGTGCCAGTGCCTGTTGCAGGCGTTTTGTCTGATCGGTTGATTTGTCCCGGTACTGAATGATGCGGGCACCGCCCCGCAGAGCCTGCTCTACCTGGAACAGCAGGTTGTCGGTATCTGGCATAAGAGTACTATCGGTAATGGCGTACAGGCCTTGTAACGGGTGTTTTGTCATCGGTGGATCACTGCTATATTTGTGGGTTAATCGATTTTCTGGGTATAGAACTGTTCCACCTGTTCCCGGGTCAGGGTGCCGGTAATCTCTTTGCTGTAGTTCTGTATCCAGAGGGCATCCAGCCGTTCACTGTTCATCCGGTCCAGGGCTTCTTTCAGGGTTGCGTTGATGCCCAGAGAGACAATATCTTTGCGGATGGCGGGCACTTCCAGAAGATCCAGTTCAAGCTGTGGGTCAAAGCCGTTCAGTTCGCTCTCCCGGTCGATAAAATACTGTAGATCTGCTGGTAACAGAATATAGCGGGGAATTCCCTGGTTATCCTCCAGTACCAGCCACTCCGGTCGTTGTTCCAGTGCTTTTATGGCGGATTCACAGCCGATAATCCGGTCACAGCGGACAAAACTGGTATTCATTACACTGGCAACCCCCAGGCGGGACAGCACCTGAGTCAGCGGTTCCTGACGGTAGTCCAGCCCCTGTGCTTTGAGAGAACTGAGGAAGATCGATGGCTGATTAAAAAAGAACCGCACGGTGGTGCTGGCGACCACAATAGCCAGCATCCCGGGGAAGATGATATTGGGGTTGCCGGTCAGTTCCAGCAGTGCGATCAGGGCCGCCAGTGGTGCATTCAGTACGGCTCCCATCATCGCACCCATCCCCAGCATGGCGTAGAAGCCCACACCGGAATAACTCTCGCCGGTATAATAACCGACCAGCAGGGCGAAGGTCGCGCCGGCTACGGCACCGATATAAAGTGTCGGACCGATCAGCCCGCCGGGAATGCCCAGACCGAGAACAATGGGCGTCAGTAACCATTTAGCGATGAGTAATCCTGCCAGCAGTGCCAGGCTGGTGTGGCCCTGTAATACCTCTGAAATGGTGTCATATCCGAGCCCCATGACCTGTGGATACCAGATCGCAACCAGACCCGTTAGCGCGCCTGAAATCAGAAGTTTGATCCCCAAAGGCCAGCTAACTGACTTCTGTGTTTGTACCATAATGCGGATAAATCCCCCGGCGAGTAGCGCACAGATAATGCCCAGTAAAATTACAAAAGGGATTTCGGCGACCGACTGAATCTGCAATGCCGGGATCGTAAATGCTGGCTCCGTGCCATAGGTCACCCGGATCAGCAGGGCGGCGGTGACAGAAGCAACCAGCACCGGGGTAAAGCCGATCACGGTATACTCCATCAGAATCACTTCCATGGAGAAGATCACCCCGGCCAGCGGTGTATTAAAAGCGGCGGATATCGCGGCGGCCACCCCGCAGCCGACTAATAATCGCAGCGTGTTGTTGGGCAGTTTAAGCACCTGACCGATAAGACTGCCGCAGGCCGCACCCAGATGGATGGCCGGCCCCTCCCGACCAACGGAGTGGCCGGTTAGCAGTGCAATAGCGGCACCGAAAAACTGCACCAGCATATTTTTCGCAGGCAGTTGTCCCTGATGGTAACTGAGCCGTTCGAGCACATGGACAACCCCGACTTTGCGGCTGGAGGGGGGTAATTTCCACAGCAGTATTAAGATTGCGATGCTGCCGCCAGGCGGCAGCATCATGCGTACCCAGGTGGGTAATGCTTCAAAATTTTCGCTGTTAGTATCCGGTAGCCAGACTTCCAGAGGGAGATCTATCAGCAGCCGGAAGGCCAGAATGAGCAGGCCTGAAAGCAGTCCGGAAACAATTCCCAGAAGCACCAGTTGGGGCAATGCCTCCGCATGGGCCAGACGGTTACGAAAGTGAGCGAATGTGAGGGAGTCTTTGAACATCCGGAACGAGTCAGCCTGTATTTAAAAGTGCTTTAAAGTAAGACGTGGCCGGGGCTTTTCGTGGTGTATTTTACTGATAGCCAATAGTAATGCCCCTCAAGGGTTTGTATCATACGCACATAGAATAGAAAACCGTAGAACGATTTGTGAGGTCAAAGTGATCAAAGTAGGTATCGTAGGCGGCACCGGGTATACCGGCGTAGAGCTGCTAAGATTGTTGGCGAACCATTCTCAGGTATCGGTCGAGGTGATTACCTCCCGCTCTGAGGAAGGGATGCGAATTGACGATATGTACCCTAATCTGCGTGGTCACTACGATCTGCAGTTTACGGTCCCGGATGTGGCGACCCTGGCGCAGTGCGATGCAGTGTTCTTTGCAACCCCGCATGGCGTGGCGATGAAGATGGCCCCTGAGCTGGTTGAACGGGGTGTGCGGGTGATCGATCTGGGGGCCGATTTCCGCATTAAAGATCTGCAACTCTGGTCTCAATGGTACGGTATGGAGCACACCAGCGCAGAGCTGGCTGCGGAAGCGGTGTATGGTTTGCCTGAGGTGAATCGTGAAGCGATTAAGACCGCGCAGATGATCGCCTGTCCGGGATGCTATCCAACAGCGACCCAGCTGGGTTTTCTGCCGCTGGTTGAAAATGGTCTGATCGATCATCGTCGTCTGATTGCCGATGTGAAATCCGGTGTCAGTGGTGCCGGTCGCGGAGCCAGTGTCGGTTCGCTGCTGTGTGAAAGCAGTGAAAGCATGAAGGCCTATGCGGTTGCCGGCCATCGCCACCTGCCAGAGGTGAAACAGGGATTAAGTGAAGCGGCGGGTCGTCCTGTGGGTCTGACGTTTGTACCCCACCTGACACCGATGATCCGGGGGATTCATGCAACCCTTTATGGCATTCTGAAAGATCCGGTTGATGGTTTGCAGGAGCTGTTTGAACAACGTTATGCGAATGAGCCGTTTGTGGACGTGATGCCTGCAGGCAGTCTGCCTGAAACCCGCAGTGTCAAAGGCGCCAACATGTGTCGTATCAGCGTTTTCCGGCCTCAGAACGATGATACGGTGGTGGTATTGTCGGTGATCGATAACCTGGTCAAAGGGGCAGCAGGGCAGGCAATTCAGAATCTCAACATTATGTTTGGCTTTGAAGAAACAGAGGGCCTGCGTCACGCCGGGATGATGCCATAAACAGGAATTATCTATACTTGACTAATTTACTTGGTTAATAAGATAATAGCGCCTGAACAGGCAAAATCGATTTAAGTGGAGCAGATATGACAGAGATGACTGACCAGCAGCCGGAGATGGTTTTTTCCGATTCCGCAGCGGCAAAGGTAAGAAGTCTGATCGAAGAGGAACAGAACGATAACCTTAAACTACGGGTATTTATTACCGGAGGTGGGTGTGCCGGGTTCTCTTATGGCTTCACATTTGATGAGGCGATAGCCGACGATGACACCGCAATAGAAAATCATGGCGTCACCATGGTGGTAGACCCGATGAGCTATCAGTATCTGGTGGGATCAGTGGTGGATTACAAGGAGGGGCTGCAAGGCTCCCAGTTTGTGATTAATAACCCAAATGCCACCACAACCTGTGGCTGTGGCTCCTCTTTCTCCATCTGATTGCACATCTGTTACCACAGTTAAAAAGCCAGCATCTGCTGGCTTTTTGCTTTTCGGTCATTGGGTGATTAACCCAGCACGTGGGAAATATATATTTTTGCTGTCAGACCAAACAGTGTCAGGCCCCCTAATATTCCGAGAAAAATAGTCCGCCCTTCACGATTAGCTCCCGCTTTCAGCGATACGTGCCAGACGCTCCAGAGCTTAAAAACAATCATTCCGATAACCGCAATAAAGACACTGATTTCGCTTGTAGACCAGATAACCATTGTCTGATTCTCCAATAATATTCATTTGACATGAATATTATATCTGAATAACATTCATTTCAAATGAATATTAAAAAGATCTGTTCAGGAGTCAGGCAATGAAAAGATCAGCACTTCTTAAATCTCTGAGCCGTGAGCACCATGGCGCACTGGTTTATGCCAAACGGTTGCTGGATCTCTCGCAAAAAGACCCCCGTTTAATGCAGAGCTATTGGCGGGATATTTGTGAGGTTGTGCAAGCAGAGCTCAAGACCCATTTTGCCGAGGAAGAGAAGCTGGTTGAGGGGATCAGTGAACCGCTGTTGGCGCGCTTCAGAGATGAGCACCGGCTGCTACGAGCGTTATTCAAGAGTGAGGATGCCGACCAGTTGAAGCGATTTGCTAACCTGCTCAGAGAGCATATTCGTTTTGAAGAGCGGGAGTTATTTCCCTGTTTAGAAGCGCGTTATTACGATGTTTTGCAACAGAGTCAGGTGCGCTGAAGTAGTGATGCAGCGTCTGGTAATACATAAATCAAATAAAGTTTTGTCAATTTAAAGGGTGGTTATGCAAACAGAAACAATAGCTATTGTGAAAGCGACAGTGCCTGCTATTCAGGCCTCGGGAGAGGCGATCACACAGCATTTTTACGAACTGCTGTTTGCCGAAAATCCAGAGCTTCAGCATCTGTTTAATATGGCGAGTCAGGCCAGCGGTCGGCAACAGTCAACCCTGGCAGCCGCTATTCTGGGATATGCGGCGAATATCGATAACCTTGGCGCGCTGGGTGGTGCGGTTGAGAAAATCGCCATGAAGCATTTCAGTCTGGATATAGCCCCGCCGCAGTATGAGGTTGTCGGGCGTAATCTGCTAAAGGCGATCAGAGCGGTGTTGGGGGAAGACGTGGCAACCGATGCTGTTCTGCAGGCATGGGCAGAAGCGTACCAACAGTTAGCAGATATTCTGATTGGCCGCGAACAACAGCTCTATGCGCAGGCTGAAGCAGAGGGATGGTCTGGTTTTAAAGCGTTCAGCGTTACCCGTATCGTCGATGAGAGCGATGAAATCCGCTCCATCTATTTGCGTCCTGTCGATGGTAAACCGCTGCCTGCATACCTTCCTGGTCAGTTCATCAGTATGAAAGTCGTCAACCCGGACTGGGAACATGAAGAGATACGTCAGTATAGCCTGTCTGACCGTCATACCCCCGAGGGGTATCGCATCTCAGTTAAGCAGGAGCCTGCGCCGGTTGCGGGCATTCCTGAAGGGCGGGTGTCTAATTATCTGCATACACAGATCGGGGTGGGGAGTCAGCTGGCGATCCATATGCCCGGTGGTGATCTGCTGCTGCAGCAGAATAATCGTCCTGTGGTGCTGATTAGCGGAGGCGTGGGGATCACCCCGATGCTGAGTATGCTGAATGAATTGCTGCTCAATCAGGATGGCCGAAAAATTGTCTGGCTGCATGGTACCCGTAACCAAAAGAGTCATGCATTTGCAGAACATATTCATTGTCTGAAAAGGGACTACCCTGAGCTGACCGCAGCTACCTTTTATGATGATCTGAGCGGTGCCCGGCAAGGGGGGGATTATGATCACCAGGGTCATATTACAGCGGACTGGCTGGCGCATTATTGCCCGGAGGATGCCGAATACTATTTTTGCGGGCCTGTCCTCTTTATGAAAGCGATCTATCGGCAGTTGAAAGCGCGAGGTGTCGAGGATGAAAGGCTTCACTATGAAGTCTTTGGACCGGGGGAAAGCCTGGCTTAAACAGATGAAACTGATTCTTAAGAGTGCAATGGTTGCCGGAGTGATGTCGCTGTTCTTCTGTTTCAGTACTGATCAGTTGGGCGTGTGGAGTAAACTTTATCCACAAGCGGCGGCACTCGCGGCATGCTGCAATTTGTTGTTACGGCGATTATGATTGCTTCCGCTATGGCGAGGCAATTAAACGGGGTATAGTTGTCTATGCCCCGTTTTTTATTGTTTCTGACTTGAGGAGTGGCTATGAGACTAAGCGCTTTCACCGATTTTGGCCTGCGAACATTGATGTATCTGGCTACTCTGGAAGAAGCGCGGTTGAGTAGCGTGGCAGAAGTGTCCGCCGTCTATCAGGTGTCCCAGAGTCATATGGTGAAAGTGATTGGGCAACTGGCTAAACTGGGATATGTGCAGACGATACGCGGTAAGAATGGCGGCATCCGGCTGGCGCAGTCCCCTGAATCGATCAATATTGGCGATGTCATCGAACAGTTGGAAAACCATCTGGATGGTGTTGATTGTCTGTCAACGTCCTGTCAACTGCTGCCTTGCTGTGAATTAAAAAAAGCACTGATGGAGGGGATGCGGGCGTTCATTGATACCATGCGTCAGTACACGCTGGCCGATCTGATGGTAAATAAGCGGCAACTGATCCCGTTGCTGGCCGCAAGTTAGGTTTGACATTTCAGACGAGTCAGCCCCGGTAAATTGCCCCCAGGGGGCGGTATCCTGCCGCGCCGGTGACGTCCGGAATATTACCGCTCAGATGGTTGAGGGTGCGGTAGGCCAGCCAGGCAAATGCCGCCGCTTCAACCCAGTCCGGGTCGAGGTTTAGCTCTGCGGTGGTGCTCAGGTAGTGCGGTTCAAGCAGCTCAGTCAGGCGGGCCTTCAGCAGGCTGTTATGGCTGCCTCCGCCACAGAGAAAGACCTGCAGATCGCTCAGTTGATGGCTTTTGATGGCGCCGGCAATCGACATAGCGGTCAGTTCCAGCAACGTGGCCTGAACATCCTCTGGCGGAGGGCTTACTGCGAGGGCATTCACCTTCTGCTCCAGCCACTGCAGGTTAAACTGCTCGCGTCCAGTGCTCTTCGGGGCCGGTTCATTGAAGTAAGGCAGCGCCAGCATCTGCTGCAGCAACTGAGGGACTATTTTCCCCCGGGCCGCCCAGCGTCCATCCCGATCATAGCTTTCATGCTTGTGTTGCATTATCCAGCTGTCCATCAGCACATTGCCGGGACCGGTATCGTAACCCCTGATGGGTTTGTCTTCAGCGGCTTCGAGAATGGTGAGATTGGCCATACCGCCGATATTCACCAGAACCCGGTTCACTGTTGTGTGACGAAACAGGGCGTTGTGAAACGCGGGCACCAGCGGTGCCCCCTGACCGCCAGCGGCCATATCACGGCGGCGGAAGTCGCCGATGGTGGTGATGCCGGTGCGTTCGGCGATCAGATTCGGATCACCGATCTGCAGGGTGAAGTTTGCTTCGGGTCGGTGACGAATGGTCTGCCCGTGGCTGCCGATCGCAGCAATCTGTTTCTGCTCCAGATGGTGTGTGCTGATCAGGTTATTTACCGCGCTGGCAAACAGTTCGGCCAGTTGAAGGTCAAGCCGCCCCAGCCGTTCAATCTCATTATCACCGGGGGTTAACAGGGACAGGATGGCCGCATGGACCGCAGGAGGGATCGGTTCACTATGGCTGGCGAGCAGCTCAAATTGCGGCTCAAAGCGAACCGCTACCGCATCGATACTGTCGAGACTGGTGCCCGACATCAGGCCTATATAGACGGGTGCACAGATGGAGCCGTTCATCAATATATCTGCCTGTCGCTTACGAAGATCAGTGGGCTGCTGAGGCCAGTTGGGTTGCTTTAAACGACTCCAGCTGTGCCAGTGTTTGTTTCGCCATGGCGAAGAATTTTTGCCGCTCTGCTTTAGCTATCGGTGCAGCGTGGGGCAGTTTTACTGTCTGAGGGTTTTTATGTACCCCGTTAACCCGGAACTCGTAGTGCAGATGGGGACCTGAGGCGAGTCCGGTCTGGCCGACATAACCGATCACATCTCCCTGGCTGACCCGGCTACCGGTTTTCTGGCCTTTGCGGAAACTGTTCATATGGCCATAGAGAGTGGTGATATTACCGCCATGCTGGACGATAACACAGTTGCCGTAGCCGCCTTTTTTGCCGCGCCAGATAATTTTACCATCGCCCGCCGCCTTGATCGGTGTGCCGGTGCGAGCGGCATAGTCGGTGCCCTTATGGGCTCGTGTCAGGCCAAGCACCGGGTGCTTTCGACGTGCTTTGAAACTGGAGCTGATGCGGGCAAAGTCCACCGGGCTGCGCAGGAATGCCTTACGCATACTGTCACCTTCCGGGGTGTAGTAACTGCTATTGCCATCGCTGTCGGTATAACGGATAGCGGTGTAGGTTTCTCCCTGATTAATAAACTGGGCTGAGAGTATATTGCCTTCGCCGATCTTTTTACCCTCGAGATATTTCTCTTCGTAGACCAGGTTGAAACGGTCACCCTGGCGCAGATCGAGCACGAAGTCGATATCCCAGCCAAAAATAGCCGCCAGTTCCATAATCATCTTGTCAGACAGGCCTGCCGCAGAGGCATCCAGAAACAGCGAGTTTTCGATGCTGCCTGAGGCAAAGCGGGTCTCGATGTCTGGCTGCTTGGTTATCTCTTTAACACTGAACCCCTGATCAGTGGCGGTGAGCAGTGAGCTTTCCAGCTGATTGCGGATATGCTTCAGTTTTATCAGCTGTTTATCTTCGATGACAAAGCTCAGGGTTTGACCGGGGTAGATCCGTTTCAGAGCCTCAGTGCCTTTCACGGCAGTGCTGACCAGAAAAGCATCCCGACCGGTAAGCCCCGCGCGTTTAAAAACAGAGGTCAGGGTGTCACCACTGCGTACGGTCACATCCTTCCACACATCTGCTTTCTGCGTTGCTGGCTGAGCAGGGGACGTTAGCTTAGAGGGGAGCATCATGGCGACCTGAGTGTTCCCTGCGTCAGATGGGTGCTTGTTGTCAGGATCAGATTGCTGCGCTGCCGAGGAGAGCGGTTGTGGGTCGTTGATATGGGGTTGAGTAAAGGTTATTGGTGCATCCGAAGCGGGCGCCTCCGCAGAGGGCATCAGCATCGCTGTCAGGCCGATGATTACCGTACAGATAATGACCGCCATCAGGTGGGTGACCGGAAGATGCTTTTTTAACCGCTCAACTAGAAACACGGCAGTGTACCTCAGTATTGTAAAATTCGATGAATTATACCGGATGCTGTCACATAACCGAAATATTCACTCTGTATCGGCGAAAATCATTACAAATTAAGCGAATATTCGGCTATCCGCAGACACGATTGTCTCTTTTTTATATCAGACCGGCAGGTTTACCCGCTCGGTAGGTCTGGATCAGAGCTTCTTTTGTCAGAAAAGTTCTGTTTTGCCCGTTGCTTTATTCAGGCGAAGGAAGTCCAGAAAAAGTGACGCTTATCGCTCTATAGCAGCATCATAGGTTTGTCGGATCTGATGTGGAAGGGTAGAATACGCCCCCAATCCATGATGACTACTTATTTTGAGAAGGTAAATAGAAGGCAATGACAGACAAAACACTGCTACAGGATCTCAGTGCGCGCGGACTGATCGCGCAGATGACCAGTGAAGAAGAGCTGGAACAACACCTGGCTGAAGGTTCTGTCACCCTCTATTGTGGTTTTGACCCCACCGCTGACAGCCTTCACATCGGTTCGCTGGTGCCACTGCTGGCGCTGAAACGTTTTCAGCAGGCCGGCCACAAGCCGCTGGCGCTGGTGGGGGGAGCCACTGGTTTGATCGGTGATCCGAGCTTTAAAGCACAGGAACGCAAACTCAACGATGACAGCACCGTGGCGGGCTGGGTTGAAAAACTCAAAGGTCAGGTGAGTCAGTTTATCGACTTCGACTGTGGTGAAAACAGTGCGGAAGTGGTGAATAACCTCGACTGGACCCGTGGGATGGATATTCTCACCTTCCTGCGTGATGTCGGCAAGCATTTCTCCGTTAACCAGATGATTGCTAAAGAGTCGGTCAAACAGCGGATCGACCGGGAAGGTGAGGGGATCTCCTTTACCGAATTTACCTACATGATTCTGCAGTCATACGATTATCAGCAACTGAACGCCAGTCACGGCTGCACCCTGCAGATCGGTGGTTCTGACCAGTGGGGTAATATTACCGGTGGTACCGAGCTGACCCGACGCATGAATGGCAACAAAGCCTTTGGTCTGACCCTGCCGCTGATTACTAAGTCTGATGGTACAAAGTTTGGTAAAACTGAGTCCGGTACCATCTGGCTGTCCTCTGCAAAAACATCGCCTTACGCCTTCTACCAATTCTGGCTGCAGACTAATGACGCTGATGTGTACAACTTCCTCAGATACTTTACCTTTTTATCTATTGAAGAGATCGACGCCCTGGAGAAAGCGGATGCCGAGCGTGAAGGCCGTCCTGAAGCGCAGTCAGTCCTGGCACGGGAAGTGACGCGTCTGGTGCATGGTGAAGAGGGGCTGGTTGCTGCGATGCGCATCACTGACGCCCTGTTCAGCGGCAACCTCTCTGATCTGAGTGAAGCGGATTTTGAACAGCTGCAACTGGATGGACTGCCTTCATCAAGCCTGACGGACGTTGATCTGGCAGAGACGCCCCTGACCACTCTGCTGAGTGATGCAGGTCTGGCGGCTTCCGGTAAACAGATCAAAGATGCTCTGCAGCGTAATGCAGTCATCGTCAACGGTGCTGAGAAGGGTATGGATGACAACATGAAAGCGGCTGAAGTGTTTGCCGCTGCGAACGGCACTTATAGCCGGTTCTTCCTGGTGAAACTGGGCAAGAAAAAGCACCACCTGTTTGTGATCTGATTATTTACCTGAAACCTAAAAAAAACGCGCTGATTCGAAAGAATCAGCGCGTTTTTTTATGGCGAAACTCAGTGCATATAGAAGTCAAAATCTTCGACGGATTCTTTTAGTGCTTGAATAGCGTGTTCATAGTGTTTGATGTGACGTGATACTGACAATATCGGGAATATGAAAATAATGACAAATGCGTATACCGGCAGGTAGGGGAAAGTTATCATCGCAAAGAGTGTGAACGCTAATAACAGTAAGCGAGCAACAGCTGGTACTTAAGACGGTTCAGATTTTTGTTTAACCTGGCCATCTTTTCATTGTATTCACTGGCTTTGGAAAAACTAAGATCTTTCAATACAGAATGATTCATCGGTTACACCTCCATGTGTTAACTACTATGGCAGTCAAAGTTTGATTAGCTATAATCAATTGCTTTTGTAATGATCGAAAAGTCCTTTTCCTACTTTATAATTGAAGACTTCACCTGGTTTGGCTTCCGAGATTTCATCGTATGATAGTCCGCGAACAAAATATGATTCTTTTGTTTTATCTCCAATGATTTTAAACCTCATGAAGCATGTTGGTATATTGATTGTTGCGCCTGTAGATGAATAAGAATTTACAATACCGCAATTTGCATATTCGACCATTACCGGAGTATTTTTCTTTATAACGATAGGTAATAACAGTTCTAAAATTGTAAAAGCAAAAAAGCAGAATAGAAGCACTCTTGTTTTTATGCTTTTTTCAAGTTCCTCTCCTCTGTGTAATAGAACTCCACAACCAATCATTATTGATATGATGATGATTGTTCTTGCTGTTCCTTCACTATCATTTAAGCCAAAGTGTGTGTCAGATATTGCTGATATGAATAGTGAGTTGGAAATGATTGCGGTCCAGAATAGCAAATGAGAGAAACGATCTTCCGGTTTTTTCCCAAAAGCAGCAACCATGAACCAAGCTATCATGATATAAAGCAAAGAAAATATGCAAATAATAGCTATTGGTGTCAAGCTTACTAGCAGTGCTGTTACTACCACTGAATAATTAAAGTTTGATATTGCTGCTGCAAGAAATAATATTGTTGAAGAGGAA
Source organism: Amphritea pacifica (assembly GCF_016924145.1). Taxonomy (GTDB): domain Bacteria; phylum Pseudomonadota; class Gammaproteobacteria; order Pseudomonadales; family Balneatricaceae; genus Amphritea; species Amphritea pacifica. The sequence continues at coordinate 1,115 of NZ_JAFFZO010000036.1, read as the reverse complement.
AACCATATTATAAACGATATTCCAATTCTAGGGCCTATTTTCATAAATAGTCGCCCTATGGCTTTGTTTGCTTTTCTGCTTATTTCGCTGGCTGGGTAGCTGAGTTCGGTTTGGAAGCCCATAATTTTATTTATGCCTTTTGATATGCTTTTAATAAAGTTGTCTTTGTTTCTTTATTTTTATAGTGGTTTTATTTTTGATTACTACGATTTATTTTGTATGAAGTCCATGTCTATCAAACAGATCGATCTCCGGGCCCATACTAGGCATAAAACGTTGCTCAGCGCGTAGTTGAGCGATCGCCTCTTTAAACTCGTCATCATCCATTGAGAACCAGTAATCGGGTTGTCGATTGGTTTTAGCATCGTAGGCGGCGGTGGTGGGGTCGCGAGGGCGAGCGGGTTCCAGCTCTGGCACATCGGGCATCGGCTGGCTGGTGTCCATATAGCGCTGGATCAGGTTCCAGACCCGCTCAAACTCGTCCGGTTGCTGGCTGGTGCTGAAACCGTGCAGGGGGATGCTGTCGAAGTAACGGTGATAGCGGTGCACCAGATGCAACTGATAGCTGAGTATGCCCTGATGGCTGGGGCTGCTGACCAGATAACAGTCGAACTCGGGGAAAGGATGGCTATAGAGCTCTTTATTGTTTTTATAGCGGGTGACCATGCCAGTGGCACGGCTGAACGTAAAATGTTTGACCGCTTTCATAAACCAGGGCATGGGGAGGTAGCCGTGCTCAGAGGCTTCCGCATAACCCCAGATCAGGCCTGAAGGGAGAAACACGTAAACGCTATATATATATATAACATCCAAGAGCTCTGTAAAAACAATGGTATCGTCGAAGAGTATATTAGCTAATACTACAATTAAAAATATGGGTGCTAAAATTACAATCCCACCCTTAGCAAACATGGTGATGTAAAAGTAGATTAATCCCCAGCGATTAAGCGAGCCTATGGTACATTGATTTTCATCCCAATAGGTTTCCCCTTTATTGTCTTCGATGCGCTGTTTAATCTCTGCAGGTGTTGGCTCCTGGATCATACTGACGGGAACCGTTTCGTTGGCCCGGCTCCACGGCAGCGGATCACCGCCCTGCAGCAGTTTAATCAGCG
>NZ_JAFFZO010000035.1:7926-54238 GCF_016924145.1 Amphritea pacifica | reverse complement strand
ATGGAACCACCCGATCCCTTCCCGAACTCGGAAGTGAAACGTCTTAGCGCCGATGGTAGTGTGGAGCTTCTCCATGCGAGAGTAGGTCATCGCCAAGCACCTAATACGAAACAGCCCCGATCATTGAGATGATCGGGGCTTTTTTCGTTCAGACGCCGCTACGCGGCTTGCCTCCCATAATCCCACAAGGGTGGATGATTGTTGTAGGAACTGCTCCAGCCGCGAGTGCTTATCGCCCCTGGAAGGGGCTCCTGCACTATCTGAAGACGCTAAGGCCCTGTGGGAGCGACGCCCCCGTCGCGATGAACCCCTGGGTATCGCCGCGAGGTACCCAAAGGGCATACCCGCGCGCCTCCCACAATCCCACAAGGTAGGTGGTTTTGTAGGAGCTGCTTCCTGCAGCGAGTGCTTATCGCCCCTGGAAGAGGCTCCTATACTATCTGAAGAAGCTAAGCCCCTGTGGGAGCGACGCCCCCGTCGCGATAGCTTTTTCTGGCAGGAGCCGAAGGTTCCGTTCTGGCAAGTGGTGCAGCCACGTCTAGCAACAGCTTTTATGCTACTGCTCTTATATGACTCTCGTCATTATTTATCTGCCCCATTTGCTGTTTGGCTTGCTAGGTGGGGGGATTGTTTTATATATTGCGTACCTCGCAATTCAGGCTTGGTGCGATAACCGCGAGAACTACTCTCCATAAATAAGCAGGTAGATAATGTACACCGAAGAAGATATTCGCCGTTTACGCTGGCAAAGCCGAAGAGGTATGCTGGAACTTGATGTGTTGTTTGTTCCTTTTGTTGACGAAGCTTTTCAGGATCTGGACCCTGAAGATCAGGATCGTTTTGTTAAGTTGCTTGCCTGTGAGGACACTGAGCTGTTTGTCTGGCTGATGGAGCGGGAAGAGGCAGAAGATCCCGATATTCAACGTATCGTGCGGATTATTCTGGATCGTGTTCAGCCCCCTGCAAGTTGAAATACATCCTTCCGTTACTGCGCGGTATCTGTTTCTGCTGCTTGCTGCGCTATCGGTTTTTTCGGTATGGCTCTCAGGTCTTAGTTTTACCTTTAAGCTCGTTCTATCTCTGGCCTGTTGCTGTTATCTGATCTATTGTTGGCCTCGTATAATTATGCTGACAGATGCAGGTTCAGTATCCGGTATTCGCTGGCTTGCGGAACGCAAAGCAGTGGTTGTCTGTTTGCGGGGAAGTGGCTGGGTGGAGGTTGAAGCAATACAGCAGCGACTGATTTCGCCTCTGCTGTTGGGGCTTAAGCTCAAAGTTCGCGACCAGCAGGGCTCAGTATCAGTGCTAATCTGGCGGGACAGCGTTACTGCAGCTCAATTCAGAAAACTGCAGGTTTTACTCAGGTTTGCACCGCCACCGGTCAGCGCCAGTCATAGTTAACCGGTGTCAGGATGGTATCTCTTGCTTCAGCCCCGCTCTTCGGATAATCAAGTGTATAGTGCAGGCCCCGACTCTCCTGGCGTTGCATCGCTGAACGTATAATCAGATCGGCAACGACAGCCAGGTTTCGCAGCTCCAGCAGATCCCGGCTAACCTTATAGTTACTGTAATATTCACTGATCTCCTGTTGTAACAGGTCAACCCGGTGTTTAGCGCGCTGCAGGCGTTTGTTTGTTCGTACAATGCCGACGTAATCCCACATAAAGCGACGCAGCTCGTCCCAGTTGTGGGCGATAATGACGTCTTCATCGGAGTTGGTTACCTGACTTTCATCCCAGGCGGGAATCTCTGGCAACTCTCCAAGAGGGTGGTTGTGACTGGTGATATGCCGGGCAGCGGATGAGGCGTAAACGATGCATTCAAGCAGTGAGTTGCTGGCGAGCCGGTTGGCGCCATGCAGGCCGGTAAATGAGGTCTCTCCGATAGCGTATAACCCTTCTACATCACTCATACCGTGCTGATTGGTCATGATGCCACCGCAGGTATAGTGGGCCGCCGGAACCACTGGAATCGCTTCCCGGGTGATATCGATGCCATACTTGAGGCAGCGCTCATAGATTGTTGGGAAATGCTGTTTAATAAACTCGGCCGGTTTATGAGATATATCGAGAAAAACGCAGTCACAACCCAGGCGTTTCATCTCGTGGTCGATCGCTCTGGCGACGATATCGCGGGGGGCAAGTTCGCCGCGTTCGTCAAACTTATCCATAAAACGGCTACCATCCGGTAGTCGCAGTTTGCCGCCTTCGCCTCGCACTGCCTCAGAGATCAGAAACGATTTTGCTTGTGGGTGATAGAGGCAGGTCGGGTGAAACTGATTAAACTCAAGATTACCAACCCGGCAACCTGCCCGCCAGGCCATCGCAATACCGTCTCCTGAGGCACCGTCGGGGTTGCTGGTATAGAGATAGGCTTTGCTCACACCTCCGGTCGCCAAAACGGTTGAGCCTGCTTTAAACACATCTACATGGCCGGTGTTGTGGTTAAGGACGTATGCGCCGATACAGCGATTATCAGGCAGGTTAAGTTTATGTCGGGTGATGAGGTCTACTGCAATGCGGTCTTCAAACAGGTCGATGTTGCTGCAGGCCTTCGCCCGTTCAATCAGCGTCTGCTGAATGGCCTGACCTGTGGCGTCGGCAGAGTGAATGATGCGGCGGTGACTGTGTCCACCCTCTTTGGTCAGGTGGTATTCATTACCTTCCTGGGTAAATGGAACACCTTGCTGGATCAGCCAGTCGATACTTTCTTTGCCATGCTCGACGGTAAATTTAACGGCGTCTTTGCGGCTGAGGTTTGCCCCGGCAGTGATGGTATCCTGGATATGTGCCTGAGTACTGTCAGTATCATCCAGTACCGCGGCGACCCCCCCCTGAGCCTGATAGGTAGAGCCGCTGGTCAGGCTGGCCTTGCTGAGTACAGCAATTCTGAAGGTGTCAGGCAGTTGGAGGGCAAGTCCGAGTCCGGAAGCGCCACTACCAATTATCAGGACATCATACTGAAACTCATCACTCATTGCTGACTCTCTACTGCTATCGATATAAGTGGCTAATTATTGCCCGAACCGGTGACGGGGGCCAGTGTGGGGGTGAAAATATTGAATTTTTTTTCAACATAATGGAACTTAGTTACGCTACAGGGCTCTTACGATATAACTTAAGTTCAGCTCTGGTAAAGGGTTGCATAAAACAGGGGGTGGCATTCATACTTCCTTGAGGCTGTAAGCAGCTACATTAGTTTGGAACTGTTCATACAATAAGGAATCGAATGTCCAGCGAAAGCCAAACATCGATAGATCATAAGCTGGTCAGGCGTGTTCAGGAAGGTGATAAAACCGCCTTTGATCTGTTGGTAAAAAAATACCAGCATAAAATTATTGGCCTGATTGGGCGGTATGTGTACGACCATCATGAAGCGATGGATGTGTCACAGGAAGCGTTTATTAAAGCCTACCGGGCGCTGCCGAATTTTCGTGGTGACAGTGCTTTCTATACATGGCTTTACCGGATTGCGATCAATACCGCTAAAAATCATCTGGTGGCAAAGGGGCGGAGACCGCCGGATATGGATGTCGATGTTGATGATGCGCACCATATAGAAGGTGATAGCGGGCTAAAAGATATTGAGACCCCGGAGAACAGTTTGTATCGGGATGAACTGGCCAGAGTGGTCAGGGATGCGATGGATAAACTTCCACAGGATCTCAGAGCGGCGTTGTCACTGCGCGAGTTTGACGGGCTGAGTTATGAAGATATTGCTCAGATTATGGATTGTCCGGTGGGTACCGTGCGCTCACGAATCTTCCGGGCCCGGGAGGCGATTGATAAGGAGATCGCCCCCTTATTGAATTAAAGCAATGGTTTTTATTGTAGTACCGGACCGTTGAATTGAATTGTTTAACAGAGTGAACTGGGTGTAATGACCTCACCGGACACTGTTAAGCAGATACTTAATCCGTTAGGAGTTGGCTAATGAGCGAACAACCCAGAGAAGCGCTTTCTGCATTGATGGACAATGAAGTGGGTGACTTTGAGTTACGCAGCCTGTTAAAGCAGAGTGCTGACAATAAAGAGTTGTCCGGACAGTGGCAGCGTTATCATCTGGCCAGTTCACTACTGAAGAATGAACAGTTGGGTGCCGGTGATATCAGTGCCGCAGTAATGGATGCTGTTGAGTCTGAGCCCACGTTTAGTAAGACAACGGCTGACTCTCCGGTGAACACTGGTATTTCGGGTAAGAGCTTCTTTAAACCGCTGATTAGTATGGCTGTTGCCGCATCGGTTACTGCGGTGGTTATTCTGGGAGGGCAGAATTTCGGTGTTAATTCGCCATCTCCTGTGGACAGCGGCCTGGCTCAGGCGCCTGAGCCCAGTACGGCTACTGTGAAGCCGAGCTTTGCTCCCTCCCGCGATCTGATGCGTGCTCAGTTTGGAGCCCCTCGCCTATCGCATCAGAGTGGTAACAGTGATGACAATATCATCCGTTTTAATGCCGGGTTAAACAGTTATATCCGCCAGCATAATGTGTTGCGCGAGGGAAAACTGGTGAGCTCTTCTCCAGGCTGGATTCCGGAGGGGTATACCCCGGTTAAAAATGCCATGGCTCCGGGGGCTGAACTGACCGTATTCAGTAATGGGGTTAACTCTTTTACCCTGAGTATTGAAAGGACGGGTGATGCGGCTGTTCCTGAAGGCGCGACACAGCTGGGTAATATGGTTGCGATCGGGAAGAAAGTGGATGATCAGTTCTTCGTCACCGTCGTGGGCGATGTGCCTCTGATGGTTGCCGACCGTGTGGTTAACTCTATTGAGAAGATACAGTAATTCACCATGCTTGAAGAAAATGGCCGTGTAGTGCGTCTTGAAGACGGGACGGTATGGGTTGAAACGATTAAGCAAAGTGCCTGTTCCAGCTGTAGCGCTCAGAAGGGGTGTGGGCAGAGTTTATTAGCCAGAATAGGTGATGGTAAACGGCTGGAGATTCAGGTTGATAACCCTCAGCATCTCGAGGTCTGCGTGAATGATGAAGTGACCTTGGGCGTGGGGGAACGATCTTTTCTCACCGCATCCTTGCTGGTTTATCTGCTGCCCCTGTTGGCGATGTTTATCACAGCAGTGGCAGCGCAGCGTTACGGCCTTTCCGAACCCGGTGTTATTTTAAGCGCTGGCTTCGGTCTGGCGGGTGGATTTGTCATAACACGATTTATCTCCGGCCGAATAAGCCGGAACTGCAGTTACCGGCCGGTGCTGCTTCGCAGAGTCTGATTTACATAGAGTAATAACTGATATACAGGATAAACGATATGAAACTAGTCAGAGCGACTTTTAGTCTGGTTCTTTTCTGTTTGTGTGTGAGCAGTGTGCATGCTGCGCTGCCAGAATTTAAGGATCTGGTTAAGCAGGCTTCCCCTGCTGTAGTTAATATTAGTACGGTCCAGCAGATCTCCAGCCAGGTTCAGGGGATGCCGGATATGCAGCTCCCGGATGGTCAGGATATTCCGGATATCTTCCGTCATTTCTTCCGCATCCCTGAGGGCTATGGCAATGCGCCGCGGCATAAAGCTCCTCAGTCTCTCGGGTCGGGCTTTATCATCTCTGAGGATGGTTACATTCTGACCAATCACCATGTGGTGGCAGATGCGGATAAAGTGATCGTTCGTCTGAGCGACCGGCGGGAACTCGAAGCTAAGATAATCGGTTCTGATAAGCGTTCAGATGTGGCGCTGTTGAAGATTGATGCAACGGATCTTCCAGTGGTAAAAATTGGTGATTCAGACAAAGCTGAAGTAGGTGAGTGGGTACTTGCTATCGGTTCGCCATTTGGGTTTGACCACTCCGTTACCGCAGGCATTATCAGCGCTACAGACCGCAGTCTGGCAAATGAAACCTATGTGCCATTTATACAGACTGATGTTGCGATTAATCCGGGTAACTCCGGTGGTCCCCTGTTTAATATGCAGGGCGAGGTGATCGGCATCAACTCTCAGATCTATACCCGTTCTGGCGGCTTTATGGGGCTGTCTTTCTCCATCCCGATGAATGTTGCGATGGAGGTGGTCGATCAGCTCAAAGATAAAGGTAAGGTAAGCCGGGGCTGGCTGGGTGTTATCATTCAGGAGGTGAATCGCGATCTGGCTGAGTCTTTTGGACTGGATAAGCCCGGTGGTGCGCTGGTTGCCAAAGTTCTGCCCGACAGCCCGGCAGAAGCTGCAGGTATTCAGGAAGGCGATATTATCTACAGTTTCAATGGCAACATGATCGATCGTTCCGGTGATCTGCCACACCAGGTTGGACGCATTCCACCTGAGACTGATGCCCGGGTTGGGGTTGTCCGGGATGGTAAGAAACAGACTATTACTGTGACCATCGGTCTGTTGCCCTCACAGGGTGAGGAGCTGAAAACAGCAGGTCAGATGGAAGAAAAAGCATCGGCCAACCGTTTGAATATTCAGGTCAGTGAGCTGGATGATCAACTGCGCGAACGCCTTAGTGTGACAGAGGGGGTTGTGGTTCGTCAGGTCGCGAATGGCGCCGGTGCAGATTCTGGTCTGATGGTGGGTGATGTGATCACCATGCTCAATGGTGAAGAGATCGATTCAGTCGATACCTTTGCCGGTGTTGTTGAAGCATTGCCGGATAATAAAGCGGTGCCGATGCGCATAGTACGCCGTGGCAGTCCCATGTTTATCCCCCTGAAACTCAAATAGACCACAGTGATTCAGAGGGGCTTCAGGCCCCTCTGTTTATTTTCCGATCTGTTTCTCTTTGATGGTCGTTACAGCTGAAATACGGTACACTTGCCCGCTTCAGAATTGCGCCCTGACGATGGGGTTGCATGGTTAAATTTATTAGCTGGTGATTCCGTAGTGAGTAAGCTCGAACACATCCGTAACTTTTCCATTATTGCCCATATTGACCATGGTAAATCTACCCTGGCCGATCGCTTTATTCAGACCTGTGGCGGGCTGTCAGAGCGTGAGATGGCGCAGCAGGTCCTTGACTCTATGGACCTGGAACGTGAGCGCGGAATCACGATTAAAGCCCAGAGTGTAACGCTAAACTACACCGCTGAGGATGGCAAAATCTATCAGCTCAACTTTATCGACACCCCCGGACACGTTGACTTCAGCTACGAGGTGTCCCGTTCTCTGGCCGCCTGTGAAGGGGCATTGCTGGTTGTGGATGCAGCGCAGGGGGTTGAAGCTCAATCGGTTGCCAACTGTTACACCGCCCTCGAGCAGGGACTGGAGGTATTGCCCATTCTGAATAAGATGGACCTCCCCCAGGCAGAACCTGAGCGGGTACGGACAGAGATTGAGGAAGTGATCGGTATTGAGGCCGACAATGCGGTTGCCTGTAGCGCCAAAAGTGGCATGGGTATCAATGATGTTCTCGAAGCTCTGGTCAAGTACATCCCTGCGCCGGAAGGTGACCCTGAAGCGCCTTTGCAGGCACTGATTATCGACTCATGGTTTGATAACTACCTGGGCGTGGTCTCGCTGGTGCGGGTAAAGCAGGGCACTCTGCGTAAGAAAGATAAAATTCTGATTAAATCCAACCGCCAGGTTCAACCGGTCGATGGCGTAGGTATCTTTACCCCCAAGCGCACCGAAACCGGTGTACTCCGGGCCGGTGAAGTGGGGTATGTGGTTGCGGGCATCAAAGATATTCACGGTGCGCCGGTGGGCGATACCATCACCCATGCCAAAACCCCCGATGTTGCATCCCTGCCGGGCTTTAAACGGGTTCAGCCGCAGGTATACGCGGGGCTTTTCCCAACCAGTTCCGATGATTATGAAGATTTCCGTGAGGCGCTGGATAAACTGACGCTGAATGATGCTTCATTATTCTTCGAACCCGAATCCTCCGATGCGCTGGGCTTTGGTTTTCGCTGTGGTTTCCTGGGCATGCTGCATATGGAGATTATTCAGGAACGACTGGAACGGGAATACGACCTGGATCTGGTCACCACTGCCCCAACGGTAGTGTATGAACTGCTTCTGACCAATGGTGACGTGGTTAAGATTGATAGCCCCTCCAAATTACCGGATCCGGGCTCAATCAAAGAGATGCGTGAGCCTATTGTTGAAGCCAATATTCTGGTACCACAGGAATACCTGGGACAGGTTATCGGTCTCTGCGTGGAAAAGCGTGGCATACAGAAAAATATGAATTTTGTTGGCAATCAGGTTCAGGTCTCTTATGAACTGCCGATGGCAGAAGTGGTGCTGGACTTTTTTGACCGGCTGAAGTCTGTCAGTCGGGGGTATGCGTCACTGGAGTATAACTTTGTTCGCTTTGAGGCAGCCCAACTGGTACGCCTGGATATTCTGATCAATGGCGAAAAAGTCGATGCTCTGGCAGTTATTCTGCATAAAGATAATGCGCCTTACCGTGGGCGTCTGCTGTGTGAAAAGATGAAAGAGCTGATCCCCCGGCAGATGTTCGATGTTGCCATACAGGCAGCTATCGGCGGCAAGATTATCTCCCGCACCAACGTCAAGGCGTTGCGCAAGAACGTTATCGCCAAGTGTTACGGTGGTGACGTGAGCCGTAAGAAAAAGCTGTTGCAGAAACAGAAAGAAGGTAAGAAACGAATGAAGCAGGTGGGCAGGGTTGAGATTCCTCAGGATGCCTTCCTTGCAGTTTTGAAAGTTGATAGCTAGGACGTAATTGCATGGATTTTGATTTTGCACTGATATTGGTCGTACTGACCTTTCTGGCCGCATTGGGGTGGGTGTATGACCGGGTGGCGCTGGCCGGGCCGCGTAAAGCCCGTATCTCCGCTGCTCAAAGTGCCGGAGGGGGCATACCTGAGGCGACATTGGAGCAACTGAGTAAAGAGAATGGTGTAGTCGATCTGTGTCGTTCACTGTTTCCTGTGCTACTGGTTGTTCTGATTCTTCGCTCATTCATTGTTGAACCGTTTCAGATCCCTTCCGGATCGATGAAACCGACGCTTAAAATTGGTGACTTCATTCTGGTTAACAAGTGGCATTATGGTTTCCGTCTGCCGGTGCTGGGTACTAAGGTGATACCGATGAACACACCACAGCGGGGTGATGTGGTGGTATTTAAGTATCCCAATGACCCGAGTGTGAACTATATCAAACGGGTGGTAGGATTACCGGGTGATCGGGTTGGATATCAGAACAAAACGGTTTATATCAATGGTCAGCCACAATCTCAGACACTTCTGGAGCAACTGCCACCGCAGAACCCGCAATTGCTGCTGATGGATGAGACGCTGGGGAAGGTTTCTCATCAGATCTACCGTGATGTTGCTCCGCCCCGCAGGCCTGCTGAGTGGGTCGTGCCTGAAGGGCAGTACTTTGTGATGGGGGATAACCGGGATAACAGTAACGATAGCCGTTTCTGGGGCTTCGTCCCTGACGAGTTACTGGTCGGTAAGGCATTCGCCGTGTGGATGCACTGGCAGGGCTTCTTTACTCTGCCGGATTTCAGTGATGTACGAACTATCCATTAAAAAGGAAAATTGGGGTCAGTTATGTCAATGCGAAATAAACAGCGAGGCGTGTCATTTTTCTCTCTGATGATCATTCTGATCGTGGCGGGAATCTTTTTTGCAGTAGGGATGAAGCTGTTCCCGGTCTATTGGGATCACAGCCTGGTGACCTCGATGATGGAGGAGCTGGTTGACGAGCCGGAAACGAAGAAAGACTCTCCTACCGAGACCCGTATGAAAATTTCGAAGCGGTTACGTATCAATCAGGTTCATCTGCCGGTGCAGGATGCGATTACCATCGATGTGAAAGAGGGCATAAAGACGCTGACCCTGCAATACAGTGTAACAGTGCCTATGTTTTATAATGTAGATGCTGTGGTGAAATTTCATGAGCAATATGAAGTGATTGTCCGTTGATTATCAAGCCCGCTACCGACCTGGCTAAAAAGCTGGGTTATCAGTTTAAAGATGAGAGTATGATCGAACTGGCTCTCACCCACCGCAGTCACGGGAAACGCAATAATGAACGGCTGGAGTTCCTTGGCGACTCGATCCTTAATTTCGTGATTGCCGAGGCGCTGTATCGGCGTTTTCCCGAAGCCAAAGAGGGGCAGCTCAGCAGGCTGCGGGCGCAGCTGGTTAAAGGGGAAACCCTGGCCGAGCTGGCCCGCGAGATGAAGCTGGGTGATTATCTGCGGCTGGGTTCCGGAGAGCTGAAAAGCGGTGGATACCGACGGGATTCCATTCTTGCCGATGCTGTTGAAGCGATCATCGGTGCGATCTATCTGGACAGTGATATGGAGTGTTGCCGGCCCTATATTCTCAACTGGTATCAGTCACGTCTGGAGCAGACATCCCTGCTGGACACACAAAAAGATTCCAAAACCCGGTTGCAGGAGTTTCTGCAATCACGTCGTGCGCCATTGCCAGACTATGAGCTGTTATCTGTGAGCGGTGAAGCCCATAAACAGACTTTTGAAATTCGCTGTGCTGTGTCTCTGCTGGATCAGCCCACTGAGGGCAAGGGCAGCAGTCGCCGCCAGGCTGAACAGAACGCTGCTAAGAAGGCGCTCGATAAACTGAAGGTAGTGAAAGCATGAGTCGCGATCTGAGTTATCTGTTAGATCAGCCCAACGACAATCAGCGCTGCGGTTTTGTCGCCATTGTCGGTCGCCCGAATGTGGGCAAGTCGACGTTGATGAATAAAATTCTCGGTCAGAAACTGAGTATCACGTCGCGTAAACCTCAGACCACCCGGCATCAGATTGTGGGTATCAAAACCGAAGGTGACATGCAGGCGGTTTATGTCGATACCCCGGGGCTGCATAAAGATCAGGACAAAGCGATCAACCGTTATATGAACAAAGCAGCCAGCTCGGCGCTGCGCGATGTGGATGTCGTGGTGTTTATTATCGACCGGACCGCCTGGACAGATGAGGATGAGATCGTCTTCGAAAAGCTGGGCGGGATTAAGTGCCCGGTGATTCTGGTGATTAACAAAATCGATCAGCTGGATGATAAAGAGTCGCTGTTACCCCATCTGGAAGAGTTGTCCAGAAAGATGGAGTTTCTGGAGATCATTCCGATATCCGCAAGGAACGGCACCAGTGTTGATCGCCTCGAAGCAGTCATCAATGAACAACTGCCGAAAAGTATGCATTTTTACCCGGATGATCAGGTGACTGACCGTAGCTCCCGTTTTCTGGCTGCTGAGCTGGTGCGTGAGAAACTGATGCGCAATCTTGGCGATGAGGTGCCCTACGGAACGACGGTTGAGATTGAAGAGTTTAAGCGCAACGAGCGGGGAATTCTGATTATCAGTGCGTTGATTCTGGTCGAGCGGGAAGGTCAGAAACGGATCGTTATTGGTGATAAAGGCGATAAGATCAAAGGGATCGGCCGGGATGCCCGTTTGGATATGGAAAAGATGTTTGATTCCAGGGTGATGCTCAACCTCTGGGTAAAAGTGCGCAGCAACTGGTCCGATGACGAGCGGGCGCTGCGCAGCCTGGGATATAACGATATAGAGTGATTAAAGGCAGCCGATGAGTTATCAGGTTGAAGCTCAGGCTGCTTATGTCCTGCATACCCGCCCCTACCGCGAAACCAGCCTGCTGGTTGATCTTTTCACCCTGGAACAGGGCCGGGTCAGCGCGGTCGTCAAAGGTGGCCGTAGCCCCCGTTCCCGGATGCGGGCGATGATGCAGCCGTTTACGCCTTTACAGGTCAGCTGGCGTGGTCGCCATGAGCTGAAAACCCTGATTCAGGCAGAAGCGGTGGCGTCTCCCATGTTTCTTAAAGGCAGTGCGCTGATCTGCGGACTCTATGTCAATGAGTTGCTGGAGCGCCTTTTACAACCCTCCGATCCCCACCCCCGGCTCTATGTCTATTATCAGTATGTGTTGAACGAACTGCTGGCAGCCAGCGATATCGAGCTGGCGCTGCGTACGTTTGAACAACAACTGTTGCAACAGCTGGGGTATCAGTTCGATGTTCAGCAATGTATGCCTGAAGTGGTCTATCGCTATGAACCCTCTCAGGGGTTTATCGCTGTGGCTCAGATAACTGAAACACTCAAACCTTTCTGCTTTAGTGGTGAACAGCTGCTTGGCATTGTCGCTGAGCAGTACCATCGCCCAGAGATCCGCCGGGCAGCGAAACGATTGATGCGTCTGGCCCTGGAAACCCTGCTGGGACACAGGCCGTTGCGCAGCCGGGAACTGTTACAGGGATATACGCCAAAGAATCGAGAGCCCGAATGATAAGCATCGGAGATAGAGACTCTGAGAGGGTATCGCCAGACTATTTCTCCGTATGCGATTCTAGTAAGCTCTGTATCTCATAATGTCTGAATTCTTATCTTAAAGAGGTTAACCGTGGTCGAACCAAGTCGTTTACTACTGGGTGTTAATATTGATCATATCGCTACCCTGCGCCAAGCGCGGGGCACCCGTTATCCTGACCCGGTGCAAGCCGCTGCGCTCGCCGAAGAAGCCGGTGCCGATGGCATCACCGTTCATCTGCGGGAGGACCGTCGCCATATCCAGGATCGTGATATCTATCTGTTAGCAGAAACGCTGCAGACGCGGATGAATTTTGAGATGGCGGTGACCGATGAGATGATCGGTATCGCTGAAAAAGTACAGCCGGGGCATGCCTGTCTGGTACCGGAAAAACGTGAAGAGCTGACCACAGAGGGTGGTCTGGATGTGGTGGCGCAACTGACCCGGGTGAAATCGGCCTGTGACCGGCTGGCGGCTGCCGGCGTCGAGGTTTCCCTGTTTATCGATCCGGATAAGGCACAGATTGATGCTACGCTTGCGTGCGATGCACCGGTGATCGAACTGCATACCGGCGCCTATGCTGACGCTGAGAGTGCAGCGGAACAAAAAGCTGAACTGGCGCGAATCAGAGAAGCTGCTGCGTATGCTTTTAGTAAAGGGCTGATCGTCAATGCCGGTCATGGTCTCAATTACCATAATGTTGAGCAGATCGCAGAGATTCCAGAGATCAACGAACTGAATATCGGCCATGGCATTATCGCCCGGGCGGTGTTTGTTGGCCTGAAAGAGGCGATCGCGGAGATGCGTCGTCTGATGATGGAGACTCAGGTGCGGGTGCAATCCCTGCGGGACGCGGTGCGCCGATGATTATCGGCATAGGCACCGATCTGCTGGATATCCGCCGTATTGGCAAGGCGCTGGAACGAACTCCGCGACTTGCCGAGCGGATTCTGACACCACAGGAGCTGGAACAGTTTCACCGTGCCACCCAGCCAGTTAATTTTCTCGCCAAACGTTTTGCGGCCAAAGAGGCGGCGGTAAAAGCACTGGGAACCGGTATCGGCCGGGGTATCAGCTGGCAACATTTTAATATCGTCTACGATACATCAGGTCGTCCAATGCTGGAGCTGAATGGTGGTGCGCTGGAGAAGGCCGGATTGCTGGGTGTGCGACAGATTCACCTCTCTTACAGTGATGAAACCGATCATATCGTTGCGTTTGCGGTGGCCGAAGGCTGATCCCCTCTTTTTCTCTGGTATGCGTTTTGCAATATTGTGCTTTTCAGTAACTCATTTTACTATGCTTGTTATCAATATATGGAATATAAGATCGAATTTTAATATCCATAAATTATAAGCATATGCTGAAACAGGGCTAAAAGTGGAATATATGAAGTCAGATTTTCCAACCATCGAAGATTATGTCGGAAACACGCCATTAGTGCGCCTGCAGCGGCTCGACGCTGGCCGCGGCAATACGGTGCTCTGTAAGCTGGAAGGAAATAACCCAGCGGGTTCGGTCAAAGACCGTCCGGCGCTGAGCATGATTCAACTGGCTGAACAGCGGGGCCTGATAAAGCCCGGTGATACCCTGATCGAAGCAACCTCCGGAAATACTGGCATCGCTCTGGCGATGGCGGCGGCGATCAAGGGCTACAAGATGATACTGATCATGCCGGATAACAGCAGTGAGGAGCGCAAAACCTCGATGACTGCTTATGGTGCAGAGCTGATTCCGGTGACCAAAGAGCAGGGGATGGAGGGCGCCCGTGATCTGGCGCTGCAGATGCAGGCCGAAGGCAAAGGGGTTGTGCTTGATCAGTTTGCCAATCAGGATAATCCTGAAGCGCACTATCGTGGAACCGGGCCGGAGTTGTGGCAGCAGACCGATGGACGGATTACCCATTTTGTCAGCTCTATGGGTACCACAGGAACGATTATGGGCACCTCCCGTTATCTCAAAGAGCAAAATCCGGCGATTCAGATTGTTGGTTTACAGCCAGCCGAAGGGGCGGCAATACCCGGTATCCGGCGCTGGCCAGAGGCGTATCTGCCAAAGATCTTTGATGCCTCCCGGGTGGATCGGGTGATCGATATCACTCAGGATGAAGCCGAACAAACGATGCGCGCCCTGGCCCGTGAGGAAGGTATCTTCTGCGGTGTTTCTTCCGGTGGTGCAGTTGCCGGGGCGTTACGCTTAGCCCGGGAAGTGGAAAACGCCATCATCGTGTGTATTATCTGTGACCGGGGTGATCGCTACCTGTCTACCGGTGTATTCAGCGGTTAACCCTATTGTTTGTTATCGGCAGTGACTCTGAGAAGCTCTGGCAATTGCCGGAGCTTTTTTATTGGCTGGCAAGTTTGTCAGAGGCGTCTAGACTTTGCTGGTATAAATTCGTTTTGTAAATGCCTATATAACAGTCAGATAAGCGATTTCAATATGAGCACCATAGCGCGTCAGGAATACCTGCAGCAGATTACCCAGCGACTGGTTCTGTTTACCGGCGTTGTGCTGACTATTTTATCCCTTACCCTGTATGGTTTTATCCGGCGTTCCTCCTGTGAGTTGCCGGATAGCTGCGAGCCGAGGTCTTATCTGGTGGTGCTGGTATTTGTAACCGGTCTGTTGGGTGGTTTTGTCAGCATTCAACAGCGTTTACCCTCTATCGCCCTCGATGAGCTGAAAGTACTGGCGGGTTCCTGGATATCGATCACACTGATACCGATAAACGGGGGGATCTTTGCCATCGTACTGATGCTGATGTTTGTCGGCCATATTGTTCAGGGGGCGCTTTTTCCGGCCTATCCCGCGCCGGGAGACTTTGTGATCAATGACGCGGAATCGTTCAATCGCTGGATAACCGGCGCTTACCCGGTGGATGGGGTGGAGGTGGCCAAGCTGCTGTTCTGGTCGTTTGTTGCAGGTTTCAGTGAGCGTCTGGTGCCGCAGATCATCAGACGCACATCGGATGAGTTAATGGCTGAGAAGAGGGAGGGCGAAAAAGAGGTTAATAAGCCCGAAAAAGAGCAGTAAAACCCGTTAATCAATACTCAGTGATTCCCGGGTTTATCACATTGCTCAGGTAGAGGGGGGTGTTTTACTTTTCAGAATATTCCCTGATGACATCACACATGCCAGACGTCAGTGTCTGCAGATCCTCATCGGACATCACATAGGGTGGCATGACATAAACCAGCTTACCAAACGGACGTATCCAGATCCCCCGGGCAACAAACAGTGGCTGAATATCCGCAGTCACGACTGGTTGCTTCATCTCTACGACACCGATCGCCCCAAGACAACGGACTTCAGCCACAGAGTCCAGTTCAGCCAGGGGGGCCAGACCCTGTTTCAGTTGTTGTTCGATCCGGGCAATATTGCTTTGCCAGTCCGATTCGCGCAACAGTTTCAGGCTGGCGTTAGCCACCGCACAGGCCAGCGGATTGCCCATGAATGTCGGGCCATGCATAAAGCAGCCGGCACCACCGGCAGAGATGGTTTCGCCAATCCGGGTGGTGGTCAGGGTGGCGGCCAGGGTCATGTAGCCACCGGTAATCGCTTTGCCGAGACAGAGGATATCCGGTGAAATCCCTGCATGGTCACAGGCAAACAGCTTACCGCTGCGGCCAAAACCGGTGGCAATTTCGTCGGCGATCAGCAGCAGATCATAATCATCACAGAGCTGGCGTGCTTTTTTCAGATACTCGGGATGGTAAAAACTCATCCCCCCAGCGCCCTGAACAATCGGTTCCAGGATCAGTGCGGCGATCTCGCCATGATGTTTAACAATCAGTCCTTCCAGTTCAGCGCAATCATTTTCATCCCAGGTCTGGCTATACCTGACTTGAGGGGCTGGGGCGAAAAACTGCTGCGGTAGCACGCCGCTGAATATCTCATGCATTCCGGTGACCGGATCACACACGGACATCGCGCCGAAAGTATCGCCATGATAACCGTTGCGAATAGTGAGCAGCTTATGTTTTTCAGGTTTGCCTTTGGCGTGCCAGTACTGAATCGCCATCTTCAGGGCAACTTCAACGGCAACCGAGCCGGAATCGGCCAGAAAAGCTTTTTGCAGCGGTTCAGCCGTCATCTCCACTAACTGACGGCAGAGCTCTATCGCCGGCTCATGGGTCAGTCCACCAAACATCACATGGGATACCTTGTCGATCTGAGCATGAGCCGCTGCATTCAGGGTTGGGTTGCTATAGCCATGAATCACCGACCACCAGGAGGCCATACCATCGATCAGCTGTGTGCCATCGGCCAGTGTCAGCCGGACGCCCTCAGCAGAGATCACGGGATACGCAGCCGGAGGGTTGATCATCGACGAGTAGGGATGCCAGATATGTTGCTGGTCAAAAAGGATCTGCTCACTGGATATACTCATATGGATGTCCTGAAAAAGAAAGTTGTGGCCTGAATCAAAAACCGGGCTATTACAGCCCGGTTTTAAGCAGAATGCAAACCCGCCTGCTTATTCCGGCAGGCAGATCTCGTGACGAATCACCGCCAGTAGTGTACGCAGGAATAGCAGGACGATAATCACAGTGGCAAGACTCACCAGTAGCAGCGCCAGGTAGTAGTAAAAAGGTTGCCCCAGTGTGACATACATCAGCTGTGCAGCAATAGCGGATGCTGCCAGTGGGAAAGAGTAGGCCCACCATGAGAGAAAGAACCTGATTCGCGTGAAGCGGGGCAGTTGGCTGAGCAGTAGGACAATCAGAAACATAGCTGCATAGAACAGGATGCGGGCAAAATTATCCAGTTCCCCGTTGAGTTTCATATAGGAGACAAACCCGACAGCGGGGGGGGCTATCAGTATAAACATTGTGGGCAGTAATTTTTCCGGCATCGGATCATGGAACATCATCCGGTTCAGCACCAGAGTCTTCAGTACAATCCAGTAGAGGATACCGATCGAGAAAAAGAACCAGCTAAGTTCGGTATAGCCATGTTCGACGCCAGCAATCGGCACCAGAATGTTACCGACAATGGGAATGAACCAGGACGGTGTCATATGGATCACCTGGAACTTGATGTGGTGAATCCACTGGTTCAATACATAAACGGTCAGAATCAGTTGCAGGGCTGCGCCGGTACTCCAGAGTACAAATGACAGGTCCTCAGATATGCCCAGCGTTGCTATACTCAGCAGAATCATATTGATACTGAATGCAGGAAAAAAACTGAGCTTGATCGGATGCTGAAACTCTTCGATGACTGCCGGTGTTTTCAGTATGATTTTCATCAGATAGATCAATGTCAGAATCAGAAACAGACAGGCTGTCAGGGTCAGTAGAAGTTGGCCGATGATGGCAGGAGCTGCAAACACCGTACTTGCTTTTTCCCACACCAGTGTCAGTCCGGTCATACCCATAATCATTGCAAAGAAGGTGATAGGAAAGTGCTTCAGCTTTGATGCTGAAGTCTGCTCTGGCATGTTGTTCATATAATGAAGTCTCGATGACGGGCTTAAAATTAGAAGTTTCTAATATATTAAGTTATTCAAAATCCAAAATCGAATTAATTTTTTTCTGTCTTTCAGTCCTGTTTCAGATTGCAATCTTATAGAGGGTATAACTTCAAAGGGGCTCTCGGGTAGGTTTATTTTGTACCCTTTTTTAGCAGCGCTTAGCGCTGCTTTTTTCGTCTTTCATCTGAGCGGAGTGTTAAGACTGATCAATGGAGATGTCACTCACCTGAACCTCAGCGTCACTGATTGTCCAGCGAATATTAAGGTCATGCAGACGGATGCCATACTCCCGTTGTTGCGGGTTGTTTTTGTGATAAGCGGGGCGGGGGTCACACAACAACACCTCTTCAATCTGTTGTTGCAGCGGCTGCTTTAACCGGGCGCTATGTTGCTCCAGCGCGATACTGGCTGGCAGGGAATATGTGACCGGAAGATCCAGCGTTTCGATCTGGCTGGCCAGCTCGAAACTGGCATCCCCGATGATGTCGGCATAGGGCAGATAGGGCTTAATATCAATGATCGGTGTCTGATCCAGCAGATCCGCACCACTGACATCGATAAACACGCTGGTCTCTTCAATGCGTATTCCATCTAATTTCACCGGCGATAAGCCCACCGGGTTGGGCCGGAAAGGGGATCTGGAGGCCAGCACCCCCAGCTTTTCGTTGCCGCCGAGTCTCGGCGGACGTACCAGCGGTGACCAGCCTTTTCCCACGCAGGCGCTGAATATAAACAGCAACCAGATATGGCTGCATTGTTCCAGACCGCGCACCGCATCGGCGCTGTTGTAGGGGGGCAGTAGCTCAATCGTGGCGCGCATCGAACTGGCCAGACCGGGCTGTCGGGGAATACCAAATTTTTCTTTATAGCCGCTGTGGATAACCGCTATCGGTTCGAACGTAATGGTGGAGTTCATTTTCAGAAATCATCTGCCGGTGGAAAACGGTTGCCCGATCAATGCTGTGATCGGGCATGGGTGTATAACGGTTATTGTGCCCGCTATTCTAACTGGCTGTCACCGGTTGATCTGCAGACTTGCTGGTTTTTTTATCCTCTGGCTCTGCTTCAGTGATCGAAGTGTCCGATCCCTCTGCAGGTTCTGACTCTTCTGCATGGTGGATGATCGGCGAGCGGTGTTCAACCGGGCTCAGACTGCTCCAGTAACGGGAACTTTTCTCTGCCTGCAGTCCGAGCCGGTGGATATGGCTGAGTGAATCCAGCAGATTAGTGCCTTCGTCAGGACTGAGGCGTCCCTCGATCATCGCTTCAAGAATATGTTGTTTGATCTTTTGATATTTCTTTTCCAGTTTGAACAGAACTTTACGGGTATCGGCGGAGGATTGGTATGCCTCATCGTCAATCACCGCCGCATCCAGCATCTTATTGGTGATCTTCTTCAGCTCATAGATATCTTTCTGAGTGTTGCTGTCACTGATCAGATCAAAGCGTTCGCTGTATTCAACAATCAGCCCGGAAAGTCGGGCCATCTCATTAAAATAGCGGGCGACCCGCATCGCGCTGGGCAAGATTTGTGAGATCTCTTCACTGAGCGGCTGTTGCCCCAGTTTCTGACTGAATGTACCGATTTCGATAATCAGCTTATTGATAATCAGCGACTGCGATCTGATATGCGGACTATCCGATAGCTCTGCGCTAAGGGACTGCTTTGCAAGGGTGGATGCCATACGGCTGACACGGCTTAACTCCCGGGTCATCGCTTCAATGGCCAGGGGCGGGGTTTCGAGTATATTTTTATCCAGAAAGCGGGCTTTGGCCTGGTCTTCATCGCCACGGCGGAAACGGGTCTCCAGAAACGCCACCATCGGCGTGGTGACAGGCCACATAATGATCACCCCAACCACATTGAACAGGGTGTGAAACAGCGCCAGCAGGATCACCATATCGACAGTCTGGTTGAGGTTTGAACGGTTGATAACCCCCGCCAGACTGATCAGTAGCAGCAGGCCAACCGCGCCGGTTATCAGGTTGAAGAAAACATGGGCACAGGCGATCCGTTTGGCGTTGGAGGTTGCACCGATAACGGAGAGCGCTGCGGTGGACGTGGTTCCCAGGTTTGCTCCGATCACCAAAGCGCCTGCGGCGGCCAGAGGAATAGCCCCCGTTGATGCCATGGAAAGTGTGATTGCCATCGCCGCACTGGATGACTGAATCAGCACGGTCATAACAAAGCCCGCCAGAACAAACAGCGCCAGTCCATAACTGGTCGCACCGATCGCTTCAAAAGGGATGCTGTTTTCCAGTCCATGAAAGGTGCCTTTGAGAAACGAGAGACCAATAAAAAACAGTCCAAATCCCGTCAGGCTGGTGCCCATATGCGCATAGCGTTTTTCGCCGCCGATGAGTGACATCACCACCCCAAGACCGATCATTGGCAGGGCAAAAGCGCTGATTTTAAAATTAAAACCGATGGTGGCAACCAGCCAGCCGGTCATGGTGGTGCCGATATTACAGCCATAGATGACGGCCACGGATTGGCCCAGATTCAATAAGCCTGCGTTGACAAAACCGATGGTGGCAACGGTTACTGCGCTGGATGACTGCACCAGCGCGGTAATTGCAGTACCGGATATCAGCCCCCGGATTCGTGATCGGGTAGCCGCTTCAAGGGCTTTACGAAGTGTCTGGCCGGCGGCTCGTTTAAGACCGTTGGTCATCAGTTGCATACCGAGCAGAAAGAGGCCCAGGCCTCCGATCAGGTCACCAATATTGCTCAGATCCATTGCGGACTCCTTACGGCAGCATAACCGGCAAGGTTGTTATTTTTTTAATGTTATAACTGGAAACAGATAAACATAAGGTTTTGATTAAGCAATAATAAAAGCCCTATTTCAGTATAAATGCAACTCTTTTGCGGTGCGCGCGATGATCCAGATATATACCCGCTGGCAACCTGCCGCTTTGAGTTCCCGACTAATCTCAGCGGCTGTTGTACCAGTGGTCATCACATCGTCGACGATTGCGATAGAGGAGGGGGGCGAGCCACAGCACTGAAAGCTGTTGCGCAGGTTTTTCCGGCGGGCTTTACGATCCAGTTCAGCCTGATGTGGCGTGTTTTCTGTCTTGATCAGCAGGCGGTTGCTAAAGGGAATGTCCAGATTTCGGGCGATTTTCTTAGCCAGCAGCGCTGCCTGATTATACTGTCTTTGCTGTAACCGTTTGGGGTGCAGGGGGACCGGAATAACCAGTTCTGGCAGGGGCGTGTTCTGCAGCTGCAGACTGAGCAATTCAGCCAATGGGTTCAGCAGATGAGGCTGATGATTGAACTTAGCCAGTTGAATCAGCTGATCAATAGGAAAACGGTATTCAAAGGGGGTTATCACCTGTTCAAACGGTGGCGGTTTTTTCTGGCATTGAGCACAGATGAGATGCGGCAGCTGTGCGTTGCTAAGCGGATTGGCGCAACGCTGACAGGCATTGCCGATCCAGGGGAGGTCAGTCAGGCAGTCATCGCAGATGCGGGTTTGCGAAATGGTCTGCTGACGACACAAGATACAATGTCTGGTTAGGTTGAATTTTAACCAGTTGTTTTTCGATTTTGCAAACATAGGTTGACAGATCCTTCTGTCAGATTAAAATTAGCCTTTCATTAAATCCCTTTCTTTGCGATCTAATCAATACAGGATATACACGGCGATGCAACAACACCAGACAGAGATCCGACACGACTGGAGCGAGCAGGAAGTACAGGCGCTGTTCGATCTGCCATTCAACGACCTGTTGTTTCAGGCTCAACTGGTGCATCGTCAGAACTTCAATCCCAATGAAGTGCAGGTGAGCACTCTGCTGTCGATTAAAACGGGCGCCTGCCCTGAAGACTGTAAGTACTGCCCGCAGAGTGGCCACTACAATACCGGTCTTGAGAAAGAGCGACTGATGCAGGTTGAAGTGGTGCTGGAAAAGGCGAAGAAAGCTAAAGAAACCGGTTCAACCCGCTTCTGTATGGGGGCTGCCTGGAAACATCCGGCCGATAAAGATATGCCCTATGTGATCGAGATGGTTAAAGGGGTGAAAGCGCTGGGACTGGAAACCTGTATGACCCTGGGGATGCTGGATGAAGATAAGGCCGGTCAACTGGCGGAAGCCGGGCTGGATTACTACAACCATAACCTGGATACGTCGCCAGAGTTTTACGACAAAATCATTACCACCCGCACCTATCAGGACCGCCTTGATACCCTGCACCATGTGCGCGAGTCCGGTATGAAAATCTGTTCCGGTGGTATTCTGGGGATGGGTGAAACGGCCAATGATCGCATCGGTCTGTTGCGCCAGTTGGCGAATTTGCCAACTCAGCCGGAAAGTGTGCCGATCAATATGCTGGTAAAAGTTAAAGGCACACCGCTGGAAAATGCGGATGATCTGGATAATCTGGACTTTATCCGTACCATTGCCGTGGCCCGTATCATGATGCCCAAGTCCCATGTTCGTCTGTCTGCCGGGCGTGAAAGCATGAGTGATGAGATGCAGGCGATGACCTTTATGGCCGGTGCCAACTCGATCTTCTATGGTGAATGTCTGCTGACCACGCCGAATCCGGAAACCCATCGTGACCTGCAGCTGTTTAAACGCCTGGGGATCAACCCTGAACAACGGATTTCCGAAACGGATGAGACTCAGGAGCAGGCGATCATCAGCAATCTGCAAAAACAGAAAGATGAGTCGTTTTTCTACGAAGCCTGATTCTCTCTACCCGCCGGGCTGTCACTGACAGCCCAACAAGGATCTGACCATGTCTTTTGATCAGTTGGGCGCTGAACTGCAGGCGCGTAAAAAACAGTCTCTCTACCGTCAGCGTCGCATTCTACAAAGCCCTCAGGCTCCGGAATTGATTGTGGATGGCAAGGCCTGCCTGGCGTTCTGTTCCAACGACTATCTGGGGCTGGCAAACCACCCAGAGGTGATTGCCGCCCTGAAACAGGGGGCCGACCTCTATGGTGTTGGCGGGGGCGCTTCCCATCTGGTGAATGGTCACAGCCAGGCGCATCATGCGCTGGAAGAGGAGCTGGCCGAGTTTACCGGGCGTCCCCGTGCATTGCTGTTCTCGACCGGTTATATGGCTAATATCGGGGCGGTTAACGCGCTGCTGGATAAACGGGATGCGGTGTTTCAGGACCGGATCAATCATGCTTCGTTGCTGGATGCAGGACTGCTCAGCGGCGCCCGTTTTCAGCGTTTTCTGCATAACGATGCCGATAATCTCGATAACCGCCTGCAACGGACCGAAGCCCGCCGCAAACTGGTAGTCTGTGATGGTGTCTTCAGTATGGATGGTGATCTGGCCGAGCTGCCGGCGATCTGTCAAACCTCCGCTGCCCATAATGCCTGGGTAATGGTCGATGATGCCCACGGTTTTGGCTGTGTCGGTCAACAGGGGCGCGGTACGGTCGATCACTTTGATCTTGGCAGTGATCAGGTACAGGTATTAGTCGGCACACTGGGCAAAGCCTTCGGAACCTCCGGAGCCTTTGTCGCCGGGTCTGAAGAGCTGATAGAAACCCTGATTCAGCATGCCCGCACCTATATCTATACCACCAGTATGTCACCGGCGATCGCCTCGGCAACCCGTGCCAGTCTGAAGCTGCTGCAACAGGACGAGTGGCGTCGGGAAAAACTCAACCACCTGATTCAGCGCTTCCGCAGTGGTTGTGAGCAACTGGGGCTGCCGCTGATGGCCTCGCCGACGCCGATTCAGCCGATTCTGGTGGGTGAGGCTGACCGGGCGATGGCGATCAGTGCGGCACTGGAAGCGAAAGGGATCTTTATCGGCGCTATCCGACCGCCAACGGTGCCTCAGGGGGCCGCCCGGTTAAGGGTCACCCTCAGCGCCAGCCATACCGATGAGCAACTGGACCGGCTGCTGGATGCCCTGTCTGACGTGATGGCCGGATTGGAGGTGTGATGCTTTTTTGTCAACAGCATGGCAATCCTCAGGGGCAACCACTGGTGCTGCTGCATGGCTGGGGGATGCACAGCGGTATCTGGCGGGCCTTGCTGCCGGAGCTTGAAGCAGATTACCAGATTACCGTGATTGACCTGCCGGGACTGGGGTACAGTAACGGTTGCTCACCATCGTCCTATCATCTGGATACGGTCACCGAGCTGTTGGCCGGGGTAGCCCCGGTCTCTGCTTACTGGCTGGGCTGGTCTCTGGGTGGCGTCATCGCTATGGCGTTTGCCCAGCGTTATCCTGAGCGGGTCAATGGGCTTATCACGCTGGGCAGCTGCCCCTGTTTTGTGGCACGTGACGACTGGCCTTTTGGCATGGATGAAGCCACCTATCGTCAGTTCGAACAGGATCTGGCCGCCAATCCGGTAAAAACCCTGCAACGCTTTAATATGCTCCAGGTGCAGGGCAGTAACACCGCCCGCAGCGACCTGAAAACTCTGAAGCAGGTAATCTCAGAGGTACAACCGGCAGCCCCGGCGCTGATCGATTCACTGGCGTTGCTGCGGCACGATTATCGGGATCTGTTTCGCAACACCCGTTTGCCGTTACTGCATCTGTTATGCCAGCTGGATACACTGGCCCCGGCAAGCATGTCTGATGCTCTCAGCGCACTGCAACCGGAGGCCAGAGTCGAAGTGCTGTCAGGATATTCCCATGTGGGGTTTCTATCTGCGCCCGGGCTGCTGGCTGAAAAGATCCGGACCCTGCTGGTATGAGCGCACAGTTTCTCAAGCCTCAGATTGCCGAATCATTCAGTCGGGCGGCGGTGAGTTATGACAGTGTTGCCCAGTTGCAACGACGGATCGGTAACCAGCTCCTGAACCAGATGACCTCAATCTCTGCGGATGTCGTCATGGATCTGGGGTGTGGCACTGGCTATTTTGCGCCGCTGCTGACAGAACTGCTCAGGCCGCAGCAACTGATCTGTCTCGATCTGGCCCAGGGGATGCTTGAATATGCCCGACAGACCCGGGTTACCCCCAACACCCTGTGGCTTTGTGGTGATGCGGAAAATCTGCCGTTGGCGGATAATTCGGTTGAGCTGATTTTTTCCTCTCTGGCGATTCAGTGGTGTGAGGACCTCCCTGCTTTATTCAGTGAGGTCGCCCGGGTGCTGAAGCCTGGCGGGCGCTTTCTGTTCAGTACGTTGGGACCGGATACTCTGTTTGAGTTGCGTGAAGCCTGGTCTGAGGTTGATCAGTATCAGCATGTTAACCGGTTTATCAGCTTTACCGATCTGCAGAGCAGTGCGGAGCCCTATCTGCAACAGCTGAGTCTCAAGGAGATGCAGGAGTTATTGCTGTATGACGAGTTGCGGGGACTGACCTCTGAGCTGAAAGGGATCGGCGCGCACAATATCAGTGCCGGGCGGCAGAGTGGTCTGACAGGAAAGGCACGTATCATGGCTTTTAAGCAGGCCTATGAACAGTTTCGCCGCGCGGACGGTCAGCTACCGGCGACTTATCAGGTGTTTTACGGCGATTTTATGAAGGGATAGGCGAAATGGCTAAACGTACGTTTTTTGTCGCAGGCACCGACACCGATGTAGGTAAAACGCTGATCTCAACCGGCTTGCTGGAAGCGGCTAATCAGCGCGGGCTGTCAACGGTCGCGGTGAAACCGATCGCGGCCGGTTGTGAGCAGACCGAAGCGGGGTTGCGTAACAGTGATGCCCTGCAGCTGCAGCAGGCGGCTTCGATTAAACTGAGCTACGAACAGGTTAACCCGATTTCGCTGGAGCCACCGATTGCACCCCATATTGCCGCCCAGCAAGCGGGACGACGACTGGATGCAGACCGGATTGCGGCGCTGTGTCGCGGTGTTATGATGCAGCCTGCTGATTTTATGGTTATTGAGGGGGCGGGTGGCTGGCGAGTACCGCTGAATCACCGCCAGACGCTCGCTGATGTTCCGAAACTATTGCATACTCCCGTGATTCTGGTCGTGGGGATGAAGCTGGGGTGTATCAGCCATACCCTGCTAACGGTGGAAGCGATTGTCAAAGATGGCTTACGGCTGGCAGGCTGGGTGGCCAACCGGGCAGAGCCGCAGATGAGCTGTTACAGTGAAAATCTGGAAACACTGAAGTCGATGCTGTCCGCCCCCCTCCTGGGCGAAGTACCTCATATTGAGGACATTACTGCTCAGAATGTGGCCAAATATATTGATTTGGCGCCTCTGCTTGCTGATCAATAAATGAACTATGGCGGAATCTGGTTTATACTAGCGCTAAGTGAAATTTTATGACGACAGAATCTGTCGGCCTGACTGAAAGGACGTCAGCAGACTGGCCAATTATTTAGCGGGTGTTTTATGAATGTTACTTCAGCATTGAGTACAGGTGTTCTGGGGATCAACCGGGGGCTTGATGGGGTTCAAAAAGCGGCATCTGATATTGCCGGTGCGGGAAAAACCAATACCCCTGAAGAGGCTACTGGCAAAGATCTCAACGAGTCTCTGGAAAATCTGGCCGTTGAGAAGAATGCCGTGGCGGCCTCCACTAAAGTCGTGCAGTCAGTGGATGAGACCCTGGGTACACTGATCGATATTCGTGCCTGACCGCTATATTGCGTTGCCGGGCTCCGTGTTATCAACAGAGCATTATTTCCAGTAGTAAGGAGTCGGAGATAAAGTACAGGAGGTGAGAGTGATGCAGTTGCAGATAACTGCGAATTCACTAACGCTGAATACAGATCAGTCACTGAGCCGTGCTGGCCGGAATCAATCTGCGGCCACGGGGACACTATTACCCGCCTCTTTATCTGCCACCGCGCCCCTCGAAACCTCACCAGTGTCACCCGTCATCCGATCTGTAGTACCGTCCACTGCCGGTGCCTCCGTCGACCGCGAAACCGCAGAGAAGCAGCCTCTGGGCAATAGATCTGAACCACGCGTTGAATCCGACTCCCCATCACAAACAGACTCGCAGAATGAAGAGCAACAACTGCTGCGTGAGCTGGCAGCCCGTGATCAGGAAGTGCGGCAGCATGAACTGAGTCATGCGGCTGCGGGTGGTCAGTATGCCGGTGCGCCAAGCTTTGAGTACCAACGGGGACCTGACGGCCGCCTCTATGCGGTGGGGGGGGAGGTTAGCATCGATACCTCTCCTGTGCCGAACGATCCTGAAGCGACCCTGGAAAAAGCACAAGTGATTCTCAGGGCGGCGTTGGCGGTGGCCGACCCTTCACCTCAGGATCGGGCAATTGCAGCCCGGGCGGCGGCGATGGCAAACGAAGCACGGGCAGAGCTGGCCAGACAGAATCAGCCATCGGACAACAGCAGTGACAGCCCTCGGGAGGCCGAGAAACTGCGTCAGGAACGCCGCTCTGAAGAGTTGCAGCAACGGATTAAAGATCAGCAGGAGCAGAGTGATACCCGAACCGAAACGCTGCAGGACTTCAGTAAGCAGCTTGAGGCGGTGAATCAGAAGTTTGCTGAAATTAACCAGCGGTTGATCGACGCCGGTGTATTTAAGAAACTCTTTGCCGAGGGGTTCATCTTTGATGAGCGGGCCTGAACAGGGCTGCGATTAAGATAAGTGAGCGTAGCTGTGTTATTTGAAGCACGCAGAGTTTCGTTTACTGTCTTCCCTGAACTTTGTTATCTCTTTTCCAGTCATACCAACAGGCCATCGGCGTTTGCGCTTCGTTAAACTATAAAATAGAGTCGGGCCTTACTGTTTTAAATCCCATCACTTATCTGTTACAGAGCAGGAAATGTATCCATGGCTAACATTAAGGTTACCTATTTTGATATCAATGGCGGCCGGGCAGAGCCCATTCGTCTGGCATTGCACTGCCTAGGGCAGGATTTTGAAGATCATCGCTTTCAGTTCAGCGAGTTTGCAGAGATACGCAAAGGCACGCCTTTTGGACAGGTGCCGGTTGTCGAACTGGATGGCGAGCAGATTACGCAGTCCAATGCGCTCTGCCGTTATTTTGGTAAGCAGGCGGGTCTCTATCCTGAGGATGATTATCAGGCGCTGTTGTGCGATGAAGTGATGGATGTGGTCGAGGATATCAGT
Organism: Amphritea pacifica; assembly: GCF_016924145.1. GTDB lineage: Bacteria > Pseudomonadota > Gammaproteobacteria > Pseudomonadales > Balneatricaceae > Amphritea > Amphritea pacifica. The sequence continues at coordinate 26,561 of NZ_JAFFZO010000035.1, read as the reverse complement.
CATAAATTATCAGCCACTATGACCATGACCGGAGAAGCGTTGAAAAGCGCGCGCGAGCAGTTAGTGGCACCGCTGACCACCTACCTTAAATGGCTGGCTGCGCGCCTTACAAAACAGGGCGGGGAATATTTTGCCGATAACCGGTTAACCATCGCTGATCTGAAAGTGTTTGTGATGGTTCAGTGGCTGGGGTCTGGCATGCTGGATCATATTCCTACAACACTGGTACAAGATACCGCCCCGGAACTACTTGCTCACCTTAATCGGGTAACCAGTAATTCGAAGATAAAATCCTATTATGGATAGAGCGGGTTCAGCCTGGCAGGAGTGATGCCGTGCCGTTCAAACGCTATTTGATACGGGTACGATAACCACCGCCTGCAACTGAAAATAAAAAAGCACTGGCCTTACGGTCAGTGCTTTTTTCATGCCCCGCGAAAGGGCCGATGAGATCTTTAACGCGGTTATTTAATAAACAGCATCTCACGGTATTTAGGCAGAGGCCACAGGTCATCTGCAACCAGCGTTTCCAGTTTGTCAGCTGCTGTACGTACCTCATCCATCAGACCACGGACTTCGTCAGCCAGGAAGCTCATATGTGTTTCTGTGCTATCAAAGTGTTCTGACTCCAGTGCGGCGTTGAGCTTTTCAACGGAAGCCATCATCGCCGACGCGGTCTCAGCCACGGCACCGGCTGGTGAGTAGTCCAGCTGAATACCGGCAGAGGCGATCTGTGACAGGTATTTGATTGCCGCAGGATAGATCATAGTGGTGGCCATCTCCGCAACCAGCTTGGCTTCAACCTCAATCGACAGCACATACTGCTCAGCATAGACTTCAAAACGACTGGCCAGCTCTACCGGTGTTAATACGCCGGTTTTGGAGAACAGTTCAATCACTTCCGGTGACTTAAATGCTGGCAGTGCGTCAGCTGTGGTCGGAATATTTTGCAAACCGCGTTCTTCTACCGCAGCTTTGTGCCACTCAGCAGAGTAACCGTCACCACCGAATACGACATTACCGTGCAACTCCATCAGCTCTTTCAGAACAGCAAAAACCGCCACCGCTTTGTCTGAGGTTTTACTCAGTTCGGTTTCAAGCTTTTCTGCAATCCACTCCAGAGAGTCAGCCAGCATAGTATTCATTGCGACCAGCGGGCCGGAAACCGACTGAGATGAACCAACCGCGCGGAACTCAAAGCGGTTACCGGTAAAGGCGAAAGGTGAGGTACGGTTACGGTCGCCCGGATCACGTTCAAACTTCAGAATTTGTGATAGTCCCAGATCCATCTGGCCGCCAGTGGTCGGTACATGCAGCTCGCCTGTTTTAATGTTGTCAAACACCTTCTCCAGCTGACTACCGAGATAGACAGACAGGATAGCTGGAGGCGCTTCGTTGGCACCTAAACGGTGATCGTTGGCTGCTGAGGCGATCGCGGCGCGCAGAAGTGGTCCAAATTTGTGCACGCCGCGAATCACTGCACCACAAAAGAGCAAAAAGTTAAGGTTCTCATTAGGCGTGCTGCCTGGGTCAAGCAGGTTACCCTGTGTGGCGTTACCAACAGACCAGTTAACATGCTTACCAGAACCGTTCACACCAGCGAAAGGTTTTTCATGCAGAAGACAGGTAAAGCCATGTTCTTTAGCGGTTTTTTTCAAAAGCGTCATCAGAAGCTGCTGGTGGTCAGAGGCAACATTGGCGGCTTCAAAGTAGGGGGCAATCTCAAACTGTCCGGGTGCAACTTCGTTATGATGAGTCTTGGCCGGAATACCCAAACGGTAGAGTTTATCCTCTAAATCCTGCATAAAGACCTGAACGCGCTCTGGAATTGCACCAAAATAGTGATCATCGAACTGCTGGCCTTTTGCCGGGGGAGCACCGAACAGTGTTCTGCCTGCTAACAGCAGGTCGGGGCGGGCGTTAGCAAACAGCTCGTCGACCAGGAAATATTCCTGCTCGGCACCACAGCTGGAGTTCAGCGGGGCAATCTCAGTTTCGCCCATCAGTGTAAGGACTTTTTTGGCTGCCTTATCCATCGCTGCATTGGCGCGCAGCAGTGGGATCTTCTTATCCAGTGCTTCGCCAGTCCATGACATGAATACGCTTGGGATCATCAGCACAGCGCCGTTTGCGGTATGCATAATATAGGCAGGGCTGGTTGGGTCCCAGGCCGTATAGCCGCGGGCAGCGTTGGTCATACGCAGGCTGCCATTCGGGAAAGAAGAGCCGTCTGGCTCGCCTTTGATCAGTAAACTGCCGGTAAATTCGGTGATTGCGCCGCCATCTGAGTTGGTTACAACAAAACCGTCGTGTTTCTCTGCAGTCGCATTGGTCATTGGATAGAAGATGTGAGAGAAGAACTTGGCGCCTTTAGACATCGCCCAGTCTTTCATCGCAGCAGCAACAACGTCAGCAACGGCAGGGTCCAGCTCGGCACCGGTTTGTACCGTTTTCTTAATCGCTTTAAAGGCAGATTTTGAAAGGGATTCTTCCATCTGCTGTAAGCCAAATACATCGCACGCCCAGATCTCTTTTAGTGGAGCTGTCATTTCAGCTGCAAAAGGGTTGGCTCTGGTGATTTCATAGACTGCTTTAACGCGAGATTCATTTCCGCTCATTTACTACCCCTGGATATCCAAAATATTCTGGTGGACTATGGTTACTGCGGTCATGGAAACCCGGGTCACCAATAGCTGACAAGCTATTGGTTTTTATTACAGCAATAATCGAACCAGTTTTATCCGTATTGGCTAATTTATACTGCGGCAGGGAGTAAAAATTATAATCGTCTGTTTCTTGATCTGTTGCGGTTCGTTTGTCGCTCAAAGAGAGTAGATTTAAGAGGTGGTAAAAACTGATCGGCGTTGTATGAGAATGCAGCGTAGAGCAGTTATTCGAAACATAATTCATACTGTAGAGGCTTATCATGAAAACACGACTCAGAGTCAGGTTATCCCCGATCTCAGCCCTACTGTCGATCTCTGCTGGTTGTATGATGATATTGGTGGCTCAGGCTGCGGATATTCCGGCACGAGGGCCTATCCCCTTTGCTGTTTATGACCAGGATGGAAACGGCGTTATTAGTCAGGAAGAGTTTGATGATATCCGTAACCAGCGCAGGCAGCGCAATGTAGCAGCCGGTGCTCCGATGCGGGGGATGGCGAATGCACCGATGTTCCGGGATTTTGACAGGGATGGCGATGGTCAGATCAGCGCCGCTGAACTGCAGGCCGGGCAGACCGCTCAGCGAAACCTGAAGGGCCAGAACCAACCGATGGGTGCCGGCAAAAACGGCATGATGGGCGCTGGCCGCAATCAGCCATCCTTCAGTGATGTTGATCAGAACGGTGATGGTTTCATCAGCCAGGAGGAGATGAATACCTTCCGCAATGCGCGCATTACTGAGCGGGCTCAGGCGGGGTATCCTATGCGCAATCTCGCCAATATGAAATCATTTGAGGAGATGGATAGCAATCATGATCAGATGCTGGATGCCGACGAGTTTAGTCAGCATCAGATGCAGCAGCGCAATCCATAGTCTCACTGAGGAGTCAAACCGGGTTGCAAGGGGGAGGGCTCAAACAGAACTGCAGTCATCCCCGGGTTCTGGCTTCCGGTCAGCAGATCAGTGTTGATGGCGGTCAGATTTTGCCCGAGTCTCCCGAGGCAATTGCAGAGCTCTGAATGGCTGCGGCTAAGCGCAAAGGGGTATCTGAGGATACCCCTTTTCTGTGTTATCCGAACATTCTTAATCGTTTCCGTTAAACCGCCCCGGTTTGCTGCAAATTTTGCAGAAACCCCTCAAAGAACCGTTTGTCACGGTTATACTGGTCACTACTCATCTGTAGTTTGAAATCTTCCAGATAACGCAGCCAGTCGGTTGACCACTGCTTATAGGAAAAATCCGCAGAGGCTAATGGATTAACATAGCCGGGTTCGCCTGGCTCGTGACGAGCCACAAACCGGCCATTTTCATCCACCTCAATATTCGCCATGATCAGCGAACTCATCAGATGACCCTCTGCCATCATCTTGTCCTTAAAGCTCATTCCGTCAGTGGTTTTATGCCAGGCTTCAGCGACCTCTGGTGGCGTATTGGAGTTGGGGAACATGAAGGTTTTACCAATCCCGATATCGGTAAAACCATCGTTGTCCGAATCCAGTCCTGTGTGGGGCAGGCGGAGCAGATTATTTGCCCCTTCGCTGCTCATCTGATCGATCTTGCTGTCATCGATAAAGTCAGCCAGGCTATGCACCTCTCTGAGAACTTCCCGGTCTTCATAACTGAGGCTCTTCAGAAATGTTTTACTATTGATAGGTTGCTGTTGCGATGCCATCTCTGCCAGTTGTATAAAGCGTTCCTGGTTTTTAAACAGACGACTGACAAGATCATCACTGGCACCGCGCTGCATTGCATCGCTGATGACTTTATCAAAGCCTCCGGACAGGTCGGTCTGAACCAGACTGAAAGGGGAGCTGGCTGGCTGTGCGGCGTGTTGAGCCGTCACTGGAAATGGGGTAACTGAGCTGGTCTGCATAGGTTTCTCCCGGGCAATCCCTTGGGTGTTTGCAAAACACCGGTTTGTTAAACAGGCTGATAGATCTACCAAGCGGATTTCGTGCCATTAACGGTGATGGAATTTAAAGTCATAAAAAACAATAGCTTGATTTATTCTTAATCAGAGTGATGATGTTGTGATGGGCAACCCTTTGCCGCTGGCTGGGCTGCGGAATTCCGTTTCAGGTGCCATTTTGCCAGTCAGAGCAGCTGTGTTTAACGCGGTTTTCAATTAGTGTAAGGGAAGCTGAGTGTCCACCGCTGGCAGTGACTGTTCAGGTTGCTGTCAGGTTTATGTTTTTTAATGGAGGAAAGCTGTGGAGATTGCGGGTGCGTATTTTACTGGTTGAAGATGAGAAGGGTTTAGGGGGGGCGATACGGGAACATATCGCCAGTGAAGGGCACGCGGTGGACTGGTTTGAGACCCTCTCTGATGCATCAGCCAGTCTGACGACCACCAATTATGATCTGATTCTGCTTGATCTTCTTCTGCCTGATGGTCATGGGCTGGATCTTCTGGCCCGGATCCGGTCAGCTAAAAACAGTGTGGCGGTGATTATCCTGACCGCGCTTGATCAAATATCGGACCGGATTAAAGGGCTGAATGCCGGTGCCGACGACTATCTGGTTAAACCGTTTGATCTGGGGGAGCTATCGGCGCGAATTATCGCTATTCAGCGGCGTCTCTATGCTGATGGTACCGGTATGCTGACACTGGGGAACCTGAGCATTGATCTGACCAATAAGATCATCCTTAATGAAGGTGAGCCTGCAAACCTGAGCTCCCGTGAGTGGGCGGTACTGGAGCGGCTGTTGCGGCATAAAAACTCAATTGTCGCCAAGTCGGTGATCGAGGATGCGTTGTACGAGTATGGCGCAGAGGTTGAAAGTAATACCGTCGAGGTCTATATCAGCCGGCTACGGAAAAAAATTGGCAAAACCAGTATCGAAACCATCCGTGGTATCGGTTATAGAATGAAGGTTTAAGCCGATGAAACATCGCAGTATTAAACGCCGGCTGGTGGTTTCGATTGTCTCTATTGTAACGCTGATCTGGCTGGCTTCCAGCGGCTATTCAGCCTATGTCTTCAATGATGAAATTAATGAAGTGCTGGATGACGCGCTGGTGCAGAATGCCAAACGTCTGATCCCTCTGGCGGTACAGGATGACAGCGATGGTGATGAAGCGAAAAAAAATGATCAGACCCCTCCGGTTGCCGAGGCTGAAAATGAAAGCTATTTTCTCTATCAGATCCGCGCTAAAGATGGCCATGTAACCCATTTTTCCCATGATATCGTTAAACGTCCTTTCAGTGAGCTATTGGTGGATGGTTTTCAGGATCTTGAAGGCTTTCGGGTGTATACCGAGAGCATCCACAACGGTGATTTTTTTGTCCAGGTCGCAGAACCGCTCGATCACCGCGAAGAAGCGGTAATGGAGAGCCTGTGGGGATTTCTGATTCCGTTACTGCTGGTGATACCGGTGACCGGCTTTATGGTCTGGTGGCTGGTGGGCAACTCTCTGATGCCCCTGTTCAGGCTGAATCGCGATATCAGCAAACGGGGTAGCGATAACCTGACCCTGTTCGAGCATCGTCATCAGCCGCAGGAGCTGCTGCCAATCACCGCGTCGCTGAATGGTCTGATGCAGAAGATATCCCAGGCGATCTATGCCGAGCGGGAGTTTGCCTCCAATAGTGCCCACGAGCTGCGCACGCCCGTGGCTTCCTTGCTGGCGCAGACCCAGCGCCTGATCGCCGTCTCTGAGGATAACGATACCCGGCAGCGGGCGGCAGAGCTGGAACAGGGCTTAAAACGGTTACAACGGTTGTCGGAAAAACTGCTACAACTGTCCCGGGCGGATGCGTCCGTACTCCGCAGCGGCGAAACTTCCAGTGTGTTGACGCTGCTCTCCTTTCTGATAGAGGAGTATCAGCGGGGCACTCAGACCGACCAGACGATAATCTGTGATGAAGCCAGCCTGCACTCTCTTGAGTGGCCGGTGGATATGGATGCGGCCGCCATTATCCTGCGCAACCTGCTCGAAAATGCATTGCGTTATGGCTCGCCACAGCAACCGGTTGAGATCTTCAGTGATAGCGATCATGCCCTGCATGTGGTCAACAGTTGCGACATCTTGCCTAAGGATCAGTTACAGCGTCTGACCAACCGTTTTGAGCGCGGTAGTTATCAGTCTGAAGGCACCGGGCTGGGGTTGGCAATTGTCGATACCTTTGTCAAACACGGCTCGGGAACTCTGGAATTTTACTCCCCCGCTCGTCATCGTAGCGATGGTTTTGAAGTGGTGATTCAGTTCCCTTCAGCGTGAAGGCCGGGTCATCAGGAGCATCGGAGACAGGCGTGGGCCAGATTGGATGAAGCTATAAAAAACTATGAAAAGAGCTATGAAAATCCCGGCGCTATTGGCCGGGATTTTTGGGTTTATCATGGGGAAATGATAAATAGCAGAGAGGAGGACTATTTTTTCAGTCCGGCGAGTTTTGCCATGGCCAGTTCGATCTCATGCCGACGCCCGGCATCAGCCACCGGACGGTCGGCGCGGGGTTTGGCTGAGAGAGCCTTCTCAAAATAGTGTCTGGCTTCATCATAGCGTTTGTTTTCCATCAGGAAGTCAGCGTAAAAATAGTTGGCATCGATACCATCGGGGTTCACTTCAAGGGCCGCCTTAAGATGCTGCTCCGCTTTGTCGTCGCTACCGAAGGCGATGGGCCAGCCGGGCACCTGATAGTAAAGTGAACCCAGCGACGTGTGAGCTGAAGCGTTCAGTGCTGTTGGATTCTGCTCCAGAGAGGCTTCAAACAGTTTTTTAGCTTCTTTTACTTTTCCCAGTGCAGACAAGCCCTTCACGATACCCGCATCGGTGGAGAGAATAATACCCTGCCAGATTTTGGGTTCGGCAAAGTCAGCATATTTGGCTGAGGTCTGTTCAGCCTGCTGCTCCAGCTTCTCGATCGCAGAGAGCTGGAGTTTTTCATCGTTTACCTGGTATTTGATTCTGGCCCATTCAGATTGCAGTGCTGCCACATCCTGCATCATCTCTTGCTGGCCCGCCTGAGCGGCAAACGAGGTAGAGAGAGGCAGGTAGAGGCTCATTACCGCAACCGATATCAGGAGTTTATGTTTCATCATGTTGACCTCAAAGGTTATCTGTCTGGACTATCGGGCTGCACCTCTGTTGCGCTAACCCAACAGATACAGTCAGGTTGCGTTATTTAACTCAGGTGATAGTTTTTTTGCTGATTCAGTCCTGTGGTGTTCAAAAATCGCCTCGCCAACCCTGACGTTCTTGCGTAATCCCTTATCCACAACCGAAGGGAAGTTGGCATTCATAAAGGCGAAGAAACGTTCAGGCTTGCCAAAGCGGACCTCTTTTTCGCCAAGCAGGATGGCGTTGAAAATCCGCTGAGCCACTTCCTCCGGTTGATCATAGGCGGTGCCGGTCTGGTGGTTAATCTCGTTACTGATCCCCTGATTCATTCTGGTTTGCACCGCCCGTGGGGCGATCAGCGTCACCCTGATTCCGGTATCACACAGTTCTCGCCGCAGGCAATCGGAAAACGCCTTAATACCTGCTTTTGCGGCTACATAGCCGGAATAATAGGGCAGGGGAATAATGCCCATCATTGATCCCACATTGATGATCTGCCCGGTGTTGCGCTGTTTCATTGCCGGCAGCACTGCCTGTGACAGACGCATCGGCACGGTCAGGTTCAGGGCGATAAGTTTGCTCAGATGCTGATCTTCGCAATGAGCGCATTCATTGTAGCCTGCCATATTGATCAGAATATCCGGCGCCAGATGGGACAGGGTGTGGCAGATACTGTCGATATTGTCACTCAGATCGCCAGACTCCTGGCGGCTGAATACAATGACATCACCGCCCGCATCCCGCAGTAGTTTAACCAGGGGAGCACCGATGCCTCCGGTACCCCCGGTAATAAAGATACTTTTCCCTTTAAGCGACATCTTTCACCCCCTCAGCCGGGATAGTGCGCAGCACATTAGCAAACAGGCGGAAGGTGTTTCTGGCCACTTCGATGATGGCTGCCTGGTCTTTCGGATCGGTTATTTTTTCCAGCGTTTTTTCAAAGAACTGCATATGACTGATATCCAGATCACCGTGGGAATGAAGATAGGAGAACGCCTGCTCCGGCAGATCCAGTGACTGTTTAACCGCATCCGCACCTTTGTTGGCGATGGCGATTGAGGTGCTTTCCAGCATGAACACCATACCCAGAAAACCAACCGGATTTTTGCGGTTGATATAATCGTAGTTGTAAGCGATCAGTACCTGTGTTTCCAGTGCCGGGGTGCTGTTGCGAACCGCCTCCCGGTCGCCGCCGACCGCTTCAATATCGTTGAGAATCCACTCTTCGTGGCCGATCTCCTCTTCGATATATTCGGCAATCACTTTTTGCAGGAAGAGTTTGTTGGCGGGCAGTTTAGCGCCCATCGACATCAGAAATGGCACCGTATGAGACACATGATGAAAGGCTTCGGTCAGGTAAGCCAGGTAGGCTTCGTGGGTGATCTTACCTTGCAGAGCGTTGGCCAGCTGGGGTACCTGATAGAGCTCTGCGCGTTCGGCTTCGGTTTCCTGAATCAGCAGGTCAAAAAAAGTCATGATGTATCTCCTTGTACGTTTTTGAGTACGAAAGTTTTTGCGAGAATAGGTTTCTGTGCGCATAAGTTAATGATGTGAAATTAGAGTTGGTTAAGCCGTTCTAATATTTTTGCCCGCCGGGGGCGGCCAGTGCCGGTCAGCAGGCCGTTAGCAAGGGTGAACGGCTCCGCCAGACTGTAATCCCTGATCTGTGCATATTCCGGTAGCCCGGCATTGGCTTTCAGAATGACCTGCTGGATATCGGCATTTGCCGACACCGGCACGATCAGCGCACTCAGATGCGGTTGCGCATCGCCATAGACAACCGTCTGGGCGATCTCCGGCTGGCACAGCAGGGAGGCTTCTACCCACTCAGGGGAGATATTGCGGCCATAGGAGGTGATCAGAACGTTCTTTTTACGTCCGGTAATGGAGAGAAAACCGTCTGCATCCAGTGCGCCCAGGTCTTCAGTGTTGAAGCTGCCTGTCGTGCTCTGACCGATGTAACCGAGAAAACCGGGGTTATGAATTCTGATCTCTCCCGCTTCAACGCTAGCTGCTACATGGGGGAGTAGTTTGCCCACGCTGCCTGGCCGGTCGTCGTCCGGTGTATTCAGTGACACCACCGAAGCGCACTCTGACAGGCCGTAGCCCTCATACACCGGTAGTCCCATCTGACGCGCCATCCGAATCAGATTGGCATCGGTTTTTGAACCGCCGACGGCGATAAACTTCAGTGATGACAGGGGGCCTTGCTGAGCCACCTGAGCCAGCAGGATACGCAGTACTTCAGGTACCAGAATGATCGATGTCGCTGCCGTTTCGACAACTTGCTGATGCAGGCAGTCATAGTTCTGGCCAAACGCAGTGAGGGATGGCAGGCGGATGGTACAGCCGGCGATCAGCGCGGCATACACCCCGGCAACATTTTCCAGTAATACCGCCAGCGGCAGACTGCACAGATGGGTGCCAACAAAGTCCTGCCCCAGCACCTGCCCGATACTGCGGGCAACATTTTCCATCGCCCGCTGCGGCAGGCAAACCCCTTTAGGCTGTCCGGTGGTACCCGAGGTAAAGGTGACTTTGGCTGTCGTTTCGGGCAACGCAACTGTGTGCTGTATTCCGGTTGCCACCAGACCATCAGGTGAAATAATGTGAGATACCGCCGCCTGGGAGAGTGTATGGTCTCTCTGCTCCGGGCTGAAGAACGGTGGAATCGGTACACAGACGACCCCGACACTGAGGGCTGCGAGATCCCAGAGCACCCAGTCAACGCTGTTATCCAGAGCGATGGCCAGAGTCGATACCTGGCTAAGCTGTTTTGCCCGGTCGGCAATCTCTGCTTCCAGGTCACGGTAATACACCGTTTGCTGCTCGTCCTGCAGGGCGATTTTGCCCGGTGCATGTTGGTTGATGCTATTGAATATCATGGTTTAGTGTTCCGCTTTGAAGTGGAGACGGGGAAATAAACGTGGCCGGCACTCCCGGAAATCAGCACCGAACAGTGCTTTCAGGCGTGCGACACCGGTATCAACATTGCCCACCAGTACCCGGGGCTCAGTGTCGTAGTAGGTGCCCCAGTCGGTATCCTGTTCACTGATATTGTTTAAGTGGGCGCGGCATAGTTCTTTGGGATTCAGTCCGGTACGTTTGAAATAACGGTGCAGGAACTGTGTTCCGGTAATGGTGGCGTAGCGGATTTTCTGGTTTTCCAGATAGGACGCCAGCGCGGCAAACAGGAAGGCCGATGCGCCTTTACCGGCGGATGCCAGATTGCCTATCTCGATGATTTGCGCACGCTCGCAGTCCAGCACGGTCTCAATCGGCTGGTCCAGATACTGTTCCAGAAACAACGCTTCTTTATCGGCATAACGGACACCGACAGCCGCCAGAATCTCATCATCCGCATTGCGCACCGACATAATCATCGGGTAGGTAACGTTGATATCGGCGTTATAACTCTGCTTGTAGATATTCTTTATAAAATCAACGACCCGCTGACGCTCAGGTTCAAAGGCACCGGTGATGCTGATAACTGAGGGATTCAGCGAACTGATCTTTGAGATCAGGCCCTGATTGAGATACAGATTCGCTGTATTCAGATCGTTTTCCTGGTAGCGCAAGATATACATTTGCTGTCCCCTGTTTAAGTGTCAGGGACATTCTTGCTGACAAAGCTGACATGAATCTGAACGGGATAAAATAATTCAATATTTTTTTTATGGTTATTTGTCAGGCCCGGAATAAATGGGGGTGAGATGTGTGAAGAAAATTGAGGTATGAACAAAAAAGCCCTGCGTTGGCAGGGCTTTTGGCGGTGATAGCGGGATTATCAACTCAGGTTGTAGATAAACACCACCAGTACTGCTGCCGGCGTGATAAAACGGATAACAAACATAAAACTTTGGTAAGCCAGGCTGTTGCCCATATCAAATTCGTTTTCGGCGGCCGGTTTTGCCATAAACCAGCCGACAAACAGCGCGGTTGCCAGGCCGACTAACGGCATAATCAGGTTGGCGGTGGCGTAGTCGAACAGATCGAAGAAGGTCTTTTCGGCAAAGCGTTCAAACGTGCCCAGTGGGTGAACGTCGGCCCAGACATTCAGCGACAGAATAGTCAGAATTCCCAGCGCCCAGATACTGATGCCGCCCATCAGGGTGGCGCTCAGACGGCTGATCCCCTTTTGTTCTTCAAACCACTCCACCAGAGGTTCCAGCAGCGAGATTGCCGAGGTAATGGCTGCGACAACCAACAGGATAAAGAACAGACTGCCAAACAATATGCCGCCACTCATCTGGCCAAACGCAATCGGCAGGGTCTGGAAGATCAGTCCCGGGCCTGCACCCGCTTCAAGACCGTTGGCAAACACCAGCGGAAAGATCGCCAGACCTGCCAGCAAGGCCACCAGGGTATCGACAACGGAGACGGTGACTGCTGTTTTCACAATGGAAACCTGTTTCGGCAGGTAGGAGCCATAGGCCATCATTACCCCCATCCCCAGGCTGAGAGTAAAGAACGCGTGTCCCAGTGCCGTGAGCACACCGGCGGTGGTCAGTTTGGAAAAGTCTGGCTGAAACAGAAATGCAAAGCCCTCGGCAAAGCTGTTGGTGCTCATGGCATAACCCACCATCACCAGCAGCAGAACAAACAGCAGCGGCATGAGGATATTGATCGCTCTCTCCATACCAGAGCTGAGACCGCGGGCGACGATCATAATGACCAGCAGCATAAACACCGAATGCCATAACAGCAGAGTGTAGGGATCGGCCAGCAGGCTGCTGAACATCGTGCCAATCGCTGCGGTGCTGGCCCCGACAAACAGGCCGTTGGCGGAGTTGCCAATATAGGCCAGCGCCCAGCCACCGATCACCGAGTAAAAAGACAGGATCAGAATCGAGGCCAGCATCCCCATGCCCCCGATCCAGACCCAGCGGCTGGAGAGTCCATCCCGCCGGGTCAGGTTGCGCATGCTGTTGATCGGGCTGCGACCGCCACGGCGACCGATCATCACCTCCGCAATCATAATCGGAATACCGATCAGGGCGATGCACAGCAGGTAAACCAGAACGAATGCTCCGCCACCATTTTCACCGGTGATATAGGGGAATTTCCAGATATTTCCCAGCCCTACGGCCGAGCCGCTGGCCGCCAGGATAAAGGCCATGCGGGAGGACCACATCGGGTGGTCTTTACGGGTGTTGTCGGCAGAGGCATCCAGTGCCGGGTTCTGAACCAGTTCAGTCATTGATTTTCTCCAGATCTTATTTTTATGTCAGAGATAGAGTCAGCCCACCGGTGATGGGCTGAGTTGTTTTTACAGGTTATTGTGCCGCGCGTGGCTGGTTAATGCGCTCTTCGGCCAGCTCATTGGCGATCTCCCCGGTTGGACGGTCCTGGGCATCGGCCCGACGAAATATCTCGCACAGGGTGTCGGCGATGGTCTCGATATGGGCGCGCACCTGAGTGTGTTGATGACCGATACGTTCATAGAAAATATCGATAATGCCGCCTGCGTTAAGGACGTAATCCGGGGCATAGAGAATGCCGCGTTCGCGCAGCATCAGATCATGGCGCTGCGACGCCAACTGATTATTGGCCGCTCCGGCAATCACTTTTGCTTTGATCAGCGGAATAGACTCATCATTGAGTACCGCGCCCAGTGCGCAGGGGGCGATGACATCCACATCCAGTGACAGAATCTCATTCTGGCTGACCGCTGTGGCCCCCAGTGTCCTCACTGCCAGATCTACCTGTTGCTGATGGATATCAGTAACAAACAGCTGCGCGCCCGCCTGATGCAGGTGCTCGGCCAACCGGTAGCCGACATTACCCACCCCCTGAATCGCCACTTTAAGCCCCTTCAGATCGGTGCGGTCCAGTTGGTACTGCACCGCCGTTTTCAGGCCGATAAAGGTGCCATACGCGGTAGCCGGGGAGGGATCGCCATTGCAGGGCAGACCATCAATGCCAGTCCGTTCGGTGATGCCGGCCACATTGTCGGTGTGTTGTGCCATCACCTGCAGATCGGGTACTGAGGTGCCGGAGTCCTCAGCGGCGATATAGCGGTTGCCGGTGTGTTCCAGAAAACGCCCCATCGCCGCCAGCAGCTCCGGGGTTTTATGTTGGCGCGGGTCGCCGATGATCACCGATTTACCGCCGCCCAGGTCGAGATTGGCCAGGGCCGACTTATAGGTCATCCCTTTGGACAGGCGCAGCACATCGTTGAGGGCTTCCTCATCGCTGACATAGTGCCACATCCGACAGCCCCCCAATGCCGGGCCGCGGTTAGTGTTATGGATGGCGATGATGGCTTTCAGGCCAGTGATCTCATCGTGACAGAAGACAACCTGCTCATGGTTATCAAATTCGGCATGACTAAAAACGGACATAACGTATGTTCCTGAAAATTTTATGGTTGTTATTTAAACGGTTGCCTGTGACCGGGCATCTTCCGGTTCAAGGATGCGTTCCAGTAATTGCTGACGCTGGCGTTGAGCTTTTTCATAGGCCTGCTCTTTTACCGGCCCGTAGCCGCGAATCCCCGAGGGTAGCCGGGCCAGCTCAGTCGCATCCTGCAGGTTATCCACACTGAGATTCTGCAGTAGCGCCTGAATATCCTGCTCGTATTCGCGGATCAGCCGACGTTCGAGACGGCGATCAGCACTGTAACCAAACAGATCCAGGGGGGTGCCCCGCAGAGGTCTGAGGCTGGCCAGCAGACGAAACAGCGGCATGATTCTGTCACTAAAGCGGCGTTTCACCGGCCGGCCGGTGGCGCTGTTGATCCGCGAGATCAGCGGCGGGGCGAGATTGAATTCGAGTTCAAAGTCACCTTCAAACTGCTGGTTAAGTTGCTCCCGGAAACTGACTGATGTTAGTTGCCGGGCCACTTCATACTCGTCCTTATAGGCCAGCACCTTGCTGTAGTTTTCCGCAACCGCCAGGCTCAGGGCGCTTCCCCGGCCCAGCTGTTTTTCCGTGTCAGCGACGTTACGCACCAGCGACTGATAGCGATGCGCCAGGGCGGCCCCCTGATATTGGCTAAGGTGCTGCATCTCCCGGTGAATTACTTCATCCAGTCCGGGCATTAGTCGTACCGCCTGAATATCACTGTCCGGGGAGGTGATCCGTTCAACCTGTTGCAGGTTGTGCGCTGCACGGCGTCCCCAGAGGAACGCTTCTTTGTTAGCCGCAACCGCTACACCATTGAGTTCGATCGCCTGCTCGATTGAATCCATCTCAAGGGGAATCAGTCCTTTCTGCCAGGCATAGCCGATGCAGAACAGATTAACCGCCATACCATCACCGAGTAGCTGCGTGGCCAGGGTGGTGGCATCGAGACAGAAACTGCTCTGCGGTTTGGCGCTGTCACGGATCACTTGCTCCATCTCTGCGGTGGGTACCTGCAGATCGGGGTCTCGGGTGAACGCCGCGGGCATGGTTTCATGGTTATTGATCACCACCTGGCTGCGCTGCCGATCCAGCTTGCCCAGCGCCTCTTCGCTGGCTCCCACCATCAGGTCAAAGCCGATCATCAGATCGGTTTCACCCGCCGGAATACGTACCGTATGGATCTGTTCCTGAGACTCGGCGATGCGGATATGGCTCATCACCGCGCCAAATTTCTGTGCCAGGCCTATCTGATCGAGCACCCCGGTACCTTTACCTTCGATATGCGCCGCCATCCCCAGCAGGGCGCTGACGGTCACCACCCCGGTGCCACCGACACCGGTCAGCAGGATGTTGTAAGGTGTGCTACAACCGGGTAGCTGCGGCATCGGCAGTTCTGGAAACTGACTGGCTTTCCCCAGCGGTTCGGGTTTACGCAGTTTGCCCCCTTTGACGGTGACAAAGCTGGGACAGAAGCCACGGATGCAGCTGAAGTCTTTATTACAGGCGGACTGATCGATAGCGCGTTTGCGGCCACGGTCGGTCTCTTTGGGCAGCAGCGACAAACAGTTGGATTGCACGCCGCAGTCACCGCAGCCTTCGCAGATCTCCGGATGAATAACCACCCGTTTTTGCGGGTCGGTCATCTCACTGCGTTTGCGCCGACGCCGCTTCTCCGCTGCACAGGTCTGGTCAAATACCATCGCCGTGCAGCCGGGGATCTCCCGCAGCTCCATCTGCACCGCTTGCAGATCATCCCGGTGGTGGAAGGTGACGCCGTCAGCAAATTCAGAACGGCTGGGATATTTATCCGGCTCATCGCTGACCACGGCGATACGGTGGACACCTTCACCATAGAGTTGGTGGGTAATCTGCTGTACTGTCAGTTGGCCATCAATGGGCTGACCGCCGGTCATGGCGACGGCATCGTTATACAGCACTTTATAGGTGATGTTGGTGCCGGAGGCGATCGCCGCACGAATCGCCAGCAGACCCGAGTGAAAGTAGGTGCCATCGCCGAGATTCTGGAACACATGGTTGTTATCAGTGAAGGGTGCCTGACCGATCCAGGTTGCGCCTTCGCCGCCCATCTGGGTAAAGGTGTCGGTGCCACGGTCCATCCAGGTGGCCATATAGTGACAACCGATTCCGCCCAATGCCCGACTGCCTTCCGGGACTACGGTAGAGGTGTTGTGGGGACAGCCGGAGCAGAAGTGGGGAGTACGCTCTAACAGTGAACGGGGCTGCGCCAGTTCGTATTCTTTTTCGCTGAGGAAGGCGAGCCGCTCGCTGATCTTCTGACTGCTGTGAAAGGGTGCAATGCGTGCGGCAATTGTCCGGGCGATCATCGCCGGTGTCAGTTCACTCAGACTGGTCAACAGCTCATTGCCCAACTGATCTTTCTTACCCACCACCCGGGGACGAGCACTCTGATGCCGGTCCTGCCAGCTGTAGAGTTGCTCCTTCAGCTGATCTTCGATCAGACCGCGTTTCTCTTCGATAACCAGAATCTCTTGCAGATCTTCAGCAAACTCATAGATCCCTTCCGGTTCCAGTGGCCAGGGCATCGCGACTTTGTATAGCCGGATTCCCAACTCAGCGGCCTGCGCATGGCTGATACCCAGATCTTCCAGCGCCTGCAGGACATCAAGATAAGACTTGCCGGTGGTGACAATACCCAGGCGCGGCTGAGCGGTATCGATAACGATTTTATCCAGTCGGTTGTGGCGGCAGAACGCCTGTGCTGCGGCGATTTTGTAGCGGTGCAGTCGCGCTTCCTGTTGCAGTGGTTTATCCGGCCAGCGGGCATTCAGGCCATCGGCGGGGCGCTCGAAGTGTTCGGGGAGGCTGATCTCCAGTCGCTGATGATCAAGATTGGCTGAGATGGCTGAATCCATTACCTCGGCCAGCGCTTTCAGTCCCACCCAGCAGCCGCTGAAGCGGGACATTGCCCAGCCATACAGGCCATAATCCAGCATCTCCTGAATCCCGGACGGATAGAGCACCGGAATCATCGCATCCATAAAGGCGTAATCGCTCTGATGGGGGAGGGTAGAGGATTTGCTGGCATGGTCATCACCGGCAACCGCCAGTACTCCACCATACTCTGAGGTACCGAAAGCGTTGGCATGCTTCAGTACATCACCGGTACGGTCAACCCCCGGACCTTTGCCATACCAGAGGCCGAAAACACCATCGTAGCGGGCACCTTCAAATACGTTGACCTGTTGTGATCCCCACACGGCGGTTGCCCCCAGATCTTCATTAACGCCGGGTTGGAAGACGATATTGCTCTGTTTCAGATAATCGCGGATCTGCCACAGGGTTTTGTCAAAGTTGCCCAGAGGTGAGCCCCGATAGCCCGAGATGAACCCGGCTGTATTCAGTCCCGCCTGTTTATCCCGTGCGGCCTGAAGCATCGGCAGGCGAGCCAGCGCCTGACTACCGGTCAGGTAGACCCGTCCGCTCTGTTTTTCCCACTTATCCTGCAGTGAAACGGCATTTTTCATGTTGATAGCTCCCGGTTCTGAACGGCAACAGTTATGCGCTCCGGTTCAGAACGAATCAGAAAATGGATGGACAGAAAACGGTGAATCAGACGCCGGGGGGCGAAATATTCCTGAGTTGGTCTTTCGGTCTTTGGATGATGGAGCGTAGGAATACAACTGAACTGTCAGCAGGCAGCAGGTCTGTGAGATCGGGATGGCACAACGGTGTGTGCCGCAGAAAAAAGCGGTAGGTCATGGTTATTACCCTTTACCTTAGCCGGATCACAGCCAGGTTTGAATATTGTTGTTATTGTGCCGGCGGATAGGCCGGTTTCTGTTGCAGCGATACCTTTTTGGGGTGCGCTGGCGACCAACATTAATCCGGGAGGATAGCGTAAGTCAACCAAGGAAAGTGATGCGGATGCGTAAGAAATAGATATTATTTATGGTAATATGCTTAATTGGCAGATTATTTTTCTGTTATATTTTTATAGGTAAATACCCGTATTTCTTTTAAATTCAACAGGCATCGGACATCAACAGGCGATTTAATCGTCAGCAATTTCAACTGAAGTTTTTTTGATTGCAGAGGATATTCATTTTTAGCACGTGGTCCGTGCATTTCAGGAATACGCCAGGCAAAGATCGGGCCGTGCTAACGGTCGGTTTTTTGTAAAAACAGCGGTTTGCTACGTTGTTTAAATTATTTAGTTAAACCATTTGCCAAGCGGGTGACTCATCTGTAATATACGCCCCACGTTGATGCGGGGTGGAGCAGCCTGGTAGCTCGTCGGGCTCATAACCCGAAGGTCGTCAGTTCAAATCTGGCCCCCGCTACCACAACGGAAAAACAAGACTAGCCGCATGGTTGGTCTTTTTTTTTGCCTGAAATTCAGTTTGTAGATTGGTATAGAAAGCGTCGGGCTCGGCTCTCTATAAAAGCCTGGGAAGGTCGTCAGTTCAAATCTGGCCCCCGCTACCACAACGGAAAAACAAGACTAGCCGCATGGTTGGTCTTTTTTTTTGCCTGAAATTCAGTTTGTAGATTGGTATAGAAAGCGTCGGGCTCGGCTCT